>NZ_JAZDQE010000001.1:0-764673 GCF_037963805.1 Cohnella sp. 56 | reverse complement strand
GCTCAGTCTTATGGCTTCTTCTTTGAATGCCTTGTCATACCTGTTCATGCGTCCTCGTCCCCTCGCTAGCTTTCATTTTATTTCATACGAGGGGGTTTTTCGACTGCATTTTTATCGTAGCACTCCAGGTCAGATACAACCTCTTTTGTTCCCTTGATAGCTGCAGCCCTCACTCGTACTTCACATGACTGTCGAACCCGCCGTCCGTCGGCACCACGTGATAGTACGTCGTGCCCGGCAGAAAAGCGAGCTCGCGGCTGTCCCGGTACAGCCGGATGACGTCGCCTTTGTCGCGCTTCCACTCGCAGGCGATCGCGTGACCCTGCTGGAACAGCACAGCCTGCCCGCCGCTGCTCAAGTCAATCACGAGACGGCCGTAATCGTCGTAGGTGCGGTGCTTGGCCGACAATACGACGAGATTGGCTGCGGCCAGCTGCTGCGAATTGTTCAGATCGATATGCGGTTTGCCGTTGATCGAACGGGCATACAGCTTGGTCGCCGCGTCGTAGTCGTAGGACACTTTGTAGTCGGACAGCTGGAACTTGAGCTCGACCTTGGCCGCCTCCGGATTGCCCGTCAGGTCCGGCGCCGGATTGAACTGCAGCAGCGGCTGTACGGGCGCCGTCTCCGCATACTTCATCTTGTGAGCGCCGGTATACAGCTTGTCCTGCGTCGAATAGAGATTGTGCGGCGCCTTGCGGTCCTTGGACCGGTAGAAGTAAGCGCCGGCATTGTTGATCTCGTCCATGTCGGCCTTGCCGGAGTGCTGCAGCAGGGCGAGCGCATCGTTGCTCGCGCCGGCATGCACGAGCACCCCGCCGTACCATTCGCCGATGTCGATCAGGTACGGCCGGATGCTGCGGATCGGTCCGATCGGTTCGTCGAACGTCTGGCTCTGGAAGATCGCCACGAGCCGGGTGATCCCGCCCTCCGCGAGAATCTCCCACACGGTATCCGCATGCGTCAAGCCGGACTGGGGGCGCGCGGCGCTGAAGTTGTTGATCATGACGCTGAGCGGCCTGCGCGTCACGGCCTGATCGACCGGCATGCCGGTGAGCGGCGCGAGGAAGGCGGCGGTCGGCTCGGCCGAAGCGGACGCCGAGGCCGTCGGGCTGGCGGATGGAAGTGCGGATGCGGTCTCGATCGGCGCCGTCGCGGGTTCGCTGCCGCCTCCGCATGCGCCGAGGACGGTCATCGCGGACGCCAGCGTCAACGCCAGCAGCGTTCGGCGCATCGCGCCCGGTGTTGTCGCGGTCATTCGGTTGCCTCCAGACAGATATGTATTATAGGTATTTCCATTAAACCACACCCGCCCCCCGCTTGTCCTGCCTGAGACTGAATACGCTGCCAATGTTCGATGAGCGCAGCAGCTCCGGCCTGAGGGATTTCGGTCAGAGCGATTGGCCTGAAGCCCGCCTCCGATGCCAAAAGAAACCTTTTCGCCTCGTATTCGTCTAAAGGATTACCACAACTGCCCTGACCTATAAAAATTGAGGTGACCTGTATGAGCGAGCCATTGCTGGCGTGGAACGAGAAGCTGGCGCAAGCAAAGAGAGACATGACGCTGCGGGCCAAATGGACCAAGCGTCGAACCGATCTCGCCCGCGAAGCGCAGCAGCAGCAGCGGGAGGTCGCGTATTGGTCGGAGCGGCTCGCGAGCGAGCAGGCAGATGTCGAACGACTGCGATCGTCCAGCTTTTCGCAATTTTTGCTGCAGTTGTTCGGCAAGCTGGACGATAAACTGTCCAAGGAAGAGCGCGAAGCGGCAGAAGCCAAGCTGAAGCACGATGCGGCAGCAGCCGCCCTGGCCGCATTGGAGCGCGAGCGGACCGAACTCGTCGGCAAGCTGGCCGAAGTCGAGCATGCGGAGCGCGATTACCGCGAGCTGCTCTCCATGAAGGAGCAATGGATTCGGCAATACGACGCGGACAAGTGGGCGGAGCTTGAAGCGCTGCCCGCAGAGATCGGACAGCTGCAGGCGATGATCGTCGAATTCGACGAAGCGATCCGCGCCGGGCTGGAGGTCGAAGGCGCGCTCGGGCAGGCGGAGGAGAAGCTGTCTTCGGCTAAAAATTGGGGGACATACGACATGCTCGGCGGCGGCATGATTGCGACGGCCGTGAAGCACGGGCGGATCGACGATGCAACGATGTACATTCATCAAGCGGAGGATGCCATGCGCCGGTTCCGCAAGGAGCTGGGGGATCTGAACTTGTCGCACGACAGCGCCGTGCCGCAGGTGAGCGGGCTGCTCAAGTTCTCGGATTATTTCTTCGACGGGCTGCTCGCGGATTGGATGGTCCAGGGACGCATCAACAATTCGCTTGAATCCGTCAGCAGCCAGAATCGCGACATCGGACAGTTGATCGGCAAGCTGCAGCGGGAGAGGCAGCAGCTGGAAAGCCAAATTAAGACGCTAAGCAACCGGCGGCAGGAGATCGTGGAGACTTACGGCGGCCGCTAATTCGGCACCATACGCCAGGTTGGCAGCGCGGGATGCATCGTTTATAATAAAAAGTAGCACAATCTAAAGGCAATGTTACCAACAGGTACAACCTCGGGTAAGCATTCGGGGTTGTGCTTTTTTTTGTGCATACGATGCTTGCCCAATCCCACAAAAGGAGCATGATCATATGATTCTCAGAGAAGCCGTGTACCATCGCCCCAAGCAGAACTTCGCCTACGCGGCGGACCGGCAGACGCTCCATCTGCGCGTTCGCGCGAAGCGCGGAGACCTCGCGCAGGCCGACGCGATCGTCGGCGACAAGTACGCCTGGGAGCGGACCGCCCAGTCCGTGCCGATGCGCCGCTTCGCGAGCGACGAGCTGTTCGACTACTGGGAGACGCCGGTCGTGCCGCCCTACCGCCGCCTGCGTTACGCCTTCCGGCTGACCGATGCGGACGAGACGCTCTATGTTACGGAAAAAGGCTTCGCCGACCGCCTCCCGCCGAACCCGGACGACTTTTTCGACTTTCCGTACATTAATCCGGTCGATGTGTTCGCCCCGCCCTCCTGGGTGAAGGATTCCGTCTTCTATCAGATCTTCCCCGAGCGCTTCGCGAACGGCGATCCGTCGCTTAATCCCGAGATCACGGAGCCTTGGGGCGGCGAGCCGACCCCGCGCAACTTCTTCGGCGGCGACCTGAAGGGCGTCCGCGACCATCTCGACCATATCGAGCGCCTCGGCGTCAACGCGATCTACTTCACTCCCGTGTTCGAAGCGACGACGAATCACAAGTACGACACGACCGACTACCTCAAGGTCGATCCGCACTTCGGCACCAACGAGGATCTCAAGGCGCTCGTCGAGGCCTGCCATGCCCGCGGCATCCGCGTGCTGCTCGACGCCGTGTTCAATCATGCGGGCAAGACGTTCCCCCCGTTCGTCGACGTGCTGGAGAAGGGCGAGGCTTCCGAATATGCGGGCTGGTTCCACGTGCGCGAGTTCCCGCTGCAGGTGACGGGCGGCATCCCGACGTACGAGACGTTCGCGTTCGAGCCGATCATGCCCAAGCTCAACACAGAGCATCCCGATGTTAAAAAGTACTTGCTCGACGTGGCCCGCTACTGGGTGGAGGAGATCGGCATCGACGGGTGGCGGCTGGACGTGGCCAACGAGGTGGACCACGCCTTCTGGCGGGAGTTCCGGCACACCGTGAAGTCGGTCAATCCCGAAGCCTACATCCTCGGCGAGATCTGGCACGATTCGATGATGTGGCTGCAGGGCGACCAATTCGACGCGGTCATGAACTATCCGTTCACGAATGCGGTGCTGGACTTCTTCGCCAAGGACAAGATCGATGCGGACGGCTTCGCCAACGCCATCGGCAAGCAGCTCGCCGCCTATCCGCAGACCGTCACGGAGTCGGCGTTCAACCTGCTCGACAGCCACGACACGGCGCGCCTGCTCACGCTGTGCGGCGGCAACGAGCGGCGCATGAAGCTCGCGGCGCTGTTCCAGCTCACATATCCCGGCGTCCCCTGCATATACTACGGCGACGAAGTCGGCATGGCCGGCGGCGGCGATCCCGGCTGCCGCGGCTGCATGGTGTGGGACGAGTCCGAGCAGGACGCGGACCTGCTGCGCTTCTACAGCGAGACGATCGCGCTGCGCCGGGCGCACGGCGCGTTCCGCGATGCCGACATCGCCTTCCTGCAGGCGGAGCGCGGCAGCGGCACACTCGTGTACGAGCGCTGCGGGACCGACGGCAGCCGCTTCATCATCGCGATGAACGCTAGCGTGCTGCCGGCCGAAGTATCCGTCGAAGCCGGCATCGCCGCATGGGAGAACGCCTACACCGGCGAGACCGCCCCGGTCGCGGGCGGACGCCTGCAAACCGTGCTGCCGGCGTTCGGCTACGCGGTGTGGCGGCAGGTGCAGTAGTGCCCGCGCAGCGCCAGCCGCGCTGTGAACCCTCCCGAGGGTCAGGTTGACTGCTTGCCGGCAACGTCGTGGGCGGGCGCCATGTGAAGGGGGCGCGGGGTGTCATAGGACGCTGACGTATATCCGATAACTGTAATTCTGCAGTTATTATCTCCTGAGCCTTGACACCTGGCAGCGATAACTGCATTTATACAGTTAACTTTCGCTCCCTCGCCGGATATAAGCCACTTTCCGTGAGCTTAACTGCATATTTGCAGCTATCGTTCCGAACATGTCGCATTCTCGAGCAATTAGCTGCATATTTGCAGCTACCGTGGGCTTGGCGCAATCCGGTTTTTAACCAACCAGCATTGCCTCTATCCCACCTGCCCGCCACTCCTCGCCTCCTCGTCGGAATCGGTTCGTCGCTGAACCAAAAAAGAGTCTGTCCCCAAGGCCGCTAACCTTGAGGACAGACTCTTCTTATTTCAATATAGCCGTTCCGTACGCCGGCAGCGTGATCGTGCCGTCCTTCAGCGCCGCACCCGCTTCGCTGGCGTACAGCAGCTTGCGGTACGCCTTCGCCGCGTCGGCGTCCAGCGCGATCGTCTGCGGCTCCGCCGTCAGATTGTGCGCGACGTAGACGCGCTCGTCCGCCGTCGCCCGCACATAGGCGACCGTGCCCGCAGGCGGCTCGGCCGCGACCGGCTCGATCGCACCGTCGCGCAGCGCCGCGGTCGACGCGCGCAGCGCGATCAGCTCGCGGTACCGCTCCAGCATCGAGCCCTTCGCGCCATCCTGCGCCTCCACGCTCACCGCCGGGTCCGTATTTGCGACCGACTGCTCCCAGCTCGTCTGCCCTTCGCCAGCACCGGACTGCGTCCAGCGCATCGGCTCGCGCTTCAGCTCGTCCGCGCCCGCGCCCTGCATGCCGAGCTCCTCGCCATAGTAGACGAACGGCCGGCCCGGCATCGTCAGCAGCATCGCGGCCGCCAGCTTGCCCTTGGCGGCATCGCCGCCGGCCAGGCTCATGAAGCGGTCCCGGTCGTGGTTGTCGAGGAACGGCGCGTCGATGTACTTGCCGCCCGACTCCCGGGCGTACACCTCGCTCGTCCGCGCCAGCCGGTCCGCGATATCCGCCGCGGTCCCCTTCGACGCCGCCTCGCGAATCCAGTCGCTCAGGTCAAAGCCGAACGTCGAATCGAGCGCGTCCTTTACATACGGTACGATGGCCCCGGCGCTCGACCACACTTCGCCCACCAGGTAAACGTCCGGATGCGCCCCGGTCAAGCCGCGCCGGAACTCCTGCCACCACGCCTGGTTTTTCTGCGCGATCTTCGGACTGTTCGCCTGCGTCTTGAAGTCCTCGTACACATGCTTCGCGGCGTCGAGCCGGAAGCCGTCCACGCCCTGATCGAGCCAGAAGTTGCCGATCTTGACCATCTCGGCGCGCACGGCGGGCTCGTCGAAGTTCAGATCCGGCATCCCGCTCCAGAACGTCCCGAGATAGTGATCGCCGCCGCGCGCGTGCCACGCCTCTCCGCCCGTCGCGCTCATCGCCGACGTCGACAGCCCGCGGTCCTCGGCCCACGTATACCAGTTGCGGCGCGGACTGTCCTTGCCCTCGGCCGACTCCGCGAACCACGGATGCTCCGAGCTCGTATGGTTGACAACGAGGTCCATCAGAACCTTCATGTGCCGCTTGTGCGCCGCCTTCAGCAGCGACTTGTAATCGTCCATCGTGCCGAACTGCGGATTGATGCCGTAATAATCGGTCACGTCGTAGCCGTGATAGCTCGGCGAAGGCTGGATCGGCGTCAGCCACAGACCGTCCACGCCGAGTCCCTCCAGATAGTCGAGCTTCTGCTCGATTCCTTTGAGATCGCCGACGCCGTCGCCGTCCGAATCGGCGAACGAGCGCACGAAGATCTCATAGTAAACGCCGGACGGGCCGTCCGGCGCTGTCTCCTTGCCTGGCGAGCAGGACGCCAGCAGCGAACCGCACAGCGCGATCGCCGCCGCCCCCGACACAAATCTTCTCATCCGCCCACCTCATTTTGCATTCGTCCGAGCCGCAATGCTTGCATATGGCAAATACCGCGTGCGACATACCGCTAGCGACATACCGCTAGCGACATGCCACACGCGGACCGCGACGCCGCTTAGTCGTTGCCGTCTTAGCCCTTGCTCGCGCCGGCCGTCAGTCCGTCGACCAGGAAGCGCTGCGTATACATGAACAGAATCGTGATCGGGATCGCGACGAGTACACAGCCTGCCGCGAACAGCGTGAATTCCGTACTATTGTAGGAATCGATAATATTCCACAGCCCGACGGCCAGCGTCCACTTCTCCGGCGAACGCAGGATCATGCGGGCGAAGATGAAGTCGACCCAGGCGCCGGCGAACGTCGTGAGCGAGATATATGTCACGATCGGTCGCGACAGCGGCAGGATGATGCTGGTGAAAATTTTCATATGGCCTGCGCCGTCGATGACCGCCGCCTCCTCGAGGCTGCGCGGGATCGTGTCGAAAAAGCCTTTGGCCACGAACATGCCGAGCGCGGCGCCCGCCGAGTAGACGATGATGAGCGCCCACTGCGTATCAAGCAGGTTCAGCATGTTGAAGATGACGAACAGCGCCGTGATGGCGAGGAAGCCGGGGAACATGCCCAGGATGAGCACGAGCGTCAGCATCGTCTTGCGGCCCTTGAAGCGGAACCGGGAAAAGGCATACGCCGTCAGCAGCTGGATGAGCGTGCCGAGCACCATGCTGACGGTGGCGACCTTCAGCGTGTTCCAGTACCAGGTGGCGTACGGGATGCTGCGGTCCGCGCGGTCGCGGAACAGATCGCGGTAGTGATCGAGCGTCCAGTGCTGCGGGATGAATGTATCGCTGAACAGGGAGTTGCCCACCCGGAAGGAGGACAGGAGCGTCCAGAGCGCCGGGTACAGCGCCGCAATGCCGATCAGGATGAGCAGCACGTAGCTGAATACCAGTTTGGGGCGTTTCATTGGATCATGTCCTCCTCCTTGAACGATTTGGTGCGGGTGTAGATCAGGATGGCCATCGTCGCGATGAACAGGAAGATCAGGATCGAGACGGCCGCCGCGATGTTGTATTGATTAAAGTCGAGCGTCAGCTTGTACAACCAGGTGACGAGCAGGTCGGTCTTGCCGGCATTGTTGTAAGCCATCGTGGCCGGATTGCCGCCCGTCAGCAGGAAAATGACGTTGAAGTTGTTGATATTGCCGGTGAACTGCGTGATGAGCAGCGGCGCGGTCGCGAACAGAATGTACGGCATCGTGATGTGGCGGAACTTCATCCAGGCCGAAGCCCCGTCCACGTCCGCAGCCTCGTACAGATCCCTGGAGATGTTCGTCAGGATGCCCATGACGAGCACCATCGTCACCGGAATGCCGATCCACATGTTGACGACGACGACGGACACCTTGGCCCAGAACGGATCGTTCAGCCACGGCAGTCCTTCGAGACCGAACGCCCTGAAGTAAGCGTTGATCGGCCCGAACTTCTCGTTCAGAATGTTCTTCATGATGAGCAGCGATACGAACTGCGGGATCGCATACGGAATGATGAATAGCATGCGCCAGAAGCCCTTGAACTTGATGCCCTGCTGGTTGATGAGCAGCGCGACGAGGATGCCTCCGAAGTAACAGGTCACGGTGGCGAGTATCGCCCAGATGATCGTCCAGCTTAGGACGCCGAAGAAGGTGTCTTTCCAGACGTTCATATTGAACAGCTTGTGGAATGTGTCGAAGCCGACCCAGTCGACGAGATTTTTGGGCGGTATATGATTGGGCGACGCATAGTTGGTGAATGCGATCAGCGACGTGAACACGATCGGCATGACGGTAAAGAACAGCACGCCGAGGAATGGCAGCGCGAGCAGCAGCCACGGGAATATGTCGTTCTTGAGTCCGTGGATTTCTTTGCCTTGCTGGATACGCAGTCCGACCCGATAAGCATCGCGAATATTCAAAATGTAAATAACAAGCAGAACCACAACGACGAGCGCGGCCAGAACGCCGTGAATCATCATGAAGATCGAGTGGTCGCCTTCGACCATGACACTGATCTTGCCTTTTTTCTCGAAGTGCCGGCCTTGATCGCCGAGCGTCACGAGACCTTCGAGATAGGGGAACAACTGGGCGGCGACGATATAGATGCCGACCGCATGCGTGAGGAGCAGCATGGCCGCTTTTTTGTACTGCTTGTTGTAGAGCTGTCCGAGCCCCGCAAATAAAACCGACAGCCAGGCTGCCGACATTGCTTGTCGCTTCACACAGGCTCTCTCCTTCCTTAAAGACCATTACACCCGCCGGGCTGCGGCGGGTGAATGGGTCTGATGTTGTCGTCTAGCAGAACTGGCGGATTATTGTGCGGAAGCGATGGCGTCCTTGATCTTCTTGGCCCAGTCGTCCATCGTCTTTTGCGCGTCGGCCTGATCGTTCCAGAGCGAGGACAGCGCGGCTTCATGCGTCGACCAGAAAGCATTCATGCCTGCAACCTTCGGCATCGGCGTGGAGCTGTCGAACTGCTTCAGGAAGACGCTGGCGAACGGATCGCTCGTCACCTTGTCGCTGGCGGCTACGTTCTTGTTAGCCGGCAGGCTGCCGAACAGCTCGAAGTTTTGCGCCTGGAACTCCTCGGAGGAGATCAGCTCCGCGAACATCTTGGACGCGATCGGATACTTCGTGTTGGCGTTGACCAGGAAGCCCTTGACGCCGGAGAACGGCATCATCGGCTTGCCGTTCGGCAGCGTCGGATATTCGGCTACGCCGAGGTTTTTGACGCTCTTCTTGAACTCTTCGGTCTGCCACGGACCGCTGACGTTCATCGCCAGCTTGCCTTCGCCGAACAGGCTCGTCTTGATGTCGGCCTTCACGTCGGCCGCCTTGATCGGCAGAATCTCCTTCAGGCTCTGGAAGAACTTGGCGGCTTCTACGCCTTCCGGCTTGTTGATGCCGATGTCGCTCTCGTCGGTGCCGCCGTTGCCGAATACGTACGCGCCGTATCCGCCGAAGAAGCCCCAGCTCCAGTACCCGTTGCCGAGTTCCCACATATAAGCGTACTTGTTGGCCTTAACGTCGTTGAACGTCTTGGCGAACTTGATGACGTCGTCCCAGGTCTTCGGCATCTCGCCGTTCGGGACGAGGTCCTTGTTGTAGAAGACGGCCGTCGTCTCGACGGACATCGGATAGCCGTACAGCGTACCGTCCATCGTGAAGGCGTCGACCGACTTCTCGGAGTTGTTGGCCTTCGTCTCTTCCTCGTGCAGGTCGTTCGGCAGGATGATGCCCGCTTGCACCGCGGAGCCCAGACGGTCGTGCACGGCGGAGAATACGTCGGCGCCTACGCCGGCAGGACCGTCCGTGATCATCTTCTCGATCGACTTGTCGGGACCTACGTCCTCTACCTTGACGTCGATGTTGTACTTTTCCTTGAAAGTCTTGGCGGCTGCTTCTACGATCGCCTTCTCGCTGGCGCTGTACCAGACGAGCAGCTTCGCGCCGGCTTCCGGCGCATACTCCTCTTCGCCGGATGCAGAAGCGGATGCCGAGGACGACGGGGATGCAGCCTCCGAAGCCGGAGCGGACGATGCCGCGTTTTTATTGTTGCTGCTGCTTCCGCAAGCGGTGAGTCCGGCTACGAGAGCCGCCGATACCAATAGCGCGGATACTTTTTTGATTTCCATGTGATGCAGACCCCTCTCAATGATGGAAATGTCGAAACTTTGACTGGAACGGCTGAACTTGGACGGTGCGATTGGGCTTTGGACGGTGCTGTTTCCGCCGGCCTGCGGCTGATGTCGGCAGAGCCGAGGCTTACGCAAGTTTCGTTGGACTGCGCTTTTCTTCCAGTTTGCGCCTGCAGCAATAAAAGTATGTGCATGCGCAAACGTTTGAACAAAAGTCAGTAAAAAACCGAACCTTACGCCTTTCCCAGCAAGCCGGACCCGCTCCAGCCTTGTCAAAAGGCTTCTCGAAGCGTTGAAAGCGTTTGATCTACGCCACTTACTATACAACAAGGATGGTTTCATGTAAAAACGTTTGCACAGGTCGATATTCCGGGATAATGCAAACAAAGCGCAGGCGTTCTTTTGATTGCTCTCTTTTTCATATGTTTTTCTCGATTTTCCGTTTGTTGCGCCGCTCTCTAATTTTGCTATTTACTTTGATTATGGGCTGCGATAGGATGGATATAGCTGTTGGCATGCAGCCGTTTTATGCCTGTTCAAACGGTTGCACAAACCCAATCGGACGCTTCGCTTGGAGGGTACCCTATATGGTCACCATCAAAGATATCGCCAGACTCGCGGGCGTATCGCCGTCCACCGTATCCCGCGTGGTGTCGAACCACCCGCGGATCAGCCCGGAGACCTCGCGCAAAGTTAAAGCGATTATGGAAGAACAAGGCTACCATCCTAACGTCATGGCCAAGAGCCTCGTGTCCAAGACGACGCAGACGCTGGGCATCATGCTTCCCAGGCCGGCCGAAGAGCTGTTTCAGAATTACTTTTTCGGGGAGCTGCTGCGCGGCATCGTCACGCAGGCGACCCGCATGAACTACGATCTGCTGATGACGACGGCCACCTCCTCCTCCGACGAAGTGAATACGATTTCAAGGCTCGTCCGCGGGCGCAGGGTCGACGGCGTGCTGCTGCTCGGCTCCAAGCGCGACGATCCGCTGATCGCTTTCTTGAGCAAGGAGCAGTTCCCGTTCGTGCTGCTCGGGCGCAGCGAAGCGTATCCGGATGCCGTGATGGTGGACAACAACAACGTTCAGGTCGCCTACGACGCTACGGCCCATCTGATCGCCCAGGGCCACCGCCGGATCGGATTCGTGAGCGGTCCGCCCGACCTCACGCTGTCCCACGACCGCATGGTCGGCTATCGCCAGGCGCTCGAGGAGCACAGTCTTGAGATGCGGGGCGAGTGGATCGTCGAGGGCGAATTCCTGCAGGAGAGCGGGTTCAGGGCGATGTCCCAGTTCATGAATATGCCCGAGCGGCCGACCGCCATCGTCGTCATCGACGACAACGTCGCCTTCGGCGTGCTGCGCGGGCTGTCGGAGCTCGGCTACCGCGTCCCGGACGACATCAGCATCGTCTCCTTCAACAATATTGCGCTGTCCGAGCTCGCTTCGCCGCCGTTGACCTCCGTAGACATCGGGACGTATCAGCTCGGCTATACAGCGGTCCAGTCGCTGCTGCGCGTCATCGGCGGCGAACCCCTGCATCAGAATCCCGTCATCATCCCGCATCGCCTCATCGTGCGGGAATCATCCATGTATCCGACGTTTAAGAGGAGCTGATTCGCATGAACGACAACAAGCCCTATCTCGTGGACGCGGTCATCGGCAACGGGCGCACGCTTGCGTCCGTCGGCCGCACGGGCCGCATCTACCGTTTGTGGTGGCCGCATATCGATTTTCCCCAGCATGTAGACGTGATCCGCACGGGTCTCAAGATCGACGGCTGCGGCGACACGACGCTCTGGTTCGACGAAGCCGACGCCGGCTGGAGCCATGAGATCGCGTACATGTCCCGCACCAATATCGTCGAAGTCTCGGCCGCGTCCGACCGCTATCCGCTGCAGGTCGTCCAGCGCGACTTCGCCGTTCCTGATGCCGATATCGTCGTGCGGGACTATACGATTACGAACCGCTCCGACCAGGCGCAGTCGTTTTCGTTCGTCTGGTACTCGGCCTTTAACATTACCGAGAGCGCGCTCTACAACACGACGATGTTCGACGCCGGCTCGGACAGCCTCGTTCATTACCGCCAGCGCACTTTTTTTGCAATTTCCAGCGCAAACGTTTGCGCTGGATATCAGGCCGGACATGCCCGCGATGGCGCTAATTATTCGTGGCTGTCCGGCAACGATATCGACATGCAGCCGGACGGCGCGCTCGTCTGGCGCTTCGACAACGTCGCGCCCGGCGCCTCCGTCTCGATGCCGGTCTACATCGCCGCCGGCACGACCCGCGCCGAAGCGCTTGACGTCATGGCCGCCGCCAAGGCGAAGCGCGCAGCCGATTGGCTCGCCGAGACGACCGCCTACTGGCATGAATATCTCGCAGCCGCCGCGCCATGCCCGGCCGGCGCCGACGCCGAGATCGCGGCAGCCTACGAGCGCTCGCTCCTGACGTTCCGCCTGATGGCGGACAAGGAGACCGGCAGCCTGCTCGCCGCCCCCGAGCCGGACGAGACGTTCTCCCGCTGCGGCGGGTACGCCTACTGCTGGGGCCGGGATGCCGCCTTCATCACGACGGCGCTGAACAAGGCCGGTCTGACTGCCGTCTCGGAGAAGTTCTACGACTGGACGTTAACCGCGCAGGAGCCCGACGGCTCCTGGCAGCAGCGCCACTACCACGACGGCAGCCTCGCGCCGTCCTGGGGTCTGCAGATCGACGAGGGCGCCTCGATCGTCTGGGGCATGTGGCAGCTGTACGAGCAGACCGGGAACCGCGACTTCGCGGAGCGGATGTGGCCGGCCGTATCGCGCGGCGCCGCGTTCCTGGCCGCCTTCATCGACGACGAGACCGGTCTCCCGCGGCCGAGCATGGATCTGTGGGAGGAGCGCAAGGGCGAGCATACGTACTCCGCGGCTGCCGTCTGCGCCGGATTGCGGGCCGCGGCTTCGTTCGGCCGGCTGATGGGCGACGCGGACGCGGCAGCGCGCTGGGCTGCGACCGCGGACGGCATCGCGGCGGCCATCGAGTCGCGCTGCTGGAACGAAGCCGAGGGCAGCTTCTACCGCGGGCTCAACTTGAGCGTCGATGCGGGCAGATTCGCGAGCGCCCTGGCGCTCGGAGTCCAAGGGGCGGCAGCGCGCGACGCCAAGGGCTATGAGCGCTTCACGCTGGCGCATGATCCGATCGTCGACATCAGCCTGCTCGGCGTATCCGCGCCGTTCGGCGTCCTGCCGGCGGAGCACGAATACATGCGCCGCACGGCCGACACGATCGAGCGCAAGCTGACCACGCCCGGCATCGGCGGCATCAAGCGCTACGAGGACGACGGCTATATCGGCGGCAATCCGTGGATACTGACGACGCTGTGGCTGGCGCAATACCGCGTGCAGAACGGTCAATACGCCGAGGCGCGCGAGCTGCTTCAGTGGGCCGTCGACCACCGCACCGAGACGGGCCTGCTGCCCGAACAGATCGACCGCGAGACCGGCGGTCCCGCCTGGATCGTGCCGCTCACCTGGTCGCATGCGATGTTCGTGCTGACCGTGTCCATGCTCAGCGAAGCCGGCTACTGGTCGGCACAGTAAGCTTCATCCTTGCTTGTATGCAAAAAGAACCGCCGCGGCGGTTCTTTTTCATTTGAGCCGACGGTGCGGCGGACGCTCGCAACCGATGAACGCTTCCGCAGCGGCGCTATGCCCGCTTGCCTTCAGTTCCCCCTCCGGCGGCTGGCGTCCCGCTCACGGCCTGAACGTCTGCACGACCGTCCCGCGCCCCGCCTCTGCGACGACCTCCGCATAAGCGCCGTTGATCAGCGTCAGTTGCGGCGGCTTGTGGCCGCAATCGGCGTCGTAGACGACCGGCACGCCGAGTTCTTCGGCCAGCTCCTCGAACACGTCGAGCTCAGTATATCCATCCATCGGGATATGCACGGCGCTGCGGCCGAACAAGATGCCCGCGCAATGCTCGAACCACCCTGCCAGCTTCATTTGCACGAGCGAGCGGCGCATGTCGACCGTCGACAGCTCGCAGTTTTCCAGATACCACAGCAGCGGCTCGCCCGGAATATGCCGTTCCCGGAATCCCCGCACGTCGCCGTAAGGCGTGCCGACGAGATGACGGATCACGTCGATGCACCCGCCGAGCAGCCGGCCCCGCATCTCCGCCCGGCCGCCGCCTACGACCTTCCACACCGTCGGCTCCGTCAGGTGGAACACGCAAGGCGATGGATCGGGATGGTCCCAAGTCGCCTGGTAACGATCCGATGACCGCTGCACGACCGCCGCGTTCAAGCCTGCGCGCAGCACATGCTCCCACTGCGCAGTCGTCTCATCCGTATCGGGGCCGCGCAGGTCCACGAAGTTCATGCCGTGCGCCGTCGCCATTCCCGTGCGGAGCGTCACGGCCAGCAGCAGCACGCTGAGATCGGAGAAGCCCATGATCCACTTGCGACCGATCGCTGCGAAGTCCACATGCGCGAGCACTTCGATCAAGAGCTCCCCGCCCCACGGAGGCACAATCAGGTCGATTCTGTCGTCTTGCAGAAAAGCGTTCAATTCTCCGGCTCGCTCCGACGCCGGCGCCGACTTGGCCTTGTGCTGCGTCCACGGGGTCCGTCCCATGACGACCTCGTAGCCTCGCTGTTCCATCCGGCTCGCCGCCGCCCGAAGCAGATGGTGTCTCTCCTCCCCTACTCCGGAGGATGGCGCGGTAACCGCGACGGTAGCCGAGTGCGGCATGGCGGGATAGATCATGGTGTCGTCAGTCCTCCTCCTGGCGGCCGTCGATGCCAAGCCGCATACGCGATAGACCTAGTCTAACGCTGCGGCACGGCTGCGTCTATCACCGGAATCGGGCGCATGCGCTCACGCGCCGAACTGCACCCGATGAAGCCGGCTGTAGATGCCGTCTCCGGCAGCCAGCTCCTCATGGCTCCCCTGCTCGGCGATGCCCTGGCCGGCGACGACGACGATGCGGTCCGCGTCCTTGATCGTTGCGAGCCGGTGCGCGATGATGAGCGTCGTCCGCCCGCGCGCCAGCTCCGAGAGCGCGGTCTGGATCGCAGCCTCGGTCTCCGTGTCCAGAGACGAGGTCGCTTCGTCCAGAATCAGGATCGGCGGGTTCTTGAGGAACATCCGCGCGATCGACAGCCGCTGCTTCTGTCCGCCGGACAGCTTCACGCCGCGTTCGCCGATCGTCGTATCCAGCCCCTGCGGCAGAAGGCGGATCGTCTCCTCGAGCTGGGCGCGCCGCGCAGCCTGCCAGATCTCCTCCTCCGAGGCCCCCAGCTTGCCGTAGGCGATATTGTCCCGGATCGAGCCGTCGAACAGGAACACGTCCTGCTGCACGATGCCGATCTGCGCGCGCAGCGAGTCGAGCCGGATGCCGCGCACATCTCTGCCGTCGATCAGCACGGCGCCGTCGTCCGGGTCGTAGAAGCGCGGGAGCAGGCTGCACAGCGTCGACTTGCCGCCTCCGGACGGCCCGACGAGCGCGACCGTCTCGCCCGCCGCGATCGACAGGTTCACGTCGCGCAGCACGACGGTGCGTCCCCTCTCCCCCTCTTCATCGCGATAACCGAACGTAACATTTCTGAACGCAATATCGCCGCGCACTTCTCCAAGCGGACTCGCTTCGGGCGAATCCTTGATATCGGGCTCCGTCTCCAGCAGCTCCAGGTACCGCTTGAAGCCCGCAACGCCCTTGGGATAGGTCTCGATCACGGCATTGATCTGCTCGATCGGCCCGAGGAACACATTGGACAGCAGCACGAAGGCGATGAACTCGCCGTACGACATATTTTGACGCAGCACGAACCACGTTCCGCACACGAGCACGAACAGCGAGACGACCTTTTTCAAAATATAGCTGATCGACGAATTCCAGGCCATGATCCGGTACGTGACCAGCTTGGTCCGCTTGAACCGCTCGTTGTTGTCCGCAAACCGCTCGATCTCATGCGCTTCGCCGACGAACGCCTGCACGACGCGGATGCCGCTGACGTTGTTCTCCACGCGCGCGTTGTAGTCCGCGATATCCGAGAACATCGTGTCGAACGCGCGGGACATCTTGCCGCCGAAGTAGACGGACAGACTGACCATGAGCGGGACGATGACAAAGGTCAGCACGGCCAGCTGCCAGTTGATCGACAGCATGATTCCGAATGCGCCCGCCAGCGTCATGACGGCGATGAACAGGTCCTCCGGTCCGTGATGCGCGATCTCGCCGATATCCATCAGGTCGCCGGTCATGCGGGAGACGAGATGGCCGGTCTTGTTGTTGTCGAAAAAGCGGAACGAGAGCTTCTGCACGCGGTCGAATAGCTGCTTGCGCATATCGGACTCGATGCTGATCCCGAGCTTGTGTCCCCAATAGGTGACGACGAAGTGCAGGCCCGCGCTGACGATATACACGCCCAGCAGCCCGAGGCACGACCACGCGATGATCGTCCAATCCCCGCCCGGCAGCAGGTCATCGACGACCTTGTTGACGGCCAGCGGGAAAACGAGCTCGAGCAGCGCGGCCAGCACGGCGCAGGTGAAATCCAGTATAAACAGTTGCCGATAAGGGCGGTAATAGGATAGAAACTGTCTCAGCATCGTCTTCCTCCTCGGTATGGGCGATACCTGCGCAACCGCGCTATAGGCCCCTCAAGGCTGCCGCGGCGGGACGTCACGACCTGCTCCTGGCGAGCAGATATAAAAAGTACGGCGCGCCGACGACGGCGACCACGATGCCGGTCGGCACCTCCGACGGCTGCAAGATCCAGCGGCCGATCGTATCGGCGACGATGACCAGCAGCGCACCGGCGAGCGCCGACACCGGCAGCAGCGCCTGATGGCGGGGGCCGACCAGACGGCGGGCGAGATGCGGCCCGATCAGGCCCACGAAGCCGATGCCGCCGCTGACGGCGACGCAGGAAGCCGCGAGTCCGACCGCGGCGGCCAGCAGCTTGAGCTGCTCGCGTCCGACATGCGCGCCCAGGCCCGTGGCCGTCGCCTCGCCCAGGTTCAGCACGTTCAACACCCGCGCCTTGTAGAACACATAGGGCAACAGCAGCACGATCCAGGGGAGCAGCGCCAGGACGAACTTCCAGCTCGTCCCCCAGATGCTCCCCGCCAGCCACGTCGCGAGAAACTGGTATTTGTCCGGACTCAGCTTCAGTGTGAGCACGATCGAAGCCGCGCTGATGCCGGCCGCCACCGCGATGCCGGTCATCAAGAGCCGCGTCTGCGACAGCGCCTCGTGCCGCTTGTGCGCGAGGGCGTAGATCAGCGCTGCGGTCAGCCCGGAGCCCGCAAAGGCGAGCAAAGGCAAAATATAGACCGGCGCGGCGGCCGTAGCCGGGTAAAAGGAGACGAACAGCATGACCATCAGTCCCGCACCGGCGTTAATGCCGAGGATGCCGGGGTCGGCCAGCGCGTTGCGCGAGATGCCCTGCATGACGCAGCCGGATACGGCCAGTCCCGCGCCGATCAGCACGGAGATGACGATGCGCGGCAGACGGAAGTCGAACAGAATCAAATTCTGCTTGTCCGTGCCGTGCCCCAGAAGCGTGCGCAGCAAATCGGCAGGCGGGAGCCGGATATAGCCGGTGTTCATGCTGACCAGAAAAGCGGCTGCGATCAAGATGCCGAACACGATCATAATCGAGGCATTGCGTCCGCGTCCGCCTCTGCCTCTGGGCTGCGCCGCAGATGAAAGGCCGGTGTCCGTCATGTCAGAGCTCCCTCCTCTCGCGGCGGGCCAGATAGAGGAAAAACGGCACGCCGATAAGCGCGATCAGCGTCCCGATCGGCACCTCCTCGGGCGGATTGATCATCCGCCCGGCGAGGTCGGCCAGGACGACGAGCAGGCTGCCGAGCACCGCGGAGCAAGGAATGATCCATTTGTAGTCGACGCCCACGAGCTTGCGCGTCAGATGCGGCACGATCAGGCCGACGAAGCCGACCGCGCCGACGACCGATACCGCCGCGCCGGCCAGCAAGAGCACGATCAGCGTCCCGGCGAGCTTGACCCGCTGCGTGCGCTGGCCGAGGCCGCGCGAGATATCCTCGCCCAGGCTCAGCATGGTGATCTGGCGCGACAGCGCGATCGCGCCTGCGACGGCAGCCGCCGTCCAGGGCAGCATGATCCGCAGCTGCAGCCACGACGTGCCCGCCACGCCGCCGGCGTACCAGAACGCAAGATGCTGCCCGATGCGGTAGTACAGGGCGACGCCTTCGCTCAGTGCGGCCAACAGCGCGCTGAGTCCGGCGCCGGCCAGCACGAGCCTGGCGGGCGTCATTCCGCCGCGCGACAGCGAGCCGAGCCCGTAGACGAGACCCGCGCCGACCCCTGCGCCAGCGAACGAATATAAGATCAGATACATGAACGGGAGTCCGGGAAAAAAGGCAAAGCAAAGCGCGAGCGCGAAGCCCGAGCCGGCGTTCAGTCCGAGCAGACCGGAATCGGCCAGCGGATTGCGCGTCATGCCCTGCATGATCGCGCCTGCGACGGCAAAGCAGGCGCCGACCATCGCGGCCCCGAGGATGCGGGGCAGACGCAGATCCCAGATGATCTGATGCTCGGTCAGGCCCGGATTGAAGTTGAATATCGCTTGCCAGACGGTCGCGAACCGGATGTCGGCCGCGCCGAACGAGACGGACAGCCCGATGCTCAGCACGAGCAAGGCTGTCCCCGCCGTGAGAATAAGTGTCGCCAGCTGCGGACGCACCCGCATGCGGACAGGAGGGGCGCCCTCCGGCGAAGGGCCCGTTGTTTCGATTGTGCTAGTCATGGCAGCTCCCTGCATTTACTTGATAGGGCCGCTCGCGCGCCTTGTCAGCTGCGCGATGCAGACCCGGACGCACAAAGCTTACTGCGCTTTCCCCGTCGTCAGCAGCTTATCGACTACGAAGTCCAGCTGCTTGTCCAGCGAATAGATGTCGCTGTAGTAGGAGAAGCCGAAGCCGATCTCGATCAGTCGGCCTTCCTTGACCGCCGGCAGGCTGCTCCATACCTTCGAGCCGGACATGTCGTCCGCACCGTCCCACATCGAGCGGAACAGATAGTCGCCTACGAATTGGGGGAGCGCCTCCATGGAGACCGACTCGCCGGAGGCTTCCGTGGCGACGTCGATTTTCTTTTGGACGACTTCCGGTGCCTTAAGTCCCAGGTAATCGTAAATAATCTGCGAGCCGCGGCCGTATTGCTTGCTTTCCACGACCGACATCTCCTTGATGCCACCTTCGACGATCGTGACCGTCTTGTCCTCCAAGCCGGCGGCCTTCAGCTTTTCCTTGCCTGCAGCGACCTTGCGGTCAAAGTCCGCGAGCAGGGCGGCCGCTTCCTTTTCCTTGCCGAAAATCTCTCCCATAAACTTCACGCGCTCGGCGGTCGTCATCGTGAACGTCGGTACGAATACAGTCGGCGCCACCTTGTGCAGCATCTCGTACGTCTCCTCGGAGGGCACGACGATCAAGTCGGGATCCAGCGCCAGCACGGCCTCCATGTTGGGCTCGAACCAATTGCCCAGCGTCGCGGCATCCCTGGTCTCGCTTGCGAACGCGGCGCCGCCTTCAATATTGGACATGCCGACCGGCTTGACGCCGAGCGCGAGCAGGTCGCCCTGCATATATAGCACGACGACGCGCTTCGGATGGGCAGGCACTTCGATATCTCCCTTTACCATATGTACGGTTCGCGTCTTCGCCTCGCTGCCGGACTGCGCGGCGGCGGCGGACGCAGCCGACGATGTCTGCGTCGGCTTGGCCTCCGCGCTGCTGTCCCCGGCCGCGCCCGCGTTCGAGCCGCTCTGTCCGCATGCGCCAAGCAGCAGTGTCAATCCTAGCAGCAGCACCATCGCCCAGCCCGTACTTGCATTTCTTTTCATCTGTATGAACCCTCCGCTTTCGTGTCTTTTATGATAATGATTCTCACTATCAACAACACTATAGCGTGAAGGCTTCCTTTCGCCAATGGACAATTCGGACAATCCGAATGGACGATCCAGCGCGAGACCGTCCGCATGGGCTTGGCGGTAGCGAATCGGCGACATCCCCATATGCTTGCGGAACAGGCGGCTGAAGTAATAAACATCCGCATAACCGACCGCTGCCGCGATATCGGGCAGGGAGACATCGGTCCGCGTCAGCCACTCCCGCGCCCGCTCCAGCCGCAAGCGAATCAAGTAATCGATCGGACTTGTCCCCGTGCGTTCCCTGAACCGCAGCGTCAAGTGGCGCGGGCTGAAGCCGAAGCGCGCGGCGATGCCGTCGAGCGTCAAGCTGTCCGTGTAGTGCGCCTGCATATACGCGATCGCCAGGCCGATCGGGTCGATATTCGCCGACGCGCCCTGCGATGCCTCCCTTTGTCGAAGCGCCTCATGAACGAGCCGGTAGAAAAGGCCTTTGGCCTCGAGTCTGGCGATGCCGCCGCGCTCCCAAGCTGCCGCGAGCTCGTCGAACCGGCACAGCAGCCGCAGCGGGTCCGCCACTCTGAATCCGTACGCCTCATTGAACGGACTGCCGGCCTCCATTCGCTGCCGCAGACTGCGCCAGCCGGGGAAGGCGAGCGCCGCCCGGTAGAACACGACATAATAATAAAACTCTTCCTCCGCCTCGATATCGACCGTCATGCCCTTCGCGCCGTGCAGCAGCCAATCGCGCCCTTCGGCGAACAGGCGGCCGTCGAGCAGCAGCCTCGCCTTGCCCCGGCTCCCGCATACAAATCCGCTCGCAGGCAGCCGGTAGCCGTAGCGCCGCTCTCCCGGCTTCATCGCGTGCAGACGCACATCCAGCAGCTTGATCGCCGCCAGATTCCACAGCGCCGCGAGCTCGTCGCACCCTCTGTCCGCCCTCGTCTCCTCTCTCATGACGAACGGCGCAGGAGGGCGGGCAGCTTGTCCAGCAGCATGCTGCTCGTCAGCGCGTCTCCATAGTTCCAGCCTACTGCGCCGACCTGGTACGCTCTCCCCTGCCGGACGGCAGGCAGGCTCCTCCACGTCTCGGCGCTCGCCAGCGCCCGGGCGGCGGCATGCGACGCGGGCTCGTCGGTCACGACGAGGAAGATCCGGTCTCCCGCATAGGCGCGCAGCTGTTCGGGCGCAATCTCCAGGTAGCTCTGCCGATGCGAGAGCAGCCGGTCCACGGCCGTCGGCGCCCGGAAGCCCGACGCATGGTACAGCGTGGCGGCGAGCCCGATCGTGCCCATCACGAACAGCCGGCCGCCGCGGGCAATCGTGAATACCGCGGCCGTCTCCTCCTCGCCGAGCTCCCCGGCCAGCTGTTGCCACATCGCTTCCGTGCGCTCCCGATGCGATTCGAGCCAGCGCTCCGCTTCCGCCTGCCTGCCGAGCAGCTCTCCCAGCTTCAAGAGACGACTGTCCAGCTGCGCGAACGTGTCGAACGCCACGGTCGGCGCGATGCGCGAGGCGCTGACGCAAGGGTCCTCCTCGTCGCAGGCCATAATGATCAGATCGGGGCCGAGCCGTGCCAGCGCGTCCGGATCGACCGGCCACCCGACATCCTCCACAAGTCCGACATGTTCGGCCAGCACGGCTCGCTGGTCCCAGAATACGCTGCCGCCCACCGGCTTGGCGCCGAGCGCGACCAGATCGCCGAATGTCTCGCCTTGATAGACGATGCGCTGCGGCCGAAGCGGGATATCGACCCGCCTGCCCAGCGCGTCGGTCACCCGGATGCAGCTGCCGGCGGACCTCGCGTACTGACGGGGCGCCAGGCCGGTCTTCTGTCTGAAGCGGCGGCTGAAGTAATACTCGTCCTTGAAGCCGGTCAGCCGCGCGATCTCGCGCAGCGGCTCCGCGGACCTCAGCAGCTTGTCCTTGGCGCGCTCGATGCGCAGCTCGTTCAGATAGTCGAGCGGACGGCTGCCCGTCAGCTGGCGGAAGATCGCCGCGAACCGATGAAGCGGCAGCTTGGCGGCGGCAGCCAGATCCCGCACAGTGAGCGGCTCCGCATAATCTTGCTTCATGGCGGAGATCGCCGCTTCGACGCGGGCGGCCGCATCCGCATCCTTACGGCTGTCGCCGCCGGCGAACAGCATGAGCATCAGCTCCTGGAATCTCAGCTGCCGCCAGGCCGGGTCCGTCTCCCGCTCGAGCCGCCGCAGCTGTCTGAGCGTGCGGTCGGGTAGCGCCTGAGTGTCTGTCTGCGCCAAGAACGCCAGGTCGACGGCATGCGAATAGGTCGCTACCCGCTCGTCCGTCCCGATCGCGGCGGCGAATGCCAAGCAGCTCCAGGCCGTCCGGCCCTCCGATGCGCTTCGCAGTTCGAAGCCGCTGCCTGGCGGGATCAGCGCCGCGGCTCCCCTGGCCGGCAGGCGCCGCGTCCGGTCTTCGAGCGCGAGCGTCGCCGCGCCCTCCTCGATCAGGATCAGCCGGTGGGACGCGGCGGCCTGCGCACACTCGCCGGCACCCGGTGCCAGGCAGCGCTTGTCCGCCGACAGCAATCGAAAGTAAAGCCGCCCGTCCGCGAGCGCGGCGGCGGGACATATGAGTTCGTACGGTTGAGTGTTCATAGGTTGCCTCATTTTGCGTGATAATGATTATCATTATTATCATATAAAAAATGTGGCGATCGCTCAACCCTTGTTTGCTTAAACTGCTGTCCGGTGGTTCCGGCTCTGGACGAATTCACTGGAGCTTATAGCCGATACAATCGGCTAACAGCCCGCATCAATTCGCGGTGCACCTGCCCCGGCTTATTGGCCCAGCATTCGCGGCAGCTCCTGCAGCAGCCATTTGCGCGTCGCTGCGTCGGAATCCGCGCTCTGGATGTACAGCCGGTATACGCGGCCGTGCTGAACGGCGGGCAGCGCCTTCCATACCGGACTCGACAGCAGCGACTCGGTCGACTTCTTCGCTTCGTCCGCGACGGGATCGAGGATAAAAACAAGGTCGCCGGCGAACTGACCGATCGATTCCGCCGATATTTGCCTGAACCCCTCGTTCGCGTCGAGAATCTCCTGGATCGGAGCCGTCGGCTTCAGGCCGCCTTTGCCGTACAGCAGCTGGGGCAGTCCGGCTCTCGCCATCGCGAACAGGCGATCTCCCGGATAATAGGTGAATACCGATGCCGTCTCTCCCGGCTTCAATACGGTTGCGTACAGCCTGTCCCACATCGCCGCCGCCTCGCGCTCGTAGTCCGCCAGCCAGGCGTCCGTCCGTTCCCGGATGCCGAAAATATCGCCGAGCTCGTTCATCCGATCCTCCAGCGGCGCGAACGTATCGAACATGAGCGTCGGGGCGATTTTGGACAGTTGGGCGTATGCCTCCTCGTCCGTGTTGGCCACCATGATCAGGTCGGGATTGAGCGAGGTGACCTTTTCCAGATTGATCGGAAAGCCGACATCCTCGATTTTCTCCGCCTTTTCCCGGTACACGCGGCCCTCCAGCTCTCCTCCGAAAATGCCGACAAGCGGCAGGTCGAGCTCCAGCAGATCGCCTGTCGTCTCGCCTGCGAATATAATGCGGCTGGGTTCTGCCGGAATCTCTATGCGATGCCCCTTGTAATCGGTATAGGCATGAGCCGCGCTCGCCTCGGCGGACGCCGTCTGCCCTGCGCTTGCCCGCACCGCACCCGACCCGGACGCCTGCGCAGCCTCGCCCCCATGGCTTCCATTGCCGCTGTTCGCACCGCAGCCAAGCAGCATAATGCCCATCAATCCGGCCATGACCGGTGCCATCCAGAGCTTTCTCTTCTTTTTCATGTTCGCTGTCCCCCATGCAGAATGATAGAGAATGATTCTCATTATCTACCACACTAAACAATCCCTCCGCGTCCGACAATGGACAAATTCAAATCGCGCATTTAGATTTTGTACAAACGCTGGCCAACAAAAAAACAGCGGCAAGCGCCGCTGCTCACAATAAAGTCCGTCAAATGCTCCAATGCTGCCAATCCCGCTGCCGCTGCTCGTAGCCGCCGAGCCAATCGCCCGTTGCTTTGAACAGCTGCTCCTTGTGCTCGCCTTTGGAGAAGGTATGATCCGCCTGGAAAATGATCGATTTCTCGCAGCGTCCCTCTCCCCGCAGCCAGAACGTCTTCTCGAGCAGAAACGTGTAGTCCACCGGAATCGTCTCGTCGCCGGTGCCATGCACGAGGAACACGTCGCCCGGGAACTTCTGCGTCTCCTGGAACGGCTGATGCTTCATCAGCGCGTCGAAAAAGGCGGGCTTGATCGCATAGCCGAGATAGTCGGCCTGGCCCTTCGTGACGGATTCGTCGTACGTATTGCGGCCGACGATTCGCAGGATGTCGTTGAACGGGTACGACACCGGCGACCAGAGCGCCAGCGACTTGACCCGCCTGTCGCGCACGCCCGTGAGCAGGGCGACGGCGCCGCCCAGGCTGTGGCCGAGCAGCGTGACCCGCGTCGGGTCGACGACGTCCAGACCGAGCGCATAGTCGAGCACCGAGCGCGTCTGCTCGATCATTGAATCGAGGCCATGATCCCCGTAGACGCCCTCGCTCTCCCCGCAGCCCGCGAAGTCGAAGCGGATGACCAGGTTCCCCCTGCCGGCGAATTCTCGCGCCGCGAGCAAGAACAAGCGGTCTACGCCGATGCGGTTACCGACAAAGCCGTGATTGATAACGACCAGCGGCAGCTTGTTGCACTCGGCTTTTCCTTGGGCGGGCGGATAGTGGATGGTGGCGGCCAGCGTCAGATCCCCGTGTCGTATCGTCAAAGCGCGTTCCATTGAACATCGCCCCTTTTCCATTAATTCCGATTAAATTACTTTGTTTTAAATATATATGGCTTCTACCCCCTTGTCAATAAGTCTCTGCGATAAAAAAAGCAGGTTTTTGGGGAACACTAGCGGTCAAAAGGAAGGATCGGACAAAGGAGGGAAAATGGTGGAGGCTTTTGTGAATTGGCTGTCTGCGCATGCGCTCGCCTCAGTCTTGATCGTCGGCTCGGTCGTCGCCGTCATATTCGTCATCGCAAATCGCAAGACGCTGTTCTATAAGCAATAAAAAGACGCCGGGGGGCTCCCCTGACGTCTCTGCTACTGTATGCGCGGTTCAATGCGCCATCCCGATCGGCTATTCTCCCTGCCGCTTGTAAGCGATCGCGCGGACCGGCGAGCCGGAGCCGTCCTTGATCTTGAGCGGCAGCGCGACGAACAGCGATTCGCCCAGAACACGGTCAAGGCGGGTCAGGTTCTCGAGAATGTTGACGCCGCCGCCGAGCAGCTCGTAATGCGCCGGAGAATCGGCCGCATAGGAGCTGTCGATGGCGAGCGTGTCGCAGCCGACCGCCTTGCCGCCTCTGTCTCTCACATAAGCGGCAGCTTCGCCGCTAATCCCCGGCCAGGAGGCCGTATAGGTGCGATCCTCGGAGCGGGGCGCCCAGTACCTGTCCCAACCGAACCGGAACAGCACGATGTCCCCGGGCATGATCGACAGGCGGCGCTCCCGCTCCCATGTCACGATCTCCTCGGCCGTGACGACGTCGGTGTCTTTATAATGGGAAAAATCCAGCGTGAGCGCCCTGCCCGTGAACTGCGTGACCGGCGTGCCCGCCATGTCCTGCCATCCGGCATGCTCCGGCCGCATAAAATGTGAGATTGCATCCACATGCGTGCCGCAATGCTCGTTGATCACGAGCTGATAGACCATGCAGCCTGCACCGGTCGCAAACGAATCCCACAATGGATGGTGGTAACGGGAATGCGCCGGGTATACCGGCATGTCTTCCTCCAGCGTATGGGACAGGTCGATCGCTTCCATGCCGGCGAGCGTCGCCGCCAGTTCCGAATATGACATCGGGCTTGCCTCCTGTCGGTTAGTGGACAGACAAAAGCCGCCGCCCCGTCCTGCGCCGCCTTGCGCAAGCGGCGAGAACTTAAGCGGCAGCCCCAGCTTAGACGAGCGCCTTCGCGGCGATGTCCGTGCGATGCTGCTTGCCTTCAAAATCGATGTGCGCCGCTGCCCTGTAGGCCGCTTCGCGCGCCTCGGCGATACCGGCACCAAGACCGACGATGCCCAGCACGCGCCCGCCGGCCGTCACGACCCGGCCTTCCTGCTCGGCCGTGCCGGCATGGAAGACGAGCGCATCGCCTGCACCGGCGGCTGCATCCAGTCCGTCGACAGGCAGCCCTTTCGGATAGGAGCCGGGATAGCCTCCCGATGCGAGCACGACGCATACCGCCGCTTCGTCGCTCCACTCGATCTCGACGTCGTCGAGGCGACCTTCGAGCGAGGCCAGGATGATCTCCAGCAGATCGCCCTTCAGTCGCGGCAGCACGACCTGCGTCTCCGGGTCGCCGAAGCGCGCGTTGAACTCGATCGTCTTCGGACCGTCCGCCGTGATCATGAGTCCGCCGAACAGCACGCCGCGGAACGGGCGGCCTTCGGACACCATCGCGCGCGCGGTCGGCTTCACGATATTCTCGATCGCGTCGTCGATGATCGACTGCGGGATGTGCGGCAGCGGCGAATAGGTGCCCATGCCGCCCGTGTTCGGGCCTTTGTCGCCGTCATAGGCAGGCTTGTGATCCTGCGCCGCGGGCATCGCCCGGACCGTCTCGCCGTCCACGAACGCCAGGATCGACATCTCCTGCCCGGACAGGAACTCCTCGATGACGACCTTGTCGCCGGCCGCGCCGAACGACTTGTCGACCATCGTGTCCTTCAGCGCCTGCTCGGCTTCCTCGCGGGTGAAGCAGACGGTGACGCCCTTGCCCGCCGCCAGCCCGTCCGCCTTGATGACGATCGGCACCGGCTGCGAGGCCAGATAGTCGCGCGCGGACGCGTAGTCCGTGAACGTCTCGTACTTCGCGGTCGGGATGTCGTACTTTTTGAGCAGGTTTTTCATAAAAATCTTGCTGCCCTCGATCTCCGCCGCAGCCTTGTTCGGGCCGTACACCGGGATCGACGCCGCTTCGAACGCATCGACGATGCCCGCAGCCAGCGGATCGTCCGGACCGACGACGACCAGATCGATCGCCTTGTCCTTTGCAAACTGCACGAGCTTGTCGAATTCAAGCTCCCCGATCGGCACCAGCTCCGCGAGCTGCGCGATGCCCGCGTTACCCGGCGCGCAGAAAATATGCTCGGCCTTCGGATTTTTGCGGAGCGCCCAGACGATCGTGTGCTCCCGGCCGCCGCGGCCTATGACTAATATGCGCATGCTCTCGTTCTCCCTTCGCCGATCAATGCTTGAAGTGACGGACGCCCGTGACGACCATCGCGATGCCGGCCGCATTCGCCGCAGCTACGGATTCGGCATCCTTGACGGAGCCGCCCGGCTGGATGATGGCCGTGATGCCGGCTTGCGCCGCCAGCTCGACCGTATCGCCCATCGGGAAAAACGCATCGGAAGCCAGCACCGCGCCCTTGGCCTTGTCGCCCGCCTGCTCGATGGCGATGCGCGCCGCGCCTACGCGGTTCATCTGGCCGGCGCCTACGCCGACCGTCATGCTGTCCGCAGCGAGCAGGATCGCGTTGGACTTCACATGCTTGACGATCTTCCAGGCGAACAGCAGCTGCTTCAGCTCCTCGGCCGTCGGTACGCGCTCCGTGACGACCGTGAGGTCGGCTTCGTCCAGCGAGTGAACGTCGCTCTGCTGCACGAGCATGCCGCCGTCGACGCTCGTGACGAGCCACTCCGGCTTGCGCTCGGCTGCGCTCTGCGTCTGGCTGTCGGTGCCGGTGGCGAGCAGTCGGATGTTCTTTTTGCGGCTCAAAATGTCCAGCGCCTCCGGCGTAAAGTCCGGCGCGATGATGATCTCAAGGAAGATCTGCGCAAGACGATCCGCAGTCTGGGCGTCGATCGTGCGGTTCGCCGCGACGATGCCGCCGAAGATCGAGGTCGGGTCGGACGCGTATGCCTTGACGTACGCCTCGTCGATGTCAGCGCCGATGCCGACGCCGCACGGGTTCATATGCTTGACGGCCACCACGGCCGGCTCGTCGAACTCGGAGACGATCGCGAGCGCCGCGTTGGCGTCGTTGATGTTGTTGTAGGACAGCTCCTTGCCGTGCAGCTGCTTCGCCGTCGTGATGCTCGGGCCTTTCTTGGCGAGCGGCTTGCGGTAGAAGGCGGCTTGCTGGTGCGGGTTCTCGCCGTAGCGCAGCTCCTGGACCTTCTCGTAGGTGAAGGTGAGGCTCTCCGGCAGCGGATCGCCGAGCTGCTCCGCGAAGTACTCGGAGATGAGCGCGTCGTAGGCGGCCGTGTGGCGGAATACCTTGGCGGCGAGACGCTTGCGCGTCTCAAGCGACGTGTCGCCGCCGGCTTGAACTTGCGCGAGCACCTCGGCGTAGTCGCCCGCGTCGACGACGACCGTGACGAAGGCATGGTTCTTCGCAGCGGAGCGCAGCATCGTCGGACCGCCGATATCGATGTTCTCGATGGCGTCCTCATAGCTGACGTCAGGCTTCGAGACCGTCTCCTTGAACGGGTACAGGTTCACGACGACGAGGTCGATGTAGTCGAGGCCCAGCTTCTCCATCGCCTCGACATGCTCCGCGCTGTCGCGGATCGCGAGCAGGCCGCTGTGCACCGCGGGGTGCAGCGTCTTGACGCGGCCGTCGAGAATCTCGGGGAAACCCGTCACGTCGGAGATGCCGATGACCGGCACGCCCTCGCGCTCGAGCAGCGCATGCGTGCCGCCCGTCGAGATGATCTGCACGCCCTGCGCCGCGAGCGCGCGGCAAAATTCGGTGATGCCCGTCTTGTCGGATACGCTGACCAGCGCTCTTTTGATAGCCATGACTGTTCATTCACTCCTAAAGGGTATGATTATGACCGCCGGGGTGGGGTTATCCCCTTCACTCAGCCGCGACAGCGCGCCGGTTCCTGAGCGAACGGGATAAGCCCACCCCGGGGCGGCAAGACATAGTACTAGCTAGGCCCGATCGCGGCTCGATGAGTCTCGCAATCCCGTCGAACGATAGGTTACTTCGGCAAAGTGTGAAGATAGCGATGCGGCACATCGTTATTTCGGTGGTGCGGCGCGTTGTCCGCCAAATAGCGATGCGGCACATCGTTATTCCGTTGGTGCGGCACGTTTTCCGGCAAATAGCGATGCGGCACATCGTTATTTCGGTGGTGCGGCGCGTTTTCCGGCAAATAGCGATGCGGCACATCGTTATTCCGAGGCTGCGGCGCGTTGTCCGCCAAATAGCGATGCGGCACATCGTTATTTCGGTGTTGCGGCGCACTGTCCGGCAAATAGCGATGCGGCACATCGTTATTCCGTTGGTGCGGCGCGTTTTCCGGCAAATAGCGATGCGGCACATCGTTATCCCGTTGGTGCGGCGCGTTTTCCGGCAAATAGCGATGCAGCACATCGTTATCCCGTTGGTGCGGCGCGCTGTCCGCCACTCTGTTAACTGATTGTGACGATACGCCCTTCCAGATGCACGCGGCCTTCAGCGATCAGGCGCACCGTCTCCGGCAGCAACTCATGCTCGATCGCGTGGATGCGCGGCGCGAGTGTCTCCTCGGTGTCGCCGGGTGACAGCTCGATGACCCGTTGCGCGATGATCGGGCCGCTGTCGAGACCGCCGTCCACGAAGTGCACGGTCACACCTGTGACCTTGACGCCGTAGTCGAGCGCCTGTCCGATCGCCCGGATGCCGGGAAAAGCGGGCAGCAGCGACGGATGGACGTTAATCATCCGCCCTTCATAAGCGCGCACGAGCACGTCGGTCAGAATCCGCATATAGCCGGCAAGCACGATCAACCCGATACCGCGCGCGGCGAGCTCGTCGGCGATGACCGTCTCATATGCTTCGCGGGACGCGTATTCCTTCGGCCGGAAAGCGAATGTCTCGACGCCGAGCTTCTCCGCGCGCGCCATGACCCCGGCCTCTGGCTTGTCGCAGACGAGCAGCGCGATCTCGGCCGGGCCGAGCCTGCCGTCTCGCGCGGCTTCGGCGAGCGCCTGAAAGTTGCTGCCGCTGCCGGATGCGAATACGGCGATGCGGAGCTTGTCGCGGCTCATGCGAACTCGGCGCCTCCGAACGTGACGACGCGCGAGCCTTCGGTCACGCGGCCGATGACGTATGCCTTCTCGCCCAGCTCGCCAGCCAGCGCTACCGCCCGTTCTGCCTGCTCAGCCGGCACCACCAGCACCATGCCGATGCCCATGTTAAACGTCGTGTACATATCGCGGTCGCTGATCGCGCCATCGCGCTGCATCAGGCCGAACACCGGATGTACCGGCCATGCGCCGAGATCGATGTCCACGTTGACGCCTTCCGGCAGCACGCGCGGAATATTTTCGATGAAGCCGCCGCCCGTAATATGCGCCATCCCCTTCACCTGCACGCTCTCGACCAGCTTCAGCACCGACTTCACATAGATGCGCGTCGGCTCGATGAGCACATCGCCGAGCGTCTTGCCCTCCAGCTCAGGCAGCTTGTCCGAAAACTGGTAGCCATTGGTCTCGAGCAGCAGCCGGCGAACGAGCGAGTAGCCGTTGGAGTGAATGCCGCTCGAGCCCAGCCCGATGACCGCGTCGCCCGCGGCAATCGTGCTGCCGTCGATCGCCTTCGGCTTGTCCACGATGCCGACGGTGAAGCCCGCGATATCGTACTCGCCGTCCTGATACATGCCCGGCATCTCCGCCGTCTCGCCGCCGATCAGCGCGCAGCCGGCTTGCTCGCAGCCGTCCGCCACCCCTTTGACGATCGCCTCGATCTTCTCGGGCACAAGCTTGCCGCAGGCCAGATAGTCGAGGAAAAACAGCGGCTCCGCGCCAGTCACCACGACGTCGTTGACACACATTGCAACCGCGTCGATGCCGATCGTGTCGTGCTTGTCCAGCTCGAACGCCAGCTTCAGCTTCGTGCCGACGCCATCCGTGCCGGAGACGAGCACCGGCTCCTCATATTTGTCCTTGTTCAGACCGAACAGTCCTCCGAAGCCGCCGAGCCCCGTCAGCACCTCCGGACGCATCGTGCGCTTCACGTGCTTTTTCATTCGTTCGACCGCTTCATTACCCGCGGCGATATCGACGCCGGCCTGTTTGTAAGCTTCGGACACTTGGGTTAAGCCCCCTTGCATAAAGTTGTAAAAAATCATTCCGCTATCTGCACCACTACTGCCTCGGCGCAGGCACTTAGCGGAAAATAGTTCCGCTATTCGCTCCACAGCCACCTCGGCACAGGCGCTTAGCGGAAAATAGTTCCGCTATCTGCACCACAGCCACCTCGGCGCAGGCACTTAGCGGAAAATAGTTCCGCTATTCGCTACTCAGCCACCTCGGCGCAGGCACTTAGCGGAAAATAGTTCCGCTATTCGCTTCACAGCCACCTCGGCACTGGCACTTAGCGGAAAATAGTTTCGCTATCCACACCATTACTGCCTCGGCGCAGGCACTTAGCGGAAAATATTTCCGCTATTCGCTACACAGCTACCTCGGCGCAGGCACTCAGCGGAAAAAAGTTCCGCTATTCGCTCCACAGCCACCTCGGCGCAGGCACTTAGCGGAAAATAGTTCCGCTATTCGCTTCACAGCTACCTCGGCACTGGCGCTTAACGGAAAATAGTTCCGCTATTCGCTCCATCACTGCTTTGGCTGACCGCCTCAGCTGCCTCAGCGGCCTGCCCCGCAGCCTAACCCTGCTGCCAACTCTCCAGCCCCAGCCGCTCAGTCGCAGCTGCAGCTCGTTGCCTTGGCGTCCTCGAACTCCACCGGTGTCGGGTAGTCGTTGGTGAAGCAGCCGAGGCACAGGCCGCGGTCGTACTCGCCCTCGGCCCCGCCGACGGCCTCGAGCAGGCCCGGCTTGCTGAGGAAGTACAGCGAATCCGCGTTGATCGCCTGGCGGATCTCCTCGACCGTCTTGCTCGAGGCGATCAGGTCGCGGCGGTCCGGCGTGTCGATGCCGTAGTAGCAAGGGTTGGCGAAGGGCGGCGACGTGATGCGCACATGCACCTCAAGCGCGCCCGCCTCGCGCAGCAGGTTAACGATGCGCAGCGAGGTCGTGCCCCGCACGATCGAGTCGTCGATCATGACGACGCGCTTGCCCTGCACGACCTTGCGGACGGCGGACAGCTTCATCTTGACGCCCTTCTCGCGCAGCTCCTGGGAGGGCTGGATGAAGGTGCGTCCGGTGTACTTGTTCTTGATCAGGCCAAGCTCGTACGGGATGCCCGTCTGCTCCGCATAACCGATCGCCGCCGAGATGCTCGAGTCCGGCACGCCGGTCACGATGTCGGCGTCGACGAACGCCTCCAGCGCGAGCTGCTGGCCCATGCGCTTGCGGGCGCTGTGCAGATTGATCGTGCCGATGTCGCTGTCGGGGCGCGCGAAGTAAATATATTCCATCGCGCACACCGACCGCCGCTGCAAGACCGCATACCGCTCCTCGCGGTACCCGTTGCGGTCCAACACGATCAGCTCGCCCGGCTGCACGTCGCGCACGTACTCCGCGCCGATGACCTCGAACGAGCACGACTCGGACGCGAATATATAGGCGTCGCCCAGCCGGCCCATGACCATCGGACGCAGCCCGTTCGGATCGCAGGCCGCGATCAGCACGTCCTTGGTCATGATCAGAAACGCGAAGCCCCCGATCAGCCGCGAGAATGCATCCTTGACCGCCTCGACGAGATCCTTGGGCGAGCGCGCGATCATATGCGCGATGACCTCGGTGTCGCTCGTCGTCTGGAAGATCGAGCCCGTCTCCTCCAGCTCGCGCCGGATGATCGGCTCGTTGACGAGGTTGCCGTTCGTGCAGACGGCCAGATCGCCGCCGCGGTACTTGAACACGAGCGGCTGCGCGTTGGCCAGCCGGCTCGCGCCGGCCGTCGAATAGCGCACATGGCCGATCGCATTGGCGCCGACGAGCGAGTCCAGCCGATCGCGGTCGAACACTTCCTTCACGAGGCCCATGCCCCGATGATAGTGGAAGTCTCCGCCCAGATCGGCCGTACAGATGCCGCAGCTCTCCTCGCCGCGGTGCTGCAAGGCATGCAGACCGTAGTAGGACAGCTCGGCCGCATCCTTGTGCCCGAACACGCCGAACACGCCGCATTCTTCCTTCAGCTTGTCCATCATGCCGGACGCTTGATCGTTGCCCTGGTTGTAATAGTCTCCCGACCAGAATCGAGACTCGGCAGCCGGCAGCCTCTCCGTCTGCGAAGACGGCAGCACTCCAACACCGGCCAGCCCGTTCATATCATAAGGCAGGACGCTTGCGGCGGGCCCATGCGGCTGCATGCCGTCCGGGGCGCTTGCTCCCCCGGCTGCATGCGGCGCGCGGCCCGATCCGGCATTTATTGCATCCGGCATGGGATCGCTTCCTTCCATTCTGTGCGGAATTCGTTCACAGGTGCCTGAATTGCCGTATGTCCGTTAACCGCAATGACCAGCTCTTCCCCGCCTACGACGCCCAGCTTCTGCGCCGGCACGCCTTGCTCCGCCAGCCACGCTTCGAGCGCGCCCGCATGCTCCGGCTTGACCGACAGCAGGATGCGCGACTGCGATTCGCTGAACAGCGCCAGGTCAGGACGCAGATGCGTCGCGAAGTCCACCTCCGCGCCAAGCCCGCGTCCGAACGTCGCCTCCGCCACCGCCGCAGCCAGTCCGCCTTCGGACAGGTCATGCGCCGAGGCGACGAGGCCCTGGCGGATCGCGCCGAGTACCGCGCCGTGCAGCGCCTTTTCCACAGCCAGATCGATGACCGGCGGGCGGCCTTCGGTCAGGCCGTGTACCGCGTATTGGAACTCGCTGCCGCCGATCTCCGCCTTCGTCTCGCCGAGCAGGTAGATGACGTCGCCTTCGGCCTTGAACTCCTGCGTCGTGATATGGTCGATGTCCGTGATCAGACCGACCATGCCGACGACCGGCGTCGGGTAGATCGCGCCCTTCGCGTTCTCGTTGTACAGCGACACGTTGCCGCCGATGACCGGCGTGTCCAGGAAGCGGCAGGCTTCGGCCATGCCATCCACCGACTTTTCCATCTGCCAGAATACCTCAGGCTTCTCCGGCGAGCCGAAGTTAAGGTTGTCCGTGATCGCGAGCGGCTCGCCGCCCGAGCAGACGATGTTGCGCGCCGCTTCGGCGACCGCGATGCGTCCGCCGACCTCGGGATCGAGGTACACGTAGCGGCCGTTGCAGTCGGTCGTCATCGCGAGCGCCTTGCGCGTGCCGCGGATCGCGACGACCGCCGCATCCGAGCCCGGCACGACGGCCGTGGACGTGCGGACTTGATAGTCGTACTGGCTGTAAACCCACTCCTTGCTTGCGAGCGAAGGAGAGCCGAGCACCTTTTTGAGCGCATCCGTCAGGTCGATCACTTGCTCGTAGCGGTTCGTATCGATGGAGCCGTTTTTCAGATAGTAGTCCGGCACCTTGGAAGGCTTGTCGTACACCGGGCAGTCGTCGACGAGCGCCTTGACCGGCATGTCCGCGACCTCTTCGCCCTGATGGAACAGGCGCAGACGGCCGTCGTCCGTCACCTTGCCGACCTTGGCGCAGTGCAATCCCCAGCGCTCGAAAATCGCCTTGGCCTGCGCTTCGTGGTGCGGCTCGGTGACGAACAGCATACGCTCCTGCGACTCGGACAGCATCATCTCGTACGCGGTCATGCCTTCTTCGCGCTGCGGCACCTCGTCGAGATACAGCTCCATGCCGTTGCCGGCCTTGGACGCCATCTCGGCGCTCGAGCAGGTGAGGCCCGCTGCGCCCATGTCCTGGATGCCGAGCACGATGCCGGAGTCGATCAGCTCGAGCGTCGCTTCCATGACGAGCTTCTCCATGAACGGGTCGCCGACCTGGACGGCCGAGCGCTTCGCTTCGGACTCGGCGGTCAAGTCCTCCGACGCGAACGTCGCGCCGTGGATGCCGTCGCGGCCCGTAGCCGGACCGACGTAGAACACCGGGTTGCCGACGCCCTTGGCGACGCCGCGCTGAATCTTGTCGTGGTCGATGAGACCGACACACATCGCGTTGACGAGCGGGTTGCCTTCATAGGCTTCGTCGAACATGACCTCGCCCGCGACCGTCGGGATGCCGATGCAGTTGCCGTAGCCGGCGATGCCGCTGACGACATGCTCGAACAGGTACTTGACGCGGTCGCTCTCGAGCTTGCCGAAGCGCAGCGAGTTGAGCAGCGCGATCGGGCGCGAGCCCATTGAGAAGATGTCGCGGATGATGCCGCCGACGCCGGTCGCGGCGCCCTGGTACGGCTCGACCGCGGACGGGTGGTTGTGCGACTCGATCTTGAAGACGACGGCCTGCTTGTCGCCGATGTCGACGATGCCCGCACCTTCGCCCGGCCCCATCAGGACGCGCGGACCGCTCGTCGGGAAGCGGCGAAGCAGCGGCTTGGAGTTCTTGTATGCGCAGTGCTCGGACCACATGACGCTGAACACGCCGATCTCGGTGTAGTTCGGCTGGCGTCCGAGGAAGCCGCAGATGAGTTCGAATTCGGAATCGGAGACGCCGAATTGCTTGTAAATTTTCTGCTCGGCGATCTGCTGGACCGTCGGTTCTTTAGCGGGTGCTTGCTGCGCCATTGCGTTCCCTCCATGCGTTCAGTACTGACGTGAACATCTTCGCGCCGTCCGCCGAGCCGAGCAGCTCGCTGACCGCGCGCTCCGGATGCGGCATCATGCCGACGACATTGCCCGCCTCGTTCGAGATGCCTGCGATGCCCGCCACCGACCCGTTCGGGTTGGCGCCGTCGTAGGTGAAGACGATCTGGCCGTTCGCCTTGAGGCCCGCCAGCGTCTCTTCGTCGCAGTAATAGTTGCCTTCGCCGTGCGCGATCGGGATCGTCACGACCTCGCCCTGCTCGTAGTCGCGGGTGAACGCCGTGTTCGCGTTCTCCACACGCAGGCCGACCGGGTGGCAGCGGAACTTGAGGCTGTTGTTGCGGATGAGCGCGCCGGGCAGCAGGCCCGCCTCGGTGAGCACCTGGAAGCCGTTGCACACGCCGAGCACGAACTTGCCTTCGGCCGCCGCCTTGCGCACTTCGTTCATGACCGGAGCGAGCTGGGCGATCGCGCCGCAGCGCAGATAATCGCCGTACGAGAAGCCGCCCGGCACGAGGATGGCGTCGTAGCCGGACAGGTCGGTGGCGGTGTGCCACACATAATCCACCTGCTCGCCGACCGTGTCGACGACCGCGTTATACATGTCCAGGTCGCAGTTGGAGCCCGGGAATACGATGACCGCGAATTTCATGAGGTGTCAGCCCTCCAGTTCGAATCGGTAGTCTTCGATGACGGTGTTGGCGAGCAGCTTTTCGCACATGGCCTTCACGCGCTCTTCGGCGACCGCACGGTCCGTCGTATCGAGCGTCAGCTCCATGTACTTGCCGATGCGCACCTTCGCGACTTCGTCGAAGCCGAGCGTCTGCAGCGAGCCCTGGACGGCGTTGCCTTGCGGGTCGAGCACGTTTTCCTTGATCGTGACGTATACCGTTGCTTTCATGTGGACGGGTCTCCTCCTGGATGGGGACATAGGTTAGGGGCTTGCTAGGTTGAAAAGTAGAACGACAGACGGTGGCGGGACGGCGAGTAGCGGTCGATCTTGAGCGGAGCGGAGCGAATAGCTGCAAAAATGCAGTTATTTACCTGGAGATGGCCGGTTCCGAGCTAATTAACTGCATATGTACAGTTACTTCAGCCCCACTCACTCGTAACGACGCGATTTATCGAAAATAGATGCATATTTGCAGTTAACTCGTGCACCATCTCGGTTCGCGGAAAATTAGATGTATATTTGCAGTTATCGGCGACGGTGACACGGTAGCGATGGTGGCTCGGTAGCGATGGTGGCTACAATGGCACGGTGCCGACGGCGGCTCGGTAGCGACGTTACCACGGTGGCACGATAACAACGTTAGCGACGGTGCCACGGTAACGACGGCGGCTCGGTAGCGACGATACCACGGTGGCACGATAACAACGTTAGCGACGGTGGCTCGGTAGCGGCGAAGGCACGGTGCCGATGATGGCTCGGTAGCGAAGATGCCACGATAACGACGTTGGTGATGGTGCCACGGTTACTAACAGCGGCTTGCGGTAGCCGCAAGGCTGAGAATGGCGACAGCAGCACCGCTTGAGACGCTAGTACTTGATCGGCTTGAACGCCGTGAACCCGTAGCTCGTCGGCTCCGTGAGCCGGCGGTAGATGTCCTCGTAGCGCGCCGCGGTCGCGGACACGACCTCGTCCGGCAGGCGCGGCGGCGTGCTGTCGCGGTCCCAGTCCGTGCTGAGCAGGTACGTGCGGACCGGCTCCTTGTCCATGCTGTCGATCTCGATGTCCAGCTCGTACTTCTCCTCTGCCCAGAAGCGCGAGGAATCCGGCGTGAACAGCTCGTCGATCAGGATAATCTCGTCGTCCAGCAGGCCGAACTCGAACTTGCAGTCCGCCAGGATGATGCTCTTGTGCTCGCATACCGCGAGCGCATAATCGTACAGCAGGAGGCTGCGCTTGCGAAGGCCGGCGGCCAGCTCCTTACCGATGCGACGCTCCATCTCCGCGAAGGAGATGTCCTCGTCGTGGCCGACGTCGTTCTTGGCCGCGGGCGTGAAGATCGGCTCCTCCAGCTTGGCGTTCTTGTGCAGGCCCGCCGGGAGCGGGATGCCGTTGACCTCGCCGTTCTTCTGGTACTGCCGCCAGCCGCCGCCCGTGATGTAGCCCCGTACGACGCACTCGATATCGATCCGCTTCGCCTTCTTTGTGACCATGATCCGCCCCGCCAGCTTGTCCGGCTCGCTCACGAGATCGCCCAGCTTGCGGACGTCCGTATGGACGACGTGGTTGGGAACGAGATCCTTGGTCTTGTCGAACCAGAAGGCACTCAGTCCGTTCAGCACCTTGCCCTTGCCGGGGACGGCCGGATCGAGCACATAATCGAACGCCGAGATGCGGTCGGTGACGACGATGAGCAGATGCTCGCCCAGATCGTACAGCTCCCTGACCTTGCCCTTGTGGATGAGCGGCGCCTTGACGAGCCCTTCCGCCGTGGATAACGCTTCTGTAGACATGTCAGCCTCCTGCACTCTTTATATAGAAGTGATTTATTCCAGACCGAGCCGTTTGAAAATCGTATCGACGTGCTTCAGATGCCACGAAGGGTTAAACGCGTCTTCGAGCTCGTCCGCGGACAGCAGCTCCGTAATCGCCGGCGTCTCGGATACGATCGACTTGAAGTCGCGCTGCTCCTCCCACGCCTGCATCGCGCGCGGCTGCACGGTGTCGTATGCCTGCTCGCGGCTCATGCCTTTGTCGATGAGCTTGGTCATGACGCGGCCGGAGAAGGGCACGTTGTAGGTGCTGCGCATGTTGCGCTGCATGTTCTCGGGGAACACCTGCAGATTCTTCACGATGTTGCCGAAGCGGTTCAACATGTAGTTCAGCAGCATCGTCGCGTCCGGCAGGATGATGCGTTCGACGGAGGAATGGGAGATGTCGCGCTCGTGCCACAGCGCCACGTTCTCGTAGGCGGTGATCATGTGGCCGCGGATGACGCGGGAGAGGCCGCTGATGTTCTCGCAGCCGATCGGGTTGCGCTTGTGCGGCATCGCCGACGAGCCCTTCTGGCCCTTGGCGAACGGCTCCTCGACTTCGCGGAATTCGCTCTTCTGCAGCGCGCGGATCTCGGTCGCGAACTTGTCGAGCGAGGAGCCGATGAGCGCCAGCGTCGCCATATATTCGGCGTGGCGGTCGCGCTGCAGCGTCTGGGTGGAGATCGGCGCGGCACTGATGCCGAGCTTGTCGCAGACGTACTGCTCGACGAACGGATCGAGGTTGGCGTACGTGCCGACGGCGCCGGACATTTTGCCGTACTGGACTTCGTCGGCCGCTCTGCGGAAGCGCTCCAGGTTGCGCTTCATCTCTTCGTGCCACAGCGCGAGCTTGAGGCCGAACGTCGTCGGCTCGGCATGCACGCCGTGGGTGCGCCCCATCATCGGGGTCGACTTATATTGGATCGCCTGCTGGCGAAGAATAGCGATGAAGTTGACGAGATCGCGTTCGAGAATCTCGTTGGCCTGCTTGAGCAGGTAGCCGAGCGCGGTGTCGACGACGTCGGTGGACGTCATGCCGTAGTGCACCCACTTGCGCTCCTCGCCGAGGCTCTCGGATACGGCGCGCGTGAAGGCGATGACGTCGTGGCGGGTCTCCTGCTCGATCTCGTAGATGCGGTCGATGTCGAACGTCGCGTTCTGACGCAGCAGGACGGTGTCGGCCTTCGGGATATGCCCGAGCTCCGCCCAGGCCTCGCAGGCGCACAGCTCGACTTCGAGCCAGGCCTTGAATTTGTTCTCTTCGGTCCAGATAGCCCGCATCTCCGGGCGGCTGTAGCGTTCGATCATGATGGATTGACCCTCCAAATGGTTGATTCGTTAATCCAGGCTAGCGCGGTCTCCGTGTCGTCGGCCAGCACGTTGACGTGGCCCATCTTGCGGCCGGTCTTGGCCTCGGCCTTGCCGTACAGGTGAACCTTGGGCGCGACGCCGAGGCGCTCCCCCGACTCGTCGCGCGTCTGCATCCGATCGAGCAGCGGCCCGACATGCTCGCCGAGAATATTGCCCATGACGACCGGCGTCAGCAGCGCCGTATCGCCGAGCGGCAGATCGCAGATCGCGCGGATATGCTGCTCGAACTGCGAGGTGCGGCACGCCTCCATCGTATAATGCCCGGAATTGTGCGGCCGCGGCGCCAGCTCGTTGACGTACAGCGTGCCGTCATGGGCGACGAACATCTCGACCGCGATCAGGCCGACCGCGCCGAGCGTCTCGGCGATCGACACCGCGAGGCGCTCGGCCTCGGCGATGACGGCGTCCGGCACCCGTGCGGGCACGATCGACAGATGCAATATATTGCGAACGTGGATATTCTCCGCAGGGGGGAACGTTCGGATCTCGCCGGACGGTCTGCGCGCAGCGATGACCGAGATCTCGCGCTCGAAGTCGATGAACTTCTCGAGCACAAGCTCGGTGCCTGCGCGGCTCGCCTCTGCCCAGGCGGGCTCAAGCTCGTCCGTCCCGCGCAGCACCCACTGCCCCTTGCCGTCGTAGCCGCCGGTCGCCGTCTTCAGCACGGCGGGCAGCCCGAGCTGCTCGGCCGCCGCCTGCAAGTCGGCGAGGCTCGCGATCTCGGCGTACGGCGCGACGCGCGCGCCCGCGGCCTCGATGGCGCGCTTCTCGCGCAGCCGATGCTGCGTCGTATGCAGCAGGGCGCTGCCCTGCGGCACGTACGACTCCGTCTCCAGCATCGCCGCGACGTCCGCGTCCACGTTCTCGAACTCGTACGTGATGACGTCGCTGCGCCGCGCCAGCTCGCGCGCCGCGTCGCGGTCCGCGTAGCCGGCCACGATCTGCTGCGCCGTCTGGCCGCAAGGCGCATCCGGCGTCGGATCGAGCGCCACGAAGCGGTAGCCCATCCGGCTGCCCGCATGCGCCAGCATCCGGCCGAGCTGCCCGCCGCCGAGGACGCCGATCGTGGCGCCGGGCAGGATCGGGCGTGCCGGCTTCGCCGGGCGGCCGCCCGCGCTGGAGGCTGCGCGAGGCGCAGCCTGCGCGGCAGCGGGCGATGCGTCGCCGCCCTCGGCCGCTGTCGTCGCATCGCCCGCCGGCGCGCAATAGCCGTCGACGCCGCAGGCTGCGCCTTCGCCGCCGAGCAGCCCTTCAAGCTCGCGATTGAGCCCGCTCATGGCAGCACCGCATGGTCCAGCACGTCCTGCGTGATCCGCTCGCGCCGCGCGGCGACGCGCGCCTGCACGTCGGCGTCGAACGCGCCGACGATCTGCGCCGCCAGCAGCCCGGCGTTCGTGGCGCCGGCCGCGCCGATCGCGACCGTGGCGACCGGGATGCCGCCCGGCATCTGCACGATCGACAGCAGCGAGTCCAGCCCGTTCAGAGCGGCGGACTTCACGGGTACGCCGATGACGGGCAGGACGGTCTTCGCGGCGACCATGCCGGGCAGATGCGCGGCGCCTCCGGCGCCGGCGACTATCACCCTAAGTCCCCGTTCAACCGCTGTCTCCGCATATTCGAACATCAGATCCGGCGTGCGATGCGCGGATACGACCTTTTTTTCATAGGGAATGTTCAGTTCATCCAGCACCTCGCACGCCTTCTTCATCGTCTCCCAATCCGACGTGCTGCCCATGATGACTCCGACGATTGCCGACATGGTTCCACCCTTTCCACCGTTAGCTTGTCCTGCCAGTGCCGCTTGTCTATCCGATGCCGTATTCGCGGCGATGCGCCGTAGCCCGCCGCCGCGAATACGGCCTTAAGCGCAAAAAAGGGCGACCTCGGACCGCTGCGGTCCTCCGTCTAACCCCGTCTCTACCGTATTCCCGGCTTCGCTCCCGGCCCGCCGTCATGCCGCATCGCGGATCTCCCTGCGAGGGATCTCCCGCATGCGCCTGCAGCGCGCCCAAGAGCTCGTAGTCCGGAAATTTAAGGTCTCCGGGTAGAGACGATCGGGCCATATTCCCGATAATATACGAGCGATTCCGATGATATTTGCCGTTTTTAAGTTTAACCGAAACCTTACATGGATGTCAAACGAAAAGGCGAACGCTTCCGATTGTTGAAAAAACGAATGTTCGGATTTCGGCCCTTTCCTATAAGGCTAACCGGGTAAGGCCATAAGTTTTCTGTCAATTCCGATCTCCATGCGCTCGACGCCCAAGCGACGAAAAGCGGCCTCCGGGGAGACCGCTTCTGTCGAATCCGTCTATTTGGCCGCCTTGATGCCGAGTGCCGTCACGATGTTGCGGAATACCTGTGTGTTGTCCATATATCCCGCGAACCGCTGCGCCCCGGGACCGGAAGCGTTGACCGGCACGTCGTCGAACGTATGCACCTCGACAGACTCGTCATGCGGGATGTTGCCTGTGAAGTGGATGCCGTTCGGATCTTTGTCGGGATTGGCGATATACGATGCCTTGTCCTTGACCTCCGGGTCCTGGATCGTCGGATTGACCGGCGCAGGATTGGTCAGGAAGTCCTCGTTGTAGTCGGGATGATTGCCCCAGCCGACCGCGATCTTCCACTGCGAATCGGGATTGTCCGGGAAGCCGTCCTTGTTCGCGTCGACATAGGTCGGGAACTTGGAGTCCGCGTACGTGCCGACGAACTCGCGCAGCTCCTCGCCCGTCTTGCCCGCCGCCGCGACCGTATCGTAGGTGCCGTTGAGCGTCATCGAATGGCCGTGATCCGAAGTGACGACGATCAGCGTGTCCGGGTGCTTGGCCGCATACTGCTTGACCAGTCCGACCGTCTGGTCGAACTCGATCGTGTCCCAGATGAGCCGCTCGAAGTCCATCGGATGCGCCATCTTGTCGATCGACGCGCCTTCGACCATGAGGAAGAAGCCCTTCTTGTTCTTGCCGAGCGCGTTCAGCGCCTGGCTTGTCATCTCCATCAGCGTCGGCTGGTCGACTTCCTTGCCCACGATATCCGTATTGACCGGCTTCGTGTACTCGCGGTCGTAGTAGACGTTCATGTTGCCTTTCTTGAAAAGGCCCAGCAGCTTGGACGCGCCGCCCGCCTTGTTCAGCTCGGTCGCGTTGGTCACGTAGCTGTAGCCGAGCGACTTGAACGCGTCGATGCTGCTTTTGCCGTCCTTGCGCTTGCCGCCGTCCTTCTCCGGCAGGAACCATTCGAGGCCGCCGCCCATGATGACGTCGGGACGCGAAGCCGGCTCGAGGAACATATTGACGATCGCTTCCGACTCGCTGCGCTTGCGCGTATGGGTCGCCATCGCGGCGGGCGTCGCATCGGTGACGTCGGCAGTCGTGACGATGCCGGTGGACATGCCCTTCGTGCGCTTGACCAGCTCGACGATGTTCTCGACGCGCGGATCGTCCAGCGGATCGGCCGTGTTGTCCGGGTATACGCCCTCCGCGTTGACCGCCGTCTTGTGGCCGGTCGCGTACGCCGAAGCCGAGTTGGCCGAGTCGGTGACGATCGAGTCCATGCCGGACGTCGTGACGAAGCCCATATAGTCCATCTTCTCCATCTCGAGCCAGCCCTTGAACTTGCCCTCTCCAATCCCCTTCGAGACGACGCGGGCGGCCGTGCGGATGTTGGCGCTCATGCCGTCGCCGATGAGCAGGACGACGTTTTTCGCTTTTTTGACATCGCCGATCGCTTCATATACTTCGTAGTTGACGATCTTGGTCAGCGTCCGCCCGTTCACGGTCGCTACCGCCTTGACGCCGATCTTGGCCGCCTTCGGGAAGCTGACCTGACGAAGCGTCAGCTCGGAGCTGCTGTCGCTCGCGTTCGTGAACTTGGCCTTGGCGCCGAAGTAGGCCGCCGCGTCCTTGCCGTTCACGGTCACCTTGAGCGCGCTCTGCGCAACCTTCGCCCCGTTCAGCTCGACGCGAAAGTCGAAGCGCTGCCCCGCGAGAATCGTCGCGCGGTCGATCGGCAAAATCGTAATGCTCGGCGCTGCCGACGCTGCCGCATGTGCCGCCGGAATTCCCGCGCTGCCGAGCGACCAGGCCACGACGGCGGCCAACATGACGGCGACAAACCTTTTGATCCAAGAATACACGAATATCCCTCCCGCATATTGGCTATCGAGGAATATTCTATCTGGCGTTTGTTAAGCAAGAAGCAAACCTGGGACAAGTCTGTGTAAAAAATCGGAAACGCCTCCCAATAAGAAAAGCCGCCGGGGAGATCGCCATGACGGCTTGGGTATCCGGTTGGTGGCGCGGGTGATGGAGGCGGCGAAATAGTTGCTGAAAGGCTGAAAGGCAGCTAATACCGGTTGAGCGGCGGGGGGTGGCCAATGTTGTCAGGTTAACTGCAAATATACAGTTAATCTCCGTGGTGGCGGCATTTTTCGGAGCGATAGCTGCGAATATACAGTTAATCTCGCGAAAATCGACCGTCATCCGGCTCAGACTCGAAAATAACTGTATAAATGCAGTTATCGCCGCCAGATGTCCTGGCACAGGAGAAAATAACTGCGGTTTGGCAGTTATCTCCCCTTTCAAGGCTGTGTTGCATGAACGTTTTGGGGAAGAACTTCAACGTAGCCGCATCCCTGTCGTCCAGGATCGCTCGTTCACACGCAACAAACAGACCAAGCACAATTTATTCATGAAGACCACGCGCCGGGGAGCGGCAGGGTTCTTAACCTGACAACATTGGGTGGCCGCCTCCCGTCCGCCAAGCAAATAAAAAAAGACGCCCCAGCCGCTTGTTCGCAGCCTTCGGCATCCTCGTGCGCCTCGTATCGTAACATATGCGCATGCGTATGCGCAGATTACTTCGTCCGCCGCCGCGCCCGGCGCGTCGCGAGCCCGGCGATCCAGCGCTCCAGCTCGTCCAGCGGCAGCCTGTACAGCGCCAGCGCCCCCGCCTCGGCGCGCGATGCGCCCGGCAAACCCGCGATCCGCCGCAGCAGCCGCCCTTCGGGCGCGGCCGGCGTCCAGAACTGGATGTACCGGACCGCGGCTTCGCCCTCGCGGATGCAGTCGATCAGCTCGCTCGCCGCGGCGAGCAGCAGATCGGGCGTCCGGCACGCCGGCTCGATATAAAAAACCTCGAGCTGGCAGTTCTCCCTATCCTTGTATTCGTCCGGGCCGGTGCCGTAGGTGTAGCCGACGGCGCCCAGCTTGCGGTAGCTGTCTTCGTGATGGATGAGCAGCGCCTTGCCGAACAGGAGCGGACCCGCGACGAAGCTCAGCTTGACCGCGAACGCGTAGGAAAGATCCAGCTTGTCGTGGCGCGATATTAAAAAGCGAAGATAGGAGGCGTGGTCCATGTCGAGATCGCAGCGCCTGAATATAAAGTTCGCATAGGCAAGCGGCGGCATAGTCCTGACCTCCCGGTGCTTCGTTGGCGCTTGCGAGAGGCCGCTCCGACCGGAGCGGCCAGCATGTTACTGCTGCGGCCTGACGCGGAGATTATCATTGCCGATGACGATTTTGCCAAAGCCGCTGCCTTTTTGAGAACCCTTGTCAATGCTAGGCGGAACAGGATACATACTGCAACCTCCTTCGACAAAAATTGGATATAATTCCACCCTGATTATACACGATCCCATTTTGCCAGCATAGACGTAATATTCGCGATCGAGCTAACATACAGCGTCTCCTTGCCCCACCGGGCTTCCCTTGTCCCGCAAGGCGCAGCGAATTTGGCGTACAGGCGGTTCAGGTAACGGTTGGCGCTCTGTGCGGCCAGACGGATCTCCTGCACCTCCGGATGCCGCTCCGCGATCGTCCGGACCATGAAGCCGAACCCTTCGACAAATACTCGACTCCCCCGGTACGCACGGTCGGCCAGCGCGAGATCGATGAGCGCCACCGCTTTATTCTCAAAATCGGCTTCCCTTGTCCCGTGATAATACGCGCCCAGGCCGACCGTCTCGCCGCCGTCCCGCACCAGCACGATCCGGCCTTCGGTGATGTATTGGTAGAGCAGGGCGACCGTGTCCAGCGTCGAAAAGGAGGGGTGCACGTCGCGCATATGCCGCAGCAAAAACAGGCTGGCCCGGGCAAAATCGTCGTCGCTCGCGCACAATTCGCATTGAAGCTTCGTCATCCGGCCGCCTCCTCTCTATATGATCGTATCGCTCACGACCGGCGCTCGAGGGCACGATTCAGCGCCTCGCGAACGTGCGGCGCGCCGCTCAGCAGGCGCTGGAACGTCTCTCTGCGCATCGTCAGCAGCATGCCCGGCCCGAGAGCGCGCACAGTGGCGGTCCGCGGCACCTCGCGCATGAGCGCGATCTCGCCGAAGTAGTCGCCGTCCTGCAGCGTCGCCACGCGCCGTTCGCCGTCTGCGTCGGTCAGCTTGGTCACCTCGAACTTGCCGCGGACGATGATGTAGAAGGTGTGGCCCTCTTCGCCCTCGCGGACGATCTCCTCGCCTTCCCGGCAGTTCTGCGTAGTGAAGGCGGCGGACAGGCTGTCCAGCAGCCCCGCCTCGATGCCCGCCAGAAACGGCAGCCGCCCGAGCCAATCCGCGTTCACGTCGGCATGCAGGCCGTCCGCGGACAGCTTGAAGCCCTGCTGCTTGTCCCACAAGCGGGCGTACGCGCCGCCCAGACGCAGCAGCTCGTCGTGGCCGCCGCTCTCCAGGATGCGCCCCTGATCGAACACATAGATGCGATCCGCCTCCACGACCGAGGACAGCCGGTGCGTCACCGAGACGATGGTCTTGCGGCGGCCCCGCAGCTCGAGGACCAGCTCGTTGACCCGGGCCTCCGAGGCCGGATCGAGCGCTGACGTCACCTCGTCGAGCAGCAGCACGTCCGGATCGCGCAGCAGCGCCCGGGCCAGCGCGATGCGCTGGCGTTCGCCGCCGGAGAAGCTGCCGCCTTCCTGGCGCACGGGCGAATCGTAGCCCTGCGGCCAGCGGGCGGCCGCCTCTTCGAGCCCGGCGCGGCGGCCGGCGTCGAGCAGGCCGGCCTCGTCGATGTCGGTGCGGCCGAGCAGCAGATTGTCGCGGACTGTCGTATTGAACAGGAACGTATCCTGTCCGACGAGCAGGGCGAGCTGCCGCAGCGCGGACTCCTCGGCGTCCCGCAGGTCGATGCCGTCATAGGCGACGCGGCCCTGTCTCGGATCGTAAAAGCGGGCGAGCAGCTGCAGGGCCGTGCTCTTGCCGGAGCCGCTGGCGCCGACGAATGCGGTGAAGCTGCCTCCCTCGATCGCGAGCGAGACGCCGGAGAGCTGGTCCCGGCTATCGTCGTAGCCGAAGACGACATCCTCCATCGCGAGCCGGCGCACCGGCGCGGAGAGCTTGACCGGCCGGGCCGGCTCCGGCACGTCGGGCTCCTGCCGCATCAGCTCGCCGATGCGGGCGAAGCTCACGCGCGCCTCGATCAGTCCCGGGATCAGATAGGTCAGATTGGTGCCGGACTGCCCGACGGTCATGAACAGGGTAAAAAACGCCATAAACTCGCCGACCGATATCTCGTCCTGAAAAATCAGATATCCGCCGAAGCCGATCATCGTGCCGTTCAGCACCATCAGCGAGACGAGCGGCAGATGCTCCATCCACGAGGCGACGAGTCCGAGGCGCAGCCCGGTGCGCAGCAGCTCGCGCACGCGCTCGGCCGCCCGGACGGCGATGCGCTCCTGCTGGTGGAGACTGCGGATCGTTTTGTGACCCTTGACGGCCTCGTCGATCATGTTGACGAAGCGCTCCTGCGCCTGCTTGTGCGCTTGCTGGCCGGCTTCGGCCCGGCGCTGCAAAAGGCGCGGCCCGACGAGCATGAGGACGGCGCCCGCGAGCATGACGAGCGTGAGCTTCCAGTCGAGCGCGAACAGCATGCCGAGGCCGAGCAGGACGCTGAGCGACTGCGAGATCAGCGCCGGCGCGATGTCGGAGGCGGTGCGCTCGACGGAGGCGGTATCGCTCGTGAAGCGGGCGACGAGGTCGCCGGTGCCGTAGCGCTGGTAAAAGGCGACGGACTGCCGCTGCAGCCGGTCGAACAGCTCGGTTCTGAGCCGGGCGACGCCGCGGCCGACCAGCCGGTTGAGCGCGACGTCGCCGGCCAGCCCGGCCGCGATCGACAGCACGCCCGTGCCGATGAGCAGGCCCAGGATGAGGACGAAGGCATGCGTGTCCTTGGGCACGAACGCCTCGTCGACCAGGTACTTCAAGCTGACCGGCGCCGCGACGCCGTAGGCGACATCGAGCAGCAGGCACAGGAGCAGCAGCGCGAGCAGCCCCTTGTAAGCGGTAAAGTATTTGAGCATGATGTCCCCCGGCCCGCATGTGCTGGCTTGTGATGGATATGTAACTTGCTACCTGCGATCGGCATGCAGTCGCGTCGGCAATCGGCATGCGAATCTGGCTGCGACAGCAACTGTATCAATGTATCCACCATATCGCACGCTTTGGAAAACTGTCAATTCGTGTCCGAACGTTGCCCGCTTGTCGGCGAGGTTTTTGTACATTGGTATGAAAAAGGTATGAAAAAAACCGCCATGTCGCGACGAATCGCGAATGGCGGCTTGCGGCAGAGGAGCGGTCAGCCCTCGGCGCCGATGAATACGTAACGCGCGATGACGAGCACGAACAGCACCCACATCAGCCAGTGAATCTGATACTTCTTTTTGCCGGCCATGTTAGCTACGACAGCCAGTACGACATAGGAGATGATGCCGAAGGAGATGCCGTTGGCGATGTTGTACGTGAACGGCATCATCGCGATCGTCAGGAACGCCGGAATGCCGAGCACCAGGTCCTCGAAGTCGATCTCCTTGATCGACTGCATCATGAGCACGCCGACGATGATGAGCGCGGCACTCGTCGCCGGGGACGGCACGAGCAGCGCGATCGGTGCGAGGAACAGCGACAGCAGGAACAGCGCGCCGGTCGTGGAGGACGTGAGACCGGTGCGTCCGCCTTCGGCGATGCCTGCGGAGCTCTCGACGAACGCGGTCATCGTGCTCGTACCGAGCATTGCGCCGCCGCTGACGGCAGCCGCGTCGACGAGCATCGCCTTGCCGACGAGCTTGCGGCCCTTTTCCTTATCCTTGAAGAAGCCTGCGCGGTTCGCCGTGCCGACGAGCGTGCCGAACGTGTCGAACAGCTCGACGAACGTGAACGTCGCGATCGCGGTCAGGAGCCCCGTCGTCATCAGGTCCGCGAAGTCGAAGTCCCAGAAGTTCAGCTTGGAGAAGTTCGGTACCCAATCCGCGCCCTTGAGCGAATCGAAGGTGACGACGTCCACGCCGGGAATGGCGCCGACCAGCGTCGTGATCAAGATGCCGATCAGGATCGCGCCGCGCACGCGCAGCACCATCAGCACGCTGATGACGAGCAGACCGAGCACGGTCAGCCATACGGAAGGCTCCGTGATGTCGCCGAGGTGGAAGATCGTCTCGTTGCTGTTCAGGTTGCTGTAGGACCCGGCCGCATAGTCGGCGAACGGGCTGAGCGAGATCGTCAGCAGGCCGCTGCCCTTGAGGCCGATGATCGTGATGAACAGGCCGATGCCGACCGTGATCGCGACCTTGATGCTGTCGGGAATCGCGACGATCAGCATCTGCCGGACCTTGGTCACGGTCAGGATGATGAAGATGATGCCCGAGATAAATACGGCGGCCAACGCCATCGACGGCGAGATCGGATGATCCGTCGCCTTGGACGCGACGACCGTCGTCGCAAAGTACGCGTTGAGACCCATGCCTGGCGCTAGCGCGACCGGGAAGTTGACGAACAAGCCCATCGCCAGCGTGAAGATGCCTGCGCCGAGCGCCGTCGCCAGGAAGATGCCGTACATGTCGAGCCCGGACCCTCCGAGCACCAGCGGGTTGACCGCCAGGATGTACGCCATCGTCATGAACGTCGTGATGCCCGCCATGACCTCCGTGCGAATGTTAGTACCGAACTCCTTCAGCTTGAAGAAACGTTCCATCGTCTCCAAAGCTCCCCTTTCGCCCCATTTAAAGTTGGCGCCACAACCAAATAACCCAGAAGATAACTCTCCTAGGTTCCGCATAAGCGCGCAGCATCATGTATCCAAGCAGAACAAGCCCTGCTCCCGGTGTGCGCGCTTTTCGTAGCTAGGTCCTTTGCGGTGACCTTGTAGAGACATCCGGGCCGATCCCCGGAAATATACGAAAAATGTATGCTGTTGTCGTGGGACTTCCAATGCATATTCTAGGGGCTCGTCTATAGAGGTGTCAATAAAAATGTTAAATATGAGCGCTCCAAACCGGCAATTCTCGCCAAACCCTCGTCTAAATCCGATTATTCGGCCACTTAAAATACAATGTAAGCGAAACCAACATGAACATTACCTATGTACAAGCTGTCTCCCCTCTCCCCCTTGCGTGCAGGCGAAAAGACGCAGTCCACTCCCTTTGTGGAGAGACTGCGCCTTTTGGAGGACAGATGAACCGATGGCGTCCGGCTCGAATGGGCATACCGGCGGAACATCCCGCGTAGCCGCAGGGCTAGGCGGGATATTGTGCAACCAGAGTCTGGTTGACCGAACCGACTGCATTTAGATCACACGAAGGATGATGACCAGGAGAATGAAAAGCACGAGCACGAATGCCGCGCCTTGACCGCCGCCCCCACAAGCTACACCGCCGACCGGGTATCCCATATTGTTCACCACCCGTACAGGAGTCGATTGTTTTATTTCCTTGTTAGAATATGAATGACTCCTCTGATTGACCGTCCGTTCGCCCAGTTCCCGCTTAATTCAACATATGCCTATCCGATGCGCATCAAGCATCGCGCTCGCTTTTGGAAGCACGGATCGTTCCTTGACTTGGTCATAAAAAACACTCCCTTCTATTTGCTGAACAACGCAAATAAAAGAGAGTGATTATGCACGCTTTTGACATTCAATTGCAGCAGACCGATTGGCTCAAAAACCTATTCCCACTCAATCGTCGCCGGCGGCTTCGACGTGATGTCGTAGACAACACGGTTGACGTCGCGCACTTCGTTGACGATGCGCACGCTGATCTTCTCCAGCACATCCCACGGGATGCGCGCCCAGTCGGCGGTCATGCCGTCGATAGACGTGACGGCACGGATGCCGACCGTGTACGAGTACGTACGGCCGTCGCCCATGACGCCGACGCTCTTCATGCCAGGCAGTGCGGTGAAGTACTGCCAGATCTCGCGGTCGAGACCCGCCTTGGCGATCTCGTCGCGCAGGATGGCGTCGGATTCGCGCACGATCTCGAGCTTGTCCTCCGTGACCTCTCCCAGCACGCGGATCGCGAGACCCGGTCCCGGGAACGGCTGACGCCAGACGATGGCGTCCGGCAGGCCGAGCTCGGTGCCGACCTTGCGCACCTCGTCCTTGAACAGCGCCTTCAGCGGCTCGACGAGCTTGAACTTCATATCCTCCGGCAGGCCGCCGACGTTGTGATGGGACTTGATCGTCTGCGCCGTCGCCGTGCCGCTCTCCACGATATCGGTATACAGCGTACCCTGCGCGAGGAAGGCGAAGTCGTCGAACTTCGCGGACTCCTCCTCGAACACGCGGATGAAGTCGCCGCCGATGATCTTGCGTTTTTTCTCGGGATCGTCCACGCCCTTCAGATTGCCCAGGAAGCGCTCGCTGGCGTCAATCTTGATGACATTCATCTCGAACTTGCCGACAAACGTGTCCATGACGCTCTCGGCTTCGCCCTTGCGCAGCAGGCCGTGATCGATGAACATGCAAGTCAGCTGATCGCCGATCGCGCGGTGGATAAGCGCGGCGACGACGGAAGAATCGACGCCGCCGGACAGCGCGCACAGCACCTTCTGGTCGCCCACCTCGCGCTTGATCTCGTCGATCATATCTTCAATGAAGGACTCCATCGTCCAATCGCCCTTGCAATTGCAAATCTCGAACAAGAAGTTGCGGATCATCTCGTTGCCGTAGACGGAATGGCGCACCTCGGGATGGAACTGCACCGCATACAGACGCCGCTCCGGATGGCTCATCGCCGCGACGGGCGCATGAGACGTGCTGGCGTCGACGCGAAAGCCTGCAGGCAGCTCGGTGACGTGGTCGCCGTGGCTCATCCAGACGGTCTGACGCGTGTCGAGATTGCGGATCAGATGGGAGTCTGCGACGAAGTCGACATCGGACTTGCCGTATTCGCGCTTGGAGGCCGGCTCGACCTTGCCGCCCTGCTGATGGGTGATGAGCTGCATGCCGTAGCAGATGCCGAGAATCGGTACGCCGAGCTCATAGACGGCAGGATCGACCGAAGGCGCGCCTTCGGCGTACACGCTGGCGGGACCGCCGGAGAAGACGATGCCCTTCGGGTTCAACGCGCGAAGCTTGTCCGCAGGCGTATTGTGGGGGAGCAGTTCGCTGTACACGCCGAGATCGCGGATCCGCCTGGCGATGAGCTGGTTATACTGGCCGCCGAAGTCGAGAACCGCGATCATTTCATGCTCTTGATTAGTCACTGGATGAACAGAGCCTCCTAATGGGTTGGGCCGGCCGGTACGACGGCTGAAGCCGCCGCAGCGCGCCTGGCCTGACACGTGCAAATCGATTGTTGTAATTATAGCTTCGCCGCTTCGACAGCGTCAAGGCGATTCGGGCGCCCGAGCGGCGTAAGCGATGGCGGTTCTGCGCGGATAGGACGATGGTGTATCGTTATATGCGCAGCGCGGGCGCGATTTGGGCCGGATAAGACGATGGCACATCGTTATATGCGCAGCGCGGCGCGGTTCGGCCCGGATAAGACGATGGCACATCGTTATGTGCGCAGCGCGGTGCGATTCGAGCCGGATAAGACGATGGCGTATCGCTATTTGCTCGTCGCGGCGCGGTTCGGCCCGGATAAGACGATGGCGTATCGCTATTTGCTCGTCGCGGTGCGGTTCGGCCCGGATAAGACGATGGCACATCGTTATTTGCGCAGCGCGGTGCGATTCGAGCCGGATAAGACGATGGCACATCGTTATGTGCGCAGCGCGGTGCGATTCGAGCCGGATAAGACGATGGCGTATCGCTATTTGCTCATCGCGGCGCGATTTGAGCCGGATAAGACGATGGCACATCGTTATATGCGCAGCGCGGTGCGATTTGAGCCGGATAAAACGATGGCGTATCGCTATTTGCTCATCGCGGCGCGATTTGAGCCGGATAAGACGATGGCGTATCGCTATTTGCTCGTCGAGGCGCGGTTCGGGCCGGATAAGACGATGGCACATCGTTATATGCGCAGCGCGGTGCGATTTGAGCCGGATAAGACGCTGGCGTATCGCTATTTGCTCAGCGCGGCGCGATTTGAGCCGGATAAGACGATGGCGTATCGTTATTTGCGCAGCGCGGCGCGGTTCGGGCCGGATAAGACGATGGCACATCGTTATATGCGCAGCGCGGCGCGATTTGAGCTGGATAAGACGCTGGCGTATCGCTATTTGCTCGTCGCGGCGCGGTTCGGGCCGGATAAGACGATGGCGTATCGCTATATGCTCGTCGCGGTGCGGTTCTGCGCGGATAGGACGATGGCGTATCGTTATCTGCTCGTCGCGGCGCGGTTCGGGCCGGATAAGACGATGGCACATCCTTATTCCCACGCTGCGATATAGTGGCCGCTCTTGAGCAGCTCCTCACTTGCACGAGATCAGGCGTCTTCGCCGCGCACCGCAGCCAGCACCGCCTGGGCGTGGCCCTTCACTCGCACATTGCGCCACTCCCGACGCAGTATCCCGGCTTCATCGATGAGAAATGTCGAGCGTACGATGCCCATGTACTCCCTGCCGTACAGCTTTTTCAGCTGCCATACGCCGTACAGCTCGGCCGCCCGGTGCTCGGGATCCGACAGCAGCAAGAACGGCAGGCCGAACTTGTCCGCAAATTTGACATGCGCCTTCAGATCGTCGGGACTCACGCCCAGCACGACGGCGTCGGACTCCCCGAATGCCGGATGCGCGTCGCGGAAGTCGCAGGTCTCCTGCGTGCAGGACGGCGTATTGTCCTTCGGATAAAAATAAAGCACGACCTTGCGGCCTCTGTATTGGCTCAGCCGAACGACGCCCGCCGCGCTCTCCAGCTCGAATTCTGGCGCGGGGGAGCCTACTTGAAGCGATGATTCCACATGCTTCTCTCCTTTTATCTACAACTCTCCCCATAGCGTAGCAGAAGTCGTTAACGGAGTAAAAGCATGTCGGAGAACATGCGGCAATTGGCGTTATTTCCCGGGAAAAGAACAACCGGATTCGCTACCCCTCGCGGGTTTGACGAATCCGGTCATGTAGGGGCAAACCGCGCGGCTGCGGGAAATAACGCGTCTTAACGCGCAATCTTCAGGCAGCATTCCCCCGGGCTCTCGGGCAATTCGACGGTGTAAAAACCGTCGGCGCCGCACTTCACTTCGACATCTGCGCCATGTACGCGCGCGGATCGCGGCGGCCTGTCGGAGACGAAGCCGAACGGTCCGCCGCCTTCCCGGATGCGGACCCGCGTATAGCCGTCGGGATCGGTCCGGCACGATATGACCGCATGCGAGCCCGCAAACTTGTCGAGCCGGCCGAGCGGGGCGAAGCCGTCCGCAAGCGGGGCGACGGTCCAAAACGCGCTGTCCCCGGGCGCGAGACGCAGCCGGTGCGGGGCGCCGCGCCGCACGATCTCGGCCCGGCCGGAGCCGTGCCTATGCAGGGCGAAGCGCTCGCCCTGCAATCCGGGCACATCCTCCGGCCCGATCGCCGCTTCCATGTCGCCGGACTCCGCATCGATGCGGAAGATGGCGACGACGCCCGCGCCGCCTGCCGTATTCCACAGCTTCAGCGGCAGCGCTTCGCTTGTCGGATCGCGCAGCAGGCAATCCGGCGCCGGGTTGGCCGTGCGATCGCAGCGGAGCAGCGTACCGTCACTGTAGGCGAGCGGCCGCAGCAGCGCAGGATCGGTCTCTCCGGGCGGATCGCTCACGTAGACCGGCCCGCCGCTGATCGCCCGGAGCAGCGCTCCGGCGCGGGCATCCGGGTGCCGGGTCCAGAACATATCCCAGTCACCCCAGTAGAACGCGCCGTGCCAATAAGAGTTGTAGGCGTTCTGCAGCGCATGCTCCTCGAAACCGCGCAGGTCCTGCGGCACGAAGTCGTCGCTGCTGCGGGAGACCGCGGATTTGGGACGATGCCATACATTCTCGGCGGCCATGCCCATGCAATTGATGACGGCTCCGTCGAAGTGGAGCGCGACCGAAGCTTCCAGAGATGCATGTCCGGCCGCCGCCGCATCGCCGACCGCATGCGCGCCTTCCCAGAAGTTCGACACGGCGCTCTGACTGTCGACCTTGACGAAGTCGATGCCCTGCCTCGACAGCCAGCCATGCCAGCCGTGCCACAAGCCGAACGCCTCGCCGGGCTCGGGCGAAGGCAGCAGCTGGCCGCGCGCATTGGCGCGCAGCGACCGGGCGTAGACGCGCGCCTCCTCGCTACGCGGATCGATGCCGCCCCAATAGCCCGCAATCGTATGCCACACGCCTACATGGCGGACGCCATAGCGATTTTTAAGCAGGTCGACCGTATGTCCAAGTCCCTCCGGGAACTTGGCGGGGTCCGCTTCGAACCCGTTCAGCATGCTGTCCCGCACATTCGACCAGCCATCGTCGATCATGAACCAGCACGCCGGCACGCCGAGACGCTGCAGCTCCTCCGCCTTTTGCAGGACACCCTCCTCATTGACCCGATGGTAAAAGGCATCCCAGCTGCACCAGCCCAGCTTGTCGAGGAGCGGCGGATAGGTCTTGCTGCTGCGCAGCATGCCCGCATATCCCAGCGCTGCGGCTGCAGCGGCCGCATGCCGCTCGATCATCGCGTACGGATCGTCGCCATCGCCCAGGACGAATGCGAGCGCCGAGATCCGCGTCATGCCCGCCTGTCCCGGCGTCAGGCGCAGCGCGATGCCTTCCTCCGCACCGGACACGTCCGCTCTGACCGCCTCGCCGCTGACCGGCAGCATCTGCCAATAGCGCCCGCCTTCGCCGCAGAGCAGCGATTGGGTACGCTCGGGAACCGCCGCCCATGCTTGTCCGAAGGCCGGCCGGGTCCACCAGTCCTTGTGCTGGTATACGGCCATCCAGCGTCCGGGCGCCGCGCCTGCGCGCAATGTCAGTTCGACGCTGCCGACGGCAGCGAACGACCGCTGCCGCCCGAACACATTGTCGTTTGCAAGCTGCGCCTCGACATGTCCGGTCACACACTCCCCCGACCGCCGCAACAACAGCGTCACGCGTACGAGCCCCGCTTTGTCCGCAAAGGCGTACTTTAACTCGGTTAACGAATTTCCGTCGTTATCCGTCGAAGCTGCCGCAACCGGGGACAGCGACAATTCGGCCGACGTGCCGCCGGGCTCGATGATTTTGACCGCACAGCGCACTTGCTGCGCTTGACCGTCGCTTCCGCTGTCTTCCCTGGAAGCCAGTATCCATTCGAACATCATCCCTGTCTCCTTTGCCCTTCGGCTCATGTCTCCAGTGCGTGCAGCGCGACCGACAGGCTCGCCGCATCGCCGACATGCTCCCGCAGCCCCGAAGGCAATATCCGGCAGGCCGCGAGCGAACGCGGCAGCGCCTCGCGCCTCAGCGTCTCCAGCACGACAGGCACGAGCTGCCGCTCCTGGCGCGTATAGATGCTGCCGATGACGATCGCTTCGGGATTCAGCATATCGACTATCACCGCAAGCCCGCGGCCCAGTTCGATGCCGGTGACGCGCACGATCAGTGCGGCCAGCTCGTCGCCTTGCTCGGCTGCTTCGAAGATCAGGCGGGCCGTCAGCGATTGCTCGGCGTCGGCTCCGGTCGGCAGCAGCGTCGTCTTGCCTGCCTGCAGCCATTCTCCGATCATGCCGATGCCCAGCCTTGTCATGCCGCCGCCGCTGCAAAAGCCTTCAAAGGAACCGGCCTTGCCGTAGCCGAGCGGACCTTCGTCCCGCATGCGGATATGGCCGACCTCGCCTGCCATGTCGTTCGCCCCCGCGTACAGTCTGCCGTTCAGGATCAATCCCGCGCCCATGCCGGTGCCGAAGGTGAGGAACGCCATATGCCGCGTCCCTCTCCCGGCGCCCCAGCGCCATTCGGCCAGCGCGCAGGCGTTGGCGTCGTTCTGCAGCGCCGCCGGCACGCCGAACGCCTCGCGCAGCGGCGTCAGCACGTCGATGCCGTCCCAGCCCGGCAGGTTGGGCGGCGACAGCACGAGGCCGGCCTCGCTGTCGAGCGGGCCGCCGCAGCTGACGCCGACCGCAGCCAGGGCAGGTCGGCGGCCGCAGGCTTCTGATGACGATGCCGCCACGCTCGTTCCAGCCTCACCTCCGCCAGCGCCATGCTCTTCCAGCAGCGCCGCCAACGCCGCAATCAACGCAGCCAGCGTCTCTTCCGGCGTTCCTGGCGTCGGAAAGCTTCTTTTTCCTACAATGTCGATGCCGTCCTCCGATGCCTCGCCGATGACCGCCGCACACTTCGTGCCGCCGATGTCCATGCCGCCGAGCAGCCGTCTCATGGGAAAAACGCCTCCTCCAGCATCATGCACAGCGCGTGGTAGATCGGCAGATGCCGCTCCTGAATATCCGGCGTCCTGTCGCTAGGGACACGGATCGCGACTTCGCACAGCTCCGCGAGCCGGCCGCCGCCGCGTCCCGTGAACGCGATCGTCGTGAGCCCCAGCGACCGCGCGACCTGGACCGCCCGCACGACATTGGCCGAGTTGCCGGACGTGCTGAACACGACCAGCGTGTCTTCCGGCCGGCCGTAGCCGTACACCTGCTGCGCGAACACCATGTCCGCCGCCACATCGTTAATGTAGGCCGTCGCCAGCGCCGACTGGCTGACGAGCGAGATCGCTGGCAGCGCGCCCTGCAGCCTGTCGGCCATATACGCACCCTCATCGCCCCAAGCCGCGAACCTCTCCCGCTCGATTGAACCTAGGCGGCGCGGCAACATGAAACCCTTCATCAGCTCGCCCACGACATGCTCGCAATCCGCGGCGCTGCCGCCGTTGCCGGCGAGCAGCATCTTGCCGCCGCGCGCAAACGAACTGCGCGCAGCCTCGAACGCCGCCTCGATATCCGCGCGGCAGACGGCCAGCTCCGGGTACTTTGCGATCAGGTCCTCCAGCGTCCGGCTCATGCGCGGCACCTCCTTTTAATCCTTTATGTCGTTAAGGGCGATAGCGCCATTTGAAACGCGTGCAATCGCGGTCATTTATCGCTATCGCACCGACCGGCCTCGCTCTCGGGCGCAATAGCGGAACTTTCTTCCGTTATCGCGCCTGCCAGCACCACACATGAGCACTTTAGCGGAACTTTTTTCCGCTATCGCACTGACCAACCTCGCTCTCGGGCGCAATAGCGGAACTTTCTTCCGTTATCGCGCCTGCCAGCACCACTCATGAGCACTTTAGCGGAATTTTCTTCCGCTATCGCACCGACCTGCCTCGCTCCCGGGCACTTTAGCGGAACTTTCTTCCGCTATCGCACCGACTTGCCTCGCTCCCGGGCACTTTAGCGGAACTTTCTTCCGCTATCGCACCGACCTGCCTCGCTCCCGGGCACTTTAGCGGAACTTTTTTCCGTTATCGCACCGACCTGCCTCGCTCTCGGATGCTTTAGCGGAATTTTCTTCCGCTATCGCGCCGACTTGCCTCGCTCCCGGGCACTTTAGCGGAACTTTTTTCCGCTATCGCACCGACCTGCCTCGCTCCCGGGCACTTTAGCGGAACTTTTTTCCGCTATCGCGCCTGCCAGCATCACTCATGAGCACTTTAGCGGAACTTTTTTCCGTTATCGCACCGGCCTGCCTCGCTCTCGGGTGCAATAGCGAAACTTTCTTCCGCTATCACGCCCGGCAGATCCCCGGCTCACGCCTTGCCGGCTTAAACGCCCCGCTCCAGCAGGTCCGTCTCGACGACCGGCCGCTCCGCGTCCCGCGGCACGCGGAACGTCTTGATCTCGCTCGGCCCGAACTCGGCGCGGATCGTGCGGCCGAAGCGCGGCAGCGCGATCTCCGCCTGCGTGCGGCGCCCCTCGGTCTCATAGGCGCGGACGATCAGGTCGCCGCTGCCGTCCTCCGCGATCTTCACCGCGCTCACGATGACCTGGTCCACGTCAGACGCGACATACGAATCCGTCAGCGGCAGATCGCCCTCGTGGTACGTCTCGATGACCGCCGTCGGCCGGCAGTTCAGCTCGGCCGCACGCTGTGCCGTGCCCGCCTGCTCCCAGCCGCCTTCGTGCGGCAGCAGCGCATAGTTGAACCGCTGGATGCCCTGGTCGATAAACGAATACTCGCCATCCGGTTCCGGCACGAGCGGGTCGTGATGCGCGTAGATCGGGCTGCGCAGCACGGTGAGTGCCAGCTCCTTGCCCGCGATGCTGTAGCTGTACTTCGCGTCGTTCAGCAGGCTCATGCCGTAAATCTTGTTGGTCCCGCGCGTCAGCCCCGTGTAGTCGACCCAGCTCTGGCCCGGCTCCTCTTCGCCGTTGTGCTCGCGCTGGATCGTGCCGTACGGCGTCTCGTACGTATGCTTGCTGAAGATGACGTTGATCGGAAAAACAAGCTTAAGCATCTTAAACTTCTCTCGCCAATCCACCGTCACGCTGACATCGATCAGCTCGCGGTCCGCATACATCGCGAAGTCCTGCACCAGCCTCGAATCGCCGTACCGGCTCACGACGCGGATAACCGACTTGACCGGTCCGTGCTCGATGCGCGACACTTTAACCGCCTTAAATTCCCCGGCAATCTTGTTGAAATGAAGCACGTCGTGGCTCCACGTATCCGACTTGTCGTCAATGACGACCGCGCGGGCGGCGGGGCCAGCGAACACATCGTGCTCCGCCTTTTTGTCGCGCAGACTTTTGATCGCCCCGCTGTCGCGGTCGAATTCGAGCCGGAAGCGGCCGTTCTCCAGCACCAGGTCGCTGGCGGCGATCGGTGCGCCGACGGTCTTGAGCGACTCGGACGCCGCGACCAGCTTGTAGGTGCGATAGCCGAGCGGCGGCAGCTCCGCCATGAAGCTCAGGCGATAGCGTCCGCCCGAGGTCGCTTGCGACTGTACCGTCTGAAACGGCACCGGCGTATCGCTCTCGTCCTTGAGCACGCTTTTCGGACCGATGCCCCCGACCTCAAGCTCCACATTAACGTTGGTTGCCCAGGCATGCGGATTAAACACGACGATCGGCTTCATGCCCTCGTCCTGCCCGATGCCGACGCGCCAGGAGATCGACTGCACCGCATCGTTCAGCGCGCGGTCCGCGATCGCCATCGCCTCGCCGAACAAGTAACGCGCATCCTCGTAGGCCGCCTCCAGGCTCGTGCCCGCCAGAATATCGTGGAACTGGTTGAACAGCACGTTTTTCCAAGCGCGTCCGAATGCTTCGAGCGGGTACGGCTGCCCCGTAATCCAGGAGGCGAGCGCCGAATACTTCTCCGCCGCGGCGAGACGATTCTCGGCCTGGCGGTTCCACTGCTTGATGCCCGAATGCGCGCTGTAGCAGCCGCTCGCGTGATGCTGAAGATCGTCGTGAACGACCGGAAACGACAGCCCGGACGCCTCCATATCCGCAAAGTACTGGTCGGGCGTCGCAAATACGAGCTTGGGCAGCTCCGGATCGTCGTTCAGCGCGCGGATGCTCTCGATGTTCTCCTTGGTCGGACCGCCGCCGTGATTGCCGACGCCGTAGAAGAACAGCAGATCGTTCAGCGGCTCCTTGAACTCGCCGAGCGCGCGGCGCACATGACCGCTCAGCTCCTTGCCCCACGACAGATACTCGAACATAATGCGGAACGTCAGCACCTTCGAGCCATCGTCCGACTGCCACCAGAACAGCCGGCTCGGCAGCCCTTTTTCGTTGGGCATCGGCCGCATCATGACATAATAGTCCATACCGCTCTTCTTCAAAATTTGCGGGAGCATGCCGTTGTGGCCGAAGCTGTCGACGTTGTAGCCGACCTTCGCCGTCACGCCGAACTTCTCCATAAAATAACGCTGTCCGTATAGCCCCTGCCGCACGAACGACTCGCCGCTCGGAATGTTGCAATCCGGCTGAATCCACCATCCGCCGACGATATTCCAGCGCCCCTCCGTGACCCGCTGCCGGATCTCCTCGAACATGTCGGGCGCGTTGTTCTCCACCCATTCGTACATGGCGGCCGAGCTGGACGTGAAGACGAAGTCGTCGTACTCCTTCATGCGGTCGAGCGCCGAGCGGAATGTCGCCTTGACCTCCTGGAATCCTTCCTGCCACTGCCACAGCCATACCGGGTCGAGGTGGGCGTTGCCGATCATATAGAGCTTCCTGTGCTTCATTTAAACGATATCCCCTTCCGTCAGGCAATTGCCGCCCATACGGGCCAGCGCTTCATCGTAGTCTGTGAAAATGCCGGCGCATACCGCCGCGTACACGGCCGCGCCGAAAGCGGCTTCCTCCCGTTCCTCGGCCAGCTCGAGCGGCGCGCCGAGACGCTCCTCCAGCAGCCGGCGCAACGCCGGGTTGCGGCGGATGCCGTTGCCGGCGCCGACGCGGCGGCGTACACCGGCGCGCAGGTCGGGCGGCAGCTGTCCGGCGAACGCGGCCAGCTCCTCCGCGACGCCCGCGAGCAGGCCCGCGGTCAGCGCCTGCGGCGTCAGTGTCTGCGGCGTCAGCCCCGCGATCGCGCCAGTGCGGCCCGGATCGGCGCGCGTGCCGAAAAACGCGGGATCGACCTTCGGGAGCGGACGCCCCTCGTCGAGCGCGGCCAGCGCCCAGCGGTTCATCGCTGCGTACAGCCTGTCCGCGGGCAAGGCCGGGCGGGCGGCGCCGGGCGGTGCATCTGCGCGAGCCGGCGCCGCGTCTTCGCGCTCGAGGGGCCACTCGTCGGCGAACAGGTCGCCGAGCGCCTCCGCGATCTCGCGATAGAAGGCGGCGAGCAGCGCATATGTCTTGCCGCCGCCGAGCGATGCGCCGGACAGCAGCCAGCCGCCGCCGGGGAACGGACGCAGCTCCAGCCCCGCCGCCGCTGCCGGCTCCGGCGAATAGAGCGACAGCTGCGCGCCCGTTCCTACATTAAAGAGCAGGCTGCCCGCGAGCGCCGGAACGGCGCCCAGGTAGCTCGCCTGGTTGTCGCCGATGGCGGCGGCAACCGGAATGCCCTCCGGCGTCGCACCGACGAGGGTGCCGGCGGCTCCCGCGAGCGCGGGCAGCAGCGCCGCCTCGATGCCGGCACGCGCCGCGGCGGCCAGATCGAACGACCGGCTGCGCAGGTCGAACAACCCCATGCCCGCCGCCTGCGTGGCGTCCGTCAGCGGCGCCGTCCGGCTCGTGAGCCGCATCGCCGCGTAGTCGCCGATCGTGCACAGCTTGGCGGCCGCGGGCGGCACGGCGCCCGTCCGCCGCAGCACGTCATGCGTGAGCAGCCCGTAGCCTGATGGAACGGGATACCCCGTCAACGCCTCGAGCTGCTGCCGATAGGTCCAGGTTCGGGCTTCGGCCCCGTCACCGGCCGCCTCGTCCGCTCGATCTGCCACATCCGCTGGGTGTGTCTCATCCGCACGCCCTGTCTCATCCGCACGCCCTATCTCATCCGCACGCCCTGTCTCATCCGCACGCCCTGTCTCGTCCGCACGCCCTGTCCTGCCCGCTTCGCCGTCACTCCGGCTCTCACTCGTCCTCGCCCCGCGCTCCGTCCCGCTCTCCCCTACTTCGCGGCCGTTCACATCCGGCAGCGGCCGGTCTCCCCGCCCGTCCTGCCATGTGTAGAGCGGGCTGACGGCTCTGCCGTCCGCGTCGACATAGAGGATGCCATGCATCTGCGCGGAGATTCCGATCGCAGCCGTCTCGGGAAGCAAGTCCCGCCACTCCCCGAGCATCGCGAGCAGCTCGTCGACGATCCGCTCCGGGTCCTGGAGCCGCTCGTCCGGCGCTTCGGCGGGCAGCGCCGCCCGGTTCGGCCTTGCGAGCGAGCGTATGATGCTGCCATCCCGCGCATCCGCCGCCACCGCGCACAGCGATGTCGTGCCGATATCGAGCCCGATGACGCAATGACGCTCCAGCTTGCTCGGTCTTTGTGCCGCACTTTCCGTTTTCGCCAGCATCGACATCCCCTTCCTCAGAAGCTCCGCCGTCACTCGCCGCGCGCGAAGGGCCGCTGCCCCCCGATAACTGCTAAAAAGCAGCTAATTTGCCGCGCGACCGGCATATCCCGATAAATAAATGCTAAAACGCAGTTAATTCGTGCCATTCTCGCTTTTTTCCGCGTTTTCGGAACAAATAGCTGCCTTTTAGCAGCTGTCGCTCCTCCTCAGCAACTATCCAGCTGTGGAACGGCCACCGCGGAAAATCAGCCGCGGAAGGCGAGCCTCTAAATGTCAGCTGCGAAAAGCCTGCCGCGCAAAGCCGCACCTGCTCCTGCCCTGCTCCTGCTCCTGCTCCTGCTCCTGCTCCTGCTCCTGCTCCTGCTCCTGCTCCTGCTCCTGCTCCTGCTCCCGCTCCTGCTCCTGCTCCTGCTCCTGCTCCCGCTCCTGCTCCTGCTCCTGCACCTGCACCTGCTCCTGCACCCGGCAGCATTTCCACGTCCCTAAACCATTCCTTCCAGCTCATACAGCTCGATCATATTGCCGCGGAAGATGCGCCGGGCAAGCTCGATCGCCTCCGTCTCGCCCAGCTCGCCCGACTCGACTTTTTCGCTCAACGTCTCGGATACGATCCGTTTTGCCAGTTTCAGATGCGCGTAGGTGCCTTCGATATGGTTGTAGTCCCCGCCGAAGCCCTGGATCTTGCTCGCCGGCACCATCTCGATCGCCTGATGCAGCGTCTGCTTGGCCGCCGTCGGCGTGATGATGTAGATCCAGGTGAAGTCCGCGTAGGCGTTTGGAAAGTTCTTGACCATGCTGAGATACACCTGATGGAAAGGAAATCCCGCATGCAGCAGCACGAAGCGCGCGTCCGGATAGTCCAGCAGCAGCGGCACCAGATGCTCCGGATTCGAGCGTCCGATAATGTTGCCGTCGCCCGAGACGCTCGTCTCGTGATGGCCGGTATGGATCTGCACGGGCAGTCCGATCGCGGTCGACCGCTCAATGAGATGGCGGATGATATAGTCCTGCAGCGGCCGCAGCTCGCGCTCGGTCATCGTCTCGCCGCCCAGCAATCTGTCGTATGCCCGCTCCGCATCGGCCGTCGTCGGGTCGCTGCAGGCCAGCGTCCGCCAGTAGGCGTGTCCGAGCTTGGTGGCGACCATGCCTTGTTGCTTGTATCGTTGCAGCAGGCCGTCCGTCGCGTCCAGGTAGGCGCGGAACGAACGCGCATCCGCGTCCTTGTCCATCGCCCGCCAGATCCCGAGGAGGTCCTCCGTCGTATTCAATCGGAAAGTAAAATCGAGAAACATAATCGGCCGGAACCGGTCGTAGCCGAGATCCGTCGTCTGGATGAGCGTGAACGCCAGATCGATGCCCGAGCGCTCGCCGAGCACTTCGTCGTACCAGCCGGGATTCGCGCTGGCCGCGAGTACGCTCGCATTGGCTTGCAGGATGCCGCTCGCATTCCACTCGCGCAGGCCGTGGAGCTCTTCCATCGCCTGCTTGAACATGCGGGCGTATGTGGTGTTGGACGTACGATGCCAGTACTTCATAAAAATGTCCGCCCGCTCCTCGTCGGACAGGCCGAGACGCCGGTCGAGCGCGCCGCGCTTCATGCCCGCGGTGATCAGGTCGGATTCAAGATAATGCAGCAGGGAAAACAGATCGTGGTTCTCCCTGCGGCGAATCTCGGGTGTCGCGAGATGCTCGTGCGCGTCGATAATTCGGAGCTGCCGGATGTAATCGTGTATGGTTTGCATCTCTTCTGTCTCTCCTTCCGCTAGCCCGTGCGGGATATGGACCGGCCGTGCAGCCGGAGCCGGCGAAGATCGGGGACTGGCCCGCTCCTCGCCCGCACCGGCGCCGCGCCGCAGTTCAAGCCTGACGGCACTCGCCCGGTCCTCCCCTTGTCACGCCGTTAACCCGCGCCTATTCGACCTTGAGTTCCGGGAAGGCGTTTTTGACTTCCTTCTTGAAGCTCGCGACGACTTTGTCGTAATCCGTCTTGTTCGCGATGCCCTGGCCCGCCGACTTGCGCCACAGGCTCAAGATCTCTTCGCCGTATTTGTCGGCGGACAGTGCCGGCAGCTTCATGACGGTGTCGTAGTATGGCTTCAGAATGTTCTGGTCGCCGAAGAAGCTCGATTGGAACTTATCCATGTTGTCCTGATACACCGTCGCGAGGCCCGGCATGTTGCCCGTCTTGCCGAGGTTGTACGTCTGCCATTCGGAGCTCGCGATATACTTGATGAATTCGTAGGCCAGCTCCTTGTTCGGCGACTTGTCGTAGATGCCGCGGTACGTGCCGCCGGTGTAAAAGCCGAGCGGCGTGCTGGCGACGCCGAACTTGCCGACGGCCTTGTCATCCTTGTTGTCGACCATAAAGCCCGCCCACGCGGGCATCGACGTCAGCACGACGGAGCCGCTGTTCAGCCCTGTGCCCCAGCCGGCTGACATGAACTCCAGCTTCGCGTCCACGTTGTTCTCGCGGATTTTTTGCTGCGTTGCGTACGTATCCTTCCACTTCGGATCGATGTTCAGCGCGCCGTCCTTGACCCACGGCTCCGTGTTGTACGCCATGATGTCGAACAGGTCGCCCGCGTTCTCGATCAGGTGCACCTTGCCCTTGCTGTCGTCATACACCTTTTTGCCGGTCTCGATGAGCTTATCCCAGGTGCTGACCATCTCGCCGATCTGAGCGGGATCATCCGTGCCGAGATATTGCTTGGCCGTCTCCTTCAGATACCAGAAGCCGCCCGGAGAGGAGTGGTCGGAGATCGCCTTCAGCTTGCCGTCGGAGGAACGGCCGAGGCCTTGCACGTACGGCACGTAGTCCTTGACGAGATCTTCGCCGCCCATGGCCGACAGGTCCGCGAGGAACTTGGAGTCGATGAACTTGCCGATATAGCCGCGCTCGAGGTCGAAGATATCCGGCAGGTCCTTGCCGCTCTGCAGCGCCGTCAGCAGCTTGGTCTGATACTGGTCGCCGGGGAACATCTTCACCTCGACCTGTACGCCGGGGTTCTTCTCCTGGAACTTGGCCGCCATGTCCTTGACCTGGTCGAAGAACGTCCAGATGACGAGCTTGCCCGACAGCGCGCTCGGCGCCGCGGATGCGGACGGCGAGGCCGAATCGGACGGGGACGGCGAAGCCGGCTCCGAAGCCGACGGCGACGCGGATGCGGAAGACGAGGGGGAAACGCCGTTGTCCTTGTTGCCGCCGCAAGCGGACAGCAGCGTCAGGATGAGGATGAGCACCAGCGATACGGGAAGCCATGATTTTCTTTTCAAAGCAATCGCCCCTTTAGATCGTTTAATGAGGAAACTTGACCTTGCGCTTTTCGGGTTCCTTGCGGTTGTCTGCGCTTTCACAACTCCTTCAGTCCATCGGGACCCGCATCACCTCTTTCACAGCGTGTCATGGTCTTGCAATTGATCCGTCACCCGATCAGCCCTTGACCGCGCCTGCCGCCACGCCGCTGATGATCTGCTTCGACATGAAGGCGAAGAACACGAGCAGCGGTATGACCGAGATGGCGATGCCGACGTACTGGGCGCCGAAGTCGGAGGAGAATGCGGACTTGACGCTGGCGATCATGACGGGAAGCGTCTGCTTGTCGTTATCGAACAGAATGATCATCGGCGTCAGGAAGTCGTTCCATTTTCCGATAAAGGAGAAAATAGCGAGTGTCGCGATGGCCGGCCCCATGAGCGGGAGCACGATGCGGTGGAAGATGCGAAACTCTCCGCACCCGTCGATCCGCCCGGATTCGATGATCTCGTCGGGGATCGAGGCGTCCGCGAACTGGCGCATGAGGAAGATGCCGAACGCGTTGTACAGCGATTGGAGCAGCAGCGGCCAGTACGTGTCGGTCAGCTGCAGCATGCTCATAACCTTGTAGAAGCCGATAATGCCGAGCTGTCCGGGAATCATCATCGTGCCGAGCACGAACAGGAACAGGAAGCCCCGGTAGCGGAAGCGGTACTTGGAAAAGCCGAAGCCCGCCAGCGCCGCGAAGTAGACGTTGAGCAGCGTCCCCGTAACCGCGATGAACACGGTGTTCGCGAAGCCGCGCCAGATGTTGACGGAGCCGACGAGCCGGTTGTAGTTGTTCGCCAGCTCCGTGCCGGGCCAGAGCAGCAGCTTGCTCGCGATGTCGGAGTTCGCGTGGGTCGACGTGATGAGCATGCTGTAGAAGGGAACGAGACAAACGAATGTGACGGCTGCCAGCAAGAGATACAGCAGGGCTTTGGTGTGGGTATATCCGGATCTCATAAGCGGGTGCCTCCTATTCCTTTGTTCTCGTGGCCAGCGTGGTCACCGCGGTGAAGAACATGACGACGACGAAGATGCCGTAGGCGACGGCCGAGCCGTAGCTGTAGTCGAAGTTCTTGAATGCGGTCTCATACAGATACATGATCATCGTCCGCGTCGAGTTGCCCGGTCCGTCTCCCAGCATGAGCGGCGCGTCGAACAGCTGCAGGCCGCCGATGACCGAGGTGATGAAGGTGAACAGCATGACCGGACGCAGCAGCGGGAGAATGATCTGGCGGATGATGACGGGCTTGGTCGCTCCGTCCACCTCGGCGGCCTCGTATACTTCCTTGGAGATGCCTTGGAGACCGGCAATGAAGATGATCAGGTTGAAGCCGAAGTATTGCCAGCAGATGACGCCCGCCACGATAATCCGCGACCACCATGGATTGTTGAACCAGTTGACCGGATCGTGGACGAGGCCGATGTTCATGAGCACCTTGTTGATGCTGCCCGTCTGCCAGTCGAACATGAGGCTGAACAGAACGCCGAGCGTGACCGGCGTGACGATGTGGGGGAAGTAGAACACTGCCCGGAAAAAGTGCTTGCCCCGGATGAACCGCTCGTTAAGGATGAGCGCGAGCCCGAGCGCCAAAATAATCTGCGGCACAATCGACATGACCCAGATGATGAGCGTGCTGCCGATCGTCTGGAAGAAAAAGCTGTCGTGGAGCAGCCGGGTATAGTTGGCGGCGCCGACGTATACCGGATCGCTGAAGCCGTCCCACTTGGTCAGGCTGAGATAAAAGGTGTACAAAATCGGCGCCAGGCCAATCAGCAGAAAACCGATGAAAAAAGGCGCGATGAAAATATAACCGTAATAGGATTTGTTGATTTTTGTGTTCATGCGCATCAACCCTCGTTTCAGGTGGAAGTCGGTCTGTCGCAAGAATCCCGGATGACGAGCTTGGGCTTCAGCAGATGGTACGAACGGCTCTCGATTCCTTCATCTTCTCCTTCGATGCGGCGGAACAACCCTTCGGCCGCCCGTATGCCGATCTCCTGAAACGGCTGCCGCACGGTTGTGAGCGAGGGGAACACCCACTCCGAGATCGAGATATCGTCGAACCCGACGAGCGAGAGCCGCGACGGCACGCTCAGGCCTTGCTCCTGAATGGCCCGCAGGGCGCCGATCGCCGTCTCATCGTTCGAAGCGACGACCGCCGTGAAGCCCTTCGTCTTGAGCAGCCGGCGCATCGCTTCATAGCCGCCCTGGTTGCTCCAGTCCGATTCGACGATCCATTCTGGCCGGGCGCTCAGACCGAGCACTTCCATCGTTTGCAAGAACCCCTTCTGCCGGTACTTGCTCGCTCCGGCATGCGGCGGGCCGGCGATATAGGCGATCTCCCGGTGCCCGAGACCGTGCAGGTACTGCACAATCTCCTCCACCCCCGCCGCGTTGTCCACGTCGACCGACATCAACCCCTCCATCTCGCCGTGGTCGCCCACCAGCGCCACCGGATATTCCGTTTCCCGGAATACTGTCAGATCCTCCGGTGTCCGCTTCTGGAAGCTGACGAGAATCAGCCCGTCGACCTGGCCCTCGTACAGGAGAGAGAGGAACTCCCGCTCGCTCCCGTAGTTCGACGTCCAGCTGTAGAAGATACAGTTGAAGCCCCTGCGCCCCGCGACGATCTCGATCCCGCGGATGATGCCCGAGTAGAACACGTTCGAGATATTGTCGACGACGACGCCGATCGTATTGGTCTTATCCATGACCAGGCGGCGCGCATTGGCGTTGCGGTGAAAGTTAAGCTCCTCGATCGCCCGGTCCAGCGCCTCCTGCGTGGCGCGCTTGACCTTCTGCCCGTTCAGGTAACGCGATACCGTGCTTTTGGATGTGTTGGCGAGTCTGGCAACGTCATGAATGGTAGGTCCCATGTTCGGCCTGCTTTCTATGAATGGTTTAGCTCCCGGCGGGTCGCAAGCGATGCAGATGCATGGCAGTGCTGGCGGTGCAGTGCAGGCGGTGCAGGGCAGGGCGGTGCGTGCAGGTGCTTAGCCGCGAATGCTTGGCGATGAGGTGCCCGGTCTTACACGCGAGACACAGCCGTTACGGCATCATCGCAATCCGGCGACTCCAAATTTCGGGAACGTTCCCATTTTATCATGGGGCAGTCGGACAGCGGTAACTTTTTCAGGACAAATACGTACTGCGCCGAAGCTTGCCGCCATTCACTTAACTCCATCAATTAATTCCATCATTTACTCCATCATTTAAATCCATCACTTACTCCAACCCTTAATTCCATTAACCGTTTGCAAAACCGCTTACAATTTCAATTTTGGGAACGTTCCTATTTTTCTATAAAAACAACGCGCCTAAATTGTTCTGGACGCTATTGCCCCTAGCGAGTGTATCGCCTTGAGGTCGAAGCGTTCCACAACCGTTTAATTCTGAACAGAAAACATCATGTTGGGCGTAAAAGCGTCACTTGGACAGATCGCATCTTCCAGCGCGCCATTTTGGGAACGTTCCCAATTTGTGAATCAAAATATTTATGTGCTCATCATACAAAATCAAATGCTTCCCTGTCAATAGCCCACTTTCAGTTGACTCTCTCCCCTTGCATCGCGCGCAAGTTAGAAGTATATTAATCCTATACAGACGCGCGTGAAGCACACCGCCTCTCCTATTTGGAGACGGCGGTGTTTTTTATTGGCCGATAAGGAGGGAATGAGCATGATGGACAAGCATTACGAGCAATGGCTGGTGCAGCAGCGTCGCGGGCGCACCGGCGAGTCGCTCCGCAGGTTGCTGGAGGGCCATGCGCATAACGAAGCGTTGTTTGCCAAGGAGGTCTGGTTGAGCGCTGTAGGGAACTTCGACTATTTGCATGCCGAGTACGAAGTGCCGGGCTTCGGCGAAGGATCGTTTTTTATCGACCACGCCTACCTCAGATCGCCTCATAAGATTGGTTGGGAAATTGACGACTTCACCACCCACGGCCAACATGTGAACCGGCGAACGTTCGAATACGAGCGCGAGAGGCAGAACCAGTTGGTATTGAACGGCTGGATAATCTTCCGCATGCCGCTGGATCTGATACGGGAACGGCCGCGCAAATGTCAGCAATTCGTCCTGCACGCGCTCGGCAGATTGTACGGCGACTTCGGCGCAGGACAAGAGATCGCGCTCCCGCTGAAGCACAGAGAGATCTTGCGATTCGCGAACAAGCTGCAGCGGTCGTTCACGCCAGGGGAGGTGTGCGAGCTGCTGTGCATTGGAGAAAAGCAGGCGCGCTCACTCCTGCGTGAGCTGACGGAGCAAGGCTGGATCGCACCGGCGACAGGCGAGCGCCGAATCCGAACATACAAGCTCACAAAGAGCAATATCTAGAACGATAAAAGCTGGCTGCTAGCGGTCAGAATGGCCGTTATGGCTGAGCGGAGCACCCATCAAGCGTGCGATAGCGGTCATTAAGGCCGTTATTACTGGGCGGAGCGCTCATCAAGCGTGCGATAGCGGTCATTAAGGCCGTTATTACTGGGCGGAGCGCTCATCAAGCGTGCGATAGCGGTCAGAAAGGCCGTTATCGCTGGGTGGAGCGCTCACCAAGCGTGCGATAGCGGTCGAAAAGGCCGTTATCGCTGGGTGGAGCGCTCACCAAGCGTGCGATAGCGGTCAGAAAGGCCGTTATTACTGGGTGGAGCACCCACCTAGCGTGCGATAGCGGTCGTTAAGGCCGTTATCGCTGGGTGGAGCGCTCACCAAGCGTGCGATAGCGGTCAAAAAGGCTGTTATTACTGGGCGGAGCGTCCACCTAGCGTGCGATAGCGCTCATTAAGGCCGTTATCGCTGGGTGGAGCACCCACCTAGCGTGCAATAGCGGTCATTAAGGCCGTTATTGCTGGGCGGGACGCTCTCAGCTCCCCGCGCCCCGGTAGCGCTTGACGCCGCGGTTCCAGACACCGAGGCCGATGCCGGCTGCGATGAGGCCGACGACGGGCGTCATCCAGGCCATGAATACGTTGCGATGCGCCTCGAGGAAGAACATCGCCGGGTACACGCCGACGAAGGCAAATGGCAGCACCCATGTGAGCAAGAAGCGGATGCCGCGGTTGTAGATTTGAACCGGATAGCGGCCGTAGCTCTGAATGTTGTACATGAGCGGGATGATGCCCGTCGGCGCGTCCGAGTAGAACGAGATCGCAGCCAGCGTGATATAGATGCCCGTGTAGATGAGCACCGAGCCCAGCACCATGACGATGAGCACGAACGGATCGTACCAGTCGAACGCAAGCCCCAGCTTCGCCCATGCCGTACCCATGATGCCGAGGCCCACCAGCGAGGAGACGAGCGACGGCGGGTCGACGTTTTCCAGCATGACCTGGGCCAGCGAGTGGGCGGGCCGCGTCAGCACGCGGTCCATCTCGCCCTTGATGATGTAGCGGTCGCCGAAGTTCCACAGATTCGTGAACGCGCTGAACACGCCCTGCGCGATCATGAAGTAGCCGTAGACGAACACGACCTCGGACTCGCTCCAGTCGCCGAGCGTCGGGGTGTGCTGGAACACGATAAAGATGAACAACAGATTCGTCAGCGAGAACAGCAAGTCGCTCACGACCTCCACCCAGAAGTCGGCGCGGTAGGTCAGCTTCACCTTGGCGTAGTTGGCGATGTACTCTTTGAACAATCCGAACGTATAGCCGAGCCTAGATAGTCTCATCTCTCGTCAACCTCCCTGCACGAACAGCCGCCGCCGCGCCGACCGCCACATGAGCACGATCGGCACGACGAGCACGGCAAACCAGACGACCTGAATCAGCAGCGCATGCCACGTCTCCGTCCCGCTCGTCCGGCCCGTGAATACCGAGCTCGGCAAATATGTGATCGCCTGGAACGGCAGCCAGTCCATAACCGCTCTCCCCCACGCCGGGAAAAAAGCGATCGGCACGATGACGCCGGACAGCAGGTCGACGAGCACCCGCTTCATGCGCATGAGACCTTCGTTGTTCTCGACGAAGAAGGCGAACAGCCCGGTCAGAATATTGAGCTGTGTATTGATCAGGAAGCTGAACCAGATCATGACGAAAAAAACGATCCAGCGCACCGGGTCCGACGGAAGCGTCACATGGAACAGCAGCGTGGCCAGAATCATACCCGGCACCATGAACAGCAGCAGGCGAAAGACGCCCTCGCCGAAGCCCTGCATCATTTTCACCATTAAATAGTTGATGGGCCGCGTCATCTGCACCGCCACGCTGCCGTCGCGAATCTCGTTCGAGATCTCACGGTCGAGGTTGTTGAAGTAAAACGCGCGCGCCATCCACGACACGGCCACATAGGTCGTCATCTGCTCGACCGTGAAGCCGGCCAGACTCCCGGCGTCGCCGTAGATCGCTTTCCAGAGGAAGTAGTACGCGCCGATGTTAATGGCATAAACGATAATGCCGCTATAATAATTAACGCGATAAGCGAGCATCGTCAGAAAACGGATGCGGACAAACTCGAAGTACGCGGCGTTCATCGCTGGACCGCCTCCGGCTGTGCGGTGGGCTGCGCACTGTCGCTGCCTGCGCTCTCGGCGAGCACCTCCGCCGGCGTCTGCGCGCTGCCCGTCCGGTAGATCTCGCGCACGATCTCCTCGGTATTCGTCTCGATGATCTTGATGTCGCTGATCTCCATCGTCCCGACGACGCGCGACAGCACCTCGGACACGTTGATCTCGAGCGGAATCCATACCTTCGCCGAGAATCCGCCCTCCTCGCGGCTCCACTTGACGTCGAGTCCGGCCGTGAGCGTCTCGAGCCGCTCCAGCCGTACCGCGTCGCCGAACGTGAAGACGACCTCGCGTCCTTTGCCCCAGCGCGTCTTGAGCTCCTCAAGCCCGCCGTCGTAGATGATCCGCCCGTCGTCGAGCATGATGACGCGCGAACAGAGCGCCTCGATATCCTGCAGGTCATGCGTCGTGAGCAGGATCGTCGTGCCCCGCTCGCGGTTGATGCGCTTCAGAAACTCGCGGATCTCCGTCTTGACGACGATGTCGAGCCCGATCGTCGGCTCGTCGAGGAACAAAATCGACGGGTTGTGCAGCAGCGCAGCCGCCAGCTCGCAGCGCATCCGCTGTCCGAGGCTGAGCTTGCGCACGGGACGGTTAAGCAGTTCGCCGAGCGCCAGCGTCTCGACCAGCTCGTCGAGCAGCCGCTTGAAGTCGGCTTCGCCGACGCCGTATACCTTGCGCAGCAGCCGGAATGACTCGATGACCCCGATATCCCACCACAGCTGGCTGCGCTGGCCGAACACGACGCCGATGCCCTGCACGAATTTTTCCCTTTCCTTGTGCGGCACGAAGCCGTTGACCCTGATATCGCCCGACGTCGGCACGAGAATGCCGGTCAGCATCTTGATCGTCGTCGACTTGCCGGCGCCGTTCTCCCCGATATAACCGCATATCTCGCCCTGCGGAATCTGGAAGCTGATATCCTTGACCGCCGCCACTTCCGTATATTCTCGCTTGAACAGGTCGCGCAGCGCTCCCCCGAGCCCCTCGCGGTTTTTTTGGACGCTGAATTGCTTGCGCAGATTGTGCACATCGATGGCTAACATTCCATATTCCTCCGTCATTCGACGTAACTTGATTCGAGTCGTGCGGGAACTATATAATTCAATAAGATATCTTACAGTAGAATGCTCTTAACGTAAAACGAAGGGAACATGAGGATGCGCAGCACACCGCGTAAGAAAAGAAGATGGCCGCTCTATACGGGCCTCTCCATATTAATAATTATTGTCGCCTTCGTCGGGTGGTACGTTTACAGCGGGGTTCACGCGCTCGACCGGTTCGAGAAACCCAAGGAAGAATCGATCTTCAGCAATGTGCCGGAGAAGCCGGAGGAGAAGCCGCCGGAGTGGACGGGCACCGAGCGGGTGAACGTGCTCCTCATGGGCGGCGACAACCGCGGTCTCACCAAGGGCGAGACGCCCCGCTCGGACTCGATGCTGATCGCGTCGTTCGATCCGGCGACGAAGAATGTGCATCTGTTCTCGATCTTGCGCGACACCTATGTGAAGATACCTGGCCACGGCTCTGACCGGCTCAACGCGGCGCTCTCGATCGGTGGACCGAACCTGTCGATGAAGACAATCTCCGAGCTGACCGGTCTCGACATCCAGTACTACGTGTACGCGGACTTCCAGGGGTTCATCAAGCTGGTCGATGCGATCGGCGGCGTGGACTTCTACGTCGAGAAGGACATGCACTATACGTCGGCGGCGGACAAGCATATGTTCGACATCGATCTGAAAAAGGGGCAGCAGCATCTCGACGGCGATCATGCGCTGCAGTACGTCCGGTTCCGCCACGACCGCCTGAGCGACTACACGCGGACGGAGCGGCAGCGCGCCTTCCTCGGCGCGGTCGCCGACAAGCTGCAGTCCGGCTGGAACCTGATCAAGCTGCCGACCATCCTGAACAAGGTCGTGCCGTACATCGAGACGAACATGTCCGTCGACGACATGTGGAAGCTCGCCAGCCTCGGCTACAAGTCGCATCAGGCCGGCTCGGCGCAGCTGCCGCCGATGAACCTGCTCGTCGAGCAGAATATCGGCGGCTCGACGATCGGCATCCGCAACGAAGACAAGCTGCGCGAGTACATCCAGGAGGTGCTGGCCTCGGACTCCTCGACGGCGGCTTCGCCGGGCGCCAGCGGCTCGGCGAGCGCGAGCGCTGCGCCTTAAGAGCGCTGGGCGCGCGCGGCGGGCTCGGGACCGCACGGGAGCCGGGGCTTTGAGAGGGCGGCGCGAGCAATCGCGCCCATGCCTAGAGTTTCGGCCGGTGGCCGGATGTTAGCCGAGGGCTGCATGTTGGGCCGAGGGCTGCATGTTGGGCCGAAGGCTGCATGTTAGGCCGAGGCTGGATGTTGGGCCGAAGGCTGGATGTTGGGCCGAGGGCTGGATATTGGGCCGAGGCTGCATGTTGGGCCGACAACTGCATGTTGGGCCGATAGCTGCAGATATGCAGCTAATCTCCGAGAATACGGCCTTATCGGAGCGATAGCTGCAAATATGCAGCTAATTTCTCAAAAAGCGGCCGCAATTCGGCGTAGGAGCGAAGAATAGCTGCTTAAATGCAGTTATCGCTGCCGAGCGTCCTGGCTTGGAAGAAAATAACTGCATATTTGCAGTTATCGATTGTGCCCTGAGCGCCATTCGGCTCGGGAACTGCAAAAGCCTGCATCCGTGCAGGCTTTTCGGCGTATGCGCGCGGTTTGGAGTCTGAAGCCTGCGGCTTTGGGAATGGCCCAAGCTCGGTGCGGACCTAACCTGCGAATTTGCAGGCTTTATCACCCGCTTACCTTCGTTTTATCGACCGTTAGCCTCCAGTCCCGCTTTTCCGCACAGCTCGCACATTTGCCCAGTTTTCGCCTTATCATTTCTAGCAGGGGGTAATCGAATTATGTCTTCCCTTCACTCGTCCGCCGCTTCGCGGCCCGAATCCGCGCGCCTCTACGAGGAAGCGCAGCGTCATATCGTCGGCGGCGTCAACAGCCCTTCGCGCTCCTTCAAGGCCGTCGGAGGCGGCGCACCGGTATTCATGCAGCGCGCCGAGGGGGCTCACTTCTGGGATGTCGACGGCAACCGGTATCTCGACTATCTGGCTGCGTTCGGCCCGATCATCACCGGGCACGCGCACCCGCATGTGACGTCGGCGATCGTGCGCGCCGCGCAGAACGGCACGCTGTACGGTACGCCGACCGAGGGCGAGGTCACGCTCGCCCGCATGCTCAAGGATGCGATCCCGTCGCTGGACAAGGTCCGCTTCGTCAACTCCGGCACCGAAGCCGTCATGACGACGATTCGGGTCGCGCGGGCGGCGACCGGACGCAACAAGATCGTCAAGTTCGCCGGCTGCTACCACGGCCACTCCGACCTCGTGCTCGTCGCCGCCGGTTCCGGGCCCTCGACGCTGGGCATTCCCGACAGCGCGGGCATCCCGGTCAGCATCGCGAGCGAAGTCATCACGGTGCCGTTCAACGACACCGAGGGGCTGCGGCTCGCGCTCGAGACTTGGGGCGACGATGTGGCGGCCGTCATGATCGAGCCGATCGTCGGCAACTTCGGCATGGTCATGCCGAAGCCGGGTTTCCTTGAGGCCGTATGCCGCATGACGCGGGCGGCGGGCGCACTCGTCATCTACGACGAGGTCATCACGGCGTTCCGGTTCCACTATGGCACGACGCAGACGTATGCGGCGGCGTTTCCCGAACTGGCGGCGATCGAGCCGGACCTGACCGCGCTCGGCAAGATCATCGGCGGCGGCCTGCCGATCGGCGCCTACGGCGGCCGCGCAGATATCATGGCGCAGGTGGCGCCGCTCGGTCCCGCCTACCAGGCGGGCACGATGGCCGGCAACCCCGCCTCGATCGCGGCGGGCATCGCCTGCCTCGAGGTACTGCGGGAGCCGGGCGTCTACGCGCGCATGGAGGGGCTCGGCACGCGCCTGGCCGACGGCCTGCGCGAGTCGGCGGCGCGCCACGGCGTGGCGCTGACGGTGAACCGCATCGCAGGCGCGATCTCGACCCACTTCTGCGACCATCCCGTCACGAACTACGACGAGGCGCAGGATACCGACGGCGAGCGCTTCGCGGCATTCTTCCGCGAGATGCTGTCGCGCGGCATCTATCTCGCGCCGTCGAAGTACGAGGCGTGGTTCCTGACGACCGCGCACACCGATGCGGACATCGACAGGACGCTCGAAGCGGCGGACGAGAGCTTTAAGGCGATTAAATAGTCGCGTGTAGCGTTAGCCGCTAAGAGTGTATAGGAGCCGCACATTTTTTGTGCGGTTCTCGTGCATTCGCGTGCTACCGACACGCTTGCCTCCGGTCGAGCATACGATCTTCATGCTGGACCGCACATTTTTTGTGCGGTTCGCGTGCATTCTCGTGCTGCCGACACGCTTGCCTCCGGTCGAGCATACGATCTTCATGCTGGACCGCACAATTTTTGTGCGGTTCTCGTGCATTCGCGTGCTACCGACACGCTTGCCTCCGGCCCAGCATACGATCTTCATGCTGGACCGCACATTTTTTGTGCGGTTCTCGTGCATTCGCGTGCTACCGACACGCTTGCCTCCGGTCGAGCATACGATCTTCATGCTGAGCCGCACATTTTTTGTGCGGTTCTCGTGCATTCGCGTGCTACCGACATGCTTGCCTCCGGTCGAGCATACGATCTTCATGCTGGACCGCACATTTTTTGTGCGGTTCTTGTGTCTCTCCGGCCAGTCGGGGAGAGCATACAAAAAGACGGCCCGGCAGGCCGTCTCATCTCGTCTCATGTCACTCTTCTGCCCGGACCCGGCACAAATTAGCGTTGCCCGTCGTACCGCCCGTCCACTTCCTTGGCGAGCTTGCGGTAAGCCGCCGTTTCTTCGGCGACGGGGTCGCGCTCGGTCTGGATGCGGATCTCCCATCTGGGGGACAGGCGCGCGAGCGCCTCCTCGTTCGGATCGCCGGCTTCCGGCTCCCCTTCGGTCAGCTGCCGGACGAGCTCCGCCTCCGCGCCGGTGATGAAGGCCGCCCCGTCATCCACGTATTCCTCCGCAGCCTGCGCCTCGAGTCTCTCGGGCAATGGCTGGGATTGGTCATACTGACCTGCAAACTTGTCGTCGCGCATGTAGACCTCTCCTTTCTAAGGGTAGCATGAACCTGCAAGCATACTCTCATGTACCCACTTGGGAGGAAATCGCCAGCCAGGTCTGTTAGCCCGTCTGCTCCAGCACGACTAGGGAATAGACCGCATTCTGATTGTCGCCGCCGCCCATCGGAGCCTGGCTGGCGATACGCCATCCTTGCTGCAGTCGGGCATTCAGTTCTGCCAGATTACTCTTCTTCTCCGTCAGAAAGTTCAGGACGAACGCCTGTTGCACAATCGCGCAGCCCCTCACTCTCCATAACTTCACTTCACTTGACTACTTGACTTCCGCAAGCGCCTTCAATAATTCGTCTTGAATAAGGCCGTTGCTCGCTGCGACATCGCGGACACCGAGCGAATAAGGCTGGCCGTTCTGGTCCGCAACGACGCCGCCCGACTCCGCGATCATGAGCGCGCCCGCGGCCAGGTCCCAGGCGTTCAGGCCGATCTCCCAGAAGCCGGTGAGCCTGCCTGCCGCCACATACGCCATATGCAGCGCGGCCGAGCCGGAGCTGCGAATGTTGCGGACCTGCGGCGCGAGCGCCAGCGTCTGCTTGAGATTGCGCGGCAGCGCCAAGATGTGGTCCGCCGGGAAGCCTGTGGCCAGCAGGCTCTGCGCGAGCGCGGGCTCGGACGACACCTGCATGCGTTTGCCGTGAACGTAGGCGCCCTTCCCCTTCTCCGCGACGAACAGCTCGTCTCGCGAAGGATCGTAGATGACGCCGACGATCACCTCGCCACGGTAGGCGAGCGCGATCGATACCGAGTAGAACGGAAACCCGTGTACGTAGTTGGTCGTGCCGTCCACCGGATCGACGATCCACAAATATTCGTCGCCGCCCATCTGGGCGATCGAACGGGCCGACGCCTCCGGACCGGGCTCGACGCCTTCTTCGCCCAGGAACGAATGCGTCGGATAGTGCGTCGCGATCAGATTGCGGATCAGCCGCTCCGAGCCTTTGTCCACTTCGGTGACGAGGTCATGCTTGGAAAACTTGACATCGGGAGCCGCGAACTGGCCGATCCGGCTCTTGATCCACTCGCCTGCCTTGGAGGCGCAGTTGATCGCCACGGCCGTGAAGCTCTTGCCCCCGATCATATTCGAATTGCTGCTCATCTGCTCATCCCTCATTAAACGTAATCATAATTCCTTTTGCGTAGGCAGCGCTTGTCTACCATTGATCTCTCTACTTATACGCAAGCGCGCTCCGGAGCGTTCCGGCGCTTCGCCGCCGGTATTCGGATTGGACGCTCATATCTCCTGCGCACCCTTGAATATCAGATAGCAGGCCATGATCAGCAGCGTGACCCGGAACAGCCACATGAGCTGCGGCCCCGACAGCCTCGACGCGATCACCGCGCCCAGTCTCCCGCCGATCAGCGCCCCCGGCGCCAGCGCGAGGAACAACGCCCAGTCGACATTGCCGTGCCATACGTGGACGACGCTGCCGAGGATCGAAGACAGGAAGATGACGAACATCGAGCTGGCCGTCGCGATATGGGGCGGGAATCTGAACAATATGACCATGATCGGCACGAACAGCGAGCCGCCGCCGATCCCGAACAAGCCCGAGCAGAGTCCGACGGCCAGACCGATCGTCAGTGCCAGCGGCAGGTTGTAGCCGTACTGGTGTACGACACCGGCCCCGTCGGTGAACGAGCGCTTGATCGGCCAGTCGATGCGCAGCGGCTGCATGCGCTCCCTGGCGACCATCAGACCGAACATGGCGAGCATGAACAGGCCGAACGCCAGCTGGAACGGGCCCTGCGGAATCGCATTCGTGAGCAGCGCGCCCGCCATCGCCGCCGGTCCGCTCGTGGCGAAGAGCAGCCAGCCGCTGCGAAAGTCGACCTTGCCTTGCTTGTGATAGGTCCAGGTGGATGTCATCGCCGTGAAGATCAAGACTGCCAGCGAGGTGCCGACCGCCGTCTGCGACGAGACGTCCCCGCCGAGCAGGCCCGGACCGAGCAGCACTAGCGCAGGTACGATGATGATACCGCCGCCCAGTCCGACAATGCTGCCGAACAGCGCGGCTACGATGCCGATCAGTACGAGTATAACCGTAGCCAACTGCAATTCTCCCTATTGGTTCTTGTTGGATGGATTCACTTTATTATACCTGTACCAGCGCAGGAAGCGAAGCATCGGTTGCAGAAAACAATCCAGGAAACGTACGATCGGCCCAATATGAGGAAATGGGGATAGGCGAGTAAGCGAAGGGGGGGCCGGTTCAAAGCGCCCTGCCCCGCGTTCACCCGTCGATCTCTACGCTGGCGCCGTCCACGATCCGGATATCGCCGGCCCCGGCCGCAGCTTCTGCGCGAAGCTCGTCCATCAGCTTGAACAGCGCCTCGTCCTTGCGCTTGGCTTCGATCATCACGTCGACGGCGGGTGTCGAGCCGGCGATCGTACGCAGAAAAGAGAGCAGCGGCTCCAGGGACACATGATCGGCATGTCCGCGGGGATCGGTCGCGCTTTTGGGGGTGGAGACGTGAATTTTGGGCGGCAGCCATCCGCTCGCAGAAGGCGAGGCTGCCGTACCGCCAGCCTCGCGCTGAAGTCCGTTCCAGCCGTAGTCCCGCCAAGTCCGCTGAATCCGGTCCCAGAGCGTCTCGGGCGCGATGCCCGCCGGATTGTTGACCGCATGATGGTGAATATCGAGCACCATCGGTACGCCCGCCTCCTCGCTGATCGCGAGCGTCTCGGCGGCGGTAAACGTCTTGTCGTCGTTCTCGAGCGTCATCCGGCGCACGATCCGCGGCTCAAGCGCCCCGAACTGCGCCAAAAACCGCTTGCCCGCCGACTCCTTGTCGCCGTACGTGCCGCCGACATGAATGTTGCAGGTCGCCCGCTCGTCCAGTCCCATCAGCTCCAGCATCCGGACGTGATGGTGCAAGTCCTTGATCGAGTTGCGCAGCACCTCCGGCCGCGGCGTGCTGAAGACGGTGAAGTGATCCGGGTGGAACGAAACGCGGATGCCCGTCTCGCGAACATAAGCGCCGACCGCCGCGAAGTCTTCCGCCAGAATCGCATACGGGTCCCAATCGGCCAGCGCATCGTGCGTGGCGAGCGGAATAAGCTTGGACGTCAGCCGGTAGAGGTGGATGTCCGAATATTTGCAGTGGCTGAGCAGGCGCAGCGTATGCTGCAGATTCTCCTGCGCGATGCGCGACAGCCGGAGCAGCGCACCCTCGCGGTCCGGCAGCTTGCTGAAGTTCGTATAGGTCATCGTGCGCGACGGAGATGCGTTCTCCAGCAACACGGACATGGCGACAAAGCCGAACCTGACGAGCACGGAACCGCCTCCTTTTTACATGAAGTGTACCCCGCGCGTGCGCAGCCCACCCATGCAATTGCAAATACATCCTATTTTACGAAAAAAAACGCCACGTCGCCAAGCATCGCTGCTTGAACGAGTGACGCGACTCTCAGGAGGAACGGCGCAGCTAGCGACCGAGGGCGGTCATCCGATCGTACTGCCGGCCGCAGCCGGCTTCGCATAAACCTCGCGGCCCCGGACATAGGTGGACTGCAGCTCGAGCGCGCCGTCCAGCACGAGAAAGTCGGCGTCCATCCCCGCCTCCAGCTTCCCCTTGCGCCCCGCTGCGCCGATCTGCCGGGCCGGCACCTCCGTCAGCGAAGGCAGCACCTCCTCCAGCGGGCGGCCGGTGAACCGCAGGACGTTCCGCAGCGCCTGCAGCATCGTGAGGCTGCTGCCCGCCAGACTCGAACCGTCCTTCAGCCACACCTGCCCGTCCTTCATCGTCGTATCCCCGTAGGCGCCGTCCGGCAGCCCGGCGCAATAGACGGCATCGGTGATGACGCATACGCCGCGCGGCCCCTTTATGTCGTACAGCAGCCTGACCGCGTCCGGATGCACGTGGATGCCGTCGGCGATCAGCTCCGTCGTCAGCTCCGGGCAGATGAGCCCGGCGCCGGCCACGCCCGGCTCCCGGTGATGAAACGGGCTCATGCCGTTGAAGTGATGCGTCGTCTGCGTCGCTCCACGCGCGATCGCCTCGCGCATCTGCGCCAGCGTCGCGTCGGAGTGGCCGACGGACACGGTGACGCCCGCCCGCGACAGACGCTCCGCCGCCTCCATGCCGCCTTCGATCTCCGGCGCGACCGTGACGAGCCGGATGAGGCCGCCCGCCGCCTCGAGATAGCGGTCCAGCTCGTCCGGGTTCGCCGGACGAATATTCGCCTTGTCCTGCGCCCCGCAGCGGATCGGGTTCAGGAACGGGCCCTCCAGATGGACGCCGAGCAGCTCCGCGCCTTCAAGTCCCGATCCGGCGGCCCGGACGGCGTTCCGCAGCGCATCGAGGATGTGCTCCTCGGGGGCGGACTCCGTCGTCGCCAGAAACGAGGTCGTACCGTGCGCCGCATGATACAGACTCATCCCGTTCAAGCCCTCGTACGCGGCGTCCATCGCCTGCCAGCCCCCGCCGCCGTGGACATGCTGGTCGATCAAGCCGGGAATCACGATGTTCCCGCCCAGGTCGAGGATCTGCGCCGCCGCATCCCCCAGCTCCGCGCCGCCGACGGCCTGGATCACTCCATCGGCGCCGATCAGCAAGCGCCCGTCTTCAATCCTGCGGCCGCCGGTATAGATCGTGCCGTTCGTCGCCAGCAGGCGGCGGCCGATGTTATTTGTCATGTATGCTGCCCCTCTCTCTTGACCAATTGTCGATCGCGAGACGTACGGCGCCGACCAAGCCCGCTTTGTCCTGCAGCTTGCCCGGCACCACGGCCGGCCTCCACTCCGCCTCGGGAATATGCACGGTCAGCTCGTCGCGGATCGGCTGCAGCAGGCAATCGCCTGCGGCGGCCACGCCTCCCCCGACGATGATTATCTGCGGATCGACGGCGAAGGCGAGCGCGGCCAGCTTGCGGCCGAGCGCGCGGCCGACGAACCGGAAGATGTCCGCAGCCACGGCATCCCCCGCGTCGCACGCCCGGAAGACGTCGAGCGCGGTCAGCGGGCGCTCGACGCCCGCCAGCGTCGTGGACTTGCCGTCGCGCACGGCCTCGGCCGCGAGCCTCGCGATGCCCGGCGCCGAAGCGATCGTCTCCAGGCAGCCCCGCTTGCCGCAGTTGCACGGCGCGTCGAGGCCGTCCACGCGGTCATGCCCGATCTCGCCGGCCAGCAGACGGCTGCCCCGGATCAATACGCCGTCCAGCATGATGCCCGCCGACAGCCCCGTCCCCACCGTGATGCAGACGAGGTCGCCGCAGCCTGCGCCCGCCCCGGCGACGGCCTCGCCAAGCGTATACAGCCTCACATCGTTGTCGATATAAGCAGGCACGCCGAGGCGGCGGCTCATCTCCTCCGCGAATCGCACGCGCCGCCAGCCGAGGTTGGAGGCGTCCAGCGCCAGACCGGCTGCGGTATCCACCCATCCCGGGACTCCGAATCCCGCCGCGGCAATGCGGCGCCCGCCTCCGCATGCCAGCGCCAGCGCCCCGATCTCGGAGGCCAGCTGGTCCATGAACGCAACCGGCTCTGTGGTGGGCTGCCTCGGATCGGTCGCCAGCGTCGCGATGCGTCCGGTACCGATCAGCGCGCCGGCAGCGTCGAACAGGCCAATGACCGTATTGGTGCCGCCAATATCGGCACCTACGTACGCCGTAGTTGCCGCTTCCGCTTGCGTTACATCCTTCATATATGCCCACCGTCCCCTGCGCGAGTGCCTAGCCTCATCGTAGAGCGAATCGCGCCTGCGGAGAACAGGCAGATCTTATCTTATACTGGGTGACTCTTATCTGAACGCCGCGCGTATCCCTCTCATGCATACCGGCTCGAGATTCGATAATATCGACTCAGTAAAAAGCGCGATTATCCCATCGCGGCCCCGCGGCCCCGGTGCTAGACTGTACTGGATCAAAAGGACGAGGATGCAGGAGGGAAAAAATATGGATCAGATTATCGTCGACGTCGCGCCGCACTCGGCGTCGCTGCCAGGCGGGGCTGCCCGGGCCATCCAGGCCGCGATCGACTATGCCGCCCGTCTGGGCGGCGGCACGGTCGCCCTCGGCGAAGGCGTCTACCCGCTGGACAATACGCTCCACATCCGCTCGGGCATACGGCTCGAAGGCGTGCCCGGCCGCACTGTATTGCGCCAGGAGGCGGAGCGGAGCTCGCGGCTCGCCGCAGACGCCGACCTGCACGAGCGCCAGGTAACGGTCCGCGACCCCCGCCTGTTCCCGGTCGGCCAGACGGTCGCCGTCCGCAAGGCCGCGTCGAGCATGGGCTTCAGGGATACGGTAGCCGTCGTCATCGGCAAATCGGGGAACACGCTGCATCTCGACCGCGAGCTGCATGCCACGGTCCTGCTCGGCGAGGACGGCATCGTGACGACCCAGGCGCCCGTTGTCAGCGGTCAAGACTGCGAGCGGATCGAGATTGTCGGCCTCATCGTCGAGGGCCGCAGGGACAATCCGACGCTGGCCGAGGGCTGCCGCAATGCGGGCATCTACCTGTACGGCGTCCGCGGCGCCTCGATCGAGCACTGCGCCGTACGCGGGTACAACGGCGACGGCATCAGCTACCAGCATTGCGAGGACATCCGCGTCGACGCATGCGAATGCGCCGGCAACGGCGGCAAGGGCATTCATCCCGGCAGCGGGACCTCCCGCACGCACATCGTGAACAGCCGCTTCGACGACAATGCGATGGACGGAATCTTCCTCTGCTGGCGTGTGCAGGACAGCGTAGTCGAGCGCTGCACCGCCGTCGGCAACGGCATGAGCGGGCTGTCGATCGGGCACAAGGACATTCGCAATGCGATCCGACACAACCGGCTGTCGGACAACGGCTATTACGGCATTTTCTTCCGCAACGAAGACGAGCCGATGTCCGCCAGCTACAATCGGGTCGAGGGCAACCTCCTGGAGGACAACGGCTCCGATTCGATGGGGTATGTCGGCATCCGGATGCGCGGCCATACGCACGACGTCGAGCTCGTCGCCAATCGGATCGTGTTCACGAAGGCGCCGCCCGGCCGGACGATCGGCATCTGTCTGGAGGCGCATACGTCGCGCATCACCATGGAGGACAACGAATTCGACAATTGCGCGCTGGAGACGCACTCGCATTGGCTGCCCGACCAGGAAGCCTGAGCGACAGACGCCGCCAGGCGCGCAAGAAGGCCGTTCCGGCGCATCGCTGCTGCCGGAACGGCCTTTCTTTCGCATGATCTTCCGAGCTTATTTCAAGCTCTCTTGGTAAATGGCCGTAACCTGCTCGTTCTGCTTGTCGAGGCCCTTGCCCTTGAGCGTCTTCTCGAGGCCCGCCCAGATGCCGTCCAGCTTGGATTCGTCCTTTTCGAGGATGAACTTCGGCAGCGTCTTGCCCCACTCGGCGATCGCTTCCGTGTTGAAGGTTTTAATCTCGTCCGTCCATTTGGACGTCTTGAACTTATAGTCTTTCTCCTCGCCCTTGAGCATCAGGTCCGCGTTTGTCTTGGCCCCGTATTTGCCGAGGGTCTCGATCGCGACCGAATTCATATTTTTGGCGATCCAGCTCTCCGAGGAGCTGTACAAGGCGAAGTCGCCGTCGGACAGCGTGAAGCCGGAAGCATAGTTGGTAGACATCGGACGGGCATAACCGATACCCAGGTCCTCCCAGAACGTATTCGGATGCGTTTTGTATTGATCGACGAACCAATCCGTAACCGTTCGAACGCCGTTTTCGACCGTGTAGTATTTACCCTCGATGCCCCATCCGACGAGAATCTGGTTCTCGAGCTTGAACATATCGTCGTAGAATTGGATGATGCGCTCGGGGTTTTTGGCATTTTTGGTGATCGACAGCCACATGTCGCCGCCGACGCTCGGATTTTTGGACGGGGTCACGACATACTTCGTCTTGTCCGGCGCGACGATGTCGAAGTTGACGTACGTCCGGTCCGCCATGCCGTTCTGCTCGAGGGTGCCGTTGCAGTTGCCGCCTTTGCCGAAGATAACAAGCACGCGGCCCTGGCTGCACTTGGTGGTGAATTGCTCCTGCGTCTGGATGAGCGATTCGGGATCGAACAGTCCTTCCTTGTTGATCTGATTCAGGAACTTGAAGAAGTCCGTGTATCCCGGCTCGAAGAAGCGCAATCTGGCGTTGTTCTGATCGTCGACAAAGTATTGGGCTGTCGTCGGGAAGCCGGCATAGGAGCGGGCCGACGTATCGAACACATTGTACAGCTGATTGGCCGCGCCATAGTTGGAGAAGCCGATCGTCTTGCCGCCGCCGATCTCCGGATTTTTCTTCATATAATCGGCTGCGACCTTCTTCACGTCGTCTAGCGTCTTGATCTCCGGATAGCCCGCTTCCTTCAGCACGGCGGACTGGATGGCGATCCATCCATATTGGGTCAGGTCGTTAACCTTCTGGGTCGGCGGCTGCAGCAGGCCGTAAATCTTGCCGTCCGGCTGCTGCAAAATGGACAGGTCATTGTTGTACGCCTTCATAATATTCGGCGCATGCTCCTTGATCAGATCCGTCAGGTCGAGGACCGCCTTCGCGCCGATGTACGATTGCAGCGTGTTGTCATGAATATTGATGACTTCGGGATAGTCGCCCGCTGCGAGCCATACGTTCATCTTCTCGCGGAAATCGCCGGTGATGATGTCCCACTTGACCGTCGCGCCGGTGCGCTTGGTGATCTCCTGTGCGACCTCGTTGTTCCAGTTGATGTTCGGATTGTCCGTGTTCATCGTGAAGGTGAACGGTTCGCGTGCAGGCTCGCCGCTGGGAGATGCGCTCGGGGATGCGGATGCCGACGCGCTCTGCGTCGCCGACTGGGTGGGAGAAGCTCCCTGCGAAGCCCCGCTGTTGTTGCCGTTCGAACAAGCCGTCGCGATCATGCCGAACATCAGGAGCACTGACACCAAACCGTGCTTTTTCTTTTTCCACATAAGCTGGCGACCTCCGATTTTTTATCGTTCTATTTATTTCAAGGCGCCCGCCGACTTACGAGCCGGCATAGCGGCGGGCGTCGTGAAATCAATCCTTCATGGAGCCCAAGGTCAGACCTTTGACGAAGTACCTTTGCAAAAACGGATAGACGAGCAGGATCGGGACGGTAACAAGGATGGTCAGCGTAGACTTGATGGTAAGAGGCGAGATGACGCGCGGGCCTTCTCCGCTCCCGTCTTCCTGCTGCGTCGATTCGACGACCTGAATCATCTTCTGCAGCTCGTATTGCAGTACGGCCAGCTTCTGGTTGCGGCTGTTGTACAGATAGTTGTCGAACCAGGAGTTCCATTCCCCTACCGCGACGTACAGCGCGATCGTAGCGAGGACAGGCAGGCTGACAGGCAATATAATTTGCGTATAAATCCGGAAATCGTTGGCCCCGTCGATGTAAGCGGATTCGACAAGTCCGTCGGGCAACTGCTCGAAAAACGTCCGCATGACGAAAATATAGAACGCGCTGACGAGCCCCGGAACGATGTATACCGCGAAGGTGTTCATCAAATGAAGATTTTTGATCAGCAGGTAGGTCGGGATCAATCCCCCGCTGACGTACATCGTGACGATGAGCATCATGATGAAAAAGCGGCGCAGCATAAAGTGTCTGCGGCTGAGAACATAAGCGATCATGCCGCAGGCGAACACGGATACGACGGTCTGGATCACGGTGCGGAGCACGGAGTTGACCGACGCCCGCAAGAGGGTGTCCTTCTGGAATACATAGGCGTAGTTTTCCAGCGTGAATTTGCGGGGCCAAAAGTACAATCCGCCCTTCAAGGCATCCGCGGTCTCGTTAAGCGAGATAATCAGCAGGTAGATAAACGGGTAGACCGTGGTGAACGCGGCCAAGGCCAGCAGCGCATACAGCGCGGCGTCGAACGTTCGCTCTCCTGCACTGCGATGAAGAGGCATGGCGATTCGCTCCAATCGTTAGAAGAGGTTGGCTTGATAGCGTTTGGCAATCGCGTTGACGATGAGAACCAAGGTAATGCTGACGACCGAGTTGAAAATGCCGACCGCCGTACCGAACGAGAAGTCGCCTGCATTGAGCCCCAACCGGAGCGCCAGAATCGAGATGACCTGGGAATAATCCGCATTGATCACGTTGCCGAGCAGGAACTGCGATTCGAACCCGCCGGTCATGAGGCCGCCGATCGACAGGATGGTGAGCAGGATGACGGTAGGCATGATGGACGGAACGATGATGTACTTGATTTTCTGCCAGCGATTCGCACCGTCCACCATCGCCGCGTCGTACAGGCTGGGGTTGATGCCGGCGATCGAGGCCAGATAGATGATCGCGCCCCAGCCGAAGCCCTTCCAGGTGAGGATGATCGTATGAATGACCCAGAACCACGTCGGCTTGCCGAAGAAGAAAATGCTCTCGTTGATCCAGCCCAGCTTGAGCAGCAGGTCGTTGATCAGACCGCCGTCCGGCGACAGGAGCATGACGAAAATGTTGGCGACGACGACCATCGAGACGAAGTGGGGCAAATAAGTCATCGTCTGGACGATGCGGACGAAGCTCTTGCTCCTCAGCTCGCTCAGTACGACGGCAAGCGCGATAGAGCTAAGCGTACCCAGGACCAGCTGCATCAGGTTCATCGCGAAGTTGTTGCGAAGCGCTTGCAAAAATTCGTCGTGGGTGAGCAGCGTCTTGAAATGCTTGAACCCGACCCAGTCGGCCTTCCACAAGCTCTGTCCGATGTGATAATCCTTGAACGCCATCAGCCATCCCCAGAGCGGCACGAACTGGAACAGCGCCAGATGCAGCATGATGGGAACGGACATCCACAGCAGCACCTGCTGCTTCTTGATCCTCATCCATAGCGGAGACCTCCGGACAGTGTCTGCCTGACGCGTGCGCTGGATCGATTCTGTATTGGCGGCTGCGTTTGTTTCCATTCCGGTTCACCTCCGTCTTACTTGAGTTTCATTATATAATCCGCCGCGGGCCGCATAGTATCTCTTAAAGTTGTTCTTTACTGGGAGATTATTAAACTTTTCGGGATGGGCGCAAATAAACGGCCGCCCGCCGGTTAATAGACTTAACCGACGAGCGGCCGCGCCGCGTCTGCTTCATATCGCGTCCCGCTGCTCGTGCTCCGCGCTCAGGACCGGATGCGAGATTCTGATGGTCGTCCCGCCCGCCTCTCCATTGTCGATCCGCAGTCCGTACCGTTCGCCGAAATAGAGGGCCAGCCGCTCGTGGACGTTGCGCAGGCCAACCCCTTTTCGTTGACGAGGATCGTCCGTCCCGGCGGTCAGCAGCCCGGCGCGGAGCGCCTCGGGAATGCCCGGTCCGTTGTCCACGATCTCGAACTGCAGCCGGTAAGGCTCGAGGCTGCCGCGGATCACAATCTTGACGGCCTCTCCGTCTCCGGCGTGCCGGGTGCCGTGCTTGATCGCATTCTCGACGAGCGGCTGGAGCATGAGCCGCATGCAGGGCAGCGGCAGAATGTCCTCATCGATCATATAGACGACCCGGATCGACGTATCCTGACGCGCCGACTGGATGGCGACGTACGCCTTGACATGCTCGATCTCCCGTTCGACCGTCGTCAGCTCCCGGCCGTCGTTCAGACTCAGCCGGAGCAGATTGCCCAGAGACCGGACCATCTCGCTGATGTCTGACGCTTCCCGGCTTTCCGCTTTCCAGCGGATCGCTTCGAGCGTGTTGTACAGAAAATGCGGGTTGATCTGATGCGTAAGCACCTGAAACTCCAATTCTTTTTTGTCCTTGGCCTCCTTCTCCGCATTTTTGACCAATTCGGCGATTTTCCGGACCATATTGTCGAAGCCGATGTACAGCCAGCCGATCTCGTCCGAGCGCTTCAGATGCGGCCAGCTATGCACCGTCTCCCCGCGCTCCACCTTGCGCATGGCCTTGACCAGCTTCTGGATCGGATGGGTGAACCGGAACGTAAAGAAGGCGACCGTACAGACGGAGATCAGCAAATAGAACAGCAGGAAGAACAGGCTGAGCTGCTCAATGCCCGATACCGGCCGCGTCAGCGTCGAGACCGGAATGAGGCTGAGCACCTTCCAATCGTTGTGGGTCAGCGAAGCGTATGTCGCCATGTAGTGGATGCCGCCGATCGAGAGCGGACTCGCCGCATCCGCGGACTGCCTCAGGAAGGCGTCCAGCTCCGGCGAATCGAAGCGGGTGCCGATCTTGTCGGCTTCCTGATGGTAGACGATCGTATTGTTCCCGCTCAGCAGCATCACCTGCTGCCGGTCCACCATTTTGACCGGGGCGAGATATTCGCTGAGCGTGCTCGTCTTGATGTCGGCGGAGACGAAGCCAAGCGGCTGCGATTGATTCAGCCCGTACAGCTGCTTGATTTTCGACAGGATCGGCTCCTTGTAGAGGGTCGGATTGTCCCGCGGCAGGAACAGCTGCCAGTAAGGGGACTTCATCTCCTTGGCCAGACGGAACCAGGCCTGGCTCTCCACGTCGGCATCCTGGTAGATCGTGTGCGTGAAGGTCGGATAGCGGGACGGCTCGATCGGGAAAATGCGGATCGTATACGCATGCGTATTGCTGTTGAGCATGCCGGTATACTGCACGAGCCGGGAAGCGATCTCGAGCTCTTCCAGCTCATCGGCTGGCCGTATGCTGAGCAGGTCCTGCATCTCCCGCGAATACATGATCTCGTTCTGGGCGTTGTCCACCAGGTCGAGATAGTTGTCCAGCACCTTCGCGTTTTTGTCCATCATCTCCATGGATACGATTGAGCTCACGTTCTGAATGGCCTTGATGGATTTGGAATAGGCAAAGTACCCGATGAACAGGAAAGGCAGCACGACGATGAGAAAAAAGAGCAGAATCACCTGGCTGCGAATCGAGAACCGCCCCAGCGGGGCCCGGACCGGCCTACTCATGCCGGCTGCTCCGGCTGTTGCGGTATTCCTGCGGCGTGCAGCCGTACGCTCGCTTGAACAGCTTGGCGAAGTGGACGGGATCCTGGTAGCCGACCATATAGCTGATCTGATAAACTTTGTACTGGAGATCGCCCAGCCGCTCCGCCGCGTTCTGCAGGCGGACGTCCGTGAGATACTCCAGGAAGTTCATGTCGGTTTCTTTTTTGAACAGCTTGCTCAGCCATACCGGCGTCACATGCACGCACTCGGCGACCATCTGAAGCGTGAGGTTCTCATGATAGCGCTCATGGATGATGCGCTGGGCCTCGTCCACGATCTGGCTTCGCGATCCGGACTGCCCTTTGATGCTCTCCGCCGCCTTCAGCAGCTGCTCCGTCGCCTGCTGCCGGAGCGACTCCAGCGTATCGAAGCGCTCGAGATGCTCCCAGAGTGCGATCGGATGCTTTTCCCAGGACGTTTCCTTCCAGCCCGCCGTTTTTTGCGCGGCCCTGAATACGTCGAGCAGCCACTCGAACGTGCGCTGCTGCAGGTCCTTCGGATGCCTGACCTCCCAGGACTTGACCAGCTTCGGAAATCCCGCCATCGCCTCCCTGATCTCCTTGTCCGTACCGTACTTCAAAATCTCCACGAGCTCCTTCGGGCTGCCCAACTGGTACTCGGGCGGCCGATCGTAATTGTCGCCCTCCGGCGTCTCTACGTTGCCATGGAGCCTCCGGCTGACGAGCGACGCCATCGCGCTGCGGTACAGGTCGTACAGCTGCGGGAGACCGCCTCGGCTCACGGCTTCGCCTATGTCGAACCGGATCTCCATCCGGCTTCCGATCCGCTCACGGGCTTCCTCGAGCATAGCCGCGCACGGCTCGACCATGTCCGCGTCCCCCTGCTCGAGAATGACGATCCAGTCGTCCGACTCGGACCTGAACAGCACACTGCGACCCGGATGCCTCGCTGCGACCGTCTCCGAGAGGATGCCGCCGACTTCCGCGAGCAGCGTATTCTTGTCCTTCGCAGCCGGCTCAAGCGTAAGCGCCTTCAAGCTATCGATCCCGACTACCGCGAGCCGGAGCTGCCCGCCCGACAGCCACGCGAGGTCGAGCTGCTCCAGCTTGTGCCCGGTCCGCGCAGCGGGGTCCTCCCGGTAAGGCCGCCCGATCAACTGGCGCAGAAGCTCCTCTCTGATCTTGGGGACGGCCGATTCGTATCCCTGCCGGATGAGACTGCGGCTCAGCTCGCTTTCGTTCTTTTCGCGCTGGCGCCGGAGCGCCGCCGTGACCGCCTTGAACAGATCGTTTTTGTCGAGAGGCTTGAGCAAGTAATCCGACACGCCCAATTTGAACGCTTCCTTGGCATAATGAAAATCGTCGAACCCGCTGACGACGATCAGACTGCCGCTATACTTTTCGCGCATCAGCTCGGCGATCAGCTTCAATCCTGACATGCGGGGCATGCGAATATCCGTGACGATCAGATCCGGCCGGCGAGCGAGCGCCAGCGCCAGTGCCGTATCGCCGTCGTCGGCGTCCAGCACCTCGTCTACGCCCCACTCGGACCAGGGGATCTGCTTGACAAGACCGTTGCGAATTTCCCTTTCGTCGTCGACTATCAAGATCCGGGCCATCGCGCCGCCTCCTCAAGTTCGCTGGTAAGTCCCCAGGGAATAGAATCGGAACTATATTTAATATCCATTGTGATGACGGTCGCCTCGGTGCCGCTATAGGCGATTCTTAAACAATGCAGGCCATTTTTGTCCCTGTCGCCGAATCCGGCCTGCCGGCACGGATTCTAGGTACATTTATTCGCTTCCCGACGCCGGCTTACCTGCCGGAAACGGCAAGAAGCATCGTGCATACAGCTAATCCGGCGCCATAGCCGGAGGAGCTGCATACACGATGCCTGGCATTAAAAGACATCCTATAAAATCGTCAGATAAACATCGGCGGCACGTCCTCGGTCAGCTCGAACACCCCGACGATCTCCTCGTCCGAGTTGCGGACCGGATAATACACCGTCTGCCCGCGCTCGCGGTTCAGACGCGTGGGCAGGCCTCCGAAGGCACGCTCGAGCTCCGGCCACGGCTCCTGGATGTGGACGCCTTCCGAAGGCAGGGCGCTGCCTGCGATCATCATCTCGCAGAGCGCGGGATTCTCCGGTCTTCGTATCCATAGGGCCGCATAGGGACTGCGGTCCGGATCGATCCGCTCCGTCAGCAGGAGCACCCGCTTCAGAGCATTGAAGTTGTGTTCGACGAAGTCGATCTCGTCGGTAAGCGCGAAGTCGCTGTCCGAGCCCACCACCCGCAGCGGGTATTCCTTGCGCTCCGGCGGCATGATGTCTTCGAGCAGATCGCCCGGGAGGAACAGGACGCCCAGCCGGGCCATCTCCATCAAGTCGTACTTATTTGTTTTCATTTACGGCTTCGTCCTCCTTTAGCCCACAATCTCCCACAGCGTCTGCCTCAGATCGTTGAACGACTCCGGCGCCTGGCCTTGCTGAATCGATGCCTTGGGCGCCTCGCTGAACATCTTGTTCTCCCACTCGTAGGGCGGCTTGTCGAGAAAGTCCGGTTTGCCGGGCCACCAGGCTCCGGGCGCGAGGCCGAATGCCCGGGCGATCGCCTCGCCCATCCGCGCTCTGCCGTCCGCCGGCTGCGCGTCGATCCACTGCTCCATGCAGTCGGCGATCTGCATCGCCCCGCGCAGCACCTTGAGCCGGATCGAAGGGATCGGCCCCTGAAGGCCGAACAGCCGATCGCCGGGATAGAACATCGCGGTGCTGCCCTCCGAATCCGGCGTCTCGTACCAACGCTCCCCCCACTTGGTGCTTTCCCAATAGGTGAATCCGTCCACCCCTCGCGCCACGGCGGCAAGCGGGGAGAACACGGTGGCGAGCAGCGACGCGGAGATTCGCTCGGCGCTTCCGTAGGTCCAGATCTCGCAGCCGGCCGCGCGGAGCACGTCGACACTTTCCGGGAACCAGGAGAACATCTGCTGATTGACGACCCACAGCTTGATCATGTTCGCGTATTTATCGAAGTGCAGCCCGTAGCTCCAGCTGGCGTCGGTGCGGAAAATGAACCGGGCGCCGTCTTCCTTCTCGAGCACATCCTTCGACAGCTCGTAAAATATATCGTTGATTTTCTCGTCCCAGACGAACCGCGTCTCGTCGCCGTCATACGGGAAAAGCTTGTAGCGCTTCTTGTGGTTCAGGAACAGCTCGAACTTGGTGCCCAGCCATCCCTTCTCGGTGAAGTGCCGGTGGAATTCCTCCATGATGCCGGCAAATTCCGTGCGGTAGCCCTTCATCCCGAACTTGGCATAGTCCGCCGGCCAGTGGAAGTTGAACGGCAAATACATGTACGGAATCGGGATCGCGCCCCGCTTGGTATCCGCGAACGCGGAGCCGTCCAGATAAGGGCCGAAGTGCTCGTCGAACGCCGCCCAGTCCTTGACGCGCATCTCCTTGCCTTTGCCCGCAAGCTCGGGAGCGAAGGTCGGGGGCATCTTGCCGGAATGCTGGTAAGGCAGGTAGTGCAGCAGACAGCGATGCTCGTGCGCCATCCGATAAAACTGCCGCTCCGTCTTAAAGAAGGTGCCGTCCTCGTACCGGGTCGGATTGTCACGAAGCGCGTCCGTGCGACGGGATATATTGTCGGCGTAGCTGTTGAGATCGAGGATGATGCGAGACTCGTCCGGCACGGCCGTGCGCAGCACGCGGAGGCGAAGCTCGTGCGACTCCGTCTCGCCGTTCGCCGTCACCCGCAGCGCCCCCCGGTAATCGCCCGCCTGCGTGTCGGACGGTATGAACAGGTCTACCCATACGGCTGCGTATGCCTGGTTCTCGACGCCGTTGCGCGCCGCGATCCGGGACAGACTGCGCGGCCCGTCTCCCTCCTGGTCCAGCGGGACCAGCGCATCGGGATAATAGCGGCCTTGGACGCCGTGATACCACTGGGCATACCATTCAAACTCGCCTGCGCCGATCTCGCCATGCTCGCCCTTCAGCGCTTCGGCTTCAATACGGATGCCCTGCACGCCCGCATCGCCCAGCTTCACGACGACCTGAAAAGATACGTAGGCATTGCGCGGCGTCGTCAGCTCCGCGAGCGGCGCGCCCTGACCGGGGAGCGACCGCGTGCGCGACTGTACTTCGAGCGCCGCTCCGGTCTGCGGACAGATGCGGATCATATCGTGGATCAAGTAGCTGCTGCTCATGGCCGGTCTCCTTATGTCCGATTTTTAGAGGCATTAAGCGCCCCGACGCTGATATCTCCGGGTGCGAAGTCGGTTCCCTTGCGGTTCGTCGCCAGCACCGTCCTGCGCTCGCCGGGCAGCAGATTGAAGTAGTTGTCAGAGAACATCGTGTGATCGACCGGGCACTCCAGCTTGACGAAGCGGGCGAACGTATCCGTCTCGATCGAGACGACAATCCCTTCGGGCCGCTCTTCGTACGAGACCTGAAGCCGGCAAGGACCGAACCGCAGCTCCTTGTGCTCGGCAAAAAAGAAATGATTGTCGTAGACGTCGTCCCGCGCGCTGCGTGCGAACATGAAGTGCGCCCGCTTGTTGATGACGCCAAGGCGCCACTCTGCCTCCTCCGCCGAATATTCGACGATCTGCGCCGAGGAATTCGGCGCGACGCGCACCTCGAAGGTCTGCTCGTAGATCGGATGGCCGAAGCTATTGCGCACGCCGACCGTGATCGTGTCCTCGTATTGCTCGTAGCTGTCGTTCGTCATCCAGACGGAGATCCGGCCCCCGTCCTCCTTGAACGACAGCAGCAGCGGATGGAAGAACCGGCGCGCGTAGTAATAGGAAGCCTTGGGGAACAAATAATAGTCGATCATGCTCCAGCTGATGCCCGGCCAGCAGTCGTTGAGCTGCCAGATCAGCGATCCGCTGTTCTCCGGCTTGCGCCTGCGGAAGTGCTCGACGCCGAACTTCAGCCCTTCCGCCTGGCACAGCATGGAGAAGTCGATATATTCGTCCAGGTCCCGCGGCAGTCCGGTATAGCCCGCCATCGTGATGGTCGCCTTTTCCGGCTCGAAGTCCTTGTTGCGGTAATCCACCTCGAAGCTGCCGTAATACAGCTCGCCCTCCGGGATCGTGCGCCGCAGCGTCTCCTTCACCGTGCTGCCGTGAATGCCGAACTCGCTGCTGAACTTGGAGGTATCGTCCGCGTATCTCCTGTAGGAGATGCCGTATGGGGATACGTCCATCTTGAAGCCTTCGCCGTAATGGCGCGGGTAGACGTCTCCGGCCCACACGGCCCAATTGTGCGTATCCCCCTCGTCGAAGCCGTTCGGATCGTTGCCGCCCCACGGCGAGCTCGGCCAGTACAGCCGCGTCGGATCGAGCTTCTCCAGCAGCTCGGGCATCATTTCGTGGTAGATCTTTGCGCCGTAGAAGCGCGTGTCGCTGCGGTAGCGCATTTTTTCGCTGTGTATCGCCTGGCTCTCGTTGTTGCCCGCCCAGATCGCGATGCAGGGATAGCTGCGCAGCGCCTTCACATTGGCGACGATCTCCTTGCGCACGCTTGCCATGTACGCCTCGTCGTAATCCGGCACCTCGCTGCACGAGAACATGAAGTCCTGCCATACGAGAAGCCCCTGCCTCGAGCAGGCCCGATAGAACGCCGCCTTCTCGTAGACGCCGCCGCCCCATACGCGCAGCATGTTCATATTGGCTTCCCGGGAGAGCGTGACGAGATCTTCGTATCGCTCGTCCGGGACGGCCCCGATGAAGTTGTGGGCAGGGATCCAGTTGCCGCCCTTGGCATAGATCGGCTTGCCGTTGAGCATGAACGTGAACCGGGGACTTCCGCTCTCCGAGCGGAGACTGACCTCGATCGTGCGGATGCCGACCTCCTCGGTCGCCGTATCCACGATCGCGCCGTCCGCCTTGAGATTGACGGTAAGCGCGTACAAGAAGGGCTCTCCGTGATCGAAGGTCCACCAGAGCGCAGGCTGGTCCACCGTGAACCGCACCTTGATTCTGCCGTCCGTCACCTCCGTCTCGTGACGCACTTCGCCGTCCCGGCCGCGCAGGATCGTCTCCGCCGTCAGCCGCATGTCGGAGCAGCGGTGCCGCACCTCGGCTTCGACCTCTACCTCGGCCCGGTCCGGTCCGATCGACAGCGTCTTGAAGTGCAGATGCTCGAGCCTCGCCGCGTGGACGACCTTGAGGCGCGCTTCCTTCCAGATGCCGACGGTCACGATACGCGGACTCCAGTCCCACGAGAAATTGGTCGCGCACTTGCGCAGCCAGATCCGCTCGTAATTGATCTTGGCCCAGAACCGGGACACGTCCTGCTTAGCCGCGTATTCGACGACGGGATCGAAGCGGACGACGAGCACGTTGCCGCGATCCTTCAGCTTGCCCGAGAGCTCGACCGCGAGCGGGAGGAACATATTGTCCGACACGGCGACGGATTCTCCGTTCACGAACACCTCTGCGAGCGTGTCGAGCCCCTCCAGCTCAAGCAGCACCCCGGCGGTCTCCTTCCCCTCCGGACTGTCGAATACGGTACGGTACACCCACGTTTTTTTCTCGACCCACAGGCAGGCCTGATCGTTCGTCGAATAGTAGGGGTCCTCGATTCGCCCATGCGCCAGCAGCGCGGCGTGCACATCGCCCGGCACCTCGATCGCCAGCCACTCCGCGTCGTCGAAGTCGTGCCGGTGCACGGCATCCGGGATAGCCTCCCTGCCGTCGTACGCCTGAACCTTCCAATCCCGGTCGAGCCGGACAGTCTGCGTCTTGATCGGTGTCATCGCCCATTCCTTCCCGGTCTCTGCTGCGAACCGCTTTATTGTCCTTGTAGCTACCTACCATGTTAGAGAGGAAGACGTGCTTTATAAACAAGTCAATGCTGGCTTTTACTGAGTAACTTTTATCCTCCTCCGGCCAGCCTGTCGCGACCAAAAAAACCGCCGCAGCCGCCCTGAAATCGGGCAGTCGCGGCGGTCTTCGGACGAAGGACTAATTAAGGCTCATACACGTTGAACTCGTAGATGCTCCACCATGGCGATGCCGCCGCGGTCAGCACGACCTTGATGTACTGCGCCGTCTGCGTCGGAAAGGTGACGGTCTGCACATTGCCGCTGCCCGTACCGCTGGCGACGGCGGTGCCCCAGTTCGTGCCGTCCGAGGAGACGTACACCTCGAAGGCGCGGGGATAATCGTTGCCGCCTGTAGAGTCAAGCGTGATCTTGTTGAACGTCTTGGCCGAACCCATATTGACCTGATAATACCTGCCGACGGCCTGCGCCCCGCTGCTCGACCAGCGGGTGGACGCGTTGCCGTCGATGGCGAGGGAGGGCGAATAAGTCGTAGACGACGCCGTCGCGGTCCAGCCCGTACGGCTCAGCGCCGCGCCGCTCGAAGGCGTGGCCGACACCTGCGCGGAGTCAGCGCTCTCGCCGCCAGCGCCGAGCGCGCTGACGACGTAATAATACGTCGTCCCGTTGGTGACGGACGTATCGCCGTAGACGACACCGGTGACGCTCGGTGCGACGATGCTGTACGGCCCTCCGCTCACGGTGCTGCGCTTCACGTTGTAGCCGGTCGCGCCGGGAGATGCCGTCCAGCTGAGGTTGACGGTGCCGCTGCCGCCTGTCGCCGTGACGCCGGTCGGCGCCGCGAGCGGTATCGTGACGGACGCTTCGGCGGCATTCGGTCCCGTGCCGGACGCATTCGCGGCGGCGACAGTGTAATAGTAGGTCGCGCCCGGCGAAGCCGTGCTGTCGGTGTACGCATTGGTCGTAATGCCCGTGGCCAAGCTCGTGTACGGGCCGCCTGCGACCGTCGCGCGCTTCACCGTGTAGCCGGTCGCGCCGGACACGGAATTCCATGCCAGCTGGACGCTGCCGCTGACCAGGCTGGCCGTGAGGCCGGTCGGCGCAGCCGGCGCCAGGCTGAGTTCGTCGGCGCCGATGTCGTAGGCCGAGCCCGACGGCCGCGGCTGGCCGTCCATGTCGAACGGCACGTCGACCGGCAGCGCGTACCCGGTATCGATCGCCGCCGAGGCGGTGGCCGCGTTCAAGTGATAGTCGCCGGCGGCCGCATTGACCAGCATGCTTGCGGTGCCGTTCGTAATATTGTTGCTGCTGGTAGCCGTGCCGCCGTCGCGCAGCTTCACCGCTTTGTCCATCAGATTGTTGCGCACGTCGCCGCTGCTTCCCGCGAACCTGGACTCCACGGCGCCTACGCCCGACGGTACGCCCAGAATCGTGTTGTTGTACACCTTGAAGCCGGATGCCTTGTTCATGTAGACGCCCGCGTCTTCCGTGACGTACACGACATTGTTGCGCATGATGCCGCCGCGGTGCTCAAGCGAAGTATCTCCGTTGCGGAAATACTGCGCAGCGGTACCGCCGCCGCCGAACGACATGGCGATGGAGCTGTTCTTGAACACGTTGTTCTCGACGATCGTATCCATGGAATTGCCTTTGGCGAAAAAGGCATAGGCGACGCCGCCGGCCTTCTTCGCGTTCTGGAACGTGTTGCCCCGGATGATCCAGCCCTTGGAGGCGATCAGGTCGACGCCTTCCACGGAGCCGCGCTTGCCGCCTGCGGTATAGCCGATCAAGCAGTTCTCGATCGTGCCGTAGTCCGTATAAGGCAGATCCAGACTGCCTCCCGAGGTCGACTTGAAGCCGCCCTCTCCGTTGTCCCAGGTCTTCAGATGATCGGCGCGGAAGTAATCCGACCCCGAGTTCACCTGGATCGCATGGTAGTAGGAATCGCGGATCGTCATGTTCTTGAACGTGACATAGTCCGAATCGTTGACCTTGAAGTTGATGTCCATGCTCGAGGCGTCGATGCCCTGACCGGCGACGACCGTGTCGTCGTAGTTCGACGTCGCGCCTTGAATCGTAATGTTGTTCTTGCCGTTAATGTTGATCGTCGCCGTCTGGTTGTAGGTTCCCGCAGCGAGGGTGATGACTCGGCCCTGCGCGGGCGCCTGGTCGATCGCCTGCTGCAGCTGGGACAGCGACGTGACCGTCACGCTGTCCGGCGTCGGCACGGCGGTCGTCGCGCTGACAGGGTTGGACAGCCCGCCGTAGTTGCCCCCGTCATCATACGTCCTGACCGCGAAGTAATAGGTCACGCCCGTCTGGAGCTGATTGACCTGGTACTTCATCGTCGATCCCGGACTCTTTTGCGCCAGCTCATCCTCCGCCTGCGTCGCCGCAGCCCAATGGGCTTCGGTCGTGATCGGCGAAGTCGAGTACCGGACGTCGTAGCCCTCCGCCATGCCGACGTTGCCGTCGTTGCCCGGCGCCGTCCAGGTCAGCTGCACGCTGCGCGCGCCCGGATTCACCGCCTGCAGATCGGCTATCGCCGCGGGCGGCGTCGGATCGTTGGCCGCCGTCGTCACGGTCACGACGTTGGACAGGACCGAGGCGTTGGACACCTCGTCGAACGTCCGCATCGCGAAGTACAGCGTCGTGCCGGAGGGCAGCCCGGTCACCGCCAGCGTCTGCGTCGTGCCTGCGGGCGCCGGAGCCGGCTCGTTCGTCAGCTGCACGGCGTCGTTCCAATTGTTCTCCGTAATGCTGGACGTGTAGTAGCGGATATCGTACGCAGCCGCCGTACCGGTCGAGCCGTCATCGCCCGGAGCGGTCCACGACAGAATGGTCGACTTCCAGTTCGTACCGGAAGCGGACAGATCCGTGATCTGGCCAGGCGCCGTCGTATCTCCGGGATCCGCATACACCTCAAGCTCGACGGGCGTATTGACCAGATTCGTCTCCCCGGTGACCCGCACATGCCCGTTGGCCCAGGATCTGACGTATCTGGCGCTGACGGGCGTCGTCAGCACGATGTTTTTGCCCGAGCCGTCGGTCGGCTCCTGGTAGGCTGCATCGCTGCCCGCGCCGAGTCCCGCGCTGTTGTCCGTATCGTTGTTGAAGACGGTCGTGACGCCGGTTGCAAACGTCGGATCGTCCGACAGCTGCACGATATGATCGCGCCCCGTCCTGGCGATGCCCGAGACGCCGCCCCAGTCGTTCAGCACGTTGATCCGGCTGATCGCATAAGCGCGGCCGAGGTCGACCTGCACCCACTTGGGACCGCCCGCGACGCTGATCAGCGCATACCCGCTCGAGGTTCGCGTGCCGTCCGTCACCGCCGAGACGGAGCCGCTCGTCACCGTACCGTTCGTGGTGACCGGCTTGCCTAGCGCGACATTGACGGTCGACTCCAGCATGGTCTGCACCGTGTTCGAGAGGTCGGATTCGTTGCCGGCGTTGTCGCGCGTCTTCATGGCGAAGTAATATGTGGCGCCCGTCGTCAGTCCGAGCACCGTGAAGCTCTGCGTGGTGCCTGCCACCTGAGGCGTCGGCTCCCCGATCGCTTGGGTGGCGCTGCTCCAGTTCGATGCGGTGATCGGTGATGTGCTGTAGCGAATGTCGTACTGCGTCGCCGTACGCTCATTGCCGTCATCGCCGGGCGCCGTCCACGAGAGCGTGGCGCTGGTCATCGTCTTGGCCGTAACCCTGAGGTCGTCGGTCCGCGCCGGCGCGAACGTGTCCGTCGCGCTCAAGACGAGATAAGGCCGGTTGTAGGCGTTCTCGGTGCTGTTGAAGGTCACCGAACTCGCCTGGACGAGCGGATCGTGCAGCTTGAAGGATACGGTGTGATCCGACATCTGGGCGTTCACGAACGCCGTGACGTCGAATTCGTACCAGCCGGGCTGGCTGACCATAATCTTGCCCAGATCGACCGCACCGGCCTCGCTCGGGCGGTTGGCATTGGTCATGGTGCCCTCGGTCCATGCGTCGTCCTCGAGCCCTGTGACCGTGACGCCCCATGTCTTGCTCGGTTTGTTTTGCACGAACATCCTGAGCGTCGCGCGCTCCGCCGATGTGCCTGCGAAGCCGGAATAATCCGCCTTGACATAACCGTAGTAGACGCTGTTGCCGTTGTTCTGAATGATGAGGGTGGTGGAATTGCCGTATGCGGCGGCGCCGGCGAAGTTCACGTCGTCGGACGGCGTGAACTCGGTGGCCGAGCTCGACTGCATCGTGACGGAAGCCACGTTGGACAGCCCAGAGACGTTGCCCTGGTCGTCGATCGTCTTCAGCGCGGCGTAGACGGTCGCGCCTGCCGTCGGTCCTTCGACCTTGAGCGTCTGCGTCGTCCCGCCGACCGCCGGCTGCGGCGAGTCGTAAATTTTCTGGGCGCTGTCCCAGTTGGCGGCCGTAATATTGCTGTTCGAATAGCGAATATCGTAGGCGTACGCCGTGCCCGTCATGCCGTCGTCGCCCGGCGCCGTCCACGTGAGCGTGAACGTGCGCGAGGTCGGACTGCCGGCTGCCAGGTTCGTCGTCGTCGCCGGCGGCGTCGTCTCGTTCGGCATGAACTCGTCGGCGCCGACGTCGTACGCGCTGCCGTACGGACGGGCATTGCCGTACATGTCGGTCGGCACGTCGGACAGCGTCATGCCGACATCGCGGGCTGCCATGCCGTTGAACGGATGCAGATGGTAGTTGCCGTTCGCCGGATCGACCAGCCAGCTCGCCGTCGCGCCCGTGATGTTGTTGCTCGCCACGGAGGTGCCGCCTTCGCGGTTTTTGACGGTGCCTGTGAGCAGGTTGTTCCGGACCTCCCCGCTCGTCCCCGCGAATCGGGGCTCGATGGCGCCGACGCCGGAGCCGGTGTTCAGAATCGTGTTGTTGTACACCTTGTAGTTGTTGGCCTTGTTCAGGTAGACGCCCGTATCCACCGTACCGAAGACGACATTGTTGCGGATGATGCCGCCGCGGTGCTCGTAGGTCTGGTCCTGGTTGCGGAAGTATGCCGCCCCCGTGCCGCCGCCGCCGAACGACAAGGCGATGAAGCTGCCTACGATTACGTTGTTCTCGAAGACCGTGTCGATGGAATTTCCTTTGGCGAAAATGCCGTAGCCGCCGCCGTTATTCGACGTCTTGGCGTTCTCGACGCGATTGCCGCGGATGATCCAGCCCCTGGAGGCGATCAGGTCGATGCCTTCCACGACGCTGCGCATGCCGCTCGTGGTGTAGCCGATCAGCGAGTTCTCGATGATGCCGTAATCGGTGTAGCCGTTGCTGTCGAAGGTCGTCTTGAACCCGCCTTCTCCGTTGTCCCACGTCTTCAAGCCGTCGGCATGGAAGTACTTAGAGCCCTGATTGACCTGGATGGCATGATAATAGGAATCCTGAATCGTCATGTTCTTGAATGTGACATAATCGGCGTCGTTGACCTTGAAATTGATGTCCATGGCGCTGTTGTTGATGCCCGGCCCCTTCACGACCGTCGCGGTATAATTGCTGCCGGCGCCCTGGATCGTGATATTGTTCTTGCCCGTAATATTGATCGTCGTCGACTGGTTGTAGGTACCCGCCGCCAGCGTGATGACGCGGCCGCCGGCCGGCGCGCCGTTGATCGCCGTCTGCAGCGCGCTGAGCGAAGTTACCGTGACGGCGTCCGCCGTCGGCGTCGCGATCGTGGCGGAGGCGACGTTGGACAGTCCCGAGACGTTGCCTACGGCGTCCGTCGTCCGGACTGCAAAGTAATAGGTAACGCCAGCCGTCAGCTCCGTCACCTTGAAAGACGCAGTCGTGCCTGCGGTCGACGGCGGCATCTCGCCTTCGGCCTGCGTCGCCGATGCCCAGTTGGACAGCGTGATCGGCGACGTCGAATAGCGTACGTCATAGCTCGCAGCCTTGCCGACCGCGCCGTCGTCGCCCGGAGACGTCCATGTCAGTCTGGCCGACTTGAACATCGCCTGCGTCGCCTGCAGGTCGGCGATGCTGGCCGGCGGCACGGCGTCGGTGGCCGGCGTCGTGAAGGTCACGACGTTCGAGAGCGGTGCCAGGTTGACCAGGTCCTTCGCTCGCAGCGCGACGTAATACGTCGTGCCCGGCGTCAGCCCGGCGATCGTGAAGGCTTCGGCGCTGCCGGCAGTCTTGGGCGCGGGTACGCCGGATACCGGCGTCGCGGAGGACCAGTTCGACGCATTGATCGCGCTGGTCGAGTACCGCAGATCGTAGGAGACCGCGGTCCCGGTATTGCCGTCGCCGCCCGGCGCCGTCCAGCTCAGCGAGATGGACTGCCAGGACACATGCGTGCTGGCAAGGTTGGTCACGGCGGCAGGCGGAGAGCTGTCCTGCGGGTCCGCGTATACTTCGACCTCGACGGGCGTATTCACGGTGTTGACCGCGCCATTGACCCGGACATGTCCGTTCGCCCAGTAGCGGACATAACGCGCGCTGACCGTATCGGCGAGATTGATGTCTTTGCCGCTGCCGTCCGCCGGCTCCGTATACTCGGCGTCCGACCCTGCGCCCAGGCCGGCACTGTTGTCACCGTCGTTATTGAATACGGTGACGACGCCGCTCGCGAAGCTCGCGTCGTTCGACAGCTGGACGACGATGTCGCGGGCGTACCGATACACATCGGCGGATGCCCCCCAGTCGTTGCGGATATTGATCCGGGCGACGTCGTATGCCATCCCCAGATCGAGCTGCGCCCACTTGGGACCGTCCGCCACGCTGTAGAGCGCGTATTTGTCCCGTGTCTTCACGCCGTCTGTCAGAGCGGAGATCGGCTGCCCGCTGGAGCTGATCTCGCCGTTCGTCGTGACGGCCTTGCCGAGCGCAATATTCGCGACCGGCAGCGTTGCCGACGAGACGGAGGTTGACAGGGACGATACCTGGCCCGAGCTGCCCACCGTCTTCATCGCGAAGTACAGCGTCGTGCCGGATGGCAACCCCTTCACCGTCTTGCTCTGGGTCGTCCCCGATGCTGCCGGGGCCGGCTCGCCGGTCACCCGCTTGACGACCGCCCCGTTGTCCCAGTTGGCACTCGTGATCGGCGAAGTCGAATAGCGGATGTCGTAGCCGCTGACCGCCGACGGTCCCGGGCTGGTCCAGGACAGCGTGACGCTGTTCACCGTCGGACTGCCCGCAGCCAGGCCGACGGCGCTCGGCAGCGACGTATTCGTCGCGGGGACGGCGGCGTATACCTCCAGCTCGACAGGCGTGTTGACGGTCTGGACCGATCCGTTCGAGGAACGTGTATGGCCGTTCGCCCATGACCGGACATAACGCGCATTCACCGCCGCGGAGAGCGTCAAGGTCTTGCCGCTGCCGTCGGTCGGCTCCAGATAGGCGGCGTCGGTCCCGGCGCCCTGGCCGGCCGTATTGTCACTATCGTTGTTGAAGATCGTCGTGACACCGCTTGCATAAGAAGGGTCGTTGGACAGTTGGACGATGATATCCCTGCCGGTCCTCGGCTCCGAGGCGGCCGCGCCCCAATCGTTGAGCACGTTCACGCGGGTGACGTCGAACGATTCGCCGAGATCGAGCTGGACCCACTTGGGACCGTCGGACGCGTCGATGAGCGCATAGCCGGACGACTGCCGGTCGCCGTCGACGAGCTTGGCGAGCGATACGGCGTTTTTGACGATGCCGTTCGTGGTGACGGTCGCCTGACCGAACGCGACGTTCGTCTCCGCCGGATCGGCATAAGCTTTGGATGCAGGAGCATAAGTAAGCGGGGCGGAAATCAGAGCGGCGATAAGTAAGGTAAATCCAGATTTCTTGACGATCGACAGCATGCTGACACATCCTTTTCATCGAATGGTCTTGCGTTAAATGCCGAATCCGATCACATCAATCCGATCTGCGGGCGTCTTCAATTCTTCCTCCTCCGTAACGTTAATGTCCAATCCCCGAAGCGCATCGTAACCCCCAGTCTCGTTGCCGGCACTTCTACCTCTAAGTTGTCACACATGCTGCATGCGTACCACGAGCCTAACTTGTCTTATACCCGGACATTTTCATACAAATTGCGCGACGGAAGCCTATGACGCCATAACAAAAAACCTGCCTCTCGTACGAGGCAGGCGAAGCGGTAGCGATCAGGCGAAGGTTCTGATAATCAGCCGGTGCAGATCGTCGTCCTGGAGCCGGTAGGTGCGGCCGTCCAACCGCTCCGCATCTGCCGAGGCGTGCGCGTCGGCCAGGCCCGTGCTCGTATACGTAATCTTCATCTCGTACGGACCCGGCACCGCGTACGGCACGCATTCCGCCCTGCGGCGCACCGCCTCCCTGACGGACGCGCCGATTTCCGCGCGCACCCGCTGCGGCGCCTTGAGCAGTCCCGCATACCTGCCCATTCCTTTTTTCGTCTCGTAAGTAAACACGGCTCCGAGCTGCCGCTCGGCTTCGGCGCAGGTCTTGTCGTCTCCGGATACGAACACGACAGGCACGCCGTGCAGCCCGAACAGGAGCGCGTCTATGCCGATCTCGCCGATCGGCGCTCCGTTGAACTCGATGCCGTAAATGTCCGCGTAGCTGAACGTATGCTCCAGTATCGCCTCTCGCGTGCCCGCCATGCCGTGATAGCCGATCAGCAGCGCACCGTCGAAGCCCGCATGAAGACCAGCGAACCGGTTGGACAACGGCAGCGCGCCGATGGCGCAGACAGCGGCGGGATGCAGACGCTCGAGCAGCAGATTGAAGCCCGAGCCATGCGCGTCCTTGACGATGATCTCGGTTGCGCCCGCCTCGACGAGCGCTTCTACGACGGCATTGACCTCGTCCGTCAACAGACTGCGCGCCTCCGCATAAAGAGCCTCATTGCGATAGAGTTGCTCCTTGAAAACAATGCCGGCGATACCTTCCATGTCCACGCTGACGTAAAATCGCATCGCGCTTCCTCCCTGTGGGCGCTGCGAGAGCGCTAGATTCCGGCCGCGTTGAACCGCTGCGGAAAATGCCGGTAGGCTTCGAGCTCGAAGGGCTCCGAGGGAACGGCCCACGGCACGCCCAGCTCCGAGAAAAGCTTGCCGGCGGCATACGCCGCCTTGATATCGGCTTCGATGCCGTGAATGTAGGCGCCCGGCATATCCTCCGCCGCCGAACGCGTGACGAAGGCGTCCGGAATCGTCCGGACCGTCCCCGACGATTCGAAGGCGCCGTTCGCGGCGAGCGCGAACCGTCTCGTCGACGCCAGCGAGACGTCGAGCCGGTCGTCTTCGCCGTCGATGGCGCGGATCAGATTCCGATACCGGCGCTCGAGCATGCCGCCCTCCGCACAATCATGCGCTTTCCCCAATCCGTATCGCCAGACGCGCACCTGATCGCCGTAATCCCACTCCAGCGCGCCCTCGGTGCCCTCGATGCGGATGCGCTGCGTCTCGGTCTCCCGCGCGCAGAGCGTGACATAATAGCAGAGCGGCGTGCCGTCGCTCATCTCGATGCGCATCGCGGACGTATCGTCGCTCTCGATCTGATTGGCGTGATACATCTCCGCCGTGACGCGCAGCGGCTCCGTCTGTCTGTCGAGCGCGCCGGCAGCCGTCTCGGCGAGCTTCAGCATGCTGTAGAGCAGGTGAGCGGCCGGATTGTGGAATGCGCCGTCCAGCACGAGCGCGCCGTTCGCCGACAGCTTGCCGGCCCAGGGCGTGCGGCCGTAATAGGCGGCCGTTCGCCGCAGCAGCGCGATCGCCTTGATGCAGCGAATCCGGCCGAGCTCGCCGGAGGCGACCGTGCGCTCGACGAGCGCCAGCGCCTTCGGGGACGGCGCCATGAAGTTGACGGCGCATAGCCTGCCGGTCCGCCCGGCAGCCGCGGCGATCCGATCGACGTCCTGGATGACGGCGGCCGGTGGCTTCTCCAGCAGCACATGATAGCCCGCCTCCATCGCGTCGACGCTCATCGGGACATGCAGCGGGATCGGCGTGGAGACGATGACAAAGTCCGCGCCGGACTCCCCGGCCAGCATCTCCCGGTAATCGGCATAGTGCCGGATGCCGCGCTCCGCCATGACGGCCGCCGCATTGTCTGGCAGCCGTACGTCGCTCACGGCGGCCAATTCGAGCAAGCCCTCGTCCGACAAGCGAACCAATTCATTCAGATGAACCCGGCCGAAGCCCCCCGCTCCGATCAGAAGCGCCGTGCGCTTGGACATCCGCTTCCCCTCCCTCTCCCCGGCGGCCTATGGCCGCCGCCAAAGAATGCGCTTGCTGAATGCTACACGCAGCAGATTCGCTCCGCCCGCTCGTCCGCCTCTACGGCCGCGCGCGAGGCGGCCCATATGTCCGCGCCGGTGAGCGCGGACGGCAGGCCCTCCAGCCGGTTCAGGAAATCTCCCGTGACGCCGACCGGAGCCTGGCGCAGCGGCACGCTCCTCAGCTCGCCGGACGGCTCGGACATGAGCAGCATCGCTCCCCTGGCGATCAGCGGGTCTCCCTGCAGCCGCAGCTCCGCAGTGCCCGCCGTGCCGACGGCGAAGATGCGTCCGTCGCCCCATGTCCAGTGCCGCTCCGGCGTATGCCAGTCGGCGTACAATTGGGCGATCGCGCCGCTCTCCATCCTCACGTTCAATTGGGCGACGTCGTAAAAGCCGGGATGCTCCGGCATCGTCCGCTTGACGAGATAGCCCTGACAGTCGGCGATCTCACCGTTCGTCAGCCAGCGGAGCAGGTCGAGATCGTGCACGAGCAGGTCCTGGATGATGCCGCCCGACAGCTCCCGGTCGAAAAACCATCGCGGCCGTCCGTCGGCGCTCAGCCGGTGGGGCTTGCGAATGCCGAGCGATAGGAGCCGCCCGAGCGCGCCTTCGTCGAGCAGCTGCTTCAGCGTGTATACCGCCGGGCCGAACCGCTGGGTCAGCAGCATGCCGACCTCGATCCGGCCGCGCCCGACGATGCCGCCCAGCCGGTCGAGACCGTCCCTGCACGTCACCGCCGGCTTGTCGAACATGATCGCCTTGCCGCGCTCCTCGCACAGCTCCGCGATGCCGATCTTGCGGCTGTTGACCGCCGCGCAGCCGACCAGACGCACGTCGTGGGTCAGTGCTTCGGCAATATGGCCGAGCAGCGGGACGTCGTACCTGTTCGCCAGCAGCCGCGCCAGCATCATATCCTCGCCCGCCTCTTCGTAGATGCCCGTACACCGGTAGCCCATGCCCAGCAGATCATCCATGAGCCTGATCAGATGCCCGTGCTGGCAGCCGATGATCGAGAACGCCGGTCGCTCCATGGTCTCGCCCCTCTATCGTTGCTATCGTTCAATGCCGTTCACGGCGCATGTTCGCGATGCATGCCCACGACGCCTGCTCACGACGAACGCTCACGGCGCATGCTCACGACGAACGCTCACGGCGCATGCTCACGACGCATGCCCGCGACGCACGCTCACTACGCACGATCAGGGCACGTGTACGGCAATCTCATGCTCCCTGCAAGCCTTCTCCAGCCAGCCCTCCGGCCGGCGGTTCGTGATGATGCCGGTCGCATCGGCCAGCGGCATGATGGTGAATAGAGCCGTCTTCTCCAGTTTGCTGTCGTCGAATACCGGGAACACCTCGCCCGAGCGCCGGATCAGAATTTGCGCGATCCGGACTTCCAACTCCGCATGCATCGTCCATCCGTGCGTCTCCGATACGCCGTCCACGCCGAGGAACATCTTGGTGATATTGATGCGCTCCGCGACGATCTCGGCGAGCGGCCCGATCAGCTCGTAGCTCTTGGCCCGCATGACGCCGCCGACCACGACGACCTGGACATCCTCCGCGTCCGCCAGCTCGCAGGCGATATTGACCGCGTTGGTGACGATGGTGATGTTGCGCCGGGCCTTGAGCGCGCGCGCGATGAGGAATGTCGTCGTCCCGCCGGTCAGGCAGATGACGTCTCCCTCCGACACGAGCGCTGCCGCCGTCTCCGCGATGCGCTCCTTCTCCTGCAGCTGGGCCTGCCGTTTGTCCGCAAAAGGCAGCTCGGCTGCCGCCTGCGCCGGCGCCCCTTCATAGACGGCACCCCCGATTGTCCGGATAATCGGTCCGGACCGCTCCAGCAGATCGAGATCGCGCCTCGCGGTCGCTTCAGAGCACTGCAGCGCGCCCGTAATCTCCTGAATCGACAGCCTCCCGCTGGCCTTGATCAGCTCCAGCAGCTTTGCCCTGCGCGCCTCGCCCTTCGACGTCGCTTCCATATACCGTCTCCTCCGCCCGTCTTCCGCGTATTTTTCTACATTGTGCAGGAGAAGTCGTTCGGATTGCAACAATGGCGCTGCCTTCGCATGCGGGAGTGCAGCGCTGCGGCGCCTGTGCTACAGGGGCGAGACCTTCACGCGGTCCAGCAGCCGCTCGCAGACGGACAGGTCGAGCTCGCCCGCCCTGTCGGTCATGGCAGCAGCTGCAGCGGCTGCCGCCGCCAAGCGAAGCCGCTCCTCGGCCGGCAGCCCCTGCTCGTCGGCATAGGCCATCCCGGCGACGAAGGCGTCGCCGCAGCCGACGGTACTGACTGCCGCGACGGCCGGCGCGATGACGCGGTACAAGACGCCGTCCATGCAGGCGACGGCGCCCCGGCTCCCCTGCGTCGCGCACACCTGGCGCACGCCCCGGCCATGCAGCATCGCTGCGGTCTGCGCCAGCAGCGCCCCCTCAATACGCTTGCGGCCGACCAGCCGGGCGAGCTCCTCTTCGTTCGGCTTGATCAGATCCGGCCGCGCTCCGATGCCGAGCGCCAGCGCTTCGCCGCTCGCGTCCAGGTAGACGCGCGCCCCCGCTGATGCCGCGATGCCGACAAGCTCCGCGTACAAGTCCGCCGGCGTACCTGCGGGCAAGCTGCCGGACAAGACGACGACGCTCGCCTGGGCGCCCAGCCGGCCGATGACGTCCTTGACCTCCGCGAGCGCAGCTTCCCCAACCGCCGGTCCCTCCTCCAGCAGCTCCGTCGAGCCGCCGCTCGTCTCGTCGACGATGTTGAGGCAGGTGCGGGACTCGCCCGGGATACGCACGAAGGCGGTGCGGATGCCTCTCGCCGCGAGCCGCTCCTCGATGAAGGCGCCCGCGCCTCCCGCCGCGAACCCGGTCGCGACCGCTTCGCCGCCGAGCAGCCGGACGATCTTGGCGACATTGTTTCCTTTTCCCCCGGGCTCGGCGATCTGCTGTCTGACCCGCTGCACGGCGCCCGCCGCGAACCCGGACACATAGTAGGTTTTGTCGACGGCGGCATTCAACGTGACCGTGACGATCACACCGCCTCACCGCCCCGTCCGGCGCAGCCGCACAGCGTTATCTTGTCGAGCGCCAGACGCTTGACCGCTTCCTTGGCCGGCACCATGTACTTGCGGGGATCGTTCTCCCCCGGACGCTCCTCGAATACGCGCCTGATGGCTTCCGAGAACGCGATGCGCAGCTCGGTGGCGATGTTCATCTTCGCCATGCCGAGTCCGACTGCCCGCCTGACCTGGTCGGCCGGGATGCCGGAGCCGCCGTGCAGCACCAGCGGGACGTCGACGCTGCCGGCGATGCGGGCGATCCGGTCGAAGTCGATATCCGGGTCGCCCTTGTAAATGCCGTGCGCGGTGCCGATGGCCGGCGCCAGCGTGTCGACCCCCGTGCGCGCGACGAACGCCACGCATTCCTCCGGGTCCGCCAGCAGCGCGTCGCGCGTCTCGACCACGATGTCGTCCTCCACGCCGCCCACCTTGCCGAGCTCGGCCTCTACGTTGACGCCGACCGCCGCGGCAACCGAGATGACGCTGGCCGTGCGCGCCACGTTATCCTCGTACGGATGCATCGACGCGTCGATCATGACGGAGGTATATCCCGCGCGGATACATCTGACGATGACGTTGTAATCTGTGCAATGGTCGAGATGGAGTCCGATCGGCAGGCGCGTCCGGCTCGCGGCCACACCGGCCGCGGCGGCGATGTAGTCGGCGCCCAGATGCTGTACGGTGCCTACGGTCGTCTGGATAATGAGCGGGGCGTCGCTCTCGATGGCGGCATCCACGACCGCCTGCATCATCTCGAGCGTATGAACGTTAAAAGCCGCTACGGCGTACCCGTGTTTTCTCGCGTGGCGCAGCATCGCCGTCGTCGAAGTTAGAGGCATGACTGGTCCCTCCCGGCCTGCTTGAATGATGTTTGCGTTCGCTTGCGTGTGGGTCTCCATGACGTTATGTCTTTAATATAGAGAACTACTATGATTTTTTCAATCATTAAATGATTGTAATTGTCATTTTATTAAATTATTATGATCGTATAATTCACAATATGGAGGTTTGCTCTCATGAGCTTGACTTACCGGGAGATCAAGCAGCAATATGCGGCATTGCGCCGAACCTACGAATATATGCTAAGCGAGCGGGAACGGATTGAAGCGTTTGTAAAGGAGCTCGGGCCTGCCTCGCTGACCTTTATCGGGTGCGGCTCCAGCTATTGTCTCTGCGAGTCGGCCGCTTTGTCTGTCCGGCTCCGCGCGGGGATGACTGCGCAGGCATTCGCGGGCGGCGACATGCTATTGAACGGCGAACGCTACCGCTCAGCGCTGACGGGCACCCTGCTGGTCGCGCCGTCCCGATCCGGCAGCACGACAGAGATCGTCGAGGCCGTCCGGCAGCTGCGCTGCGCGGGGCATGTCCCGCTGCTGGCCATCTCCTGCGTCGCAGGCTCCCCGCTGTCGGCGGAGGCCGATCTGGCGCTGGAGCTGCCCTGGGCATTCGACGCCAGCGTCTGCCAGACCCGCACAGTGATCAATCTGTATGCGGCCAACCTGCTGATCGCCGCCTTCCTCGGCGGCGACGAAGCGCTGGTCGCATCGATCGATGCGGCCATTGGGGATGGCGAAGCGTTCATGGCGCGGACCGAGCCGCGTATCCGCCAGGCGGCGGGGTTCGATTGGACGCAGACAGTCGTGCTGGCCGACGGCGAGCTGAAGGGCCTCGCGAGCGAGGGCGCGATCGCGCTGACCGAGATCGCAGCCGTGCAGGCCCAGTCGTATCATCTGCTCGACGTCCGCCACGGGCCGATGGTCGTCGTCGGGCCGGACACGCTCGTCATCGCGGCCATATCCGGCGACGGCGGCGGGGCGCGGCACGGAGCAGAGGGCAGGGCGAACCATCGGCACAATCTGCTTCGCGATCTGAAGCGCAGGGGCGCGTCCGTCATCGTCTACGCCGACGAGGCCGACGCCGAGGCAGCGGCGCTTGCGGACTATGCCGCCTTCTCCAGCCGGCCGCTCGATCCTGCGGCGCAGGGTATCCCGTTTCTCTTTCTGCCGCAGATCGCCGCGCTCAGCCGCGCCGAACGCAAGGGCATCGACCCCGACAGCCCGGACGGCCTGGTCGCCTGGGTCGAGCTCTGAAGCGGACGAGTCGCGGGCCGAAGAAGCTCCGATTGGAGCTTCTTTTGTCATTCGGGCCAGTCGGAGGGCAAAAGTAGTCCTATCCGAGACTGCCTTGCGGGGTGGCGATGCGCCGGCGGGCCAAAGTAGTCCTATCCGAGACTACTTGCGGGGTGGCGATGCGACGGAGGGCCAAAGTAGTCCTATCCGAGACTTATTGCGGGGTGGCGATGCGCCGGAGAGCGAAAGTAGTCCTATCCGAGACTGCTTACGGGGTGTCGATGCGCCGGAGAGCCAAAGTAATCCTATCCGAGACTGCTTGCAGGGTGTCGATGCGCCGGAGGGCGAAAGTAGTCCTATCCGAGACTTCTTACGGGGTGGCGATGCGCCGGAGAGCCAAAGTAGTCCTATCCGAGACTGCTTGCGGGGTTTCGTTGCACCAGAGAGCCAAAGTAGTCCTATCCGAGACTGCTTGCGGAGTGGCGATGCGCCGGAGGGCAAAAGTAGTCTTATCCGAGACTGCTTGCGGGGTGTCGATACGACGGAGAGCCAAAGTAGTCCTATCCGAGACTGCTTGCGGGGTGTCGTTGCGCCGGAGGGCAAAAGTAGTCTTATCCGAGACTTCTTGCGGAGTGTCGATGCGCCGGAGGGCAAAAGTAGTCTTATCCGAGACTACTTGCGGGGTGTCGATGCACCAGAGGGCCAAAGTAGTCCTATCCGAGACTGCTTACGGGGTGTCGTTGCGCCGGCGGGCCAAAGTAGTCCTATCCGAGACTACTTGCGGGGTGGCGATGCGACGGAGGGCAAAAGTAGTCCTATCCGAGACTGCTTGCGGGGTGTCGATACGACGGAGGGCATAAGTAGTCCTATCCGAGACTGCTTGCGGGGTGTCGTTGCGCCGGCGGGCCAAAGTAGTCCTATCCGAGACTTATTGCGGGGTGGCGATGCGCCGGCGGGCAAAAGTAGTCCTATCCGAGACTTCTTGCGGAGTGTCGATGCGCCGAAGGGCAAAAGTAGTCCTATCCGAGACTGCTTGGGGGGTGTCGATGCGCCCGGGGGCGAAAGTAGTCCTATCCGAGACTTCTTGCGGGGTGGCGATGCGCCGGAGAGCCAAAGTGGCTTTGGTGGTTATACGCAAAAAAAGAGCTGTCCCAGCCAGCATGAATAGCCCGCCGGGACAACCCCTGTCCAAATCCACTTACCTATGCGCTGTAAATCTGCGGATTCTGCCGCCTGCATTCTTCCATCACCCACATCTGCTGACGCACCTGCTCCGGCGTGATCTCCAGCGGCGCACCCTCCGTCAGCGAGCGGTGCAGCATCAGGTACAGCTTCTCGGTCATATAGCCGAACAAGCTCTGGCCTGCGGGCAGCGCCATCGACCAGGAATCGCTATGCCAGGTCAGTTCCTCGTTGCAGTATGCCGGCAGCCCCGCCGCATTGAACAGCGGCTCCTTCACGAGCTGCTGCACCGGCGCTTCCTCGGACTTGAAGTACTTCCACTCCAGATGATCCGGGCTGCCGTGCAGGCCGCCGTTCGTGCCTTGAATATTGAAGGAATCCTGCGGATAGGCGCAGCAGGACGAGATCTCGATATCGATGGTCGGACGGCCGGGCCCCCGCATGAGCAGCTTGACGTAGTCCTCCGCATCCCCGAACGTATTGGCCCGGTCCATGATGCACGTAATCTGCGGCAGCGTGTCGGTGCCGAACAGCTGGAGCGCCTGATCGACCGGATGCGGGCCCGTATTCATCAGGTTGCCGCCGTTGTTGCTCTGAAGCGTCTGCCAGTCCCAGCGCCGCGCGAACCCGTTCATGTCGAAGCTCACCTGCACGATGCGTCCGAGTACGCCTGACTCGATCACCTGGCGGATCTGCTGGAACGCGGGATGGTACCTGGACTGCTGGAAGACGGCGAGCAGCTTGCCCGACCGCTTGGAAGCTTCGATCAGCTGATCGACCTCGTCGGGGGTTTTGGCCAGCGGCTTCTCGCACAGCACGTTGAAGCCCCGCTTCAGCAGCTCGAGCGTGATCGGAAAATGCTGATGGCTCGGCGACGCGTTGACGACCAGATCGAGCTGCTCGCTCGCCGCCATCTCTTCCCATGTTCCGTACGTGTTGCAGCCGTATTCCTCTCTGGCGCGCGTCTGACGCTCGGGGATGGAATCGGCGATCGCGACGATGCGGTATTGGTCGGGGAGCCGCACGAGCAGGCTGCCGTGAATGTCGCGGCCGCTGCGGCCTTGTCCGATGATGCCGACCTTCAATGGGGTTGCGTTCATATGTTTACCCTCTCTCTTCCGTTTCGGCCATGTCGCCGAATGCTTTTTTGTAGTCCGTAGGCGTGATGCCCGTACGCTTCTTGAAGGTGCGGATAAAGTGGCTCAGGTGGCGGTAGCCGACCTGGAATCCGATCTGCGTGATCGTCAGCGACTGGCGCCGGATCAGCTCCTTGGCCCGCTCGATGCGAATCTCGTTCACGTAGTCGATGAACGATTGTCCCGTCACCTGCTTGAACATATGGCTGAAATAAGCCGGCGCCATATTCGCGATATAAGCGCCGTGCTCGAGCGGGATATCCTGGCTGTAATTGTCGTGGACGTACCGGCGCGCCTGCTCGATCGGCTCCCGGCCTTCCGATTCGGACCGCCGGCTCGGCTTGCGCTGGATGGCCCGGTATTCGCGGTCCGCCACCATCAGCAGCTTGAGCAGGGCCAGCCGGATCGCGTACTCGTAGCCGACTTCCTTGTGCTCGTACTCGTCCTGCAAATCTTGAAGCAGCTGCACGACGAGCGGCTGCCGATGCTTGCCGACATGCAGCCAGGCATGCGGCGCCGAAGCCGGTCCCGGTGTCAGATATCTCCTCAGCGCATCCTCCATCGGCCCCAGCTGGCCCTCCAGCAGCTCCGGCGAGAAGTCCGTCAGAATCAGCTCGAACGGCTGGTCCTCGATCGCGCTGATGCTGTGACCCGTGCCCGGCGCGATGATGAACAGATCGCCCTGGCTGACCGTCAGCGACTTGCCGAGCATCTGGTGGTTGCACATCCCTCTGCGGACATAGGCGATCTGGACGTAGTCGTGCATGTGCAGGCTCTGCTTCAGGAGCGGGCTGGAGTATCGGAATATTTTAAATGGAAAATCCCTGTTCAGCTGCGTCCGGCTCTGATAATACGGAATCTCCAAGTCTTCGCTCATGAAACCACCACCTGTCGTTAGGCCGAAGCGATGAGTCTGCGAACCACCTCGAAGTCATGTTCCAGCCGCTCGTACGCCGGGAACGGCGCATGACATTCCAGCGTCACCCAATCCGAATAACCGGTCTCGCGCAGCGCATCGAACAGCGGCTTGTGATCGGCTCCGCCTTCGCCCAGACGGCTCTGCAGGAACAGCTCCCGGCCGTGGCGGGTCGTGCTCGCGAACGTGCCGGGCGCGCCCAGCTCTGCGACGCGGAGCTCATCCTTCACATGGACATGCATCAGATGGCGTCCCAGCTGCAGGACGGACTCGCGGCCGTAATCGGTATCTGTAATGTACATATTGCCCGCATCGTGGATCATTCCAATATTGTCGCTCTCGATCATGCCGAGCAGGCGCAGGCTGCTGTCCACCGTCTCGACGAGCGAGTCGTTATGGATCTCCACGAGGATGTTCACCTGATGCTTCTTGGCTTCCTCCGCGAACAAGTTCATCCAGTATGCAGCCTTTGCGTAGTGATAATCCTGCGCCATGAAGGCATTGGGCCCGCCGGGAAAGACGCGGATCATGCCCGTACCCAGCACGCCCGCAATCTCGAGCAGCCGCTTGAACTCGTCGAGAAAGCTCTTCGCCTCACTGTCGCTTGCGTCGGAGAAGCCGCCGATGTAGCTGGCCAGCACGGGGATTGGGAGCGCCAGACTGTCGGAGAGCGCCTTGACCTCCCTGACTCTCGCCATGCTGCTGGACGGGGAGATATGAGGCTCGCGCGCCGCGATCTCGATCCCGTCCATACCAAGCTTCTTCGTCAGATGCATCGCTTCCTGTATGCTGTACTCGATCAATACGCCGCTGAATGCCGCGAATTTCATTGTCGTTCCCCCTGTTCTGTATGAAAACGCCCATCGCTCGCCCGACCGTGCTCGTCCCGATAGACGCGCTCGCCCGCCTTGACGGTCTCTTCGATGCGAAGCTCGCCGCCGGCGCTGCGGAACAATACGAAGTCCGCCGGCGCGCCTGCGGACAATCCCGCCGCCGCAGGCAGCCCCATGAATCCGGCCGGCCGGACCGACGCCATGTCCCACGCGTCCGCCAGGCTCGCGATGCCGCGGTCCGTCATCTGCCGGATGCCCCACAGCAGCATCTGCGCCGATCCGGCCAGCAGCCGCTCCTGCTCCGCCAGATGGAGCCGGCCTTGCGGCGTCAGGACGACGCGGCCGCCGATATGCGTCGTATATTCGCCGGGTGGCATGCCGCTCAGGTACACGGCGTCGCTGACGAGCATCGCCTTCGGTCCCTTCACCTTGAGGACGACCTGCAGCACCTGGTCCGGCACATGGAAGCCGTCCGCGATCAGGCAGCTCCACAGTTCGTCCTGGGCCAGCTGCTCCCAGAGGTAGTTCGGATGGCGGGGCAGCATCAGATGGGCGCCGTTGCCGAAGTGCGTCGACATACGCGCGCCGCTCGCGACCGCTTCCCTGATCTGCTCCGGCGTGGCCGCCGTATGGCCGATGGAGACGGTGACGCCGTTGTCCGTGCAGCGGCGGATGAAGCCGGCGCTGCCCTCCCATTCCGGGGACAGCGTGAGGATGGCGATACGCCCGCCCGCCGCCTCCTGCCATCTGCAGAACAGCTCCCAGTCGGGCGCCCGCACATAGTCCAGGCTGTGCGCGCCCCTCGCGCCGTCCTCGGGCGAGATGAACGGCCCTTCCAGATGGATGCCCGCGATGCCTGCGGCCGCGGCCGCATCCCGCTCGCAGGCTTCGGCGATCGCCGCGAGTTGAGTCGCGATCGCCTTCGAGTCGTTCGTGACGACGGTCGGATAGCTGCCGGTCACGCCCTCCCGCCACAGCTCGCGCACGACCGTCCCGGGCAGCTCGGGCGAGATCGGCAGCCGGTTGAAGTCGTAGCCGGCGAAGCCGTTGATCTGCAGATCGATCAGGCCCGGCGCCGCGTACGGCAGCGCGTCCCGCTCCGGAGAATCGGCCTCGGCGGGTACGATCCGCGCGATTCTCCCCGCCTTGACTTCGATCGCCACAGGCTCTCCCGTGCGATAGTGGAGCGCCTTGACGATCATCGTCCCGCCTCCCCGAACGCATCGAGATCCACGTACAGCGTGCAGTCCGGATGCCGCCGGAGAATCGTGGACGGACAAGCCGTCGCGACCGGCTCGCTCAGCGTCCGGGCGACCGCCTGCCGCTTGGTGGGACCGGGGACGCCGCAGAACAGATGCGCGCCGGCGAGCAGCGCCGGCACCGTCAGCGTCAGCGCATGGGTCGGCACGGCGTCCAGACTGGAAAAGCAGCCGTCGTTCACCTGCTGCCGCCTGCACGCCTCGTCGAGCTCGACCGGCTTGATCAGCTGCGGGTCTGCGAAGTCGGCGACCGGCGGATCGTTGAACGCGATATGCCCGTTCTCCCCGATCCCGAGGCAGACGATATCGATCGGCTCCGCGCCGAGCAGCGCCGCATACCGGCGGCATTCCGCATTGCTGTCGCCCGTGCTGTCGATCAGATGGACGGTACCCGGCTTCACCTTGTCGAACAGTCTGCCCTGCAGATATCGCCCGAAGGCTTGAGGAGCGCCCGCAGGCAGCCCGAGATATTCATCCATATGAAAAGCAGTGATGCGGGACCAATCGATATCCGGATCCGCTGCAAGCGCATCCAGCGTTTCGTTCTGCGACGGGGCTGCCGCGAAAACCATGCGGATCGTCCGCTTCGTCGCGAGCAGCCCTTTGATTCTGGCGGCGACGTCCGCCCCGGCCGCCGCGCCCATCTCGCCGCGGGTTCGATACACCCGGACCTTCAGATCGTCCGCCGATTGCTGTCTCACCGGCTGCTGCATGATCGCCATGTCTTATCCCTCCTCCGGTTGCTCACCGATCCGAATCTCCGCCCCGCGGCGGGCGCTCTCGTAGATCGCTTCGACGAGTCTGACGGCCCGCCAGCCGTCCTCGCCGGAGCTGAGCGGTGCCGTGCCCGTCTCGATCGCAGCGATGACGTCGAGGAACTGGCTCTGATGGAACTCCGCGACGATGCTCATCGGATCGGATACGCCGCCATAAGCTTCCTCCTGCGACCAGTGTGGCTTCTCCCAGCCGGGTACGGACCAGCGCACGACCGAGGTGCCTTCCAGCTCGATGGACCCTTCTTCGCCGTAGAGCGAGATGGTGGCCGGGTAGCCCGGCCGCACGCTGGTCGATCCCATCACCGTGCCGTATGCGCCGCTGTCGAACTGCAGGATCGCCAGGCCCAGATCTTCGGCTTCCATACGATGCGTGAGCGTGGCGGTCTTGCCGAATACGGCGCGCACGTCTCCGGCGAACCAGAGCAGCAGGTCCAGGCTGTGGATGCCCTGATTCATCAGGACGCCGCCGTCCTCGGCGATCGTCCCCCGCCATTCGGCGCTGTCGTAGTAGTCCTGGCTGCGGTAGTAGGGCAGCTTCATCTCCGCCAGCAGCAGCTTGCCGAGCGCTCCCTCGTCGAGCACCCGCTTGATCAGCTGGTTGTTCGCCTCGAATCTCCGCTGCGAGACGGACGAGAGCGTGAGCCCGCGCCGGCTGGCCGTATCCGCCAGGAGCCGCGCATCCCGCGCGTTCATGGCCATCGGCTTTTCGACGATCAGATGCTTGCCGGCATTCAGCACGTCGAGGCCGATGGCCGCATGGCTGCCGCTCGAGGTGGTCACGCAGACGATATCGATGTCGTCGCGGCTGAGCAGGTCGCGGTAGTCGGTGACCCAGTCGCAGCCTTCCCGCTCCGCGACCGCTCTTGCCCGGCTCCCGCTTCTGCTGGAGACGGCGACCAGGCTCGCGTCCTCAATCTGCCGGATGGCTTCGACATGCCTGTCCGCGACGGCGCCGCAGCCGATAATGCCGAATCTCCACTGCGCCATCTCTATACCTCCTTCGCCAGCGCGCGCAGCGCCTCGAGCGTCATCCGGGTCCCCGTCATCCGGCTCCCGTCTGTGGGCACATAGTGCGTCTCGATCGTGAACAGCCCCTCATACCCGTCCGCCGCGAGCGCCCTAAGCTGCGCGATGACCGGCACGTCGCCCGATCCGAGCGGCACGCAGCGCGCCGTACCGTCCGGACCGAAGCAAGCATCCTTCAGATGCACATGGGCGGCGTAGGGCCTGATCGTCTCATACCCGAGCGGATACGCCTCCTTGCCCGCATGCGCCTCGTTGCCCGGGTCCCATAGCGCGCGCAGTGCCGGCGAATCGACGGCCCGGACGAGATCCGCGACCTCGCGCGCCGACCCGCCGTTGCACGAAGACTCGTTTTCCAGCAGCAGCTCGACTCCCGCCTCCTGCGCAATCCCGGCCGCCCGCCGCAGATGTCCGGCGATCTCCTCGGCATAGCGCTCGGGGTGCCGCTCGCGCCAGAAGGAGAAAATCCGGATACGCTTCGTGCCCAACAAATTTGCGAGCTCGATGACGCGCGACAGCTTCGCGAAGTGGGCCTCGACGCTCTCCTCCTGCTGTCCGAACGTGTCCCCGGTCGCGACCGGGCGCGCGGGGTCCAGCGCACACTTGAATACCGGCGAAGCGATCGCCGATATGAACAATCCTCTCGCCTCCGCCTGACGGCGAACCTCCGCCGCCTGCTCGTCGCTAAGGCTCGCTGCGTTCCGCCCGTCTATGACGCGCACCTCCACATGCGCCAGCCCTTGCTCCGCCGCCCAATCGAGCGCTTCCTCGTAATGGTCGGACACTTCATCCGTCAGCACGCCTAATCTGCCTGTGAACACTCGCAACGGCTCCCTTCCCTTTGCGCCTTCTCTCCCCCTACTATAGCAACTTCGCAAGGCCAGAAGTTGACGTATTTTACGAAGGATTTTTACATTTTTTTAGGATAAGTAGACTGCAAACTCTCCCCGATGCGGCGCTGCCCTGCACTTTTGCAGAATAGAAGTCTTTCAATCGATACGGCGGCACGGTCCTCCTTGCTGCCGGGCAACAGTGCGGGTTAGCGGCCTCGTCAAAGGCATCTCGTCCGACTGGCCATGAGCGGGCCCGCGTAATGAAAAGGACCGCCCGGGAAAAAATCGTTCCCTGGCGATCCCCATAAATCAAAAGCCCCCGGCTCGTGAGGGCCGAGGGCATCGCGCATGCTGAAAACGTGTCAAGAGTGACGGCCGGGCGGTCCGCCGCCCGACGCGTTCGTACTACAGCTGGTGCTTGAAGACGACGATGATATCCCTCGAGGCGCCCTGGCCCTGGCTCGTATCGAAGCAGGACACCAGCTCCCAGCCTTCGTAGCCGTACCGGTTCAGCTCGTCCTGGAACTCCTGCTCGTCTACCTTGCCGCCGAGCCAGCCGCCCGTCTTGTACTTAAGTGTGCAATACTCCCACTTCGTCCCCATCCGCGCCGCTCCTCTCCGATCCGTGCTCAGGCTTGCTGTTCGCCGAAAAACATCTCGTGCGCGAGCGACGTCTGCACACGCGACTCCTCGTCCGTGAGCTTGCGCACCAGCTCCATCTCGACCTCGGTCACTTCTTCTCCCTGGAAGTTAATCTCTGCGATCGAGGCGACGATGCGGACGATCGCGACCGCCCGGTTGTCCGGCGCGTACGCGATGACCTTTTGCCCTGTCGGGAAGACGCGGAACTGCTTTTTCACCATCTTGCCCCGCCCGTATTCGAGCAGCTCGTACAGCTCTTGCTCGGACTTGAATTTGCACACTGAGTTGAACTCCGTCTGGAAGCCCATCTGCATCCCTCCGACCATTGGCTTGTGCTGCTATTATAAACCGGCAAGGCCTGCTAATGAAAGTAAGCGGCGCCGCTCCAATGAAATCAGCGCGACAAGCCGGACAAAAAAGCGTACTCCCTGACCGCCAGAGGCAAGGATGCGATCCGGGCCTGGTTCGTCCAGCCGGCGGCCGAGAGCGCGGCGGCCCGCAAACTGCTCAGCGAGAGGCTGGCATCGCCTGCACTACGAGAGGCGATGCCTCACTCCGGGCGTCTCATCCGCCCATCGCCTGCACCTCGAGAGGCGATGCCTCACTCCGGGCACCTCATCCGCCCATCGCCTGCACTACGAGAGGCGATGCGTTGCTCCGGGCGCCTCATCCGCCCATCGCCTGCACCACGAGAGGCGATGCCTCACTCCGGGCGCCTCATCCGCCCATCGCCTGCACTACGAGAGGCGATGCCTTGCTCCGGGCGCCTCATACGCCCATCGCCTGCACCACGAGAGGCGATGCCTCACTCCGGGCGCCCACTCCGCCCATCGCCTGTACTACGAGAGGCGATGCCTTGCTCCGGGCGCCTCATCCGCCCATCGCCTGCACCACGAGAGGCGATGCCTCACTCCGGGCACCCACTCCGCCCATCGCCTGTACTACGAGAGGCGATGCCTTGCTCCGGGCGCCTCATCCGCCCATCGCCTGCACTACGAGAGGCGATGCCTCACTCCGGGCGCCTCATCCGCCCATCGCCTGCACTACGAGAGGCGATGCCTCACTCCGGGCGCCCACTCCGCCCATCGCCTGCACCACGAGAGGCGATGCCTTGCCCCGGGCGCCCACTCCGCCCATCGCCTGCACTACGAGAGGCGATGCGTTGCTCCGGGCGCCTCATCCGCCCATCGCCTGCACCACGAGAGGCGATGCCTCACTCCGGGCGCCTCATCCGCCCATCGCCTGCACCACGAGAGGCGATGCCTCACTCCGGGCGCCTCATCCGCCCATCGCCTGCACCACGAGAGGCGATGCCTCACTCCGGGCACCCCGTCCGCCCATCGCCTGGACTACGAGAGACGATGCCTCACTCCGGGCGCCCCATTCGCCCATCTCCTGCACCTCGAGAGGCGATGCCTCACTCCGGGCGCCCATTATGCACATCAAAAAGACCGGCATCTGGGCTCGTCCGAAAACGAAGCGCAAAGTCCGGTCTAAAAATTTAAGATGTGTAGTTGTAATAATGTCTGGCGCGTGGTATAATGAGAAATGGTACTTATAAGACATCCAGTCACAAACTTCCTACTTCAGGATAGCACATATTTTACCGGATGTCAATTCCGTTATTCTACACCGTTCCGCCCAGCACTTTTACCGGATGGAGGAATGTGCCTTGACGATGGATACCGATTCGCCTGTAGTCGACTTCAGCAATGACGACGATCTGAAGGTGCCCGCAGGCATTCGAATGGATGACCCGGTCCGCATGTACTTGAAGGAGATCGGCCGCGTACCGCTGCTCACGGCGGACGAGGAGATCGAGCTCGCGCACCGGATCGAGGACGGCGACGAGATTGCCAAGCAGCGGCTGGCCGAAGCGAATCTGCGGCTGGTCGTCAGCATAGCGAGACGATATGTCGGACGCGGCATGCTCTTCCTGGATCTGATCCAGGAGGGCAATATGGGCCTGATCAAGGCTGTAGAGAAGTTCGATTACCGCAAAGGATTCCGCTTCAGCACCTACGCGACCTGGTGGATTCGCCAGGCGATCACCCGCAGCATCGCCGATCACGCGCGGACGATCCGGATTCCCGTGCATATGGTCGAGACGATCAACAAGCTCGTCCGCATCTCCCGCCAGCTCCTGCAGGAGCTCGGCCGCGAGCCGACGCCCGAGGAGATCGCGCAGGCGATGGACATCACGATCGACAAGGTCCGGGAGATCATGAAGATCTCGCAGGAGCCCGTGTCGCTCGAGATGCCGATCGGCGAGGAGAACGATTCCCGCCTCGGCGAGTTCATCGAGGATCAGGATGCGCCCGAGCCCGCCGACGCCGCCGCGTTCGAGCTGATGCGCGAGCAGCTCAAGGAGGTGCTCGACACGCTCACCGAGCGCGAGGAGAGCGTGCTCCGTCTGCGCTTCGGCCTGGACGACGGCCATACGCGGACGCTCGAGGAAGTCGGCAAAGCGTTCGGCGTCACCCGCGAGCGCATCCGGCAGATTGAGGCCAAGGCGCTGCGCAAGCTGCGGCATCCGAGCCGCAGCCGCAGGCTGAAGGATTTCCTCGAATAAAGGAGGCGCCAAGCGATGGCAAGCGGATTTGTCATTCGATGTCTGGACTGCGGCCTCGAGAAGCGCGTCGAAGCAGGCCGCCGCGCGTACCGCAACGAAGAGATCACGTTCGGCACGGACAACTACGGCGCGGACCAGATCTCCTGCGAGTGCGGCAATGCGCTCGAGGAGACGAGCAGGTTCGCGAACGGGAAGTTCGGCGGAGAGTTCATCGTAGAGTGGCGCGACGTCGCCAAGCCGCGGGCATGAGCGTATATGAGGCAACAAGACGGGACGAAGCTGAATCGCTTCGTCCCGTCTTGTGTGTACGGCTGTATGCGCATGCGGACCGCCTGATGCCGCGCACGGCCGGCCTATCAGCCGCCGTAATCGATCAGCTGCTTCTCCGCGTGGCGGGCGATCGCGAGCTCGATCAGCGTGTCGAGCAGCTCGCGGTAGGAGACGCCCGTCTCCTGCCAGAGCAGCGGGTACATGCTGAACGGCGTGAAGCCGGGCATCGTATTCACCTCGTTGATGAACAGCGCGCCGTCGCTCCTGCGCATGAAGAAGTCCGCGCGGCACAGCCCCGTGCCGTCGATCGCGAGGAAGGCGCGGACCGCCATCTCGCGGACGGACAGCGACGTCTCCTCGGCGATGTCCGCCGGTATGATCATCGCGGACTTGCCGTCGATATACTTGGCCTTGTAATCGTAAAATTCATTGGAGCTGACGATCTCGCCCGCGACGGATGCGCGGGGCTCGTCGTTGCCGAGGACGGCGACCTCGATCTCGCGGGCGTCCACGAACTGCTCGACGATGACCTTGCGGTCGTAGCGGAGCGCCTCCTCGACGGCGGCGATCAGCTCCTCGCGGTTCCTCGCCTTGGAGATGCCGACGCTGGAGCCGAGGTTGGCCGGCTTCACGAAGCTCGGATAGCCTATGCCCTCCTCTATGCCGTCCAAGATCGCCTCCCGCTCCTTGTTCCAGTTGAACCGCGTGAAAAAGCGGTACCCGACCTGCGGCAGGCCTGCCGCCGCAAACATCGTCTTCATCGCGGCTTTGTCCATGCCGACGGACGAAGCGAGCACGCCCGCGCCGACGTATGGCAGGTTCGCCATCTCGAACAGCCCCTGAATCGTGCCGTCCTCACCGAAGGTGCCGTGCAGCAGCGGGAATACGACGTCCACGGAGCCGATGCCGCCGCTCTCTCCGCCGGCGGCAAGCGCCCTCTCCGACATGCCCTGCATGAGCGGCAGCAGCGACGAGTCGGAGGCGGGCGCCTCCTCCGGGTCCGCCGCGCGCGGCTCGAACTGCAGCTCGGCGACCGCCGCCGGCGACGCCTCAAGCAGCGGGCCCGAACGCCAGCGGCCTTCCTTGGTAATATAGAAAGGAATCAGTTCATACTTGTCATAATCAAATGCCTTCAGCACCGCGAGCGCGGTCTGCAGCGACACCTCATGCTCTCCCGACCGGCCGCCGTAGACGAGTCCGACCCGAATCTTGTGTCCAGTTCCCATTTGTCAGCTTGACCTCCGCCTTGTTCGACTGCCTTAGCCTTGGATGATGCGCCCTCCGGTTAAAAGAAATCCGCGATATGATAGAAGCGATACCGGGTATTCTCCGTCCAGGCGTAGGAATCGCGGTAATCCCAGTACCTGTGCCTGCTCGGCACAGTGTTGGCATTGACCAGCGGCATGCCTTCGGGTGTCATCGCCGTCACGATCGTATTGTGCCGGAACTGCCCGTTGCCGTCCCAATCGTAGCAGATGACGTCGCCCGGAGCGAGCTGCGCGGGGCTCTCGACGCGCTCCGCGCGCAATTCGCTCCCGCGCGGCTGGCTCAGATAGTGCTGCAAGCTATTCGCGACCGCCCAACTGTAGCTCCACCGCTCCTGGCCGCCCGACAGGCCCTGATACCACCAGCCCGCTTCTCTTTTCCCAGTATAGTTCATAGGCGCGCCCCCTGCAAAGAGACACTGCGACACGTAATTGGTGCAATTCACCTCGAACGTCTCGTAGGACGGGTTGCCCGCGTCCCACCACAGATCCGCGTAGGCGACGGCCTCCGCACGGTTGTACGGCGCGCCGCGCGCGGCCGTGCCGCCGTACGGATTGGACCACGGCAGCGTCGCGGCGCCTTGCGTGGCTGCGAACCCGCTGCGCCCGGGAGCATATGGTAGCGACGGCGCCACCGGCCACGCCGCCGCCTCATCGAAGGCGCCGAGCAGCGAGGCGGACGAGCGCTCGTCGCCCAGCGGCTCCGCGCGGTCGAGCCGCCATACGCCGCCGAAGGGCACCAGCCGGATCCGCTCGCGTTCGATCCGCTCCTCCGTATAGGCGTGTGCGCCGAAGCCGCAGGCTCTGACGAGCCGCATGCGCAGCTCGACGTTCGCCTCCTTGTCCGTCGCGCTCCAGCGGACGATATGGGCGCGGATCTCCCCGCGCCGCGGCGCGGCCGAAGCCGGCGCATCGCGCCGCCGGAGCGCACGCGACCGCCTCTCGAGCCTGTAGCGGTGCGTCTCGTCGCCGATGCGCCCCAGCGCCTCGGGCGAACGCCTCAGATCCGCTTCGTTGACCGCCTCCACATATTCGACCAGCGCCGTTTTAATTGCTTCATTTAATTCAGGCACCGGGCATCCCTCCCGTACGGCACAGATAGCATCGGTACATGTATATGACGGATTGGCACAGACTAGTCACATATTCTCTTTACTGTGCGCGGGGTTGGCGCTATAATAATGAGGAAGGTTTAATTTTGAAATCGGGTTTCATACAGCGAAACAAACGGAGAATGCATTCATCTCCTCGCTTTGTTCTGCCGAGATCCGTGCAATCTTATCTAGGAGGCCGATTATTTTGTCCACCCTACCGTACAACGTACAGGCAGACCTGCAGGCCACGGGCAACACGTACCGTTACTACAACCTGCAAGGTCTGGAAGAGCAAGGCCTGGGTCCCGTATCCAAGCTGCCTTTCTCGATGAAAGTACTGCTCGAAGCCGCCGTCCGTCAATTCGACGGCCGCGCCATCACGCTCGAGCACGTCAAGCAAATCGCCAATTGGGCGAACGGCCGCGAAGATAAGGAAGTTCCGTTCATCCCCGCCCGCATCGTACTGCAGGACTTCACCGGCGTGCCGGTCGTCGTCGACCTCGCCGCGATGCGCGAGACCGTGAAGCAAGCCGGCGGCGATCCGAAGAGCATCAACCCGCTCGTACCGGTCGATCTGGTCATCGACCACTCCGTCATGGTCGACGCGTTCGGCACCGCTGACGCCCTGAAGACCAACATGGATCTCGAATTCGAGCGCAACGAAGAGCGCTACCGCTTCCTGCGCTGGGCGCAGACGGCGTTCGATAACTTCCGCGCCGTACCTCCGGCTACCGGCATCGTTCACCAGGTTAACCTGGAGTACCTGGCCTCCGTCGCCGCGACCAAGACCAAAGACGGCGTCACCGAAGTATACCCAGACTCCCTCGTCGGCACGGATTCCCACACGACGATGATCAACGGCCTGGGCGTCGTAGGCTGGGGCGTCGGCGGCATCGAAGCCGAAGCCGGCATGCTCGGCCAGCCGCTGTACTTCGTCATGCCCGAAGTCATCGGCTTCCGCCTGACCGGCAGCCTGGCCGAAGGCGCGACGGCGACCGACCTCGCGCTGACCGTCACCCAGATCCTCCGCAAGAAGGGCGTCGTCGGCAAGTTCGTCGAGTTCTTCGGTCCCGGCCTGTCCAACATCAGCCTGGCCGACCGCGCGACAGTCGCCAACATGGCGCCGGAGTATGGCGCGACGATCGGCTTCTTCCCGGTCGACAGCGAGACGCTGAACTATCTGCGCCTGACCGGCCGCGACGAGAAGCAGATCGAGCTCGTCGAAGCTTACTACAAGGCGCAAGGCATGTTCCGTACGGACGACACGCCGGACCCGACGTTCACGGACATCATCGAGCTCGACCTCTCCACCATCGTGCCTAGCCTCGCAGGTCCGAAGCGTCCGCAGGACCGCGTAGAGCTGACGGCGATGAAGGAAGAGTTCAACAGCATCATCCGTACGCCGATCGACAAGGGCGGCTACGGCCTCTCCGACGAGAAGATCGCGCAGACCGCGCCGGTCAAGCACCGCAACGGCCAGGCGAGCACGCTCACGACGGGCGCCGTCGTCATCGCTGCGATCACGAGCTGCACGAACACGTCCAATCCGAGCGTCATGATCGGCGCCGGCCTCGTCGCCAAAAAAGCCGTCGAGCGCGGCCTGACCAAGCCGGCGTATGTCAAGAGCTCGCTGACTCCGGGTTCGCTCGTCGTTACCGACTACCTGGTGAAGGCCGGCGTGCTTCCTTATCTGGAGAAGCTTGGCTTCTACGTCGCCGGCTACGGCTGCGCGACCTGTATCGGCAACTCCGGCCCGCTGCCGGACGAAGTCAGCCAAGCGATCGCGGACAACGACATGACCGTCGCCGCCGTCCTCTCGGGCAACCGGAACTTCGAGGGCCGCGTCCACGCGCAGGTCAAGGCAAACTATCTCGCTTCGCCGCCGCTCGTCATCGCCTATGCGCTGGCCGGTACGGTCAACATCGACCTCGCGAACGATCCGATCGGCTACGACCCGAACAACGTGCCGGTCTACCTGAAGGATATCTGGCCGACCAACGAAGAGATCCAGCAGGCCGTCGCAGCTTCGCTCGATCCCGAGATGTTCCGCAAGAAGTTCGAGAACGTCTTTACGCAAAACGAGCAGTGGAACAAAATCCCTGTGCCTGAAGGCGAGCTGTACGAGTGGGACGACAAGTCGACCTACATCGCCAACCCGCCGTTCTTCACCGATCTGAGCGACCAGCCGGGCGACATCGGCGACATCAAGCGCGCCAATGTGCTGGCCTTGCTCAGCGATTCGGTCACGACGGACCACATCTCTCCTGCGGGCAACATTAAGGTCGACAGCCCTGCGGGCGAGTATCTGATCAAGCATGGCGTCGACAAGAAGGACTTCAACTCGTACGGCTCCCGTCGCGGCAACCACGAAGTCATGATGCGCGGCACGTTCGCCAACATCCGGATTCGCAACCAGGTTGCGCCGGGCACCGAGGGCGGCGTGACGACGTATCTGCCGACGGGCGAGATCATGTCGATCTACGACGCGTCGATGAAGTACCAGAAGAGCAAGACGAACCTGGTCGTCATCGCCGGCAAGGAATACGGCACCGGCTCCTCGCGCGACTGGGCGGCCAAGGGCACGTTCCTGCTGGGCGTCAAGGCGGTCATCGCCGAGAGCTTCGAGCGTATCCACCGCTCCAACCTCGTGGGCATGGGCGTCCTGCCGCTCCAGTTCCAACCGGGCAACGGCTGGAAGACGCTGGGCATCAGCGGCCACGAGAAGTTCGATATCGAAGGCCTGTCGAACGACGTGCAGCCGGGCCAGACGGTCACTGTCACCGCGACGCGCGAAGACGGCACGACGTTCTCCTTCCCGGTCATCGTCCGTCTCGACTCGATGGTCGACGTCGACTACTACCGCAACAGCGGTATCCTGCAGACCGTACTGCGCCAGATGATCGCGAACCAATAATTCGTTTTAGCAGTCAAGCCGTATCCCGGGGTCGCTCCCGGCGATGCGGCTTTTTCTGATGGCGGCGGATTGGGTGGGGATGCGGGAGGTTGGGCCGGGCTGCGCGGCTCATGCGAGTCTGTTATTGGGAAACGCTAAGCGTATGCGCTATAATGAGGGACGGAGGTGACGATCGCGATGCCAACTGAGAGTAAGCGTGGATTTATCCGGCGTTATCGAGCGGCGATCATCATCGCGCTGCTAGCGATTATCGTTATCGTCGCCAGCAACTGGTCGCTGCCCTACGTGCTGTACGGACCGGGCTCGGCCGAGCCGGTGCATCCGCGTGTGGAGACGGACCACAAGGTCGATCAGAAGGGCGCGCTGCTCTTCACGACCGTATCGTCCTATTCCAAGCCGAATGTTTTTTCCATTATATATGCATGGTTGAACCCGAGAATGGATATCGAGACGCAGGCCAAGGCGACCGGCGGAACCGTCAATCTGGGCGCCTATCGCAACCTGATGGCCTGGATGCGCGACAGCTCCGAAGCTAATGCCCTGCTCGCCGCCTATACGGCCATGAACAAGAAGATCGACGTCAAGGAACAGGGAGTCATCGTCAACTCGTTCATCAAGGAGACGAAGGCGCGCGAGCACGGTCTGCAGGAAGGCGACATCATCAACATGGTAGACGGTCAAAAGGCGAACAATGCGGAGACGCTCAGCAAGTACCTCTCGTCCAAGAAAGTTGGCGACAGCGTCAAGCTGAAGGGCACCCGCGGCGGCAAAGCCTTCGAGGCCGATGTGCCGCTGATCAAGATGCCGGGCACGGACAAGCCGGGCATCGGCTTCAACAACCAGACCGTGCTGAAGGTGACGCCGCCGGACAAGGTCAAGTTCGACTTCGAGGACACGGGCGGCCCCTCCGCCGGTCTCATGATGACGCTGGAGATCATCTCCCAACTCCAGAACAAGGATCTGACCAAGGGCTACCGTATCGCAGGCACGGGCACGATCGCGGCGGACGGGAGCGTCGGACTCATCGGCGGCATCCAGTACAAGCTTATGGCGGCGGATCGGGAAAAAGTGGACTACTTCCTCGTGCCGTACACGCGCGTAGCCGCCGACCACTGGCAGGACAACGAGAAGATCGCACCCAAGGATGCGATCAACGCGGTGCTGAACGGCTTCGGCAACTGGAGTCTGGCCCAGCAGACCGTCGCCGACCTCAAGCTCAGCCCCAAGCTCGTGCCGGTCTCCTCGCTCCAGGATGCGCTGGACTTCCTCAACGGGCTGGAGCCGAAAAAGGACGCGAGCACGGCTGGCGGCAGCGCTGAACCGAGCGCGAAGGCTTCCTGAAGCGATGCGATGTGACGGCGAGGCTCGACGATGTGACAGTGAGGCCCCGGCGATGTGACGGCGTGGCCCCGGCGATTCGGCAGCTAGGGCGCCGCGCTGTGCGACGCGGGGATCTTCTTCGCTGCGAGCGGCCTCCCTCGGCTGAACTGGGCTGGCTGCAGCGAGTTATGCGATAGTGCCGCACAACGGCGTCGCTTATCGACATTTCTGCCGGAGATACACGGTACTATCGCACAACGGCGTCGCTTATCGGCATTTTTGCCGGAGATACACGGTACCATCGCACAACGGCACGGCTTATCGGCATTTTTGCCGGAGATACACGGTACTATCGCATAACGACACCGCATATCGGCATTTTTGCCGGAGATACACGGTACTATCGCACAACGGCACGGCTTATCGGCATTTTTGCCGGAGATACACGGTACTATCGCACAACGGCACGGCTTATCGGCATTTTTGCCGGAGATACACGGTACTATCGCACAACGGCACGGCTTATCGGCATTTTCGCCGGAGATACACGGTACTATCGCACAACTCGCTCGAACAAGCGCGTTGACTGACGAAATGCACTAATAATTAAGAGGGCTTCACAGCGTCATATTGATGACGGCGTGAAGCCCTCTTTCTGCGCGTCTAAGGCCGCGATCAATCCAACAGCGCACCCATGCGCTTCGCGGCGCCAATGATCGCAGGCGCCCGCTCGCTCATGACGTCGGGCGTCAGCCGGTTGGACGGCCCGGAGACGGCCAGCGCCGCGAACAGCTTGCCCGAGCGGCCGAAGATCGGCGCCGCAATCGCGGCGGCGCCCGGCTCCCGCTCCTCGAAGCTCGTCGCATACCCCTCGGCGGCGACCTCGTCCAGCTGCCGCTCGTAGGCGGCGTCTCTGAGCCCCGCGGGCCAGGCCGGATCGTTCAACAGCGCCGATCTCGTATCGCTGTCCGCGAACGCCAGCAGCACCTTGCTCGAGGCGCCGACGGACAGCGGCAGACGAACGCCGACCTGCGCCACCCGCCGGATCGCCTGCCTGCTCTGCACGGCCTGAATCCGGACCCGCTCCAGCCGGTCGCGAATGTACAGACTGACGGTTTCCCCCAGCTGGTCCCTCAGCTTCTCCATCTCGCCGATGAGACCGATCGTCGGATCGTCCGCCCTTGCGAAGTGCGCGGACAGCTCCAGAATCCGAAGCCCCAGCCTGTATTTTTCCGTCGCTTCGTCTCTCATGACAAAGCCTCTCTCCTCCAGCGTGGCGAGCAGGCGGTGCACGGTGCTCTTGTGCAGCCCGCACTTCGCGGCCAGCTCCGTCAGGCTCCATTCGCTCCCCGTGGTGAACACGAGCAGTATGTCGAGCGCACGCTCGACGGCGCGCACGGTTTTCTTTTCCTCTTCCACAAGCGCCCCTCCGTTTCACACCATGAAACCTTGTTACGCTTAGTATAACCCCTACGCGTCTTCTCGTAAATCTCCAAACCTAGTATTACAGAACGATTACATAAGGCTAACAATTCGCCAAAGTCCGTTGACGCTTTAGGCCGCAAGCACTAAATTTAAATTATCAGAAAATAATGCGCTTACATCGTAGATTAGTAGGAGGCGATCCTCATGAGCACCACCATCCTGTCGCCGATGCCCCTGCATCCCGGATCGCTTCAGATTGAAGAAGCGGTCGCCCGTGTCGCCGTATCCCGCCGCCTCAGCCGCATATTCGGCATCGCTGCCGCCGCTGTCGCCATCGCTTCCGTTCTCCTCGTATTCAGTCTATACGGCTACTTGAGCTGGCAGTTCACGCATCCGCCCGTAGACGCTCTCAATATGAACCCGATGTCCGCCAAAAACCTGCCTTATACGGAGATTGCCTTCCCCGCCTCTGACGGCGGCCGCATGACGAACGGCTGGTGGATTCCGGCCTCGGCCGCCAGCGCGCGCACGGTCGTGCTCAGCCACGGCTTCGGCGCGAACCGCGAAGAGTCGTGGGTGCCGATGTACGACATTGCGGATATGCTCCACAAGCAAGCCTACAATGTATTGATGTTCGACTATGGCTATGCCGACAGCAAGCATCGGACAGCTGCGACCTTCGGCATAGGCGAATCGAAACAGCTTATCGGTGCGCTCGAATATGCGCGTGCGATGGGATCCCGGGAGCTCGTCGTCTGGGGCTTCTCGATGGGCGCCGGCACAGCGCTCCAAGCCGCGCTTCATACGTCTCTCATAGACGGCATGATTTTGGACAGCACATTCGTGACGGACGCGGATACGATCGCCTACAATCTCAAAAAAGTCGGGACGCTGCCCGCACATCTGACGATGAATCTGCTGTCACTGTTCACACCGATCTGGTCGGGCGTCAGGCTCGATCAGATTCCTTCCCAGGAGGTACAGTCCACCGCGTATAGCTTTCCGCTGCTGCTCATCCACGGCACCAAGGACGACAAGGCGCCGTATGAGCTCTCCGAGCGGATCGCGAGCGCACAGACCAATGCCGATTCCTCGCTCTGGCTCGTCAAAGACGCGATTCACGAGATGGTATTCCGCACGCATCCGGAAGAGTACATCCGGCGCACGACCGCGTTCCTGCAAACCGTCGACACGGATGCAGCGGCGCGTCAGACTGCCGCGACGGAGCTCACGCAGGCTGCTTGACCGCCGGCAGCCATGACATGGGACAACTCGCCGCCCGCATACGATGGGAACGAAGCCCATCATGTTATGTAGGAGGCTGAGGCCATGCTGCCTGGCAAGCTGCTGGAAAAAGTCATCGCGTACAAATGGCAGGAATATCGGCATGCGAACGCGCTGCGAGAAGCGATTCCCGGCTTGGAACCTCCATATGTCGAACTGCTGCGGCAGTGGGAGACGGCGCTCGGCAAGACGCTTGAAGCCGCGCAGTTCGAGGCGCAGGAGCAAGCGGCCAATCAAGTGCAGGGCACGTACGCGCAGGCGACCGCCAGCGAGGCCCGCCTGCGCAATCTGATCGGCGAAGCGATGCTGCAAAGCCGCGAGTTCAGCAAGCATCTGCTGCTCATGCAGAGCGGCAGCGAGGCCGTGCGGCGCCAAGGCGTCGATATTCGTCTCGCGGACGCAGGTGACGCGAGCGGCGCCGATGACGACGGATACGGCACCGGACCCGAGCCTGCGGACATGCCGAGACGGACGGGCCGAGCGAAGACGGCGCCGCCGGCTCAGAACCAGACGCCCGCAGCCCAGCAGGCGGTACAGCCCGGCGTCCCCGCCGTATCGGGCGCCGGCGGCGCGCCCGTGCCGATCGGCGGCCACAAGCTGCCGCCGCTGCCTTACGCGTACAATGCGCTGGAGCCTTACATCGACGAGACGACGATGCGGATTCACCACGACAAGCATCACCAGACCTACGTCGACGATCTCAACAAGGCCGAGCTCAAGCTGGCAGAGGCCAGGCGCAAAAACGACTTCGAGCTGGTGAAGCATTGGGAGCGCGAGCTGGCGTTCAACGGCGCGGGCCACTATCTGCATACGATCTTCTGGGACGTCATGGCGCCCGGCGCAGGCGGCAAGCCCACGGGCCCTCTCGCGGATCAGATCGCGCGCGACTTCGGCAGCTTCGACGCCTTCAAGCGCCAGTTCTCCGAGGCTGCAGGCAAGGTCGAAGGCGGCGGCTGGGCGATCCTCGTCTGGGGCCCGAGAGCGCATCGCCTGGAGATCCTCACCGCCGAGAAGCATCAGAACCTGTCCCAATGGGACAATGTGCCGATCCTGCCGCTCGACGTATGGGAGCATGCCTACTATCTCAAGCATCAGAACAAACGCGCCGACTACGTGAAGGACTGGTGGAACGTCGTGAACTGGCCGTATGCGGCGGCCCGGTTCGAAGAAGCGCGCAAGCTGAAGTGGCAGCCTTTTTGAAGCGGCGGTACAGCCGGTACAGCCTCGCCAGGCCGAACGAACGCGTTCGGTAAGGCGAGGCTTATTTTCGCAAACAAGGATAGCACCTGTAGGAATATAATGGAATTTTATTTTATAACCTTTATCCTTTATATGGTGTATATTTGAATTAACATTGTTGACACGGCGGCGGCGCGACCGTCACGGTCAACGAAGATCTCGCATCAGGAGGCGCATATGATTCCAGTACGCAGTCGCATGCATAGATTTGGATGTTCAGGACTTTCAGGTTTCTCATTCGCCAGGCTGGCCCTTGCCGCACTGACGGCGGTCATGCTTCTCCCCGCAGGAGAACTAGCCGCTTCCTCTGCTCGCAGCGGCACCGGATCGACGGATGTCGTGCCCCCTCTATATGCTGACGATCTCGTCGTCTATCGGTCTGCCGAGGCTGATGGCGGCACCGGGCTGCTGCTCCAATCGCAATATCAAGGCGTTCCTGTATACGGAAGCTATTTGCGCCTGGACAAGCAGGCGGGAGCCGACGCTTATGAAGTACGCCAGCTCTCCGGAGGAGAGCCCGATCTGTCCGGCTTGGCTTCGACGAAGCCGAAGATTCGCGATGACGAAGCGATCGCCGCTCTGAAGACCGTGCTGGAAAAGGAGCTGGGCGCAGCGATCGGCTCCGACCCGATGGATGGTGAAGTGCCCGGGCCGGTGTCGAAGCTCCTCGTATATCCGTACCATGGACAAGTGCATCTGGCTTACGAGGTACAGCTTCGATTCACGCAGCCTGTCATCGGGGATTGGATTGGCTACGTCGACGCGGACACCGGCGAAGTCGTCGACCGCTACGACCGTCTCAGCGCGGCGAAGGCTGCGCCTCCGATCGGTTCCGGCAAGGGCCGGTCCGGCGTATCGCAGTCCTTTTATATCCAACCTCGCGTAGACTCGGGCAAGACCGTCTATCAGTTGCTGGACAGCACCCGCCCGGCGGCCATCCAGACTTTCGATTTTCGCAAGCCGTCCACGCGCAAGGATCTTCCGGAGGGTTACGAATATGTCACTTCAGCTTCGAAGACGTTCGCCGACGCCGCTGCCGTAGACGCGCATGTGAATGCCAAGCGAGTCTACCTTTTTTACAAAAACAAGTACGGCCGCAACAGCATCGACGACAAGAACATGGCGATCCGTTCCTACGTGCACGTAGGGACCAGCGCGCAAACCCGGAATAACGCCTTCTGGAGCGGCTGGGCGATGTATTACGGAGACGGCACGGGTCTCAAAAACGGCGGCGTCAACTGCACCTCCTGCGCTTATGACCTCGTGGCCCACGAGCTGACCCACGGCGTCACGCAGTATACGGTCGGTCTCGAGTATCGTGGGCAAGCAGGTTCTCTGAACGAAGCGATCTCGGACATCATGGCTTCGGTGATGGATGCGGACGACTGGGAGATCGGCGAAGATACGGGAGCGGCCGTCCGGAGCCTAGCCGATCCGGGCAAATACGGCCAACCCGCCCATATGAGCGACTTCGTCAACCTGCCCGTCGACGGGCAGCATGACAACGGCGGCGTCCATATCAACAGCGGCATTCCCGCGCATGCCGCCTACCTCACCGCATTGAAGATTGAGAACGCGGATATCGGGCTCGGCGGACGCGACACGCTGGGACGGCTCACCTACATCATGCTGCGCGATCGCCTGATCTCGCCGACAGCCGACTTCTACGAAGCACGAGAAGGCTACATCGCCGCTGCCGGCCGGCTGTCCGGTCTGACGGCCGCGCAGAAGAAAGTTGTAGCACAGAAGGTGAAGGATGCCTGGAGTGCCGTGGGTATCGACGAACGGCCGAACTAACGAAGACACTTCCCAATAGCAGCAAGGCCTCGGCTGGTGTGCCGAGGCTTTTTTGTATGGATCGTATCGGCGGCCATCGCCGACGAGCATGCAAAAAAACGCCTTTCCGGGCCGCTTGCTCCCCGGAAAGGCGTAAGGTCGTGCTATTTACTTGGACTCGATAAGCTCCGAGCGGACCAGCAGATTGCGCAGCATCGCCGCGGTCTCTTCACGGGTTACCGTCCGCAGCGGCTTGACGCCGCCGTCCCCGTAGCCCGAGATCAGGCCCAGCTTGAAGGCCGATCCGAAAGCCGGGCGCACCCAAGCCGGGATATCCGCGCTGTCCGAGATTCCGGCCAGCGCTGCCGCCGCCTCGTCCTCAGTCGCGGCCGTCTTGCCTGCCAGCGTCCAGGCTTTGCCGATAATCGCGACGGCTTCCGCACGCGTGATCGTCTGCTTCGGACGGAACGTCCCGTCCGGATAGCCGCTGATCAGACCGTACGACTTGGCCGCGGAGACGAACGGCGCGTACCAATCGGCCGTCTTCACGTCCTTGTAGACGCCGTCGGTCATCGCCGGAAGTCCCAGCGCCCGCACGATCATTGCCGCGAACTCGGCGCGCGTGACGCTGCGCGCAGGCTCGAAGACGCCGTCGCCGGTGCCCGTGAGGATCGTACGGGATGCGAGATCCTCGACCGCTTGCTGCGACCATCTGCCCGTCGTGTCCTTGAAGCTTGCCTTATTTGCAATCAAGGCATACACGCTGTTGGTGAAGCTGTTCATGACTGCAAAGTCGCGCTCCCCGACTTTTTTCACGAAGGTCGGCACGTGATACAGGCTGCCGTCCTCCAGAATGCGTACGCCTGTCGTGACTTGACCTGCGTCCGCCGCCGGCAGCTCGATCGCGCGTTCTACATATTGAGAGAACCGGTCTGCCGCGATCGTCTTGCCATTGTACGTGTACGTCACGCTGAAGTCCGTCGGCGTACCGATGACGGCTGCGCCGGACTTGGCCGCGCGCTTGCCGATTGCTTCCTGCTCATCCGCGCCGGGATGCTTGATGTCGATCGTGACCGCAACGTCCGACAGATTGCCGGGCGCGAACGTATTTTGAATCTGCGCGATGTCCAAAGCGGCGGACGGGAGCATGTAGTAGGAGCTGCCCGTGTCGATGTACAATACCGCCTCTTTTTGCTGCAGATTTTTAACCAGCTCGGCGGTGAGGCCGGTTACGACCCGATCGATCCCGGCATCTGCACTAATCTTGATGACCGGCTTGGCACCGCTCGATGCCAGCATTTTGTTCAGTTCTTCCTTCACAAAGGAGACACGCAGCACATTTTTGCCGTTCTCCTTCGTTTTCTTGCCCGTCGCGACCTTATGGTTGAGGTCGTCGTTGATCTTGACGGTGAACTCGTCGGTCGGCTCCACGCTGATCGCGTTCCGGACGATCGAGATGGAATACAGGTTGGTCTCCTGAGTATCCGGCGACTGCACCTGCACCTGCACCGAGTTGATACCAACCGAGAGCGATGCCATCGCCGTTCCGTCTTCTTTAGTTTCCTTGCCGTTAACCTTAACGATCGCGCCCGTGACTTCTGGCTTCGCAACTACTACGATCGTCTCGCTATAAGTGCTGTCCTTGATCTGGTAATTTCTCGTCAGCGGCTTAAATTCTGTCGTCAGCTTCATATCCTTGACGGACAGCTCGCTCAGCAGCAGCGAGGAGGAGAACGTCTTGTCGCGATAAATCACGAGCGAATACGTCTGCACCGTGCCGTCTGCCGCATGAACTTCAAGCACATAACTGTTGGTTCCTGTCGCCAGCGTGAGCGTCTCGGTACCCGCGGAGCCCTTGGCTGCGCCATTGATGAACACGGCGGAGTTCGCATCCGTTGCCGCGAAGCTCAGCTGCGCCGAAGACGTATTTGCACCGACACGTGCGTTGTAGTCGAGCACGCTGCTGTCGAACGTACCCGGCATGAGTGCGATGCCGGACAGCGCCAGCTGCTTAAGGCTCGCATCCGAAGCCGTTTTGCGCTCGATCTTCAGCTCGAATTTTTTGGCATTTTTCCAATCCGGCGTTGCTGCCGCCGCGTCGTTCGGCGACAGCACCTCGACCGTGATCTTGTTGGAGCCTACCTTCAGCGCGATCGGACCGGATGATTGACCGGAAGTTACCGACTCAATCTTATACTGATCCTTCGCCAATTCAGAGGTAACGCGGATCAGCGAACCCGGCGCAGCCTCCACGGGCTTAACCCGGACGGATGCTACGGCATTGTCCGTCTGTGCCGCATAGCTGACCGTATTCTCTGCAAACGGCGCTCCGTAGTCCTTGCTCAGTTCGATGGCTTCCGATACAGTCGCACCGCCTGCATCCTGAGCGGATACATCGAGCGACTTGAGCCCCGCGAGACCCGACTCGGTCGTCACGTTCAGACTATAGGTCTGCGTGTTCCCGCCAGACTTAACGACCGCTTGGACGGCGCTGCCGTTCGTCATATCGACGACGGCCGAGAACTGATCGTCGACCGGTTTGCCGCCGATCGTGACGGTGGCCTCCTTGTTTACGGGCACCGCCCATACGCGGGTTTGCTTTTCGCGTACGTCGATCGAAGTCTTGTAGGACGTAAGGCTCGGGATGAACACCGCATCCAGTACGCCTTCACCGGTTCCGAACGCTGCCAGATCCGCACTCGATTCGCCCGCGGCATTTGCGCCGCTGGCGAGCACTTCAAGCTTGTGCACAGTCTCGTTGCCGGCGGCATCGGTCGCCTTGAGCTCGAGCGGCAGCACGCCGCTGTCGGGGAACGGCGCATAGTAGACGAAGTGTCCGATTGCATCGACCGGCACGACGGTGCCGTTAACGGTCAAGACAGCTCCGGCTTCGGTCGCGCCTTCGAGTCTGGCACGGCTGCCGTCTACGATTGCGCCGTTCGTCGGCGTCTTCAGGTACAAGTACGGCGCGGTACGGTCCACGATCAACCGGCTGTAGCGAGAGCTCGTGTCGCCGCCTGCATTTGTCGCCTGAACTTCGATCCGGTACTCTCCTTCAGTCAACGTATCCAGCTCGAACGCCGCCGGATCGCCGCTCTTCGGTGCGACTTCCGCATCGTTCACCAGCAGCTTGAGCTTCGCAGGCTGATCACTGTCGACATGCAAGACAACATGATCGGAATCCGTCACAACCAGCGTGTGTTGCAGTGCTTGTTTTTCCGCTTCGCTCAAGCCGTTCAGATCTTCCGCCTTTACCTCATAAGGATAGTAAGGCTGCTCGGACGGCGCGCGGTCGCCCGCTTCATACGATACGTCCAGCTTCGCCGGGTTAGGCTTGGGCAGGAACACCTCAGCCACGTCGGACAGCTCGCTGACGAGAAGCGACTTCAACGTCTCTCCGTCCGCCTCGTACGCCGCGCGTACGATCATGACACGCAGCTTGTACGCCTGTTCGGTCGTGAGGCCTGCCAGCACGAAGCGCTGATTGGCGCCGCGCCCCTGATCCGGTTGGAACTCGTACGACGTACCGTTGTAGTTCACGTTGCCATTCGCGTCGGCCGGATAGACGCGGTAAGCGGTCGTGCTCGCATAACCGGCATCCGTAAAGCTAATCGTCACGCCCGCGTCTCCGGTCGCCTGGGCCTGGATGTTGGCCGGCTTGGCCAGCATCTGCGAAGCCTGGTATGCGATCGGCTGCTCCAGCGTCTTGAACACCGGCGCGTAAGACTCGCTATCCGCAACGAGCGCCAGATAGTAATCGCCCGGCAGATTGTTCGCAGGCAGCGTCACCGTCGTAATGCCCGAAGCCGGGAGGTTCTCGGCGAGCACCTGGCCGACCGGCTCGTTTGCGTCGTTCGCCATGATTAACTTGACCTTGGTGTCCGGCTTGGCATTTTCTACCCGCCAGGTCACTTCATAAGCGTTGCGTTCCGCTTGGGCCGAGGCCGTCAGCTTGGCCACCTGAGGCAGCGGAGCCAGCAGATATTGCTCGACCGTCGTATGGCCCTTCGTCTGGACCTTCAGTGTGCCCGTCATGCTGATGTCCACCGATACTTTGAGCCCGTTCTCGTCCAGGATGGCGTTGCGCCCCACAGCATCCGGCGTCGCGTTGATCGCGATCTCGCGGCCGTCGGTGCCGTAGATCTTCGTGCTCAGATCGCCACCGGCGATGTCGAGCAGATACTTGCCCTTCTCCATCATCGACAGGGAATACGTATATACAGCATCCGGTCCGTACATATCGGCCATCGTCGATTTTTGCATCAGCGTCATGGCGTCAAGATCGACGAAGCCGCCGGACTTGACGATCCAGATGCCGTCCTGATCGACATCGATCAGCGTACTGACCACGCCGTGCGTCTCGTCATAGATCGCATTCCAGTCGTTGGAATTCTTGTCGAAAACCAGCGGATAGGACGTGCCGTCAGGACGATAAAGCTTCGTGTCCTGCGTGCCGCCGTAAATATCGAGCGTCGCCTGGAAGCCCTTGAGCGCGGTGAAGTTCGCTGCGGCCGCAAACTCCGAGCCGCCGCGCCATGCCATCGTCTCGCTCATCGTAGCGTCGGCGCGCATGCGGTACAAGTTTACCTTGGCATCCATGCCTGCATTGACATACCAGCGTTCTGCGCCCGGCGCTTCGATGAGCATCCACGTCGTGCCGTCCGCATCGTCGCGCTTGACGTTCCATGCGGCGTCCGCCGCATTGGCTTCGGTCGAATAGGCTCTGCCGTCTCCCTTGATCAGGGCAGCATTGGCTGCGCCGCCAACGATCTCGACGAGGTATTTGCCTTGCCGCACGATATCGAGCGGCACCAGGTTCTTGGCCACCGCGCCATTCAGATCAGTCGCGAGCTCGTCGATCGCCCCCGTACCGCCTGCATACAGAAGCTTGTGCACCTTAATATCGAGCGTTGCGTTTGCGACAATTTTCCATACGCCCTTCGTGAGGGCCGCTTCGATGACAAGCACGCCTTTCTCCGCATCGTAATATGCGTTCGGCGCAATGCCATCTTTCTTTTCAAGTCGAATGCCGTACTTGGAGCCATCCGGAGAGATCAGCTTCAGGTCCTCTCCGGCACCCTTGACCGCGATGAGCGCGTCGTAGGATTCGTTTGCCGTGAATTCATGCGTAATCTTGCCGTCAGCCGCCTTGGTCACGATCGGATTCGTCTCCGTGACTTCGGTAGAGATCCGGCCGTTTACATACGTGCCTAAGATCGAAGCGCGAATGCTGCTCTGGCTGAACAGCTTCTCGCCGACGACACCTGGCACGTCGCCGAAGTCGGCAGCCGTCGATTCGCTTGCCGCATTCGGGTCAACGAACCAGAACCAGCTCTTGATCTTGTTCACGACCGCCTTGCCTGTATTGACGACTGCGCTACCAATGTTTTTGAGCGTAGAGGCCATGTCGACATCCCAGTCGAAGCTGCGCGTCGAGAACGGATACTTCACCACGAACCCGATGCCGATGACCGACAGCGCCGCTCTGAAGCGTGAGGAGTCGACGCCGACTTCGGCCTTGGAGAGCCGCTGCCCGCCGACCAGCGGCACCGAACGCGGCACCTGTACAGCAGCACTAGCGTAGCCCGTAAACGAAGATCCCTGGAAGTACTTCACGACAACCTGGCCGACCAGAATGTCGAGCACGTTGATGTTCGCGCCCAAATCGAAGCCGGCGCGATCGTAACCGCGATAACCGGTTGGGTTGAACACGATGAACATGTCTACACCGGCTATGTTGATCGAATAGATCGCCAGCTTGCCGGATGCGCCGAAGTGGTTGGCCGACAGATCGACGCGCAGATCGTTGCCGTTGACCATGTAGTTTCCGCCGATCTTCGGCGTGAGATAGTCGGACAATCCGCCGAGCACCGAGAACGTCAGCGGCGCTTCGGACAGCGCGGTCATATTGGAGACACCGCCGCCGAGCTTGGTAATCTGCGCGCCCGTGGAGCCGATCTTAATCTCTTTTTTGACGGCGAAGCTGATGGAGTCCAGCTTCTTGTCCTTGAGCAGCAGGTCGATGTCGAAGCCGACTTTCGCCTTCTTGAGCTCGGCCGATGCGCCGACGCCGAACTCCGGCGTCCGGGTGTCGATGCTGAACCGAAGCTCTGCCGCTTCGAGCGGTCCGCTCTTGAAGTCTGCGCCAGCCTTGAAGTTGGCGGCGAGATCGAAGCGGTTTTTCATGAAGTCCAGGGCTGTGACATCGGCCCCTGCATTGATCTTGGCGCTTCCCATCTTGAAGCCGAGGTCGGCCTTGCCGGATATCCGGATACCGCCCTTGATAAACGTAAACGAAACAAGATCCACAGGCATATTCATGCCGGTATAATCCAACGCCTTAGACGCCAGCGAAGAAATCCCGAATTTGAAGTTGGTGGGATCCAGCTCAAAATTGCCATCGAGTATCGTATACGTCGATAGAATCGGAATTGTATTTTTACCATTGACGTACAACCGGCCCTTGCCTCGAATCACTTGACGAACCGGATTGGATTTGTCGACAACCAGATCGGTACCTTTGAACAGCAAGTTGTCATTCAAGGTAACGACAGCATTCGGATCGCGTAGCCGGAAGACACCCTTCTCCGAAGCGTTCTCAACGAACGGACCTCGCAGCGTAATATTGTCTACATCGGAAGGGTTGCGCAACGATCTTTCCATAGTATTATCGACGACAATCTCATCGTAATTGATCGAACGATACGCGGTATCTTTCGTCAACTCGAAGGCGGACGTGAAGGTCTTGCTATCGAAAAACTCGTGAGTAATGTTTAGATCGTATACGCCGAGCGGCAGCTTCGCTCCGTTCGGTGTCGGAAGCTTGATCTTCAATCCCGAGTTGCCGACAGTTTGAATATCGGAACGCGGTATGGTGTATGTCTGCCCGCCGCCGCTAATCTTCACGCTGAGCGTGTACGGCAGTTTTTTCAGCAGCCAATACAGATTCTCCCCGACGACCTGTACGGACTCGGCGTCTTCATAGTAGATCTTGGACGGACCGACGCGCGAGTATTTGAGACCGTCCTTCGGCATCGGCATCTGCACGACGAACTGTACAGGCTGCCCCAAAGTCTTGTCCTTGTTATTTTTAGCAAAGGCGCGCGCTTCGTAATATGTGTCCTCCTTCAGACCTTCCAGCCGCACGGTATAAGTTCCCGAGGCGTTCAAGACTGCAGACGGATATGTGCCGACAACGTGAATCCACGGTTTGCTATCGTTATCTGTCTTCTCTCTGTATTCGGCAGCCCACTCGCTGATGCTCGTACCGCCTGTATTAACAATATTCACCGGAATATTGGCTCTCTGCCCATTCGAATCGTTGGCATTGTACAACTCTTCGGGCGTGCCGGTCTCGACTTGCGGAGGCGTCGTCAGTCGAATGTCGTAATAGGCGCCGTATAGTGTCGAGATCCGGAACGTCGGAATCGCCTGCGCCGCATTGACTGCGGTATAGAAATACGTCGCATTGCCGTTGTCGTCCGTCTTCAAAGTCGGAGGCGCAGATAGCGGCGCAAACTCGTTTTCAGGATCGAGGAACGTGGTGTTATTCACATTTTCCACGTACAGATCGATTTTTTTTCCGGGATTTTTCTTGGAATCCTTGAGATTCAAATCCGCTTTGTAGTATACAGCCGTCTGTACGCTGCCCGAATCGTACACGGCGGCGTTGACCGACATGATGCTGGGCGCTTCCACATAAGTCGCGCTGTTGAGGTCGATCGGATCGTATGTGTTCGTGAAGTACCATTGTTTAATGTTATGGTTCTGCCAAGCACTTCCCGTTGCGGCGGTGAAGCCTACGAATACATCCTTCGAAGCAAGCACGGAAGCCAGGTCGAGCCCCGAATACGTAAGCTTCGGCGTTGTCGGCCGCGTGCTCGAGCTGCTGTAGTAGACATAAAGCGTCTGATCCGCCGTCTTGTAATCGATCCAGACGTACACATCGCTTCCCGAGTTAAAGTCTATGGTCGGCTCGGCGTATGCGGCCGGATTGCCGCCCCTGCCATGGCCGACGTAGCCGTTCAGATCGACCGCAACATGATTGTCGCTCGGATCACCGTTGGCGCCCCATTTGGAAGGCCCATTGTCAAACGTATCGAACTCGACGCCGACACTGTTCGGAATGCCTTCAAATCCCATCCCGCCGCCGACGCTGCCCGCGCTGTTCGACTTGGTCTGGATGGCGAACACGAGCCCGTCGGCTCCGGCCGGAACGCCGGGATCGCTGCCCTTGTTGGTCATATTGAACGTAAAATACGTGCTGAAGCCGGTATTATCGCGAAGCGACACTTTTTCTCTATTAAATGCGGTGCCGAAAGTGCTGCCTTTATTCGGCGTAAGTTGCAAAGCGCCGTTATCCGCAGCCGTGGCCCAACCGTTGAAGGACATTCTGTCGATTGCTTCCTTGAAGTCCGTATACAAAAACGTAATATACTTCTGAGGCTTGTCTGCCGCGTGAGCTCTGCCTCCGAACGATGCGGACCCCGACAGCACCATCTGGAACATAAGCAGAAATGCGAGCACGGCCGCGATTTTGCGACGGCTGCCTGTTGCCGCGAAAATACTCATTAAGATAGTCTCCCTCTCTAACTGGTCTTTTGCTTCGATTTGCCCTCTTGCGAATCGAGCTCTTTCGCCCCTCCTTGAATGCCTATAAGTAGGACCATTATATTAAAAAACACTTAAAAAACACTAAAAAATATGGAATATTTACTCAGAAAATAGATCTTTATGTAGAAAAAAGGCCCCCAGAACGATGCTGGGGGCCCTATTCCTTAAAATATCGTTAAAATCGACATCATGTCATGGCCGCATATCACAGATCCTGCCTGTACAGCACCGTCCTATTCCTCCCGCCCTCCTTCGCGCGGTACAGCGCCTCGTCGGCGCAATGGACGACCGCTGCCGCGTTCGCGCCGTCCTGGGGCCTGGCGGCGATGCCGAGCGACAGGGTGACCGGCCGGCCGATCGGCGACTCCGCCTCCATCAGGCGCACGCGGATGCTCTCCGCGAGCAGGTATGCGAGCTCCTTGTCCCCGTAGGGCAGCAGCAGGATGAATTCCTCGCCGCCGTACCGGCAGGCGTAGTCGCAGTCCCGCTTCTCCTCGATCAGCACGCCTGCGAGGAACTGCAGCACCTGGTCGCCCTTGAGGTGGCCGTATGTATCGTTGACGGACTTGAAGCGGTCGAGGTCCATCAGGATGACCGCATACGGCTGGCGCTGACGGTCCCAGGCCGCGAGGAGCGAGTCGAGGAAGCGCCTGTTGCGCAGTCCGGTCAGCGCGTCGGTATGGGCTTCGATGGACAGCGCCTCGGTACGGTCTCCCATCATGCGGAAGGCATCGATCACCGCACGGTTGAGCTCATTGGCTTCGTAGATGAGATGGCGGGTCGTCAGGACGGGAATCTCGGCCGTCTCTCCCTTGTTGAGCAGGGATGCATAGCCTGCCAGCCGGCGGAGCGGATAGGCGAGACGATGCGAGATCCCGATGACGAGCAGCGCCAGCATCAGGATGAATGGCGCGGAGATAAGCGCCATACGGGTCACGATGCCCTTGACGCTGCGCGTCACGTTCGAGGCGGGCGTCTGGGAGACGATGCCCCATTTGACACTGGGCACGATGGCGTAGCCCGCGAGCATTCGCAGTCCCCTCGTATTCGTGATCTCCTTCTGGCCACCCCTGCCCTGCATGATCTCGGCGACGGCCCCATTGACGGCTACGTTGTCGCCAATCCGCGACTTGTCCGGATGGTAGATGACATTGCCGCGATTGTCGACGACGTAGTAATAGGAGCCGTTCATGTTCGACTCCTGCGTGCCCAGAATCGTCTGCAGCACGTTGCTCTCGTGCAGGTAGATCGTCCCGCTGACGAAGCCGCGGTAAGTCCCGTCGGCGTCGAAGATCGGGTAACTGACGAGCACGAGCAGCCGCTTGGTCAATGCGACGTACGGCTCGGATACGAGCGGCACGCGCTCGCTCAGCGCTTGCTTGGCCGCCGCCGATGTCAGCAGCTGACCGACGAGGTCTCCTTTGTTCGGCGAGATCGCCGTGATCTTGCCCTTGTCGTCCACAAGCGCGATGGAATTAAAAAAGGACATGCTCCCCCGCGTATAGTCGAGCCAGTCGCCGGCTCGCCCGATCCGGCCGCCGGGGGAGGCGAAGTGCTCGCTGGCCGTCTTGAGCGACTGCGTCATGGAGACAAATATCGTATCGATGGCGACGCTCAGCTCGTTGGCCGTTATCCGGTTCAGCTCAAGCGTGTTGCGCGCCAGCGATTGTTTTTGCGCCTGATAGCCGACGATCGTGTTCAGCGCCGCCGTAATAGCGACGGAGAGCACGACAACGACGGTGAATATGACAGAGAGACGGATGCCCTTGCCCCGCCTGAACCTGAATCTGTGCATGAACGTTCTCCAGTCTTCGAGCTCGCGGAAAGCGTTGAAATTCTACATGGTTCGTCAATAATCCGACGAATCGTATTCTACCACAGATTGCTAGTTCAATGTATAGAAAGTCAATTCAGCGCAAACAGCCACGGACCGAAGCGGGGCTTCGGTTCATGGCTGCCGCGGTGCGTGAGGACGCTGTCGCCGATCGGGCTAGAGCGACCAGTCCAGCTTGACTTCGCCGCCGGTGCGGGAAGATTCGTAGATCGCGTCGATGATCAGATTGCTGCGAAGCCCGGTCTCGGCCGACGTCGTCGGCGTCTGTCCGGTGCGGACGCAATCGATGAAGTGGCGGCTCAGCTTGACCCGCGCGCCCTCGTCCTCGATCGGAGCGATGAGCGGGATGTCGACGGGCTGGTCGAATCGCTCGGTGAGGAACTTGCCCTCGCCGCCCTTGAGGAAGGCGCCGCCCTCCGAACCCATGAGATGAACGAACGGCGCGCTGTCCGTGTTCATATGAACCGCCCAGCTGACCTCCAGCGTGAGCGAGGAGCCGTCCTCCATCTTGATGATGGCGGTCGCCAGGTCCTCGACGTCGTAGATGCCGTTCCAATCCGGCTTGCCCCAGGATCCGATGCCCTTCTTGCGGGGACCGAATTCGGCGTAGGTCGAGCCGTAGACGGATACAGGCTTGGGCTCTCCCATGAGGAAAAACGCAAGGTCGAGCATATGCACACCGATATCGATCAGCGGTCCCCCGCCCGATTGATCATGCTGCGTGAACCAGGTGCCCCAGCCGGGAATGCCCTTGCGGCGGTACCAGCCCGTCTTGGCCGTATAGATGCGGCCCAGCTCGCCGCGGTCGACCTGCGCCTTCACAAGCTGCGGGAGCCACTCCCAGCGCATCTGATGGGCGACCATAACGGTCTTGCCGCTCTTGTGCTGCGCCCGCACGATGTCCTTGGCCGCAGCCGAATCGAGCCCCATCGGCTTCTCGACGAGGACATGCTTGCCGTGCTCGAGCGCGCGGATCGTGAGCGGCGCATGGCTCTGATTGGGCACGGCCACGATGACGGCGTCGATATCGAGGCGCTCGATGAGCGCTTCCGGAGACGGGGACACCGTCTCGATGCCGTATTGCTGCGCGCGGGCTTCGGCCAGCGGCAGGTAGACGTCCGTGATCGCGACGATCTCGCAGATCTCCGCGAGCTTGCCGAACTCTTGCAGGTGCACGTTGCCGATGTTGCCGGCACCGATCAGGCCGATACGTACTTTGTCCGTCGTTGACATGGATTAGCCTCCATTACAGGATTATTTTCTGATTGCTGTTACCGCTATCATACCGAACTTAGACACGTCGAACGAGGAGCGATTTAGCCCAGTTCTTATTCTCGTTAGGCCCGTCCTCGGCCCGACCTCGGCGCGCGCTCGGCGAAAGTTGCATATTTATTAATATTTATGTATATTTATTCTCATTGAGATTCGATTTTTTCCCGAAGGAGCGTGCGTCATGCGCGAGGATATCGGCATCATCGAGAGGAAAACGCTGAACGCCTGGCCTGCCCTGCAGCAAATGACGTACGGCGGCTGGCTGCTCAGGCAATCGCGGGGATATACGAAGCGATCCAATTCCGTGCAGCCCCTCTGGACCGACCCCGGAGCCGACCTGCGCGCCATGGTCGGCTACTGCGAGGATGCCTACCACCGCGCGGGGCTGCCTACCATATTCAAGATCACGCCGCTATGCGAATCGGCCGGTCTGGACGGACGGCTGGACGATTACGGATACCGGCTCGCGGACCGTTCCCTGGTGCTTGTCCGCTCGCTGGACGCACAGGTCGATGTCTGCTCGACCGACGACCTGTGCGTGGACGGCGACCTGACGGAGGAATGGCTGGCGACCGCCTCCCGGCTGCTGCAGCTGAGGCCCGAACAGACCGCGATCGCGGCCGCCATGCTGGCAAGCAGCTCCCTGCGCCGCGGCTTTTTCACCCTTCGCTCGGAGGGCATCCCCGTAGCCGTCGGCATCGGCGTCATCGATGACGGCGATCTCGGTCTGTACGATATCGTGACCTCCCTCCAGCACCGCAATCGCGGATTCGGCGAACGGCTCATGAGGCACATCCTTCGCTGGGGACAATCGCACGGCGCGCATGGCAGCTACCTGCAGGTCATAGAGAGCAACGCTGCGGCGCGCCGGCTGTATGACAAGCTGGGCTACCGCAAGCTGTACGAGTATTGGTATCGCGTACGCTGGCCGTGAACGTCCTCTCCTGTATCCGCAGCCCCCGGCATACCGAAAAAAGCCGTCTGTCCGATCGCATCGCGCGGCCGGACAGACGGCTTTTTATACGTTATTCCTTCAACAGCGAGAGAAACTCGGACCGCAGCGCCGGGCTGCCGCGGAATTGCCCGCGTACGGCGGAGGTAACCGTCTTGCTGCCGTACTTCTTGACGCCGCGGGCGCACATGCACAGATGCTCCCCTTCGACGACGACCATGACGCCGCCCGGCTGCAACACTTCGTCCAAAATATCGGCGATCTGCGAGGTGATGCGCTCCTGCACCTGCAGTCTCCGCGTGACCGCCTCCACGAGCCGCGCCAGCTTGCTCAGGCCGGCGATCTTGCCGCTCGGTATGTAGCCGATGTGCGCCTTGCCGAAGAAGGGCGCCATATGATGCTCGCACTGGCTGTAGTACACGATATCCTTCACGATGACGAGCTCCTCGTGCTGCTCGTCGAACGTGACGCCGAGCGCGTCGCGCGGATCGATCGCATAGCCGCCGAAGATCTCCTCGTACATCCGTGTGACGCGAGCCGGCGTCTCGAGCAATCCCTCGCGCTCCACATCCTCGCCGATCAGCTTGAGCAGCTCGCGGATATGATACTCGACCTGCTCGCGGTTGTTCGTGACGTTCGTGTTCAGATAATCCTTAAGACCGGCCATACTCGACCCTTCCTTCATCCGAAGACGGACGCCGGGACCCACAAAGCCCCGGGCGCCGCGCCTCCATTATTTGCGGGGTTTGAAGTTCTGGTTCTTCATCATCTGCTGGGCCTTCTGGAGCTGCTGCTTGTTCATATTATATCCCATCTGCTTGGCCATCTTGGCCAGCATGTCCGGGTTGCTCTGCATCTTCGTCATCTGGCTGCGCAGGTAGAAGACGCCGCCGATGAAGCCAAGCACGAGCCCGACGATCAACGTCAGAATCGGAATCAGAATATCCCAAAAGCCCATCTGCCATACCTCCAAATTGTGTGCATAATTGCATGAACGACAGTCTCGCGAATGTGCGGGACAGCCAGCCTATAATAGCACGAGCCGCGGCCTGCGATCAACCCGCTCCGGCCGCTCCCGCCCTCCGGACACAGGTGGAGCAGGGCACTCCGGTGCTGTCGTGCTAGTTGATGACGGCTTCGATGAACAGCGTCGGCAGAGTGGACAGATCCAGCTCGCGCGCGGCGGAGGAATCTCCCTCCTTGGCAATGACGCGCACGATCGGTCTGCCCGGCAATCCGCGATGCTGGGCGACGACGATGCCGATCAAGCGGTTGGACAGCCTGACGGACACGCCGTTCGGGTAGACGGACACGATCTTCAGAAATTCGATGAGCACCTCGCGGTCGAGCGCCGTCTCCGACAGCGCGTGGAGGCGTTCGATCGCTTCATGCGGCAGCATGCGCGGCGTATCGGCCGTGCCGTGCACGAGGTTGTCGTACAGGTTGGCCACTGCCGTAATCTTGGCGTACGGATGAATCTCGTCTCCGGACAAGCCCCGGGGCTGTCCGCTGCCGTCCGGCGCCTCGTGATGCTGGAATGCCACATGCGCGGTGAGGAGGCTGTATTCCCGCTTCAGCTTGAGCAGCTCGAAGCCCCGCCAGGCGTGGTGCGTGCGCCCCTCTTCAAGCTCCCGTGCACCGAGCTTGCCTATATCGTGCAGCAGGGCGCCGAGCGCCAGCTCCTTCAATTGGAGCATGTTCAGCCCCATATTGACGCCGACCATCGTCGCCATCATGCAGACATTCATGCTATGGATGTACATCTCATTGTCCGCGGTACGGATATCCGAGAGCTGGACGAGAACGTTCTGGCTGCGGAGCACGTCCTCCATCAGCTGATCGACGGACAGGCTGATCGCCCTGGCATTGAACTCCTTGCCGGAACGCAGCGAGTGATAGACCGCCGACATCTGGGAGATGACCGCCTGCTTGGTCTGCTCCGAGAGCACCTCGTCCTGCGGGATCTCCATCTCCCCCGGCTCCGTGATATAGACCATCGGCACCCCGAGCCTGCGGAGCGTACTGATCATGAACACGGTCAGCTGCACGCCGGCCGAGAGCAGGACCGTACCGTTTTCCGAGAATAACGTTCTGCCGAGCAGCTGCCCCGGTTCGAGACTATCGATGTCAGCGAGCTTCATATCTCAAGTTCCCCCATGGATGCCCTGTAAAGTAAAGGCTGAACGGTCGTTCTATCAACATCTTATCCCGCTATGGTCCGTTATAGCAAATAAAGATTCGCGCCGGAGACGCTAATCTGCAAAAAAAAGAGAAAACGCATGACCGTTTTCTCTCGTCACGATCCCCCTGCTCCCACAGCGGAGCCCCGCAGCCGGGGCAACCGGCGCTACGCCCGGTGACTGGGATCTTCTTCGCGGGCGCCGGCAGCGCGCCCGCGTCTGCCCGCTTCGGGCTCCCGCAGCGCCGCCAGGGCGCGCGCGGCGGCCGCGCGGACGCGTTCGTCCGCGTCCGACTCGGCCGCCGCCGTCAGCGCCGCCTCGGCGATCTCGCCGCGGATGCGGCCAAGCGCCCAGGCGGCCGTCGCGCGCAGCTCGAAGCGCGGGTCCTCGCGCAGCACCTGCGCGACATCTCCCGCGGACGCCTCGTCGCGGAAGTTCCCGAGTCCGATCAGCGCATTGCGCTGGATCGGCTTGCGCCCGCGCCAGGAGGCGCTGCTCGCGCCGAACGTGTCCTTGAACGCGCGGTTGCCCATCCGCAGCAGCGGCAGCAGCAGCGGCTTGGCTACCTCCGGGTCCGGCAGCGTCTCGGCCTGATGTCTGTGGTCGATGCCCCGGTTGACCGGACAGACGATCTGGCAGGTGTCGCAGCCGTACAGCCGATTGCCGATCTTGACCATCGTCTCCTCGTCGAGCAGCCCTTTGCTCTGCGTCAGATACGAGATGCACTTCTGCGCGTTCAGCTGCCCCGGTCCGACCAGCGCCCCCGTCGGGCAGGCGTCGATGCAGATCGTGCAGTCGCCGCATTGATCGGCGATCGGCACATCCGGCGGCAGCGGCAGATTCGTGATCATCTCACCGAGATATATCCACGAGCCCTGCTCGTCGTTCATGATCATGCAGTTTTTGCCGCTCCAGCCGATGCCCGCCCGCTCGGCTACGGCCCGGTCGGAGAGCGCGCCGGTATCGACCATCGACAGCCATCTGAGCTCCGGCACCCGCTCCTCCAGCCAGGCCGCCAGTCCTTTGAGCCGCTTGTCCAGCACCCGATGATAATCCTCTCCCCAGGCTGAGCGCGACAGTATCCCGCGGCGCTCGCCGGGCTTGGATACAGGCGGATTTTTAAGCTTCGACGGATATGCCACCGCAATCGCGACGATCGAGCGAGGTTCCTCGAACAAGAGCGACGGCTGGGTGCGCTTGTCCAGATCGGGCTCCTCGAAGCCGGACTCGTATCCACGCTCCCGATGAACTTCGAGCCTCTCCCGCAGCTCCGGGAAAGGCTCGGACGTCGTCACGCCAATGCGGTCGATGCCAAGCGACGGCGCCGCCGCCTGCATCTCCTCCTTCAACGATAACCAGAATGCGGCGCTGCGGCTTGTGGCGGCACCGCCCCTCGTTTCCAACGTCAAGATTCCCTCCTCTGTCTCACAGCACCTTCCATCGCACGATCGGCCACATGATGAACTCCGTGCGTCCGAGCAGTATCGATTCATCTACCTCGCCGAAGGTGCGGCTGTCCTTGCTCGCGCCAAGATGGCGGTTGTCGCCCATAATGAAGTACTTCCCCTCGCCCACCTGCACCGGGCCGAAGTCGCCGTCCTCGATCTCACTGTCCGTGTACGGCTCGACGCGGAGCTCACCGTTCACATAGAGCTGGCCGCCCCGGCCTTCGATCGTGTCGCCCGGGACGCCGATGATGCGCTTCACCAGATACTTTTTCTTGTCCGGTCCGTCGCTCGGATCCTTCAGAATGACGACATCGCCCGCCTTGGGCTTGCCGAGCTCGTAGGCGATCTTGTTCACGAACAGCCACTCGTGCTCGTATAGGGTCGGCTGCATCGATTCGCCCTTCACCGTCGACAGTCTGAAGACGAATGCCCATAGCAGGATGACGATCGTAAATGCGATGCCGAGCGCGCGCAGCCACTCCCACAGCTCGCGCCGCCAGACGGATTCGGGCTTGACCGAGCGGGCTCTGCCGGGCTGCCGGACGCTTGATAGTTCCTTCATGGCTGCGACTCAGTCTCCTTCGCCTGGGGGCTGTCTCTCCACTCGCGGTAATATCGCCTTGCTTCCTCGTCGCCGAAGGGCATGCCGAACCCCGCCACCCGCTCATGCAGCGCGCGCAGTCCCTCCTCCACCTGGTTGCGGACGGACGCGCTGTAGCGGTACTCTTCCTTGTGCTTGTCATACTCGTCCCGGTCCAGCTCCAGCACGGAGCCGCCCGGCAGCAGCACGACGTCCAGATCGTAGTCGATATAAGTCAACACGTTCTGATAACGGTAAGGCGGAGATGCCACATTGCAATAGTATCGGACGCCGCGGTCTTCGAGCAACGCCACGACGTTGAACCATTCGCCCGGCAAAAAGAAGGACACGGCCGGCACGCGGCTGATCCATTCCTTGCCGTCGGATTCGCGGATCGGCGTGTGGTCGTTCACGTACACCATGATCCCCGCGTCCCGGTGCGAAGGATGCAGAATATGCTCGGGGACTCTCCAATTCTCGAGCCACATGCGATGGAGCGAGCCGTTGTGCTTGAAGCTCTTGATCGTACAGCTCTCATATATAGATGTAGATATTAGGCCGCCGCTGCGCTCCATGCCAAGCCCCCTGCCGTAGAACCCTGATATAATATAAGAATAGTTTTGTCGCTTTTTTCATTATACCCGATTATCGGGAATCGCATAAACCAAAGCACGTTTGTGAATGCCCGTTAACCCTTTCTCCTAATTTACGACCGTTTACGTGCCTTTAGCAACATTTTTTTGCAGCAAGGTTGCGACAACGAGTCTTTGTTGTAACGTTGGATGGGGAGCTCGACTTCAAAACATTTATAAATAAACAAAAGCCCTGCAGCTATATGACCCACGTCGACCGGCTATAGAAAATGTAAAGTAAATCCGCAAAAATGCTCTAAAGAAAAGCAAAGACCGCCCGGCGACAGCCAGACGATCGATGAGTTTTATTCAGTTGGATCGTATTCATCCACATCGAAATTCACGATTTTACCGAATACCACGTACTCAGCACGAGTCTTGAATGGCCCTTTGTTAAACGTCTTGATGAATTTATATTTGGAATTCTGCGTTGCGGATTCGGTCCAGTCGAGGAAATTGTCCAGTTCAGTTGCGGACAGATCGTATTCCTTCTCAGCTCCGCCGACCAGATGAATCGTCAGGAGTGCGCGGCTGGCCGATACTGGTGCGGTCGGAATCGCACTTGCTTCGTTCGAATTGCCACTCTCGCCGCCTGTATTGACTGCTGTAACGACGTAATAATACTTTGTGCCGTTAGTCAGACCGTTGTCATTGTATGTCGTGCCGGTAACGCCCGTTGCAATGGTCGTGTAAGGTCCGCCTGCTGTCGTGGAGCGTTTTACATTGTAGCTCGTGGCTTCTGCTATAGATGACCATTCAAGAGAAACTAAATGATCACTGGGACTCGCCAACAGATTTGTGGGCACATTAGGAAGGGTTGATTCAATGGTATATCCCACAGTTGTAGCAGTATATGGCTTCCAGGAACCTGCAAAGATAATTGAATTGTTGATCAAGCCAATGAAAGGCATTTGTTTCGTCTCGGGTATTGCTATAGTATCTTTTAGTACATTGTTTATAGGGTCATAAATTAAAAGGTTTCCCCAAAATGTAACATAAACATCGTTTTGATACACTACAGAATACATATAGCTGCTTGGAGTAAACCCAGGAAGCTTGGCGACCCAAGTATTAGTAGTTAGATTATATTCCTCAAGTTTATCGCCAAGAAAAAATAATTTATTTTGATACACAAACGCTGTCCCGGTGAATTTTGCATAATTTAAATTTGCCGCTGTTGACCAAGTATTAGTTGCAGGATCATATACTTCCACAACATTTAACTCTATATTTCCATTCTTCATTCCACCGATTACATAAATCTTGTTGTTAAATACAACAGCCGAAGCCCCCACTCGTCCGGTGGGTATATTTGCTTTGGAAGTCCATATGTTCTTATTGGGATCATACTCATATACATTTTGGACTGTTTCAGGGGAGCCGCGTGAAGTTGAACCGCTAAAAACGTATATTTTGTTGTCAAATGCAACTGCAGTGGCGCCTACAACTGAAATAGGATAATTAGCTTTCGTACTCCACGTATTTGTAGCAAAATCGTATGCCTCAACAATATTTGTAACGCCTTGATTAATTTCACCCGATACTGCGTAAAGCTTACCGTCTAAAACCGCACTTCCTCCGTAAGCGTGTGCAAGTGACATAGATGCTTTAGTAACCCATGTATCCGCAGCGCTTAAAGATCCTATGTGTGAAAATAATAGCGCGAAAAACACGCAAAAAGCAGCAACCACTTTTGCTTTTTTCAACCCAACCACTCCCCAAATATGTAATGCCCTCATCATACATGGAAAGTTAAGGAACGATAAGACTATTTATCGACAAATATTTACATTACGATGGAAGATTAAGAGAAGCAAAAAAGCCTGAAAGCCGAAGAGGTCAATAATGCAAAAGAATCAGAAGATAACGCTTAACTGCACTTTATCGCTTGAGCTATTCCGCGACACCATCTCTTTAATTGCTAAAATCGTTGCCGAGACGCTTAACGACACGCAAAAGAATAAAGTTATGAGTTTAAAAAGACTACTTATCGGTTGCTCGAGTGAGTGTTTATAAGAATTATTCTGAAGAGTTTTACGACAGCTCTGCCACCAACCCAACCGGCCCAACTAAACCGTCCTTGTATATCATGCCTTAGCGGACCTCGAAATGCTTGTATAAGAAAAGCATATCTTATGGCCAAAAGCAACCGGTGCCCGGCGCCTGTCGACACGTAAGATATGCTCTCCTGATCTCTGTGAAGCATGTTGCGTTAAAAGCGTAAGCACGGTGTTCAGCCTGCTACGATGGATAGCGGACGCTGCGGCGTCACAAGCTTAAGCATCTCTTCACTAACGGATTGGTAGAACGGAAGCAATAGTTCGTTGTGCTTGTCCACTGCGACAAAAACCTTATGCACGTTGCGCTGGCGAAAGCGCGCGTTCATCGCCGACACGAGTCCGCGCCCGACGCCCTGGCGGCGCCGCTCCGGATGGACGGCAATCCGATACACATATCCTTTGCTATGATCGATCGTGCCGATCATGATCCCGGCGATCTCATCGTCCTTAAGGGCTACGAGCACGAGCTCGCTGTCCCAGGACAATTGGCGGGATAATGCCGACATCGTCTCCTCACAGCATTCCTCCGACAGTGCAACCGTCAGAAGTTCGGATACCAAGCGATAATCCGACAATTGAAAAGTCCGAATCTGCATGAGCCTGTCTCCCCGAATTCAGTTAAAGTAGAGGCTGAACTGTGAACATCGCTTTAACGTCTTTTTATATTACGACAATTTCGTGAGAATTTCATGCTATTTTAGGAAGATCGCATAAATTATTTTGGAGAAATTGCGCGCAAAGCAGTGAAAACGCTTTATATAAAACGTTTACATATGATAAACTCCATAATTCCCGCGAAAATCGCCGAATTTGATCCCAAATCGATTTTTATAGGAAAAAGGTCTTATCCCTGCCCATTTACGACAGGAAATGTTAATTCGCTGTATAAATGCGAAGGCGCCCGGTTATGCTGTACCGATGGAAGCGCGTGGTTCTCCGACTTTCTAAACACCCATGTTGCTTTAGTATTTAAAATCGGAGATAATACAAAAGAAGATTTCCATTCCAGTTATTATTCTAAGGAGGCTGTTCCACTATGGCACATGTATTGCCCGCTCTTCCTTACGCTAACGACGCACTCGAGCCGCATATCGACGCGCTCACGATGGAGATCCACCACGACCGCCATCACAATACTTACGTTACGAACCTGAACAAGGCGCTTGAGTCTGCTCCCGAGCTGGCGGACAAGAGCCTGAACGATCTGATCTCCGACCTGAACGCTGTGCCGGAGTCCATCCGCACCGCTGTCCGCAACAACGGCGGCGGCCACGCCAACCACTCCCTGTTCTGGGAGACGATCGGCCCGAACGCCGGCGGCGCTCCTGCCGGCGCGCTGGCTGCTGCGATCGACAGCGAGCTGGGCGGCTTCGACAAGTTCAAGGAAACGTTCGCGGCTGCGGCTACGACTCGCTTCGGCTCCGGCTGGGCATTCCTCGTTGTCGGCAAGGACGGCAAGCTGAAGGTATACAGCCTGCCGAACCAAGACAGCCCGATCTTCGAAGGCGAGACGCCGATCCTCGGCCTCGACGTATGGGAGCACGCTTACTACCTGAAGTACCAGAACAAGCGCCCGGACTACATCGGCGCGTTCTGGAACGTGGTCAACTGGGAAGAAGTCGGCAAGCGTTACGAAGCCGCCAAGTAAGCTCGGACGCCAGTTCAAGCTTGAACGCGGTACAAGCCAGGGTCGCAGCACGCGGCCCTGGCTTTTTTTGTTGCGCAGCCTGTATGGCTCATTGCCCGACAACCTCGCTCCGGGCAGCGGATATCGGCCTTCGCGACAGCTATTCCCGCACTATCGGCGGCGTTTGCTTGGTTGGACCATGCTATCCAGGCTACCGCTGAAGTGCGCACCCAGCAGCTTGCTGAACACGTTGGGCCAAGCCAGCTGCTCGAACTCGGCGGGGCCGATCCAGCGGTAGCCCGGCGGCAGCGCTGCCGCCGGTCCGCCCGCCGCGCTGCCGCCGTCCGTCTCCGAGGCCGCGGCCGCCTCGGTCAGATAACCGCTCCCGCGCTCCGCCGCGATATTCGCCGCTGCCGCCGACCCGTCGGCGCTCGCAGCTCTGCCGCCCAAGACGCGCAAATACCAGTGCAGATGCGTGAACACATGCTCCGCATCCGCTGCATGGCGCAGTCCGCCGGGCTCGACGAGGCCGGGCATCCCCTCGGCAGCCAGCGCTGCGGCGAGCAGCGCCGGGCTCTGCGTCTCCGACTCCCAGTCGGCGCGCTCGGGAACGGCGATATGCGGCAGCTCCCACATGCGGGCGAGCAGGCCGCTGTCCGGACGCTGCCGGACGAGGACACGTCCCGCAGCGTCCTGAACGAGCGCCGCCAGGCGTAGCTCGGGCCGCGGCGGCTTGGCCTTGCTCTTGACCGGCAGCTCCGTCTCGCGGCCGGCCAGCCGGCCCTGGCAGTGCGCCATGACCGGGCACAGCAGGCAGCTCGGCGACTTGGGCGTACATACGAGCGCGCCCAGCTCCATGAGCGCCTGATTGAAGTCCGACGCTTCGCCTTCGGGGATCAGCTCCCGGGCGAGCCCCTCCATCCCGACGCGTACGGCCGGCCTCGCGATATCCTCGTCAATGCAGAAGTAGCGGGACAGCACGCGCATGACATTGCCGTCCACCGCCGGCTCCGGACGCCCGAATGCGATGCTCATGATCGCGCCCGACGTATACGGGCCGATCCCCTTCAAGCCGGCTACGACGCTCTTGTCGTCGGGCAGCCTGCCGTCATGCTTGTCCGCGAGCTCGCGGGCCGCGGCCTGAAGGTTGCGGGCCCGCGAGTAATAGCCGAGCCCCTCCCAGGCCTTCAGCACGTCCTCCTCGGGCGCCCCGGCCAACGCCCCGATCGTCGGGAACCGTTCCATGAACCGGTTAAAATACGGGATTACCGTATCGACCCGGGTCTGCTGGAGCATAATCTCCGACACCCAGATATGGTACGGATCCCTGCTGCGCCGCCAGGGCAGGTCGCGCTTCGCCTGCCTGTACCACGCCAGCAGCTCGCCGCTAAAAAAAGACTTGATCTCCCGCTCGTTCACGCCGTCACCCTCTCCTTCATCTTTCCTGCACGCAGCGCGGCTGTCCCGAGCGCCCTATTGACCACGCGGTTCGCCAGGATCGCCGGATCCGAGGACAGGCTTGGCCGTACCGAGCACGAGCTTTTTGTACCGGCTCGGCGTCAACCCCGTATACGCCTTGAACATTCTCGAGAAATAATAAATTTTCATGCCGATCCGGCTCGCCGCGTCCGACACGTTGCAAGCCGGATCGGCCAGCAGCGTCCGGGCCACCTCAAGCCTTCTTTGGTTCACATATTGGATCGGCGAACAGCCCATCAGACTTTTGAAGTAAACGATAAAATAATTCGGGTGCAAAAAGATTAATCCCGCTAAATCTTCTACGGTGATCGAATCCGCCAGATGCTCGTCCACGTAGCTCAGCACGATTTCCAGCTTTTCGATCTCCGGCGAAGGCGTCTCCTGAATGCCCGTATCCGCTACGATATGGTCCAAATAAACGCTCACAAGCTCCATAAACGAAGTCTTCAGCCGCAGGCGCGAGGTCGGCTGGTCCGCGAGCAGATTGCGCCCGATGCGCTCGAACAGCGCGATCGCTTCCCGCGGATCGGGAATGCTCACATGCTCGGGCATGCCGATCTCCTTGAAAATCGCCCTGTCCGCATAACTCGCGCGGAAGTGGCACCACCAATACGACAATGTCTCGCCCCGCTGCGCCTGCATCGAATGCTGCCTTCCTGCGAGCAGGAAGCTGAACGTGCCTGCCTTCATCGGGAAGGAGCGGTCGTCCATATGTAAAATGCCCTTGCCTCCGGTAACGAGCAGCGCCCGGTTGCAGTCGTAAACATCCGGCGGCTCCGTCTCCCGGCCCGTCAGCTCCTCGAAGGAGGCGGCGGTAACTTCGAATTGCATCTTTTCGAGATGATTCATTAATATGTTAAAATAGCGTATGCTCATCGTTGCACTCCAAGGAAGCCTGTCTTAAGATGTAGATTCTATTTATTATACTTAACAAAAGGAGCGGGGTAAATTTGCAAATATATACGTCCCCCCGCCTGCCGGCTGTCGCGCTCGTCCTGCTGACGACGACGCTGATCGTCTCCGCCTGCGGCGGCGGCCAGTCCGCCCGCCCCGCCGCCTCCGCCCCGGCGTCGGCCGCACTGGCGGGTCCTGCCGAGACGGTGGAGCTGTACCGCAGCAACTGCATCAGCTGCCATGGCCGCGGCCTGGAGGGCAAGATGGGCGCCGCCTCCGATCTGCGATCTGTCGGCGCCAGGCTGACCAAGGAGCAGATCGCCCGCCAGATCGCGGACGGCGGCGAGCTCATGCCGGCGATGAAGGACCGTCTCACTGAAGCGCAGATCGACGCACTCGCCGTCTGGCTGTCCGCCAAGAAATAAGACGCCGCGGCGTTCCCCGCCCGTCCCGCATCGCAGCGCCAACAAAAGCCCGGCCAGATCGGCCGGGCTTCGGCATTGCTTATTCGACTCTCTCCAACGTAGCTGTCGCCGCCGCCAGCCGCCGCTCGTGCGTGATCGCGACATGCAAGCGGTAGGCGGACGCCTCCATGCCGAGCCTCCCCCAAGCCTCCGGCGACAGCCGGCAGAACGGACGGCCGCGCTCGTCCGGCAGCACCTCGATGTCGCGAAAGCCGACGCAGCTGCCGATCCCGCAGCCGATCGCCTTCACGACCGCCTCCTTGGCCGCGAACCGGCCCGCCGCGAACTCGACCGCGCGCCGCGGCTGCATTCCCGCGTAGCGCTCCAGTTCGGCCGACGTGAGCACGCGGGCCGCGAACCTGGGCCCGCTCTCGCCCGCGAGCAGCTTCGCCATCCGCTCCATCTCGACGACGTCTATCCCTATACCTTCAATCATCGCTGCGGGTCAGATGCCGGGAATCGCCTGGCGCTTGTGATGCGTACGCTGATAATGCTTCTCCAATATCTCGCGCGCCGCGTCCGGGATCGGCTTGCCTTCCAGATAGTCGCTGTTGTCATCGTAGCTCACGCCCAGCTCGGCTTCGTCGGTCTGGCCCGCCCACAGACCTGCCGTCGGCGCCTTGTCCACCACCTCGGCCGGCACGCCCAGCGCCCGCGCGACCTGGCGCACCTGGCGCTTGTTGAGCGAGCTGAGCGGCGTGATGTCGACCGCGCCGTCTCCCCACTTCGTGTAGAAGCCAGTCAGCGCCTCGGACGCATGGTCGGTGCCGACGACCAGCAGATTCAGATCGAACGCCAGCGCATACTGCACCACCATGCGCGTGCGCGCCTTGATGTTGCCCTTGCCCCCGCGGCTGACATGGCGCGACATGCCCAGCGACTTGAACGCATGCTCGGTCTCGAGCGCGATCTCGTCGACCGCCTCCTCGATGTTCGTCTCCACCTTGTGCTTGAGATCGAACGCCTCGGCCACAGCGTAGCTATGGGCGATGTCCTCCTGCTCGCCGTACGGCTGGAATACGCCGAGCGTCATGTATTTCCTGCCCGTCTCCGCCGACAGCTCGTCCGTCGCCCGCTTGCACAGACCTGCAGCCACCGCGCTGTCCACGCCGCCGCTGATCGCGATGAGCAAGCCGGCTGCGCCCGCTTGTTTGACATAGTCCTTGAGGAACCCGACGCGCCTCGCGATCTCGGCTTCGGGATCGATCGACGGCTTCACGCCCAAGCGCGCTACGATGTCTTGTTGCAAACTCATATGAACGCCTCCTGTCTCATGTCCTTCTACATATGTAAGACGGCTTCGTCGCACCTGAAACAACGAGCCCGTCCTCGGCTCCTGCCAATTCGTGAAAAAAACCGCGGATGAACGCTCATCCGCGGCATGGTCCGCATTAGCGGCAGTAACGGTCGAAGGCATCGGTCAGATCGGCGGCGATATCTTCGGCGCTGCGGTTCTCGATCTGATGACGTTCGATAAAGTGCACAAGCTCTCCGTCCTTCAGCAGGGCGATCGACGGCGAAGACGGCGGATACGGGGCGAAGTATTCTCTTGCCTTGGCCGTCGCTTCCTTGTCCTGGCCCGCGAATACGGTGAACAGATGATCCGGCAGCGCATCGTGGCGAAGCGCCTCGGCTACGCCCGGACGAGCTTGGCCGGCTGCACACCCGCATACCGAGTTGACGACGACGAGCGTCGTTCCTTTGCTGTCCGGCAGCACCGCCTCGACTTCCTCCGGCGTTCTAAGCTCCTGGATGCCCACACGGGTCAGATCGTCGCGCATCGGCTGAATCATATCCAGCATATATCGTTCGAATGACATAGACATGCCTATCCCTCGCTTTCGCATGAGTCGCTAATCGGCGGATTGCCGCTTACGTTATTATAGCGCGGTCATGCGCAGGCCGTCAAAAGCGCCAAAAGCCCGGCGCTGCCGCCGGGCTGCTCCGAACCGGATCAGGTCGAGGGAATATTCGGGCCGTCGAGCTTCTTGTCGAAGCCGGGGGCCAGCGGAGATGCTTGCTCTCTATCCCGCGCCGGAGCCGGACTGTGTCCCTTCTGTTTCGGCTGCTTGCCTGCCATCCGTGTCCCTCCTTGTACGTATGAGCGTTCCGGAGTATTGTACGCCTTTTGACACATGCCTATACGGTTGCCGCCCAGCACGCATGCCCGCTCTTGCAGAAGGTGACGATAAACGTCGTCCCCTCGCCTACCCGCGACTGCACCTCGATGCGGCCTTCATGACGTTCGACGATGCTCAGGCAGAGCGCCAGACCGAGTCCCGTCCCCTGCTCCTTGGTCGTATAGAACGGCTCGAACAGCCGCTCCACCTTCTCCGGCGGTATGCCGCCTCCCGTATCGGCTACGAGCAGCTGCACCCGGTCCCCCAGGTCGCGCGTCTCGATTCGCAGCACGCCCTTGTCGTCCATCGCCTCCAGCCCGTTGCGGGCCAGGTTCAGAATCAGCTGCTTGATCTCCTTGCCGTTGAGCTCGAGCGCATCCTGCTCCTCGCACAGTATGAGCTCGACGGACTGTCCCCGCAGATTCGCGTCCGCCCAGATGAGCGGCATCATGTCCTTGAGCACGGACTGGAGGCGGCCGGTCTCCTTCTCCACGATCCGGTTCTGCGCGAGCGACAGGAAGTCGTTGATAATGGCGTTGGCCCGGTCCAGCTCCTCCATGACGATGCGAAAATAAGAGCGCTGCTCGGCGGGACTGCGTTCGTTCAACAGCTGCACGAATCCCCGGATGACCGCCATCGGATTGCGGATCTCATGCGTGATGCTGGCCGCCATCTGCCCCACCAGGCTGAGCCGCTCCATCTTATCCAGCTCGTCCTTGAGCCGCTGCGTATCCGTAATGTCCTGCGCAATATAGACGACGCCCCGCGACTGTCTGTCGGGCCCGGCCTCGCTGACCGAACAAGCCGTAGCCAGCATCGAGCGGCCCTCCAGCTTGAACACGCCCGACGCCCTGCTCTCCCCGTCTTGCAGGATGGCGTGAATGACGGACGCCGAATCTTCGATGCCCATCTGCCTGGCCATCTCCGTATAATGCAGGTCGTCCGCCTCCGCCGCTGCCGCATTGCCCATCTCCAGCGCGGTCTTGTTGGCGTGCGCGATACGGCCCTTGCCGTCGATAAACATGACGGCAAGCGGGACGACGTCGAGAAATTGGCGCATCCGGATCGATTCGAGCTTGTACTGGCTGGACAGCTCCTTGAGCTGCGTCTGCAGGCTGACCCGTTCGTAAGCGATCTCAATGTAATAAACGGATAGATGAACGATCCCCGCGTAGGCGACCATATAAGCTGCGAAAAACCAGCCGAAATTGTCACCCGGCAGCTCATCGTGGTTGATGGATGCGGCGATTAGCGATATAAAATGGGCGGCCAGACCGATCGCCCACAGCGGCACGATCGTCTTCATCCTCGCGCTGCGGTTCTGAATGCGAAAGGAAGAAGAAACCTTGTAGATAAAGATTAAGTAGAAAACAAAAAACGCGCCTAAGCCGACAATGGCGGCCGGATCGTTCATCTCGTAGAAATGCAGCAGCGTGTACACGGTACTCAGCGCGACACCGAACACAATACCTCCGTACAGGGAGGCGATAATGATCGCAATGAAGCTTAAATCGAGCACAACCGGGTCAAAATGAATATTGTAGCAATGCCCGAGCATCATGCTGAGTCCGCAGACGACACCGATAAAGTAACGCGAATGCTTCAGTTGACGCGGGCGCGAGTACCAGACCTGGAAGGTTCCTACTGGCAGCAGGGCGATAAGGACTTGAAGAAGCAGGTTGTTGACCATAGGAATCCCCCCGCACAGACGTCCTGTGTTGTCGAGCAATCATTTTGATTAAAACATATAAACATTCCGCTTACAATAATAGGAATATAGTTTAAACTATATATTAGGAAAAGGTTGCAATTGCAAGGCGACAGAGAGGGTATGAAGCGTGGAGTGTAATATAAATAACCAAAATTCGGATTTTTATAACGTGATCGTAATCGGAGGCGGTTCGGCGGGCCTCATGGCGGGCATCGCCGCCAGCCGGTCCGGCGCGAGCGTCCTGCTCCTCGACAAAGGGGACAAGCTCGGACGCAAGCTGGGCATCTCGGGCGGCGGGCGCTGCAACGTGACGAACGCCAAGGAGACGGACGAGCTGATCCGGCATATACCGGGCAACGGCCGGTTTTTGTACAGCGCGCTGTCCGTGTTCGGCAACCGCGATATCGCCGCTTTTTTCGAGGAGATGGGCATTCGCCTGAAGGAAGAGGACAACGGGCGCATGTTCCCCGTCACGGACAAGGCCAAGACAGTCGTCGACGCGCTCGTGCGCAAAGTAAGAGAGCAGGGCGTCGAGATTGTGACGCATGCGCCTGTGGCCGAGGTGCTGTACGAGGACGGCAGGACGACCGGCGTGCGACTGGCCGACGGCCGCCGCTATGGTGCCTCCGCCGTCGTCGTCGCGGTCGGCGGCAAGTCGGTGCCGCATACGGGCTCGACCGGCGACGGCTACGCCTGGGCCGAGCAGGCCGGGCATACGATCACCGAGCTGTTCCCGACCGAGGTGCCGCTGACCTCCGGCGAGCCCTTCATCCGGAGCAGAGAGCTGCAGGGCCTGTCGATGCGCGACGTGACGCTCACCGTATGGGGAGACAAGGGCAAGCCCCTCGTGACACACCGGGGGGATATGATCTTCACGCACTTCGGCCTGTCCGGGCCGATCGCGCTGCGGTGCAGCCAGTTCGTCGTGAAGCAGCTCAAAAAAAGCGGCGGCGCGCCGGTGCGGCTGACGCTCGATCTGTATCCGGACATGAGCGCGGCGCAGGTGTACGATTATACGTATGGCTTGAGCGCGGAGGAGCCGAAGAAGGCCGTCCGCAACGTCTTGAAGAGCGCAGTCGCCGAGCGGCTGCTCCCCTTGCTGCTCGCGCAGGCGGGCCTCGACGGAGATACGACGCACGCCAACATCCCGAAGCAGGCGTGGCTCCATCTGTCTGGCCTGCTCAAGGGCTTCCCGATCGACATAAATGGCACGCTGTCGATCGAGGAGGCGTTCGTGACGGGCGGCGGCGTGAATCTCAAGGAGATCGATCCGAAAACGATGCAGTCCAAGCTTGTGCAGGGGCTCTACTTCGCGGGAGAAGTGCTCGATATTCACGGCTATACGGGGGGCTACAATATTACGGCGGCATTCTCGACCGGCTATGTGGCCGGGCTGAATGCCGCCGGGTCGGCGGAGGCTGGCGGGGGGATCGGCTGACCGGTGATGGCAGCTGTCCCCTGAATGGCCGATCGCCGTCGTCTCGGGACGACGCGCGGTTCACCCTCCCGCTCGTTCAGTATGCCTCGAAGCGGTTGTAGCTGCCGTCGTCCGCGGCGTCTGCAGGCTGTGCCGCCGGACGGTCAATTCCCGCCTGCGGCGCCTCTGGCTCCCCGCCGAAGTAGGCGGGCTCCCAATCCTCGTTCACGGTATGCGCGGGGATCGTCAGCGCGTCCAGCGCATAGGCCGAGGCTGTCAGCGCGCCGTCCGCGGCGGCCTGCTCGGACACCAGCCGGCCGCCGTGGCTCTGGGCGATCTCCAGCGCGCTCGTGAGATCCTCGCGCTCGACATGAATATGCAGCACGCCCCCGCCATGCAGCTGCGGCTCGTAGCCCAGCTCGTCCAGCGTGCCGCAAGCCTGCCGCGCGCTCGCTTCGTCGGGAAATTCAAACATCAGGGCTCCGTGGGTCATCGCGGTACGCCTTCCTTTCTTCGAACGAATAGCCATAGCATATCCGTCCAGGTCAGGCTTCATGTAATGCGTCTGTCCTGCTCGCGCGTCTCCCGGCGGGCGGCTCTGCGCATGGACAGCGCGGAGATCGCGCGGCTCATCGGGCCGAGCAGCGGATAGCAGACGGCAGGCAGGACCAATGCCGCCAGCCACCATAGCCCTCCGTACAGCCAGCCTGCATGCAGCCCGATGGCAGCGCTCCACAGCAGCGCTGCCGGGCGCAGCAGCAGCCGACGCCCGACGTTCCCGGCCATCCGCCTCGGTTCTTCGCCCCATTCGAAGAGCGACATGTAGCGCTCCCCGACCCATAGTTCCCACTGCCCTTTCAGCCACCACAGCAGCAGCGCGCCCATGCCGAACCACGCGAGCGCGGCCAGCCAGGGCGGCGACAGCCATACGGCTGCGACGCCGAGCAGCGTATAGTAGATCAGATTTTTCATCATATCCCCGTCGCGGACCATGCTGCGCAGCCAGAGCTCTGCGATACGGGAAGCCGGGTCCCGCTTGCGGAGCAGCGGCCCCGGCCGCCGCAGCAGCACAGGCCGTCTGCCTGCGGGCGGACGCGGGGTCCGCGGCGTGTCGGTCAGCACCCAGCCGACGTTGTCCGCGTAGGCCCGGCGCTCTGCGCCCAGCTCCTGCTCGAACATGCCCTGCATGCGCATGCGCAGCAGGCCGAGCAATGCGGCCGCGGCGGCCAGCGCCGCCACGACGCTATAGACGGCGAGCGCGGATGCGGCGCCGTCCGTGAAGATCGAGGCGGCCGGCAGCCAGGCGGCGAACAACGCCACCCGCCCGCCGTAGACGGCGGCCATACGCCGCCAGCCCCGCCAGCGCCGCTCCGCCCGGTCGCGCAGCAGCGTCCAGATGAAGCCCGTGAGCGCGGCGGCCAGGACGAACACCGCTCCGTCCGCCAGCCGCCAGGCGGGCTCGGCCGGCAGCAGCGGCAGCAGCAGGCCGCCTGCCGCTGCTGCCACGGCGAGCCTCGCCGCCAGCGTGTAGGCGAGGCCTGCGCGCGTCAGCGCCGCGACCCAGCGGCGGCTCGCGCGCAGGAACAGCGCGTCGCCGGGATCGGCGAACGTGCGCAGCCTCGCCCGCAGCATGAGGGCGGCCAGCGCCGCGGCCGACGTGCGCTCGGGCAGCCGGGCGAGCCAGTCCGGCGGATGGCGCAGCCAGTCGGTGTATATGCCGCCGAGTATCCATAGCCCCGGCAGCACCAGGTAGAGCAGCACGGTCCAGTCCAGCGTGAGGCGCCAGGCATTGGCCGATGCGCGCCAGAACGCCAGGCAGCGCTTCAGCGCGAGCCGCCACGGACCGCTGCGCCCGATTGATCGGCCGGCCTTCATGAGTCCTCCGCCGTCAGCGTCAGCCGACGGAAGCAGTCGAACAGCGGCGTCCCGGCAGGCATGCCGGCCGCCGCCCGGATATCGGCGACGGTGCCTGCGGCGGCCGCGCTCCCTTGATGGACGAGCACGAACCGGTCGCACAGCCGCTCCGCCGAGTCGAGCACATGCGTCGTCAGCAGCACACCCGCCCCTCGCGCGCGCTCCTCGTCGAGCGCCTCCAGCAGCTCCATGATGGCCCCCGGATCGAGCCCGATGAACGGCTCGTCGACCAGGTACAGCGACGGCTCCAGCAGAAAGGCCGCCACCAGCATCGTCTTCTGCTGCATGCCCTTGGAGAACTTGACGGGATAATCGTGCTTCACATGCGAGAGCCGGAATCTGCGCAGCAGCTCCTCCGCCCGCTCCGCAAGCCGCGCCTCGGAGATGCCGCACACGGCGGCAGCCAGCTGGAGATGCTCCCACAGCGTGAGCCGCTCGTACAGAATCGGCTGCTCCGGTATGTAGGCGACCTGCCGGTTCATCTCGCCTTGTGCACCGGCCGCGTCGCCGGGGGCCGCAGACGAGTCCCAAGCGACGTCCGCGATCCAGTAGGGCAGCTGTCCGAGCAGCCCCTTCATGACGGTGCTCTTGCCCGCTCCGTTCGGACCGAGCAGGCCGACGCGTTCGCCCCGCCGGACCTCGATCGTCACGTTCCGGAGCACCGCCTTTCCTTGCTCGTACCCGGCCGCCTCGATATGCGCCCGCATCAACCCGTCCGTATGATCGCCCATCGACATCACCTCTATTTCAACCATTATACCTTCTATTACGCCTGGCATCCCGTCGCGTTCCTCTGGCGGTGGCCGGACAAGACAAAGAGCCCCCCTCCGGTTACCGGCCGGAATTGCGGGGAGCTCTCTCACTATAGGGAGGCACCCGCCCGTCAGGGGCAAGCTCCTCCCGTCTATCTTATCATTGAAGCCCTAGCTGCGAAAAGCGGCCAGCGCCTCGTTCAGCGGCTTCGTCGCGGCGTACACGTCGCGGTAAATGCCGAACAGCTCGCCGTATCGCTGCGTGCGTCCTGCATCCGGCTCGTAGGAGGCCGCATGCTTGACGAACACGTCCGCGCACGCCTCCAGACTGTCGAACCAGCCGCATCCGGCCGCCGCCAGCATCGCGGCGCCCAGGCCCGGCCCCTGCTCGCTCTCCAGCCGCACGACCTCCGCGCCGAAGACGTCCGCCTGCATCTGCAGCCAGTCGGGGTTTTTGGCGCCGCCGCCGATGGAGACGACCTTCGTCACGGACTTGCCGGCCTTGCGGAACACGTCGACCGACTCGTTCAGCGAGAACGTAATCCCCTCCAGCACCGCACGCGCGAAGTGGGTTCTCGTGTGCGCGCCGTCCATGCCGACGAAGCTCGCGCGGATGACCGCGTCCGCATGCGGCGTCCGCTCGCCGACCAGGTAAGGCGTATAGAGCAGGCCGCCCGCGCCCGGCGCGATGTCGCCGATGCCCGCGAGCAGCTGGTCGTACGGCTCGCCGGCGGCAAACGTGTTGCGGAACCAGCTGAGGCTGTAGCCCGCGGCGAGCGTCACGCCCATCGCGTAGAAGGCTCCCGGCTTGCCGTGGTTGAAGAAGTGGACCTTGCCGGCGTAGTCGGCAGAGGCGTCCGGCTCGTGCGTGAGCACGACGCCCGACGTGCCGATGCTGCACAGCGTGAGGCCGGGCTGCAGGATGCCTGCGCCGATCGCGCCGCAGGCGTTGTCCGCGCCGCCCGCGAATACGCGCGTCGCGGCGGGCAGGCCCGTCTCGCGCGCGGCCCACTCGCCGAGCGTGCCCGTCTGGGCGACGGACTCGACGAGCGGCGGGCAGAACGAGGCGGGAATATCGAACGCCTGCAGCACCTCGCCGCTCCAGGTGCGGTCCGCCACGTCCAGCATCAGCGTGCCCGCGGCGTCCGACAGATCCATATGGACGGCGCCGGTCAGCCGGTAGCGCACGTAGTCCTTGGGCAGCAGGAACGATTCGGCGCGGGCGAATACGTCGGGCTCGTGCTCGCGCACCCACAGCAGCTTGGGCAGCGTGAAGCCTTCGAGCGCCGGATTGCGGGTGAGGCGCAGCAGGCTGTCTGAGAGCTTGCGCTCGATCTCGCGGCACTGCGCCGTCGTGCGCGTATCGTTCCACAGGATCGCCCGGCGCAATGGCCGGTGCTCCCCGTCCAGGAGCACTAGCCCGTGCATCTGGCCGGAGAAGCTGATCCCGTCGATACTGTCGCCCGCCGCCGTCTTTTTCTCGCCGAGTTCCTTCAGCACTTCGACCGTCGCGCGGACCCAATCCTCCGGATCCTGCTCGCTCCAGCCCGAGCGCTCGTGGTACAGCGGGTACTCGCGGGAGGCCTCGGCCGCCACCGCTCCGTCCTGCCCGACGAGGAGCGCCTTGACGGCGCTCGTGCCGAGATCGATGCCGATGACATAGTTCATGTGTGGCCCGTCTCCTTCGATTCGTTTCCTTCTATCCTTAATACACTTAATACTACACGCTGCTAATTACACTTTACACGTTACACGCTGAAAATGACTTCGTTCACCGCTTGGCGAATCTGCTCCAGACGGCCGGAACGGTTCACGATCGGCTTCTGGCCGCTCAGCACGTACGCTTCAAGCGATGCGAGCGAGTGCTTGCCCGCGACGATCTCGGCGCCGATGCCTTCGCCGAAGCTGGCGTAGCGGCTGTCGACGATGCTGTCGAGCGTCTTGTTCTCGATCAGCTTGGCGGCAGCCTTCAGGCCGTGCGCGAACGAATCCATGCCGGCGATGTGGGCGAAGAACAGATCGTCGTCCTCGAAGGAGGTCCGGCGTACCTTGGCGTCGAAGTTGACGCCGCCTTTGCCGATGCCGCCCTCGTTCTTGAGAATCTCGAACATGGCGAGCGTCGTCGAGTACAGGTCCGTCGGGAATTCGTCCGTATCCCAGCCGAGCAGGTAGTCGCCTTGGTTGGCGTCGATCGAGCCGAGCGCGCCGTCGAGACGGGCGACACGCAGCTCGTGCTCGAACGTGTGGCCGGCCAGCGTCGCGTGGTTCGCTTCGATGTTCAGCTTGAAGTGATCCTTCAGGCCGTACTTGCGCAGGAAGCTGAGCGTCGTCGCGGAGTCGAAGTCGTATTGGTGCTTGGTCGGCTCCTTCGGCTTGGGCTCGATCAGGAATTGGGCGCCGAAGCCGATCTCCTTGGCATAGTCGACGGCCATATGCAGCATGCGCGCCAGGTTGTCGAGCTCCAGGCCCATATCCGTGTTGAGCAGCGACTCGTAGCCTTCGCGGCCGCCCCAGAAGACGTAGTTCTCGCCGTTCAGCTCCTTGCCGACTTCGAGCATCTTCTTGACCGTAGCAGCGGAGTACGCGAACACCTCGGCATTGTTGCTCGTCGCGGCGCCGAATACGTAGCGCGGGTTCGTGAACAGGTTGGCCGTGTTCCAGAGCAGCTTCTTGCCGGTGGACTGCTGGAACTCCTTGAGCTTGGCGACGATGACGTCGATGTTCTTGTTCGTCTCGGCGAGCGTAGCGCCTTCAGGCGCGATGTCGGCGTCGTGGAACGCATAGAACGGCACGCCGAGCTTCTCGAGCAGCTCGAAGTTCGCTTCGACGCGCACCTTGGCACGATCGAGCGGGGACAGCGAATCCCAGCTGCGGACCGCCGTGCCGGCGCCGAACGGGTCGGTGCCGTTCGCGTTGAACGTATGCCAGTAAGCGACGGCGAAGCGCAGATGCTCCTCCATCGTCTTGCCGAGCACGACCTCTTGGGCGTTGTAATGCTTGAAAGCGAACGGATTGTCGGATTTGCGGCCTTCGTACTTGATCTGCGGCACATTCGGGAACAGGCTCATAATAGCAGGATGCCTCCTTGAGTGGTGGATGAATTCGGTTACATTGCTGCTCTTAGCATAGCACCTCCGACTTAGTTTGTCTATTGGCTAAACAAAGTTATTAGAAAGTTATAACGGTGCGGACAGTGGAGGCGATACTGCGGTGCGGGCGTTCGATCGCCTCTCGTAGTGAAGGCGATCGGACCATGCTGTAGTGTGCAGGAGCCATCGCCTCTCGTAGTGAAGGCGATCGGACCATGCTGCGGGGTGGGGGAGCCATCGCCTCTCGTAGTGAAGGCGATGAGCCCATGCTGCGGTGTGGGGGAGCCATCGCCTCTCGTAGTGAAGGCGATCGGACCATGCTATGGTGTGGGGGAGCCATCGCCTCTCGTAGTGAAGGCGATGAGCCCATGCTGCGGTGTGTAGGAGCCATCGCCTCTCGTAGTGAAGGCGATCGGACCATGCTGCGGGGTGTGGGAGCCATCGCCTCTCGTAGTGAAGGCGATCGGACCATGCTGCGGTATGTGGGAGCCATCGCCTCTCGCTCACTCGCACCGCACAGCCGCAAGCTCCCGGTCGAGCTCCTCCTCGTACGCCGCCAGCTCCTCAGAGCCGTAGCCCAGGCATTCCGCCATCAGGGCGACTACCCCATCCCTGTGCCGGCGCACCCAGTCGATATCGAACAGCAGCGCGCCGGTCCGCCGGATCATGTAGTCGACGGGCTTGACCGCCATCTCCTCTTCGATCGCGTACAGCAGGGCCGCATAATCGCCGGCGGACAGTCCGTGTCTGCCGCCGTCGCCCGCCGTCTGCCAGCGCCCGACCCGCTCGAATACGGCGCCCGCGTTCGAGCCGTACCGGGCCGCGATGCGCTCCGCCTCCTGCCGCGGTAGCCCGGCCCGCTCGCCCGCCGCCGTCGCCTCGCGCACAAACGCGGCGTACCCGCCGGACCCGCCGACATCGCCGCCCGACAGCGGCATCGTCCGCGTCCCGCACGGCCTGTACGGGCCGCACCCAGCTGCCCGCAGCGCCGCCGCGAGCCGGTCCGTGACCGTCTCCGCCATCTTGCGGTAGCCGGTCAGCTTGCCGCCCGCAATCGTGACGAGCCCGGAGTGCGAGACGAAGATCTCGTCGCGCCGGGACACCTCGGAGGGTGACTTGCCCTCCTCATAGATGAGCGGTCGCAAGCCGGCCCAGCCCGACTCGACGTCGCCGCGTTCGAGCTTCAGCTCCGGGAACATGTCGTTGCACGCCCGCAGCAGGTAGTCGCGATCCGCCGCCGATATCCGCGGATGCGCCGTATCCCCCGCGTAGTCGGTGTCCGTCGTCCCGACATACGTCTTGCCGTCGCGCGGAATGGCGAACACCATCCGACCGTCCGGCGTGTCGAAGTATACCGCCTGCCGCAGCGGGAACCGCCCGCCGTCGAACACGAGATGGACGCCCTTGGTGAGCCGCAGCGTCTTGCCATGCCTGGACCCGTCCAGCTCGCGCAGCGCGTCCACCCACGGCCCGGTCGCATTGACGACTTGGCGTGCCCGTATCGTGCAGCCGCTGCCCCCGATCAGATCGGCTGCCTCCACCCCTGCCGCGCGGCCATCCCCATCATAAACGAGCTTGTCGGCCCGCACATAGTTGAGCGCATCCACTCCGGCAGCGGCGGCTTTTTTCAACACTTCAATCGTGAGCCGTGCGTCGTCCGTCCGGTACTCCACATAATAACCGCCGCCCTGCATGCCCTGGCGCCGCAGCAGCGGCTCCTTCGCCGCCGTCTCCTCCTTGCCGAGCATCTTCCGCCGCTCCCCGCGCCTCACCCCCGCCAGCCAATCGTACACGCGAAGGCCGACGGACGTGCTCCATCTGCCGAAGGTTCCGCCCTGATAGATCGGCAGCAGCATCCATTCGGGCGTCGTGACGTGAGGGCCGTTCTCGTAGACGACCGCCCGCTCCTTGCCGACCTCCGCCACCATCTTGACCTCGAATTGCTTCAGATAGCGCAGTCCGCCGTGCACCAGCTTGGTCGACCGGCTCGACGTCCCCGCCGCGAAGTCCTGCATGTCGATGAGCGCCGTCTTCATGCCCCGCGTCTGCGCGTCCAGCGCGATCCCCGCTCCCGTGATGCCGCCGCCGACGATCAGCACGTCGTACGTCTCTTCCTTCAACCGCCTCCAGCTATCGCCGCGCCCCGTTGCCGAGAATATGTGCCCCATCGCTCAAGCCCTTCTTTCCACCATAGTAAAAGACCACGCGCATGCGGGCCGCCTGCAGCGGCCAAACGAATGTCGTGGTCTCTCCCGATCTCCAACCCGCTATTAACTTGTCGGCCCATCCGTTACTTAAAAGCCATCGCGGCCCGCACCGCCTTCTGCCATCCCGCATACAGGCCGCGCCGCTCCTCCTCCGGCATGGCCGGCCGGAACGTGCGGTCGTGCCGCCGGCCCGCCGCAATCTCCTGTCGGCTCCCCCAATATCCGACGGCCAGCCCGGCCAGATAGGCCGCGCCCAGCGCCGTCGTCTCAAGGGCGGCCGGACGCTCGACCTCCACGCCGAGCAGGTCGCTCTGGAACTGCATGAGCAGATCGTTGGCGACGGCGCCTCCGTCGACGCGCAGGCTGCGCAGGGCGATGCCCGAGTCGGCGGTCATGACGTCCAGCACATCCTTGCTCTGATAGGCCAGCGATTCGAGCGTCGCGCGGATGAAGTGCTCCTTGGTCGTGCCGCGCGTCAGCCCGAAGATCGCGCCGCGCACGTCGCTGTCCCAATATGGCGTGCCCATCCCGACGAAGGCGGGAACGACGTATACGCCATCCGCAGACGTCACCCGGGCGGCATATGTCTCGCTGTCCGCCGCGGACTTCAGCATGCGCAGGCCGTCGCGCAGCCACTGCAGCGCCGAGCCGGCCACGAACACGCTGCCTTCCAGCGCGTACTCGACTTTGCCTTCGATGCCCCATGCGATCGTCGTCAGCAGGCCATGTGCGGACTCGACCGCCTCGTCTCCCGTATTCATCAGCATGAAGCAGCCGGTGCCGTACGTATTTTTGACCATGCCCCGCTCGAAGCACGCCTGCCCGAACAGCGCCGCCTGCTGGTCGCCCGCGATCCCCGCGATCGGGACCTGCCGGCCGAAGAAGTGGTGCGCGGTCGTGTGCCCGTATACTTCCGAGGACGAACGTACTTCGGGCAGCATCGCGGGCGGGATATCGAGCAGCCGCAGCAGCTCGTCGTCCCAGGCAAGCTCGTGTATGTTGTAGAGCATCGTGCGCGAGGCGTTGGAGTAGTCGGTCACATGGGTCCGTCCGCCGCTCAGCTTCCAGACAAGCCATGTGTCAATCGTGCCGAACAGCAGCTCGCCCGCCTCTGCGCGCGCTCTCGCCCCTTCGACATGATCCAGCAGCCACTTGATCTTCGTCCCGGAAAAATACGCGTCGATCAGCAGCCCCGTCTTGCGCCGGAACAGGTCTTCATGTCCCGCCTGCCTCAGCGCCTCGCAGATGTCGTTCGTCTGCCTCGATTGCCAGACGATCGCATGGTGGATCGGCCGCCCCGTGGCGCGGTCCCATACGACCGCCGTCTCCCGCTGGTTGGTGATGCCGATCGCCTCGATCTGCTCGGGCGCAATATCCGCGTCCGACAGGGCGTGGGCGATGACCGCCAGCACCGAGAGCCAGATGTCGTTGGCATCGTGCTCGACCCAGCCCGGCTTGGGATAATATTGACGAATCTCCTGCTGCGCGGTGCTGACTGCGCACCCGTCCTTGTCGAAGACGATCGCCCGCGTGCTGGTCGTGCCTTGATCAATCGCCAGTATGAACCGCTGCTTCATGACCTTCCCCCCTGCTTGTCATCCTGCCCGTACAGCTGCCATAATTCCCTGTCGGAGGTCGTCACCGCCGAAGCGCCAGCTTGCAGCGCCCGCTCCACGTCATCCTCGGTGCGGATCAGCCCGCCGGCGAAGATGGGAATTCCCGTCCGCGCGTATACTTCTGCAATCATATGCGGGATCACGCCGGGCAGCACTTCGATGTAGTCCGGCTTCGTCCGCTCGAACATCGCATAGCTTTTTTCCAGGGCGTTCGTATCCAGCAGGAACATCCGCTGAATCGCCAGCAATCCGTTTTTCTTCGTCTTGGCGATGACCCCCGCGCGGGTCGATACGACGCCGGCGGGCCTTGCCATCTGACATATGTATTCGGCCGCATATTCGTCGTTTTTTAGCCCCTCGATCAGATCCGCGTGGACGATCGGCTTCTTGCCGTGCGACTTCGCCAGCTGGACGAGCGGCTGAAGCTGGCCGACGTGCATATCCAGCAGCACGATCCATTCGTACGGCAGCGCCAGAAGCTTCTCCAGGTCTTTGGCCTTGCGCGCTGCCGGCAGTATCCGTTGTCCGTTGAACGACATGCTGCACCCCTCGCTTTCAGTATGTAAAAAAAGAAAAGGAAAGCACGAACTCACCCCGAATGGGATATGAGCTGCGTGTTCTCCTTTTCTCCGCCGCGTGTATGAACTTACCTTCGATTATATTACGCGCGGCCGCGTCATGTCTATCTTTGTTTAGATATAGTTTGTATATTCATTAAACAAAGTCTGTGATATGATGACGTTAACCATTAACGACGCGAACCCTATCGCCTGCCCGAAGGAGCACACCCCGTATGAAGACGCCCACCGGCGATCAAGCCCTCATCAAAAGAATGAATACCGCCATCGTGCTCGACTCGGTGCTGCGGGACGCCCCCCTCTCGCGCGCCGATATCTCCGCCACGACGGGACTCAACAAGGCGACCGTGTCCAGCCTGATCCAGGATCTGATCGACAGCGGTCTCGTGCGCGAGATCGGGACGGGGCAGTCGAGCGGCGGCCGCAAGCCGGTGCTGCTGGAGTTCGTCGCGGATGCAGGCTATGCCGTGGGCATCGATCTCGGCGTCAACTATATACGCGGCGTGCTGACCGACCTGCGGGGCGGTATCGTGCTCGAACGTACGACAACGCTGTCGCAGACTGCCCCGGACGAGGTGTTCGGCGTATTGCGGCCGTTCATCCAGGCGCTCGAGGCCGAGGCGCCGGACAGCGCGTTCGGCGTCGTCGGCATCGGCGTCGGGGTGCCCGGGCTCGTGGACCGGGACGGCTCCGTGCTGTATGCGCCCAATCTCGATTGGCGCGAGGTGCCGCTGCAGGATGCGCTCGCCCGCGCGTTCGGCATCCCTGTCCTGATCGACAACGAGGCCAACGTAGGCGCCATCGGCGAGCGCCAGTTCGGCAGCGGACGCGGCCTCGGCAGCATGATCTATGTGAGCGTGGGCATGGGCATCGGAACCGGTCTTATTTTGCAAAAAGAGCTGTACAAGGGGGCGGCGGGCTTCTCGGGAGAAATGGGGCATCTGTCGATCGAGGCCACCGGCCCGGCATGCCGCTGCGGCAACCGGGGCTGCTGGGAGCTGTATGCGTCGGAACAGGCGCTGCTCGCCCGCGCGGCGGCGGACGGCATCGGCAGCGGCTCGCTCGACAGCCTGCTGGAGCTGGCGTCGCGCGGCGACGAGGCCGCACGCGGGCTGTTCGCGGCCATCGGCGAGTCGCTCGGCGTCGGCATCGCCAACATCGTGAACGTGTTCAACCCGGAGGCCGTCGTCATCGGCAACACGATGAGCCGCGCGCGCCCCTGGCTGGAGGATGCGATGATTCGCACGGTGGAGGCGCGGGCGCTGAACTTCCATTTGCGCGGCATCCGCCTCCTCTTCGCCGAGCTGGGCGACCGCTCCGCAGTCATGGGCGCGGCGGAGACGGCGATTTCGGCCTTTTTCCAGCGGCTGCGGACGGCTTGAGCTTCTATTTGACGAGTCTATCATTTCATTTATAGCTGACGCTAATGATCCCATTCGCGGCGCTTGTCGTACTTATACTTTCTTTCCACAAACGGAAATACACCGCCTCACACAAAGGAAGCGGTCTACTCCGGACGTAACCTTTAAAGCCACCCGCCCTCGATAGGCGGCTGTTGTCGGGAGAGTCGGTTGCAGCCGGCTCTCGCCGGACGACGCTCAACCATTCAGCCCGAGCCGCGCCGGCACGTCTGCAAACCGGGCGTCCAATCTCACCGCAAACTCATAGCCTTCGACTTCGAAGACTACCCCTTCCCGCTCGCCGAACTCCATTCCTTTCATCGCCAGCCGCTCCTTCAGCCCTTCGATGGTCCGCGCGTCCGAAGCGCCGAGCACAACCTTCAAGCTTGGGGGCACTGCGCGCATCGCGATCGGGATCCATCGTCTCCGCTTGGAGGCGACGACCAGATGCGCCGTTCCTCCGATCGCGAAGGCGAAGTCGTCCGCAGCTTTGGCGAGACGCAGTGAGAGCAGGTCGACCATTAACGCGCGGAACGCCAGTACGTCGTCCACCGGCAGTCCGATCTCCCGCACGTACAGTATGCGAAACGGACCGGAAGGCTCGACAACTCCTTCTGTGATGCCGGGATGCGCGATGAATTCGAGCAGGTTGCCGTCGCAGTCCCGAAAGTAAACGTTGGTTCCCGACTCAAATTCGTCTACAATCCTGCCGTCCGCCCATTGCAGCGGCGCGATGCGGCGTCGCTCCAGCTCCCGTACGATCTCTCCGAACGCCGAATGCGGCACTTCAAACGCCACGTGAGCGTGGGCCGGCGCTTCGTCCGATTCCCGAAAAATAAGCGAGACGCGGGGCGTTGGCGCGAAGCGGATCTCGTCTGCCGTCTCGCCGATAACGGCGAAGCCGAGCTGATCGCGGTAAAATTGCTTGCAGCCCTGCACGGACGAAGTCCTGAGCTCCAGCGACACGATATGCGTAATCATCTCATCAAACCTCCCTTCACTGCGCTTGCAGCGACCCGATGCCCCGGAGGCGCGCCGCCATCCCCAGGAATGCGTCGACGGCGATGCGAATGCGGCTCTCTACCTTCTTGCTCGCTTCCGTATCCCCGGCGTCTCCCCACGGCAGATCGCGCTGGAATCCGGACACCGATACCCATTCAGGACAATTCACCCCGTGCAGCGAACGCACGATCGATTGCAGCTGCTGCAGCGAGCCGATGCCGACCGCGCCGCCGGCGGAGCTCATGCTGAGGACCGCTTTGCCTTCAAAGTGCGATTGGCCCAGAAAATCCAGCGCGTTCTTGAGCACGCCCGACGGCGCGCCGTGGTATTCCGGCGTAGCGAGCACGACGGCATCCGCGTCGAGCACCGTCTGCTTGAACGCAGCCAACGCCTCATGTCCCGCGAAGTCCTCGTCGGTCGAGAAAAACGGCAGCGGCGTTAATTTCGGATCGAAAACGGACACCTGATGTTCCTGCCGAGAGATGAGCGCTCCGACATAGCGCGCAAGGCGCGTACTGTTCGAGTCCTGCCTGTTGCTTCCGGCGATAATCGCGATTTTCATGGTCGTTCATCCTTTCCGTCTGTTAGGAATGGCTTTATTGTAGCGTCAGGCGCGGAGGGCGTCGTCGGCGAAAAGGCGGATTTGCGGATGCAAAAAATCTCAGCCGGAGGCTGAGATTCGTACGACTATCGGATGAGGGAGTGAGCGCGGGGTGCCGCCCACAGGGCTGATTGTGCCGCCCTGCCCGCAAGCGGGCCGGCGCATCCCGCGGCGAGAGCATCCGCCAGCCCGCCACAGTCAACACTTGGCGGGCTCGCCCCCAATGTTGTCAGGTTAACTGCAAATATACAGTTAATCTCCGTGGTGGCGGCATTTTTCGGAGCGATAGCTGCGAATATACAGTTAATCTCGCGAAAATCGACCGTCATCCGGCTCAGACTCGAAATTAACTGTATAAATGCAGTTATCGCCGCCAGATGTCCTGGCGCAGGAGAAAATAACTGCGGTTTGGCAGTTATCTCCCCTTTCAAGGCTGTGTTGCACGAACGGTTTGGGGAAGAACTTCAACGTAGCCGCATCCCTGTCGTCCAGGATCGCTCGTTCATACGCAACAAACAGACCAAGCACAATTTATTCATGAAGACCACGCGCCGGGGAGCGGCAGGGTTCTTAACCTGACAACATTGGGCTCGCCCCTCCCGCACCGCAGTCTCCGTGCCGGGCGGCTCGCCCCTCCGCCTGCTACAGCCCGTGCTTGGCGGCGAGCAGCGCGGCCTGGGTCCGGTCCGGCACGCCGAGCTTGTCCAGCACGTGGCTGACATGCGTCTTGACCGTCTTCTCGGAGATGAACAGCGCGGCGGCGATCTCCTTGTTGTTCTTGCCCGAAGCGATCAGTCCGAGCACCTCGAGCTCCCGCCTGGTCAGCGCTGCGAACGGTCCCGCGCCGACCGCTGCGAGCAGGCCCGTCCGAGCCGCAGGCGTATCTGCCGCAGGCGCTCCGGCCAGCGGCTCGGCGGCTGCTACCAGCTCCAGCAGCTGCCCGGCAACCTCCGAATGCAGCTCGATCTTGCCCTCGTGTACCCGACGGATCGCCCGGATGAGCTCCTCGGGCTCCACGTCCTTGAGCAGATATCCGCGCGCGCCTGCACGGACGGCCGGCAGCACATGGGTCTGGTCCGCGAACGAGGTCAGCACGATGACCTTCGCGGTCGATCCGCTCTGCCGCAGCCGCTCCATCGTGGCGAGGCCGTCCAGCACCGGCATTTGCAGATCCATAAGGATGATATCGGGCGCCAGACGCTGCGCCAGCTCGAGCGTCTCGAGGCCGTTCGAGGCTTCGCCGACCAGCTCGAGCCCGCCCTGGGTGGACAGCATGACCTGCAGGCCGCGCCGCACGACGGCATGGTCGTCGGCCAGCAATATTCGAATACTCAATTCGCGAACTCCTTTATCGGCAATATCGCTTCGACGGTCGTGCCCAGCCCCTCTTCGCCGTAAATACGCAGCGTCCCGCCCAACGCCTCGCACCGCTCGCGCATCGTGGAGAGGCCGATCGAGCTGCCGCCGGATGCCGCGGCATCCGCAGCCGGGACGTCGGCCGGCCGCCCGGCCATGCCCTCGCCGGGAACTCCCTGTCCGAGGGCATGATCCGCGGACGCATCTCCGCCCGGCCGGGCCCCGATGCCCCGCCCGCCGTCTGCGATGCGGAGCACGACCTGTCCGCCCTGCTGCGCCAGCTCGATCTCGGCTTCGCGGACACCCGCATGCTTGGCGATATTGTTGAGCGCCTCCTGCCCGATGCCGCGCAGCGCCTGCTCCGCCTCGCCGGACAGCCGGCGGCCCGCGCCCGACTGGCGCGCCGTCGCGCGCAGTCCGATGCGCCCGGCATAGGCGACGAGCGCGCGCAGCACCCCGTCCTCCAGATCGGACGGCCGCAGCTGCAGGATAAGCTCGCGCATCTCCTTGAGCGCAGTCTGCGAGAGCCGGCGCATATCGCCCACATTCGCGGCAGCCGCATCCATCTCGCCAACCGCCAGCTGGGCCTCTACCCCCTTGGCCGTCATGGACAAGGAGAACAGCATCTGCGTCACCGAATCGTGCAGGTCGCGGGCCAGCCGGTTGCGCTCGTCGAGACGGGCCAGCTCCCTGCGGCTCTCCTCGTCCCGCTCGCTCACGAAGGCGGCGGCGATCTGCTCGGACAGCGCCTCGAGCACCTCGATATCGACCTTGTCGAGCTCCCGGTCGGGCGAGGCGCCTACGAGGATCAAGCCGTGCGCATCGTCCGCGTAGGCGAACGGGACGAGGAACGCGGCCAGCAGATCCGGCGCCTCCGGCAGGACGATCCGCGCGCCGCGAAGCTCGGGCGCGCAGCCGGAGCCGAGCCCGTACCGCCGGCTCGCCATGCGGCCGCCGAGCAGCTCCGCCGCAGGCACGGACAGCATCGCCGCCGAATCCCGCGCGCCGCCTGCCTCGTATACGGCGCGCATGCGCATCCCCGCGCCGTCCGCATCGATCATCGCGACGTACGGCCAACCGAAGCGCGTGCCCAGCTCTTCTACGATGCGGACGGCCAGCGGCGCGCCGGCGCGATCCCCCGACGCAGCGGCGAGCGCCCGCCCCAGCTCTCCGAGCTGGGCGAAGTGGGCCGCCCGGCGCCGCTCCGCCTCGTACAGCTGCACGCGCTCGACCGCGCTGCCGATCTGGAGCGCGACCGATTCGAGCAGCGCGAGCTCCTCGGCGTCGAATTGCGTCTTGCCGGGCGCCGCGACGTTCAGCACGCCGAACCGCCGCGCGCCCGCCCGCAGCGGCACCGTGGCGTGATGCGTGATGCCCCCGGTGTCGCCCGTGGCGTCGCGGACCGCCAGCTCGATTCTTTTGCAGCTTAAAATATTAACGGCGCTAGTCAATTCGTCCGTCGCGAAGCGCGTCAGGCACCAGCAATAATTGCCCTGCATCGGCCGCTTGCAGCCGAGCGACAGCGCTTGCGGCAGCCTGACGTCCGCCGCCAGCGAGAACCGGCGCGGCCCGGTCTCGACGTATATCCAGCCGGTCGTGAGCCCCGTGAGCGCGAGCAGCAGCTCCAGCACTTCGCCGAGCAGCGGCTGCAGCTCGCTGAGCTGGTTAAGCTTCTCGGCGATCGTCTTCAGCGTCGCCAACTCGTGCAGATGCGGCTCTCTCGCCATGCGCGTATCACGCTCCCTCGTCTCTTCGCCGAGAGCCGGATACGCTCTCCCGGCGCAGCTGCGCGCAGGAGAGCATATCCGGCTCCTCCGGTTCGTCGCGATGTCGTTATTCGGGCGCGACGACGCCCTTCTTGAGGATGATGTTGGCGTACAGGGCGCTCTCTCCGGTCGCCACGATCGCATACGCCTGCTTCGCCCGCTCATAGAAGGCGAATCGCTCGACCTGCTCGAACGCATCTGTCAGCCCCGCGCGCTCGCGGACGATCCGGTCGTACCGGTCCCAGATCGGGGTCTCGACCGTATCGCCGGGCACGACCTGCATGAGGGCGGCCGGGCGCGCAGTATACTGGTCGAGCGGCAGCAGCGACAGCACCGCCTCCAGCAGCTCGGGGATGCCGTGGCCGTCGCAGCGGACGAGCCGCCGCGCATGGCTCGCCGCGGGGAAGTTCCCGTCGCCCAGCACGATCTCGTCGCCATGGCCCATTTCCATCAATATTTTAAGCAGCTCCGGCGACAATATCGCCGGTATTCCCTTCAACAATTCAATCGACCTCCCGCCGGCTGGCACACATGCGTACGGTCAGAACGCGCATGATCTCCGTGTCGCTCGCCGATCGTTCCAGCTCGGGCCGGAGCTCCCGATTCTGCCGTCTTCCGCCAGTATAACCCGAAGCGATGCGCCTTGTCTTTACTTGAGCGCGCCGGAGAGCGAATCGGAGATGACCTTCACGCCGGTGCGCCGGTCGATCGGTCCGTACCCGAGCACCATTTGGCCGTCCACGTCGTACGTATGCCCGTTTTTAACGGCCTTCAGATTGTTCCAGATCGGACTGTCCTGCCACGTATCGGTGAACGCGGCGAGCGTGGAGTCGTGATAGTTGAAGTAGCCGAGGATCAGATAGTCGGGGTCGAGAGCGCTCAGTCCTTCCAGCGTGAGCTCTGCGCCCCTCTTCGCTGCATCCCCCTCGGGCGCCCGGAGACCGAGTCCGTCGTAATAATCCTTCAGCAGGTCGCTGCCCTGCAGGTACACCGTCTTGTCTCTCACCTGCAGGAAGGCGACCGTGCCGTTCAGTCCCGAGAGCTTCTCTCTGGCGGCGGCGACCTCCGCCCGGTAGGCGGCGATATAGTCGGCTGCGGTCCGCTCCTGGCCGAGAATGTCGCCGAATTCGGTTACGAGCGCCGGCCAGTCGCTCCAGACGTCGATCTTCGATTCGTCGACGACGACCGTCGTCGCGATCTTGGACAGCTGCGGCAGCACCTTTTCGTTCGTCTTGTTGCCCGCGATGATCAGATCGGGACCGTAGGCCGTCAGCTTTTCCAGATTGACCTCGGTATTCTCGCCGACGATCTGAATATCGGGGATCTTGTCCGCGTATGCCTTGTACTGCTCCGTGCCGAGCAGGGATTGCTTCTCCGAGAAAGGAAGCGCGAACCCGGCGGACGCCAGCTCGAACAGCAGCAAGGAGTCGGTGTAGCCCCAATGGACGACCGCGACTTTGCGGGGCCGCTCGGCGATCGTCACGTCGCCGCCGACGCTTGGGACCGTGCGGGGAAAAGCCGCCTCGGCGCCGGCAGCCGCAGAAGATGCGCCCGCGCCGGCAGCGGCGCTGCCGCTTGCGCCCGAGTCGCTGGCGCCAGCGCTCTCGCCCGGGACGCTTGTGCCCGCGGCTGCGCTCGGACTGCCCGAGGCCGCGTTGTCCCCGCTTCCGCACGCGGACAGCAGCGTCAGCAGCATGATGAGGCCGACGAGCGCCGGCCATAGCTTGAATCGGTATTTCATGTCGAACATCCCTCTCGCTCATCTAGTAGATAACGATTCTCATTATCATCTAGACTTTAACACCTCTCCAGCCCGCTGCAAATGGAGAATGGTTCGCGATCAGGATGGACGATTTCGTCTATGCTTGAGGCCGGTCTCCCGAGGCGATACGCCCTTGTACTTCTTGTACAGCCTGCTGAAGTAATACGCGTCTGGATAGCCGACGCTCCTGGCGACCGCCAGCACCGTGTACGATCCGGTAGCGAGCAGCTCCTGTGCGCGGTTCATGCGGTAGCGGATCAAATAATCGATCGGTCCCATCCCCATGTACTTGCGGAACTGCGCCGAGAAATACTTGGGCCCGAGGCCATGCCGCTCGGCCAGCCGCGCGAGCGTGATCGGCTCGGCGTAATGCGCGTGAATGAGCGCCAGCGTCTCGTCGATGATCGCCGTGGCGGGACCGTGCCTCATCGCGCGCGCCGCGATCAGCAGCCTGTTCACGAGCTGGTAGAACAACGTCTTCTTTTCCAAACGGACCATCCCGTCGGGAAGCGAGGCCGCCACCAGCAGCTGCTCCAGCAGCAGACGATGCTCGGGATCCGCGCTAATGCGAAGCACGCTCACGGCTGCCAGCAAATGCGCTGCTTCGCCGAGCGGCGGCTCCGGCAGGTAATGCACGAGTCCGTACTCGAACGCCTCGCCGCCGGTTCTGATCTCCAGCCGCTTGTTCAGCCCGCCGATCAGTGCGACGCCCGGCTCGACCGCATGGCGCTCTGTCCCGTCAAATATAAAATCGGCCCGACCGCTCAGACCGATCAGCACCGCGCCTCTCGTCGTAGGCCGCTCCACATGTCCCGCATACAGCGAATCGGGCTCGAGCCGCGTGCGGAATACGCCGTGGACGGACAGGTTCGCGCTTTCGAAGGCTTCCGCCAATTGCTCGCAAGTGTAGGACATCGCGCCTGCTCGACCCTCTCCATAAAATAAGGGCGGCAGCGCCGCCCTTTCGTCACACCTTCTGCCCGAATACCTGCCCGATCATATCCGCGATCGTGCGGCCGTCGAGCACCTCCATCATGCGGCGCTCGGTCTCGCGGATGACGTCGCCGAACGCCTCCTTCATGCCGGAGCCGAGCGCGGAGCAATCGTCTGCGCTGTCCAGCATCCCGCTGTGCAGCGGCTCCGCGATCTCGAGCGCCCGGTACACCTCGCCGAGCGTGATGGCTTCCGGCGCCTTGAGCAGGAAGTATCCGCCCTCGCGCCCCTCGCGGGCGCCCACGATCTGCGCCCTGGCAAGCCGCGACAGGATACGCCTCATCAGCGTCGCCTCCGTGGCGCAGCCTCCCGCGATCTGCCCGCTCGGGCAGCGGTCTTCCCGTTCGGCGTGATGGGCCAGGTAAACGAGAGACTGCAATGCGTATCCGAACCACCTGGGCGTCGCTGCGCCTCCGCATTTATCGGTCGGCATGCTCACACCCACCTCCATTTTCCGTCATTGCGTTTACAACAGTATAGCGCATAGGGCACGCGATGTCTCTAGCAAGAGCTTGTAGCCGTCAGGAGGATGCGGCCCGCACGGCCCCGGTCATCCGGTCCCCGCCCTCCGCATGCCAGCGCTTCACATAATCTTCGAACGCCGACAGCGGCAGCTCGCCCGTGATGATCTTGGCGTACGTCTCCGTCTCCAGATTCAGCAGGCGCGACCATTCGGCGGCTATCGACGGCGGCGGGTCCGCGAAGAAGGCGCCGATCTTCTCTGTCTCCGTCCGCTCTACGCTGCCCCACAGCTGATAGGCCGTCGAGCCGCTCCAGGCGTCGAGGTTCTTGCGCGGGGACTCCCGCTCGGTCAGGGAATCCTCGTACAGCCGCTTGGTCTCCTGATCGAGCTGCGCGGGATCGAGCTCTCCGGCCAGCGCCTTCGCGAGCCGGTCGTGCCGCTGGGCGATCGCGTCCGGATAGTCCAGCAGCAGGTCGAACGGATAATAGTTGCGCAGCTGGGTGTCGAGCTGCTCCGTCACCGCGAGCAAGCGCTTGGCGGCCGGATCCTGGTTGCGCTCGATGCGGGTGAATACGTTCAGCAGCTTGAGCGCCGCTTCGGGGTACGCGTAGCCTTTGCGGACGACGAGATAGCGGTCCGTGACCGGCGCCTCGCTGACGTTGAAGCGGCCCGCCTCGTCGAGCGGCACCGCGTACACGCGCCAGTCCGCCTTCGTGTCCTGGGAGATCGACTTGGACAGCGGATAGTACGGGGCCCACCACGGTCCGAAAAAGATGCCGGCCTTGTTCTCCGCCACCAGGTCCTGCGGGTCCTGACGCAGCATGAACTGCTGATCGAGCACGCCCGTGCGATACCATCCGGCGAGCAGCGCCAGCGCGGACTTGGCCTCCGGCTGCACCGAGCCGTATACGGGCAGCCCGTCCGGGCCCGCGACCCACTTGCGCGGGTAGGCGCCGAAGGCCGCGAACACGCTGTTCAGCCCGTTGTTGCCGGTCTTCTCGCCGTATACCATCTCGCGGTCGACCGGGATCCCCACCGTGTCCGGCTTGCCGTCGCCGTCGCGGTCGATCGCGCGGAACGCCGTCGCGATCCGCGCGATGTCTTCCAGCGTACGGGGCGGCGCGAGCCCGAGCTTGTCCAGCCAGTCCTGACGCAGCCATAGATAGGTCGGGGCGTCCGCTTCGATCGCGACATTGGGCAGTCCGTACAGGCGTCCGCCGATCGACGCCTCCTGCAGCGCCTTGCCGTCGGTCGCTTCGTAGAACGACTTCACGAGCGTCGACGCATACGCGGCATATACGTCCGTGAGATCCGCCAGTACGCCGGCGGCCGTCAGCTCCCTGAACTGCTGGCGGTCGACGACGAAGGCGTCGGGCAGGTCGCCGCTGCGGATGGCGTAGTCCATCTTGGCCGCGTACTGCACGCCGCTGGGCGCCTCCCAGGCGTACTTGATCGAGATGCCGGTCTGTTCGCCGAGATACCGGCTCACGAAGTTGTTCTCGCTCGTGTCGCCCTCCGGCAGCTCGATGTCGGAGTACTGGTGCGGGATGCGCAGCGTGACCGGCGTCTCGTACTTGGCGTAGGCCTGCCGGTCGGCCGGCGGGACGTCCGCGTCGGCGCCGTCCTGCGCCTGCCCGCCGCCCCCGCCGAAGCAGGCCGTCAACGCGAGCGCGCAGACGGCCAGCGCGGCCGCCGCCCGCGTTGCCCGCTTCGCCGCAGACGCAATCGCGCCCGCACCTCCTGCCTCCGCGGTCCGCCGCTCCCCATCCCGGCGCGCCCCGCCGCGCCTTGCGCCGGCCCGGGTCAAGGCGCGCCTCCCTCGAGCGCGCCTTGGAGCGCGCTCCGGTATTCGGACGGCAGCATGCCCGTCCGGTCGCGGAACAGGCGGCTGAAGTACTTGTCGTCCTCGAAGCCGACCCGGCCCGCGATGTCGCGGATCGGCAGATCCGTCGCGCGCAGCAGCTCCTTCGCCGCTGCGAGGCGCAGCTTGCGGAGCGCATCGCCGAACGGCTCGCCGGACGCGAACCGCTTGAAGCACTGGCTGAAATAGCTGCGGCTCATGCCGATCCGGCGCGCCACCTCGTCCTGATTCAGATCCTCTCCCGCATGTCCTTTCATATACAGCACGGCCCGGATCAGACTCGCGAACACTTCCCGCGACAGCGACAGCTCGACGAGCCGCTGCTGGGTGAGGAGCGCGGCGGCGGACAGCCAGCTTTTCCACTGTCTCCAGGCATACAGCGCCTCCGTCGCGTCAAGCGATGGCGACAACGATGGCGATGCCTCGCCCTCCTGTAAGCCGCTCCATCCCAGATAGACCGCCCACTCCGCGGCCAGCGACCGCAGCCAGGCCTGCAGCCGTGCAGGGTCCGGCTGCCACTGCTCGATCTGCGCGACGAATCTGCGCCAGTCGTCGCCGTACAGCAGCCAGCGGCACTCGGCCCACTCCCCGAACGCCGCGTCCAGCTCGGCGCCCGCCGGGCCGCCCTCCGCCCGCAGCTCGCTCAGGGCGACGGGGCGCCCGCCGGGCTCGCCGCTCGCGGCGTAGAATAGCCTGGCCGGCAGGCGTCCTGCGATCAGCCGCTCGGCTTCGCGCGCGGAGACGCGGTCGTCCTCGCCCGCCGTCACCCGGGCGGCCTGCCACTTGCCGGCGATATGCGCCGGCAGCTCGCGCAGCCACTCGTCCGCCTGCTGCGCCGGCGCCTGGCAGAGCCACAGCCCGCCCGCGAGGCGGCGCGGCTTGCCGTCGGTCGCGAGGCCCGCGAATGCAGGCGCCTCCTCCGAGGCCGCGGTTCCCTTGGGCGCCAGCACGACCGCCGATTCGAACGGACGCTGCGTACCCGCCGCCGTCACATGCCGCCGCTCCCAGTCGAACCGCTTGACGATGCGCTGCAGCGTCTCGTCCACGTTGCTCTTGTTGAGCAGCGTCTTGACGATGTAGTCGATCGCGCCGAGCCGCAGCGCCTCCTGCACGTAGTCGAATTCATGATAGCAGGTGAGGATGACCGCCTTGGTGCGGGGATACCGGCTGCGTGCCTGCTCGATCAGTTCGAAGCCCGACATGCCCGGCATGCCGATATCGACGAACATCATATCGACGTCCCGCTCGCCGAGCAGCGCCATCGCCGACGCGCCGTCCTTGGCTTCGCCGACGATGGCGATCCCGTAGGCGGACCAGTCGACCAGCGCGATGAAGCCGCGGCGCACCCGCTTCTCGTCGTCAACGACCAGCGCTTTGATCATAGAGCTCCACCTCGCTTCGAATCGGTATGTTCACGGACAGCGTCGTCCCTTCCCCCGGCGTGCTGCGGATGCGCAGCAGATCGCCGCTGCCGTAGTAGCTCTCGAGCAGCCGCTTGACGTACTTGAGCCCGATGCCCATGCCCCGCCTGGAGGCGCCCTGCTCCTGCTCCTCCGCGAGCAGCCCGGCCAGCGTCTCCTCGTCCATGCCCGGCCCGTTGTCCGTCACGCGCAGCGTCAGCATGCCCGGCGCATCCTGTAGCCGCTCCACCGCGATCGCGATCTCGCCGCCTTCCTCGCGCTGGCCGTGATAGATCGCGTTCTCCACGAGCGGCTGCAACAGGAACCGCGGCATCGCGATATCCTCCGTGCCCGGCTCGACCCGGATGACGAAGCGCAGCTCGTCCTCGTAGCGGCAGCTCTGCAGGTCGATATAATGCCGCAGCGCCTCGAGCTCCTGCCCGACCGTGACGATCAGGCTTCCTTTTCCCATATTATACTGCAGCACCTGCACGAGCAGCGTCACGATCCGGTCGATCTCCTCCTGGCCGCCCGCGCGCGCGACCCACTGCACCGTATTAAGCGTGTTGTGGAGGAAATGCGGATTGATCTGGCTGAGCAGCTTCTCCGTCTCGAGCTGGTACTTGGTCCGCTCGTTGTCGCCGATCTCGCGGATGAGCCCGTTCACCGTCGTCTTCATCACCTCGAAGCTGCCGAGCAGCTGGTCGAACTCCTCGACCTTCATATACTGGACGGGCGCCTCCCGGTCCCGGGTCATGCGGACAATCTCCCGGTTCACCTTGCGGATCGAGCCGTATACCTTGCGCCAGATCAGCATCGCGAGCACGATCGCGAACCCGACGGCGAACGTGAACAGCACCGCGAGCCTGCGGAACCAGGCGTTGATCTCCCGGTTGAACTCCCCCGTGCTGACCGCCGTCACCAGCTTCCAGCCCTGCGGGCTCTCGTAGCCGAACAGATAGTAGCCGCGATAGGGCCCGCTGCCGGAGGCCGCCACTTCCTCGTAGCGCAGCTTCGCCGGGTCGAGCGGCGGCACGCCGTCGTCCGCGAACAGCGCCTCCCCGTTCTCGTCGATCAAGTAATGCGACACCTTCATCCCGTACAGCGCGCTGTTCAGAATCTTGCGGAACAGGTTGTAGTTGGACTCCAGGTAAATGTAAACCGTCCTCTTCTGGTCGGTGCGCACGACGCGCAGGGACGAGATGACGGTGTTCTCGCTGTTCTTGTACTGCGTCCGGTGCGGTCCGCTGAACACGGCGCCCTTGTACTGCACGAACGCCGGCAGACGGTCGATCGCGAAGCCGTCGACGACGGGCAGGTTGTTGAACAGCACAGGCTCGGCGGCGAGCGGCATATAATAAACGGTGAGGCCCACATTGGGGCTCGTGAAGTTGACCAGGTTCAGGCTATCCTCGATGTCCTGCTTGATCTCCGCCTTGTCGTAGGTCTGGTTGGTCTTCAGATAACGGTTGATCAGGTCCGCCAGCCGGCCGTCCAGCGCGAACTGCTTGGAGACGAAGTCCAGGTCGTTCAGCATGTTCTCCATCCCGGTCGCCTCCTGCTTGAGGCTTGCGTCGATGCCGCTGCGAATCTTGCCCGTCAGGATCGAGTGGAGCGACGAGTACGTATAGACCGAGAACAGAATCGGCGGGAACAGGCAGGCGATCAGCAGGTAGATGACGAGCGTGTGCCTCAGCGTACCCTGCTTGAAGGGATGAGGCATCTTCAAATATCGCGACAGGAACAGTTGCTTGCATCCCCTCTCGTTGTGTTGGACTCGCCCCTCCTGTATACGCTTACTATTTTAGCATTACACGCACGTTCCCGACAGCCGCCGTCCTGCGCGCGCCGTCAGGCATTTATTGGGCGCCCGGACGGTTCTCCGGCCTTCCGCGCCCGCCGCAATGCCGCAAAAGCTTACCGCCGTCCCCGAACGAGGGCGGCGATAAGCTCCGGACAGCTGCGGCTTCATCTGTTATTTGGCGCGGTATTCGAATACCTTCTCGTTCTGCTGCTTGTTCCAGTTGAAGACGTCGTCGTAGCCGAGCCCCTTCGCCTTCGTGATCATTTCCTTTTTGAGCTTGTCGAATTCGGCTTCGTTCTTCGCAAATACCATCTTCCAGGAGTACTGCTTGATGACCTGCGCGACCTGACCCTGCTTCTGTGACAGCGCGTCGGAGATCACCTCCGGCGCGGTGCCGGTGAAAATCTGCTTGTTGATCGCGATCTTGCTGTTCTTCAGCAGGTAGTCCTTGGCGCTCGTCGCGCCGCCCATCGCGGCCCGCCACGTCTCCTCCAGCTTGTTCGGCGCCTGTGCGAGCGTCGACGTCCACAGCGTATAGTCGTACGGATCGCCCGTCTCGGGGTTAATGCTCGTCAGCTTGAACGTCGTGTTGTTGATTTGATTCATGCCGTCCTTCCACGTGCCGCCGCCGAACTCGTCGGGCACCGCCGTCGGATTGGACGGGAGCGCCTGCTGGCCGAAGTCCGTCAGCACGGGCTTGCCGCCTTCGAGCTTCCAGGCGAGCCCTTCCGGACCGTAGTTCGCGGCCATCGTGCCTTCCGGGCTGTACAGCCAGTCGAGGAATTCGAGCACCCGCTCCGGATGCTTCGCCTTGGCGCCGATCGCCCAGACGCGGTTGCCGCCGTACGGATTGTAGCCGTAGGAGAACGTGCGCTCCTCCTCGAACGGCACAAGCGCAAAGCCCTTGCCCGCGGCGAGACGCTCCGGCGTATTGTACGTGTTGAGCCACGGGAACCAGGTGAACAGCAGCTGGCCGTCCGTCATCTTGTTGACGACATCGTCGAACTTCTGCGTGAGCGAGTCGGGATCGACGAGGCCCATCTGGTTCGCGTCAAAGTACAGCTTGAGGCCGCGCATATAGTAGCCGCCCTCGTCGAGCACGCCCTGTACTTCGTTCTTGTCCGCGGAGATGAGCGTGAACCCGCCGTTGTTGAAGCCGTCCGTCTCGTCGAAGCCGTTCAGGCCCGCCCAAGCCTTCGTATTCATCATCATGTTGCCGTCCCAGTCCTGCCACATCGAGAATGCATAGGTCGGACGCCCGGAATCGCTCTTGGGCTCCAGCTCCTGCATCTTTTTGAGCACCGGGAGATAGTCTTCCATCTTTGTGATCTTCGGGCTGCCGGCCTTCACGTAGAGATCGTAGCGAAGATTCGGATTGTAGGTCATATCCTTGCCCTCGGACGGGCCGTCGCCTTCGCCAACATCGAAGCCGATGCCGTACACTTTGGAGCCGCCTCCGAAGTTCACCTTGTTTTTCTCGATCGCCTTCGGCGCGTACTTGAGAATATTCTGGCCATACTTGTCCAGCATGCCGTCCTGCGTCCAGTCGAGCAGCATGCCCGCCTTGATCGCGTCCTGATACTTCTGCCCGTCGTCGCCGAATACGACGAGGTCGCCCAGATTGCCTGCCGACATCATCGCGGAGAACTTGACGTCGCCGCCGCCCTCGAGATTCGAGGAGATGATGTTGAGATCGAGGTTGAACTTGTCCTTGACGATCTTCGCGAACCAGCCCTGCTGCTCGCCGGAGAAGTTCGACAGCATCGAGAACACGTCGATCTTGTAGGCGTCGCGCTGCGGCGCGGCGGAGGCGGAGGCGTCTGCGGATGCGCCGGACGAGGCCGAACCGGACGGCGCGGCGGACGGCGAAGCGTTGTTGTTATTGTTGCCGCCGGAGCAGGCTGCGAGACTCGCGGCGAGCAGGACGGCGACGGATGCGGTTAGCGCCTTTTTCTTTTTCAATTGCGGCACGGGTAGTCCTCCCTTTATATGTTGGCTGTCGGCGAAGCGGAAATAGCTTGGAGCGTCGGGCACTGCCGTTCAGATTGCGGCCTCCGGGCTCACCTCCTTAAATAGGCCGTAAATAGGCCGTTCCATCCCGTCATCCCTTGACGGCGCCGATCATGATACCCTTGACGAAGTAACGCTGGAAAAACGGATACACGAACAAAATCGGGATGACGACGATCATGGAGACGGTCGTGCGGATCGAGGTGGCCGTCTGCATCTTGGACAGGTCGATGTTGGCCTGGCCGCCGCTGCTGCGGATGATTGCGGCGAGCGAGTTGGACTCGTTGAGATACTTGTAGAGCACGAACTGCAGCGTGTAATAGGTCTGGTCCGTCATCAGGAAGACGGTATCGATGAATGAATTCCACTGCGTCACCGCCGCGAAGATGGCGATCGTGGCGGCGATCGGCTTGACGAGCGGCAGGATGATGCGGAAGAACAGCGTCATCGTCCCCGCACCGTCGATCTCCGCCGATTCCTGCAGCACCTCGGGCAGCGACTCGATGAACGTTTTGACCAGAATCACGTAGAACGGCGACACGATCATCGGCAAAATGTAGGCGAGGAAGTTGTTGGTCATATGCAGCTTCATCATGATGACGTACCACGGGATGATGCCCGCGTTGAAGTACATCGTGATCATGATGAACCGGTACCAGAACGTGCGGCCCCACATCTTGCGCTTGGTGAAAATGTAGCCGAGAAACGCCGAACCCGCGACCGTCGCCAACGTCCCGATCGCCGTCCTCCCGACCGAGATCAGCGTCGCCTGGGACAGCCCTTTGAGCTTCAGCACCTGAACGTAGTTGTTGAAGTGGATCTCCTTCGGATACCAGGTAACCAGGCCGCGGGAGCTCAGATCGTTGCTGCTGATCGTGTTGATGAACAGATAGTAGAACGGGAACACGCACAGCAGCGTGAAGAGTGCGAAAAACAGATAGTTGAACGTGTGGAACACTTTGTCTCCGGTCGAGCTGCGGATCTTCAAGTTCGGCTCCTCCTTTGCTTAGATGATCGATTCACCGCGGACCCACTTGGACAGCCGGTTGGCGAAGAACAGCAGCCCGATGCTGATGATCGACTTGAGCATGCTGACGGCCGTCGCAAACGAGAAGTTGGTGCCGAGCATGCCGGTGTTATATACGTAGAGGTCGAGCACCTCGATATGGTCCTTGTTGATCGGATTCTGGAACACGAAGTACTGCTCCATGCCGTTGTTGATGAAGTTCGCGATCGAGAGCAGCAGCAGGACGAAAAAGGTCGGCATGATGCCCGGCACCGTGATATTCCACATCTGGCGGAACCGGCCTGCGCCGTCGACCTTGGCGGCGTCGTACAGCTCCTGGTCGATCGAGGAGATCGCGGCGATGTACATGATCGCGCCCCAGCCGAGCCCTTTCCACGTCGACCACAATATCATCGAGAGCCAGGTGTGGCTGTCGCTGGCCAAGTAGTTGAAGCCGCGCTCCTGCAGGCCGAAATCGATCATGAGGCGGTTGATCAGCCCGTTGTCGACGTTGAACAGCATGAAGGCGATCGCGTAGACGAGCACCCAGCTGATGAAGTTCGGCAGCGTCGTCAGAATCTGCACTCCCTTCTTGAACCGCGCCGACCGGAGCTCCGTGAGCAGAATGGCGAAGGCTACCGGGAACACCGAGGTCAGGATGCCGAGCGTGCTCATCGCGACGGTGTTCTTCATCACGCGCAGCACCTCCTGCGTCTGCGTCGGATTCGCGAAGATCGAGCGGAACCACTGCAGCCCGACGAACGGCGTGTCGCTCAGCTTGAAGCCGGGGCGATAGTTGTAGAGCGAATAAATCCAGCCGTACAACGGCAGGTAGCTGAACAAAAAGACGAGCACCAGAAACGGAAACGCATACAAAAACAAGCGATAACGCTCCGATATGCCTCGTCTTCCGACGGACGGCCGATTGACGGCAGCGGTCTGAGGTGGCGGCGAAGTGCCGGCGGCCGAGCTCATAAAATTCCTCCTTCGGAATGATGCGAATGCTCCATGATGCTGCGGGACGGATGCGAATTCCCCATGTTGCGGCGGGACGATGCGAATTCCCCATGTTGCGGCGAGTCCGTCCATTCTCGGAAATCGTTTTCCAACAAACTGGCGATCTGCTGTATGCGCTCTCTTTTGCTTCTCCATTGTAGCGGGACGATGGAATGTAAGGGGATACAAAACGGTTCTGCCTTTGTGACAGCCGTCGCGAGTCAGCGAACGGCGATCTACCTCAAGCGCACAAAATTCCCACCTCCGCAAGGAGCGCAATTTTTGCGCTTATGGTGTGGCAGGCGCGGCGGGTTGGAGGCGTAGGCGCATTTTTTGCGCTTGGAGTGTGGCGGGGGCGGCGTTCAGCTTAAAAAGCGCCGCGGAGATGCTCCGCGACGCAAGTTGCTTATCTGCATGCCTATATCAGCCTCAGCTTGCCCCCAACCTCAGCTAACCGCCGCGATCCCCGCCGCCTTGCGGCCGCTCCACTTCTCGTTCGTCTTCAGCCGCTCCAGCAGGTCGGCATAAATGTCGGGACGCCAGTCCGGCACGCCCGTGATCGGGTTGTCGTTGTACAGCGTCAGCAGCTTGCGCGCCTTGTCGGAGAGCGAGAGGTCGATCGTGGCGAGCAGCAGCGCCTCGTCGTTCTCCACCGGCTCCGCATAATACGAGGAGCCGATGCCGGATACCTTCGGACCGGCGACGAGGCTGCCGCCCGGGAACAGCATATCCTTGTCGGGCCCGGCGAGATTGGAGCTGACGAGGAACTGGCCGTTCTCGATGGCGCGCGCCTTGAGCAGCGTATAGTAGAAATCCTGCCAGCCGTCGATGTTGTGCACGGCCGTCGGATTCAGGTACAGACGGGAGCCGAGCGCGGCGTAATAGCGGAACAGTTCCGGGAAGCTGTACGTATCGTAGCAGATGCCCACGCCGACCGGTCCCCACGGCGTATCGAACAGCAGCGGCTCGCTGCCCTTTTTCGCCCAGAGCGACTCCTTGCCGGCCGGATGGATCTTGCGGTAGCAGCCGACGATGCCCTCGGGCCCGACGACGAGCGCGGAGTTGTACAGCGTGCCGGTCGGCGCGTCCCGCTCGGGCAGGCCGACGATCGCGTAGACGCCGTGCCGCTTCGCCGTCTCGGCGAGCGACTCCGCTGCCGGCCCCGGCACCGTCTCGGCGTCCCGCTGCTGCATCGCGATGCCGTCATTGTCCACGTTGTAGCCGGTCAGCGCCATCTCCGGGAACAGGACGATTTTCGCCCCGCGTTCGGCAGCCGCTTTGATATACTCCTTGATGCGCTTCAGATTGCCCGCCTTGTTGCCCCACTCCGCGTTAAAGTTAACCGTCGCTACCGTTACGATATTTTCGTATGCCATGTTCGATCTCTTCCCTTCATTATATATATGGTTTGAATGCCGGCCTTTAAATGGCCGGCGTGCCCGACAGCGCGGGCGTATCCCCTACGAGCAGGAAGCAGGCCGCCGTATGGCCGGGCGCCAGCTCCCGCAGCGCCGGCGCCTCCTCGGCGCAGCGCGCCATCGCATGCGGGCAGCGCGTGCGGAAGCGGCAGCCGGACGGCGGATTGAGCGGACTCGGCAGATCGCCCTTGAGCGCTCCCTCTTCCTCGCTGACCGCCGTCGCCCGCTCCGCAATATCGACCGAAGGCGCGGAGGCGAGCAGCGCCTTCGTGTACGGATGGGCGGCGGCGCCGAAGACGCGGGCGGTCGGCCCTTTCTCCACGACCCGGCCCAGGTACATGACCATCACCTCGTCGCTCATATACTCCACCACATGCAGGTCGTGGGAGATGAAGATGAGCGACAGCGACAGCTCGCGCTTGAGCTCCTGGAACAGGTTGAGCACCTGGGCCTGCACCGACTTGTCGAGCGCGGACACGGCTTCGTCGGCGATGACGATGTCCGGCTCGAGGATGAGCGCCCGGGCGATCGCGACCCGCTGCCGCTGCCCGCCGCTCAGACTGCCGGGCAGCCGGTCCGCATGCGCACGGGACAGTCCGACGGCATCGAGGTAATGGTGCGCACGCTCCCTCGCCTGCGTCTTGCCTGCACCGTTCGCCAGCAGCGGGAAGGCGACGTTGTCGAGCACGGACATTTGCGGATCGAGCGACGAGTACGGATTTTGGAATACCATCTGCATCTTGGTGCGCGCCTTCTTCATTGCCGTACCCTTTAACGAGAGCAGGTTCGTCCCTTCATAGTTGACCTCTCCCCGGTCCGGCTCGATGAGCCGCATCAGCAGCCGTGCGAGCGTGGACTTGCCGCAGCCCGACTCGCCCACGATGCCGAGCGTCCCCTGCTTGGGCAGCGCGAACGAGACGCCGTCGACGGCGGACACGCCGCCCTTGCGCCGGCCCAGCATGTCGCGGATGGGGAAGGTCTTGCCGATGCCGTTCACCTGCAGGATGTCGGCCTGGCCGAAAACGCCCTGAAGCGCGGTCCTGCGCCCGGTAACCGCCGTTGCTTGTTGAATCGCCATGCCGGTCCCTCCTATCGTTTGAGTTCGAGCGCGTCGCTCAAGGCGTCGGATACGAGATTGAGCGACAGCGACGTCAGGAAGATGAATGCGCCCGGCACGATCGTGACCGCCGGATTGATGAAGATGAGCTGCTTCAGGTTGTTGAGCATGAAGCCCCATTCGGGCGTCGGCGGCGACACTCCGAGGCCGAGGAAGCTGAGGCCAGAGGCGACCATGAGGCAGACGCCGATGAGCGAGGTGGCGAAGACGAAGACTTTGGCGAAAATATTGCGCAGCACATGCGCCCGGATGATGAGCAGCGCCCCGGCCCCGCTCGAGCGCGCGGCCTCGATGAACTCCTCCTTGCGCACCTCCTTGACTGCGCTCTCGGCGATGCGGGCGATCGGCGGGATGAAGACGACCGTCGCGGAGATGATGATGTTCGTGATGCCGGGACCGAGCGCGGCCGAGATGCCGATCGCGAGCAGGATGGCGGGAAACGAAAATACGATGTCCAGCGCCCGCATGATGATCGTGTTGGTCCAGCCGCCGAAGTAGCCGGCGGCGATGCCCAGGCCGCCGCCGATAATGCCGGCGAGCAGTACGGGCAGCACGCCGGACAGCAGGCTCAGGCGGCCGCCGTACAGGACGCGGGACAGAATATCGCGGCCCTGTTCGTCCGTACCGAGGATATGGCCCGGCGCGCCCAGCTTCAGCAGGCGGTCGGTCACCTCGCCGGCGCTCGGGTCGTAAGGCGCGACCCACGGCGCGAGCAGGCAGGCAAGCACGATGACGAGCAGGACGAGCAGCGCGGCCAGCGCGACCTTGCGCCTGGCGAAGGCGGCGAAGACGAGGGCGGCCCGGGAGGGCTCGCGCCTCGCGGAGGCGAGTGCCTGCGGGTCTCCGGCTGCGGTGGCTTGAATCGACATAGGCGCTCCTCCTTAAGCAGTTGGTAGGTTAAGCTTGCCGCACCCGCGGGTCCATCGCCGCGTGCACGGCGTCGACGATCAGATTGAGCAGCACGAAGGCGACGGCGATGAACAGGACGCCGGCCTGCACGACCGGGAAGTCGCGCTGGCCGATCGCCTGGTAGATGACCTGGCCGACGCCCGGCCAGGCGAATACCGTCTCGACGAGCACGGAGCTGGCGAGCAGCGCGCCGAACTGGAGGCCGGTGACGTTCAGAATCGTCGGCATCCCTCCGCGCAGCACATGCCGCAGGATCGTGAAGGGCCGGACGCCCTTCGCCTTCAGCGCGAAGATATAGTCCTGCTGCAGTACGCCCGATACCGTGGAGCGCACCATGCGGGTCAGTACGCCGACGCTGGCAAGCGCGGTCGCAGCCGCCGGGAGGATCAGATGATCGACCGTGTCGCCGAATCCGCCGCCGCCGACCTTGGACATGCCCGACGAGGGCAGCCAGCCGAGCGTGACGGAGAAGATGCCGATCAGGATGAGCGCGGCCCAGAAGTTCGGCAGGCCGATGCTCGCGAGGCTGAGGCCGTTGAACAGCGAGGCGAGCGGCGACTTGGGCCGATACGCGCTGTACACGCCGACGATCAGCGCGACGACGAACGAGGCGAGCGCTGCGGCGGCGGTCAGCAGCAGTGTGTTCTTGAAGGCGGGCAGCAGCATCTCGGTCACGGGCAGCCGGCGCGCCACCGAGTCACCGAGATCGCCCTGCATGACGCTGCCGAGCCAGTAGAAGTACTGCACGGCGACCGGCTTGTCGAGACCGAGCTGGGTCCGCACGAGCGCGCGCTCGGCTTCGGAAGCGTCCGGCGGCACGATCGCATTGACCGGATCGCCGGGCACGATCTTCAGCATGAGGAATACGATGACCGACACGCCCAGCAGCGTCGGGATCATGAGCAATATTCGTTTCCAGACGAATGAGGCCATAGACACAGCTCCTCCCGTTAAGTTGTTGGCACTGCCCGGTTTATTCGATCGAGATCGTCTTCAGATCCGCGAACCAGGATTGCGGCTGCACGAAGCCCTTGACCTTGGGCGACAGCGCACGGAGATTGAGATCGTGCACGACGTAGATCCACGGGGCGTCATCCGCCAATATTTTGGACGCTTGCCTCAGGTACTCGTCCTGCTTGGACTTGTCGAACTCGCCCATCGCCTTGTCAAGCAGCGCGTCGTAGTCCTTGTTCGAATAGCCGCCGATGTTGATGCCGTTCGGGAAGATCGCCGACGATGCGAAGAAGGTCGCATAAAAGGATGGCGAGATCGTCGGCAGCGAGATGTTGTAGGCGCCCACTTCCTTGTCCTTCGGGAAGCCCTGAATGTATGAGGTAAGCAGCGACTGCCACTCGATCGACTCGATCTTCACGTCGATGCCCACGGCCTTGAGGTTCTTCTGTACATACTCGTTCATCTGAATCGGCCACATGTTGCCCGAGCCGCTCGTCGGGACGACGAACGTCGTCTGGAAGCCGTTCGGATAGCCCGCTTCGGCGAGCAGCCGCTTCGCCTTCTCCGGATCGTAGCTGTACGGCTCCGCCGCGTCGTTGAACCAGGCATGGCCTTGGTACATCGGCTGGGTGGCCGGCTTGGCCGCGCCGCCGAGCAGTGCCGTGCTCATGCCCTCGCGGTCGATGGCGTAGTTGGCGGCCTGGCGGACGCGCACATCCTTCCACGGACCATCCTGCAGGTTCAGTACATACGGCCACACATGCGGATAAGGGTTGGTGAGAATCTGATAGCCGGCCGACTTCAGCAGCTCGATCGACTCCGTCGGCGGCACCTCCGCCCAGTCCACCTCGCCCGACTGGATCGCGGCCAGACGCGCGGATGGATCGCTGATCGGGCGCAGCACGATTTTGTCCAGCTTGGGCGCGCCGCCCCAGTAGCTTTCGTTTTTGGCGAGCACCATCTCCTGACCCTGCTTCATGCTCACGAACTTGAACGGCCCCGTGCCGACCGGCTGGGAAGAGAAGCTCTTGCCGCTCTTCTTGATCGCGTCCGGGCTGCCGATCAGGATGTTGGTCAGGTCGTAGGGCAGGAAGCTGTACGGGACGGTCGTCTTGAACGTAACCGTAGCGTCGTCGACCTTGGCATACGAAGCGATGTAGCGCAAGCCGCTGGCGCTGTTGCCCGCGAGCTGGGCGTCATAGAACTCGCTCTTGGGATTGCGGATCCGGTCGAGGGCGAAGATGACGGCGTCGGCGTCGAACGGCGTGCCGTCCGTGAAGCTGACACCCTGGCGCAGATGGAACGTCCACATCGTATTGTCGCTGTCCGACGTCTCCCACGATTCGGCCAGACCGGGCTTCAAGGCGGCGGGAGCGTCGGACTTCGACAGATCCCAGTTGACCAGCGCGTCGTAGATTTGAAAGCCGACAAAGCGGAAGCCCTCGTAGCCCTCGGTCGGATACGTGTCCGGGACCGGCAGATTGGCCGCCGACATGCCGATGACGAGCGTCTGCGCCTTGGCGGAGCCGCCGCTGCCGGCGGAGGACGCGCCGCCGCTCGCGGCTTTGTCGTTGCCGCCGCAAGCGGCGAGCAGCAGCAGCATGGCTGCGGTCAGGGCGGCGAACAGCGGCTTCCAAAGCTTGTGTGGCTGGCGGTTCTCGCGGTGCTGGCGGTATACAGTCGTCGGCTTGTGTATGGTTCTCATCGTACCCCTCCGGTTGGCGGCATTTGCGCCTCTTTTTGTCTGATTATTCTGTCTTTTTAGCTTGAAAAGCGGTCTCTCCGGGTGCCGTCACTGCGCTATCGGCTGCGCGCCGGCCAGCAAGTGACAGGCCGCGCCGTGCGATTCGCCGTACGTCGTGAACGACGGCTGGGAGGTCCGGCACGCCTCCTGCGCATGGTTGCAGCGGTCGGCGAAGGCGCAGCCTCCGGGCATCGCCGTGATGAGCGGCGGCTGTCCGGGAATGGCCGGCAGCCGGCCGCGCTGGCCGCGCTTGGGCGTCGCCTCAATGAGGCCTACCGTATACGGATGCGACGGCGCGGACAATATCTGGCGCGCTCTGCCGTACTCGACGATCTTGCCCGCGTACATGACCGCTATATCGTCGGCCATCTCCGCCGCGACGCCGATATCGTGCGTGACGAGCACGATCGACATCCCGAGGTCGCGCTGCAGCTCCTTGAACAGCCGGAGAATCTGCGCCTGAATCGTCACGTCCAGCGCTGTCGTCGGCTCGTCTGCGAGCAGCAGATCCGGGTCGCAGGCCAGCGCCATCGCGATGACGGCCCGCTGCCGCATCCCGCCGCTCATCTCGTGCGGGAAGGCGCGCATCCGCTCCTCCGGCGCCGGGATGCCGACCTTGCCGAGCAGCTCCGCCGCCCGCCGCCGCGCTTCTGCCTTGCTCGTCTTGCGATGCGCCCGGATCGTCTCTACAATCTGATCGCCCACCCGGTAGAGCGGATCGAGCGCCGACAGCGCATCCTGGAAGATCATCGAGATCCGGTTGCCCCGTATTTCCGCCATCTCCTTGTCAGAATGCGCGAGCAGCTCTTCGCCCTCCAGCCGGATCGAGCCTCCGAGCCTCGCGCCGGCAGGCTTGAGATTCAATATAGATCGAAGCATGACGCTCTTGCCCGAACCGGATTCCCCCAGCACGACCAGCGTCCGTCCCTTGCGCACCTGCAGCGACACCTCTCTCACGGCCGGCACCATCGCGCCTCCGATCCTGAATTCCGTCACCAGACGATCGATCTGCAGCAGTTCCGTCATGTTGTCACCCTCCTCGTTCGGATTGGGAAAGCCCTTGTGTCACCAATACTAACACAAACATTACCGAACCAGGATATCGAAACATTCTATACCCTCCAGATACGTTTCAAAGCCGATTTTCATGTTATATTACCTCACAAATAAGCGAGCGAAGCTGTGAATGTTCGGATTTTCTGCTTATACACAGCGAACTTCGCCCGCTTATTCATCTATCTTGACAAGGAGGCTTCCGCTTTTGAAAACGATCAACCCCCAGCTGTCGTACGCCCCCATCCATGAACTGGCAGCGCAGATCGAGACACGCCGAATCTCGCCGGTAGAGCTCGCCGAGGCGTCGATCGCGCGCGCCGCGGACCTGAATCCGAAGCTCAACGCCTTCGTCACGCTGACGGCGGAGCTCGCGCTCGCGCAGGCCCGGCAGGCCGAGGCGGAGATTATGGGCGGCGGCTACCGCGGCCCGCTGCACGGCATCCCGATCGCGCACAAGGATCTCTACTACACCAAAGGCATCCTGACGACATGCAGCTCCAAAATAATGTCGGACTTCGTGCCTGACTACGACGCGACGACCGTCGCCAAGCTCCATGCGGCAGGCTCGGTACTGCTCGGCAAGGTGCAGACGCATGAGTTCGCATGCGGCGCGACGACGGGCAGCCCGCACTTCGGCCCCTGCCTGAATCCGTGGGACACCGGTCATGTACCGGGCGGCTCGAGCGGCGGCTCCGGCGCCGCAGTCGCCGCGGGCATCGCCTACATGGGTACGGGCTCGGATACAGGCGGCTCGATCCGCATCCCGGCCGCCTGCTGCGGCGTCGTCGGCATCAAGCCGACCTACGGACGTGTGAGCAAGCACGGCGTGTTCCCGATGGTATGGTCGCTCGATCATGCCGGTCCGCTCACGCGCTGCGTGAAGGACGCTTCGATCTGCCTGGACATCATGTCCGGCTACGATTCGCTCGACGAATCGACGGTCGACCTGCCGGCGCCCGGCATGCGGGATTATGGCGACAGCCTGAAGGGCGTGAAGCTGGGCATCCCGACGGACTTCTACTATGAGAACATAAGCGCCGACGTAGAAGCCGCCCTGCATGCGGCGATCGCCAAGTTCAGGGAGCTCGGCGCGGAGATCGTCGAGGTGAAGCTGCCGATGATCCACCGTGCGCAGGGCATCGCCATGGCGATCTGTCTGGGCGAGCTGTCCGCCATCCACGAGGAATGGATCTCGACCCGCCCAGAGGATTACGGTCCGGACGTCCGCATGATGATCGAGAGCGGCAAGGATCTGCCCGCCTCGGCTTACTTGCAGGCGCAGCGTGCGCGCCACCTCGTCGTGCAGGACTTCCTGGACGCACTGTCGGGCGTCGACGCGCTGCTTACCCCGGTCACACCGACCACTGCGCCGGCGCTCGGCGACTTCGACGCCTCGCTCCAGCTCGCGCGCCTGACGATGCCGACCAATCTGACCGGTCTGCCGAGCCTCTCGATGCCGTGCGGCTTCTCCCCGGCCGGTCTGCCGGTCAACATGCAGCTCATCGGGCGGCCGTTCGAGGAGGCCGCCGTGCTCGGGATCGGCCATGTCTACGAGCGCAGCACCGAATGGCATACCCGCCACCCTTCGCTGTGAACGGAAACGATTAGAAAAGAGGAGAGATTGGAATGGGAGAATACGAGGAAAAACGAACGGACAATTCGGCTGCCCCCGCTGCGAACGGTGCCGGTGCAGGCGCAGGCAGTCCCGGCAAGGAGTTGACGGAGCGGGATAAGCTGGCCTTCGCCCGCTTCTCCGCGGCGCTCGGCAGTCTGAAAGGGCTCGATCTGACGGGCATCGAACCGACCCTGCCCCCGACGTACAAAGCGGCGCGGTACCGCACCTGACGGTCCGCCCGCGGCTGCGATCCGGCAGCGCGGACCGGCGCGGGGGCGGCATCGGGCGTCCCTGTCAGGCCAGCCGGTAAGCCGGATCGATCTGCTGCACATATGCCTGCAGCGCGGACAGAATGACCGCCGACAGCTCCGCGACCGGCTGCGGCGAGGCGGGCGCGCTGGCATGGCTCAACAGAATCGGGAGGCTGAGATACGCCTCCGGCATGAGGCGCGCATGGAAGGGCAGCGGACCGCCGAGCAGCTGATAGATCGAGGTGACCGGCACGAACGTGTAGCCGAACCCGCCGGCCACGATATCGAGCGCAGCCTCGATATCCTGCACGATGTGGAACCGGTCCGGAATGTCGCCGAACAGCTTGAGGAACGCCTGGCTCGTCACCTTCGGGAACGACAGCAGCGGCGCGCTCTCGAACAGCACGAAGCGCTTGTCCTTCAGCAGATGCGCATTGCTCATGTCGGGCCGGATGTCCGGGTAGCCCGTCTTGGGGTAGAGCAGCACAAAGCGGTCATTCGCCAGATGATGCGACACGAGATTCGGCCGAGGCCCCGTCGTATAGTGAAGGCACAGATCGAGACTGTCGCAATCGGCGAGACTGAGCAGCAGCTCCGAGGTTTTGGTGACGAACTTGCACTCGGCGTCGGGCACCGCCGCCTGGATGCCGCGAACGAGCGGCTTCATGAACGCGGGGAAAAAGAACGACTCCACGCCGACGCGCAGCCGCAGCGCATCGGTGATCGCGTCGATAGGACCGCCCGCCGTGCGCTCTCCGCGCCGGCGCAGCAGCGTCGCCGCCTCCTCGAGCGCCTCGAACATGCCGATCGAGTACGTCAGGAAAAATCGGCCGTGCTTCGTGAGCCGGATGCCGTCCCAGCTCCGGTCCAGCAGGCTGACGCCCAGGTCCCGCTCCAGCTTCTTGAGCCGGGCGCTCAGCGTCGGCTGTGTCACATGCAGCGCCTGCGCCGCACGGGAGATGCTCTTCTCCCGCGCGACGGCGACGAAGGAATGCAGACCTTCCATGTCCATGGCTGCTTCAGCCCCCTTTCCGTCTGTAGCCGTACGCTTCCTTGCCGACGAACGCCTCTTCCATGGACGCCTTCAGCCGATCCGTGATCGCCCTGCCGATCTCCTCGATCGGATGACGGCCGGCCGCCGTCTGCGAGAGCGTGATGAACACCGGGGAGATGAGGAAGTCGGCCTCCAGCTCGATCGCCCGGAAGGGCAGCGGGCCGCCCATCAGGTGCAGCAGGCTCGACCTGGGGATGAACGTATAGCCGAACCCGCAGCTCAGCATATCCGCCATCACCGTCACGTCGTTCACGATGTGGAAGCGCTCCGGCACCCGGCCGAGCAGATGATGGAACACCCGCTCGGTCACCTCGCTGTACTGGCGCAGAGGCGAATTGTCGAAAAGAATGAACGGGCGGTCCGCCAGCAGCGGCGCATTGGAGAGATCGTCCTCGATATGCGGGTAGCCTTCCGAAGGAACGAGCAGCACCGCCCTGTCGAACTGAACGAGCCGCGAATGCGGGTGCAGATCGCCGACGTAGTTGAAGTTCAGACACAGATCCAGACTGTCGCAGTCGACCATGCCTGTCAGCAGGTCGGACGTCTTGTTCACGAACCGGCACTCCGCATCCGGCACGACGGACCGGACGCCCGCGATGATCGCAGGCAGGAAGGCCGGGTAATAGAACGATTCGATCCCGATCCGCAGCCTCCGCTCGTTGGCGATCGCCTCCAGCGGACGCTCCAGAATGCCGCCGCCGCCGTCCTGGTTCAGAATGGCCGCGGCCTCCTCGACCTGCTGGAACAGATCGACGGAGTAGGACAGGAAAAACCGCCCCTCCTTCGTCAATCGTATGCCGTCCCAGCTGCGCGCCAGCAGCGTGACGCCCAGGCCCTCCTCCAGCTTGCGGAGACGGGCGCTTAGCGTCGGCTGCGTCACATGTAGCGCCTGGGCGGCCTTGGATATGCTTTTCTCCCTGGCAACGGCGATAAAGGAGTGCAAGCCTTCCATATCCATCGCGTCCGCACCTCCAGCTCCGTCTGTCTGTCGTTATGTAATATTCTATAACATCATTCGAGCAGATAGTAGCTTCAATTCATGCCAGCCTCATCACACCTGACTTTTTCCGGTCCGATATCCGCCAGTTAGCCCCACCAAACCCATATAACGGAGGTTATATTCATGAGCAACCAGCTGAATCCGCAAGATACCGTCCTTATCGTCATCGATATGCAAAACGATTTTTGCCACGAGGACGGCGCCTCCGCCAAGCGCGGACTCGCCGATATCACCGCCTTCCAGGCTTGCGTGCCGAAAATCGACGGCCTGATCGGCCAGGCACGCGCGGTCGGCGTGCCCGTCGTGTTCGTTTATATGACATTGGACGACACGACGATATCCGAAGCCTGGACGAACAAGCACGGCACCGGGATGTCCATCGTGATCAAGGGCAGCTGGGGCGCCGACTTCTACAAGCTGTACCCGCAGCCCGGCGACGCCGTCGTCGAGAAACACCGGTACAGCGGCTTCATCGGCACAAACCTGAACCTGATCCTGCGCTCCATGGGCTGCAAATCCATCGTACTGACCGGCGTGCTCACCAATGTGTGCGTAGAGTCGACGGCACGGGACGGCTTCATGCTCGACTACAACGTCACCCTCGTGTCCGACGCCTGCGCGGGCTCGAGCCCCGAAGCGCATGCCGGCACGCTCGCCAACATCGCGAACGTCTTCGGCTCGGTGCTGAGCGCCGAGCAAGTAGGCGCCGCCTGGAGCGCCGCGGCCTCGCCGGTCGAGGCGTCGGCCTGAGGCGAATCCGCCTGAGCGCCATATAAACAAAGAGCACCCTCGATCCGCAGCATGCGGATGCGAGGGTGCTCTTGCGTTCGGCCAAGATGCGGCACCGCCAAGCCTGCGCAGGCGGCCGGCCGCAGCCGTCAGGCCGGGCGCCTGCGATCGGACGGCAGCAGCAGGGCGAGGAAGCCGACGACCGGCAAGATGCCGATCGTCCGCATCACCTCGGACATGCCGAACACGTCCGCGGCCTTGCCGAGCACGACGGCGCCGATGGCGCCCATGCCGAAGGCAAGGCCTGTCGTGAGGCCGGAGGCCATGCCGACCTTCGTCGGCAGCAGATGCTGCGCGTAGACGACGGCGACGGAGAAGCCGGACAGCAGGATGAAGCCCATGATCGCGATGACCGGATAGACGGCCCAGAGCGGCAGATAAGGCAGCGCCAGCGAGAATGGAAGCGCGCCGACGATCGACAGCACGATCATTTTTTTCAGCCCGATCCGGTCCGCCATCACCCCGCCGAAGAAGGTGCCCGCCACGCCTGCGGCCAGGAACAGGAAGATCGGGATCTGGGCCGATTCCTTGGGCAGATGGTAATGGTCGATCAGGTAGAACTGATAGAAGCCGCTGATGCCCGAATGATACCACGAGCGGCCGAAGACGATGAAGACGAGCAGGGTCATCGCGAACAGCGCCCTCGGATGATTCGTCAGCTCCGCGACCGCTCCCCCGCCCGCTTTGCGCCTCGCGCTCGCCGCCTCGCTTTTTTCCCGCCATGCGGCCAGCTGCCCTTTGTACCACGGTATCAGCCACATGAGAGCCGCGATGGCCAGCCCCGCGAACAGGACGCCCCAGATCGCGCCGTGCTGGCCGAACGGGATGAAGATCGCCGCGGCCATGAGCGGCGCGAGCGAGCTGCCGGCATTGCCGCCGACCTGGTAGATCGACTGGGCGAGCCCCCGCTTGCCGCCGGCCGCGAAGTAGACGACGCGCGAGCCTTCCGGATGGAAGATGGAGGAGCCGAGACCGATGAACATGACCGCGACCAGCACGCTCCAGAACGCGGGCGCGAAGGCGATGCCCACCATCCCGATCAGGCTGAGGCACATGCCGAGCGGCAGAAGATACGGCCGTGCGGTCTTGTCCGTATAGGAGCCGACGACCGGCTGCATGACGGAGGAAGTCATATTGAGCGCGAACGTAATCCAGCCGACCTGCGCGAACGAGAGACTGAGCGACTTCTCGAGCACGGTGAACATCGCCGGGACGACGGCCTGCATCGAGTCGTTCATCATATGAACGAAGCTGATGCAGAGCAGCACGGGCATGACGGCGAGCGACGCGTCCTTGGCGCTGATCGGCCCGGCCCGGTTGGAGGCGCTTGATGCCATGAACAATTCCTTCTTTCGCATGATCCGATGATGACATTAAAGTTTAGAAGCGGATGACCGGCAAGTCAAGCAGAGAATATCGATCGGCCCTATCGGAAAAAGCTATCGCCCCCGCTCGGCTGCCGATTGGCAGGGATTGGCGGCGGCACAAGCGGACATATTGACTATAGAGAGTAGAGATGTCTATCCGACTTGCAAAGGAGCCCGAACGTGACCAAGCAATTGATGCGGGATTGGATCGTGCTGGCCGTCTTCGTGACTGCGGCGGTCGCCCTGCTGCTCTTCCATCGCGCGCCCGGCCAAGCCGCCTCGTCCGGCCACACCGTACAGATCGAAGCCGCCGCCGGCCGGCAGACCGGCGGCATCGCGCAAGCGGCCGCGTCCCGGGCCGCTGTCCCGGCCCCGGACTTCACGCTCGAGGCGCTCGACGGGACTTCGTACTCGCTCGCCCAATTCCGCGGCAAGCCCGTCGTCCTGAACTTCTGGGCGTCCTGGTGCGGCCCGTGCCGCCAGGAAGCGCCCGCCCTCGTCAAGACCGCGGCCGATTACGGGGATCGCATCGTCGTGCTGGCCGTCAATCTGACCGCCTCCGACGACGAGTCGTCGGCACGCGCCTTCGCGGCCAGGCAGCGCTTCGAATTCCCCGTCCTGCTGGACCGGCTGGGCACCGTAGGCGAGCTGTACCGCATACGCCCGATCCCGACGACCTACTTCATCGATGCCCGCGGCGTCATCGCCGGGGAGGCGCTCGGCTCCCTCGGCGAGCAGGAATTCCGGCAGCGGATCGAAGCGCTCCTGCCGACCGCCGATTAGACCGTTCCCCGCCGCTATATCGCCTCAAATTCGCCGCTTTCTCTTCTCCCTCCCGCCGTTTTTTTACCGCCTCTCTTGCATCGCGCCTGCCATTGTTTAATATGAAGACATAAAGGCGGGCGTATGCCGCAGAGGAGGAAGCGAGAATGGAAAAGTACCTTGCTCTCGTCGCAAGGCAGGAAGGCGCAGAGGTGCGGACGGCGGTCGAGACGCTGGAGGCGCCGCCGCTGCAGGACGGCCAGGTTCGGATTCGCGTCGCTTGTTCGAGCGTCAACTTCAAGGATGCCCTGGCCGTCGATCCGCGCGGCCATGTCGTCAAGCATTACCCGCATGTGCCGGGCATCGATCTGGCCGGCAGCGTGGCGGCATCGAAGGACGCCCGCTTCAAGGAAGGCGATCGCGTGCTCGTGACCGGCTACGGCCTCGGGGTGTCCGTTCACGGCGGCTACGCCGAGCTGGCGACGGTGCCGGCCGACTGGGTCGTGCCGCTGCCCGGGGGATTGTCGGCGCGGGAGGCGATGGCGTTCGGTACGGCGGGCTTCACGTCCGCGCTGTCCGTGCTGCGGCTCGAGGAGGCCGGCCTCGCGCCGGATCAGGGTCCCGTGCTCGTCACCGGCGCGACCGGCGGCGTCGGCAGCGTGGCGGTATCGATGCTGGCCGGCCTCGGGTACGAGGTGGCGGCCAGCACGCGCCAGAGCGACGCGGATGCGCAGGCGCTCCTGCGCGGACTCGGCGCGCGCGAAGTGCTCGCGCCCGAGGCGCTGCGCATGCCGGAGGGCAAGGCGATCGCCCGCGAGCGCTGGGCGGGTGCCGTCGACCCGGTGGGCGGCCCGCTGCTGCGCGACGTGCTCGGCGCGGTCCGCTACGGCGGCGGCGTCGCGCTGAGCGGGTTCACGGGCGGCGCGGACTTCGCCGCCAACGTGTACCCGTTCATCCTGCGGGGCGTGCGGCTGCTCGGCATCGACTCGGTGCTCTGCCCGATGCCGGAGCGCCTGCGCGTCTGGCAGCGGATGGCCGGCGATCTGAAGCCCGCCGGCCTGCTTGACGCGATCGCGTCCGAGACGACGCTGGCGGAGCTGCCGGGCGCGCTCGCGGCGATCGCGCGCGGCGAGATGCGCGGGCGCGTCATCGTGACGCTGTAGCCGCGAGCCCGAGGCGGGAGTCCGCCTGCCGCCTCTAACGACGAAGCGCCCCGCCTTCGGCTTGTGTGCCGGAGCGGGGCGCTTCGTCTATATTTATCGTTCGTCCGCGAACTTGAAGCTGCGCGCCAGATAGATGACCGGCGTGGAAGCCGCGGAGATGACGAACTTGAGCACATAGGTCGTGATCGCAATCTCCCACCATACGTCCCACGGATAAATGCCGATGAACGCAATCGAGCAGAATACAAGCGTGTCGATCAGCTGGCTGAGTCCCGTGCTGCCGTTGTTGCGAATCCACAGCTGCGAGCGGTTCGGGTACGCGACCTTGAGGCGGCTGAAGATGCGGACGTCCAGGAATTGGCTGATAAAGTAGGCGCACAGACTGCCGAGCGCGATACGCGGCGTCAGGCCGAAGATCGTGTGCAGGGCCGCTTGCGCTTCTTGAGAAAAGTCGTCGCCCGCCGGCTTAAATACGAGCACCATCTGCATGATGATGAGCGACATGATCATCGTGAAGAAGCCGAACCAGACCGCCTTCCTCGCTTCCTTTTCCCCGTACTTCTCGTTCAGCAGGTCGGTCGTGAGGTAGATCGTGGCGTAGATCGTGTTGCCGAGCGTCATGACGATGCCGAAGATCTCGATCGTCTTGACGACCTGGATGTTGGCGAGCAGCGTCGCCGCGCCGATCCAGGCGTACAGTCCGTTCTTGCCGAGCAGGCGGTAGCAGACGAGGAACAGCGCGAAGTTGACCGCGACGAATCCCACGCCCCAGAGCAGATTGAACATATGAAGCCTCCTAGTTTTGATAACGCGGGAGTTTCCGAACCGCGGCCCCGTGTCCCGGGGCAATGTGTAACATTATAGCACAGGGTTGCGGAGGCGGAAGCATTAAAAAAAGGGCCGTCCCCGTCCGCCATGCAATGACGGAGGAACAGCCCGGTTCGTTCAACCGCCGATGCGCACAGGAAGTTGAGCGAGGCATGCGCTCGAGCGCCGGCCCCTCCTCCTCATGCACCATTTCGGTGCATCTCTCCCATCCGCCTGAGGCCGCGTGCTCAGGAGCAACTCCTCATGCACCTTTTCAGTGCATCTCTCCCCTCCGGCCGAGGCTGCGTGCTCAGGAGCGACTCCTCATGCACCTTTTCAGTGCATCTCTCCCCTCCGGCCGAGGCCGCGTGCTCAGGATCGACTCCTCATGCACCTTTTCGGTGCATCTCTCCCGTCCGGCCGAGGCCGCGTGCTCAGGAGCGACTCCTCATGCACCTTTTCAGTGCATCTCTCCCGTCCGCCCGAGGCCGCGTGCTCAGGAGCGACTCCTCATGCACCTTTTCGGTGCATCTCTCCCCTACTGGGACTATTGCTCCGAGCTTGACGACTCCTCCAGAGGCGCTTGATATGTGATTTCGTTGGATTCGCCGCTGTAATAGCCGCCGTTCACCTGAAGCCTGAAGCGATATTGCTTGCCCGGCTCCAAGCCGCTGATCGTGACGCTGTCCGTCGACCACTCCACGTTCTGCATCGGCCAATAAGTGAAGTAAAATTCTTCGAAATATTGCACGGAAGTTAAGAAGCTGCCTCGCGGCTCCGTGAAGACGAGCCGGACGCTCGTAGGGTCGCCGGTTCCTGACGGATCGACGGCGAGATCGTCGATCGGGCCGATATAATCGAATGGCAGGTCGATGGGCTCGGCGTCCATTTTGAACAATGCGTCCTGCTCCTCCGGCGCGTCGGCGTCGGCGATCCAAGCCTTAAGCTCAAGCGCTCGATCCACGGTCGATCTGCCGATATATACGCCATAGTTAATCGAAAAGTCGACGCCGTCTTCCAGCGAATACGGCAGCTCCGGATAATAACCGACGAAGCGGTCCGTCCCTTCTATCCGGTACATCGTGAACCAGTCATCGACGCCGGGATACCAATACTCGACACCCAGCTCGTCTTCATCGTACCCCGGCAGCGTCAGCTCGATGCCGTTCACCGCATTAGTCAATTTGAGGCCCAGATTTTGTATGCGGACCTCCACCTCAAGATAACTGCTGCCATAATCGGCCCGTAGCACCTTCAGCCGCACATCCGCCGACAGGCTGAAATGAATAACGGTCTTGCCTCCGGCCGCGTTCGTCGCCGTGAGCACGTAGAAGCCGATCTCGCTCAGCTCGGTTCCAAGCACGTAGTTGTCGATCGGTTCGCCATCCTTCGTCAGGACGACGGATTCGATATCCTCCGCCTCGCTTAGAGGCGTCACGGCTGCCGTGTAAGTTTCGTTATCTTTGACACCGTTAATGACGGGTCCGGGCGTCGGAGTTGGCTCCGCGCTTGGCGTCGGTGTCGGCGACGCGCTTGGCGTCGGTGTCGGCGAGACGCTTGGCGTCGGACTCGGCGACGCGCTTGGCGTCGGGCTCGGCTCCGCGCTTGGCGTCGGGCTCGGCGAGACGCTTGGCGTCGGTGTCGGCGACGCGCTTGGCGTCGGGCTCGGCGACGCGCTTGGCGTCGGTGTCGGCGACGCGCTTGGCGTCGGTGTCGGCGAGACGCTTGGCGTCGGTGTCGGCGAGACGCTTGGCGTCGGGCTCGGCGACGCGCTTGGCGTCGGTGTCGGCGAGGCGCTTGGCGTCGGGCTTGGCGACGCGCTTGGCGTCGGGCTCGGCGATGCGCTTGGCGTCGGTGTCGGCGACGCGCTTGGCGTCGGTGTCGGCGAGACGCTTGGCGTCGGGCTCGGCGATGCGCTTGGCGTCGGTGTCGGCGACGCGCTCGGCGTCGGGCTCGGCGACGCGCTTGGCGTCGGTGTCGGCGACGCGCTTGGCGTCGGTGTCGGCGAGACGCTTGGCGACGCGCTCGGCGTCGGTGTCGGCGAGGCGCTTGGCGTCGGTGTCGGCGACGCGCTTGGCGACGCGCTTGGCGTCGGTGTCGGCGACGCGCTTGGCGACGCGCCTGGCTCCTCGCTTGGCGCCGGCGTACCCGAAGGTGTCGCACTCGGACTCGGCGTCGCGCTCGGGGCAGGCGTAGGCGCCGGGCCGCTCGACGAGGAGCCGCCGCTTGAGCCCGCTGCCGGCTCGCCGGCCAGCAGGATGCCGTCCGCACGCTCCAGCTTGGCCGGCGCATGCTCGAACGACGAGCCCGATACGAGCAGGCGCGCAGCGCCGATCTTGCCCGGCCCGCTGACGGAGATAACCGCGTAGGCGGTCAAGCTGCCTACGTTCGCCCCCTCCGGCACGATCAGCAAGCCTTCCGTCCGGAACTCAAGCTGCGCGATCGATGTCCCGCCCGCGAGCACGAGACGCAGCTTGCCGACCAGCTTGTTCACGATGACGCTGCTCAGTATCGCGTCCGTCAGATGCACGCTATGTTCGCCGCCTCCCGCGACGTTAAGCGTGCCGCCGACGGTCACGCGATCGAGCTGCGCATCGCCTTCGCCGACCTCGGCGCCGATCGTCAGATCGCCGCGGACGAGCGTATTGCGCAGCGTCACGCCCGGCGCCGCGATCGCGACATTGCCAGCGATCTCCTGCGTGCCCTCAGCCGGTCCGTAGATGCCGGCCTTGTCATACACGGCCGTGCGCGTCCGTTCGCGCAGCGCCCAGGCCTTGTCCAGCGCCACGACGGCTTCGGCGCGCGTCATCGCCCGCGCAGGCCGGAAGGCGCCGTCCGGATAGCCGCCCAGCAGCTTCGAATAGACGGCCGCACCTACGGATGGCTTGCTCCACGGAGCGACCTCCGCAGCATCCGTGAACGCCGCCTCTTCTCCGGCGCTTGCCGTCAAGCCGTTCAGCTTGGCCAGCATGACTGCGGCTTCCTGGCGCGTGACCGTGCGAGCCGGGCGGATCGTGCCGTCCGGATAACCCGTCAGCATGCCGCTGCCGGCTGCCGCGTAGATCGCTCCGGCATACCAGCTTGCCGAAGGCACGTCCCCATAGCTTCCCGTCGCTCCGGGCTTCAGACCGAAAGACCGCACGGCCAGCGCGGCGAACTCCGCCCGCGTGATCGGCTGATCGGGCAGCAGCCGGCCGCCCGTTCCGCCCGCGAGCCAGCCTTTGCTCACCCACGCATTCAGCGTTTCCTGCGCCCAATGCGCTTGCGGTCCCGCCGCCGGCGCAGCGCTCGCCAACCCTGTGCCGAGCATAGACATGACGATGGCCGCAGCTCCGACTTTAACTCCTTTTCCCCACGTCAATGATGTTCATCCTCCCTGGCCTTCGGCCTGCTTAGATGCTCATCCTATCAGGACAGGACGGACGATTCGATTTACTTTCGTTAACTTTCGACAATTTCTTCCTGGAGGGATAATGCGCGCAGACGCCGAATCTTTTTTTATAAGTATAAAAAAATGTCGAATCGAGGAATGAACTTGCCTGCGGATATCATCCTGCGAACGAAAATACGTGTCCCGCCCGTCCGTCCCGGCGGCATCGTGCGCGAGCGGCTGCTGGACCGGCTGGAGCGGGCCGTCCAAGGCAGGCTGACGCAGCTCTCGGCGCCCGCCGGCTTCGGCAAGACAACCTTGCTCGCCCAATTCCTGACGGACCGGACCGAACCGGCGGCCTGGCTGTCGCTCGACGATACGGACAACGATCCGGCCAAGTTCTGGCGCTACTTCATCCACTCGCTGTCCGCCGCGATCCCCTCGCTCCCGGAGCGGGCGCTGCCGCTGCTGACCGCATATCCCAACGTGTCCCGCAAGACGCTGCTCGACATGCTCCTTCACGAGATCGAAGCTTATGCCTCCGGCACCGGCCGGCCGCTGTTGATCGTGCTTGACGACTATCACGCCATCCGTGACGAGGATATCCACGACAGTCTGAGCTATGTCGTCGATTATCTGCCCGAGGGCGCACATCTGTTGATCGCGAGCCGCGGGACAGCCCCTCTGAAGGTGGCGAAGTGGCGCGCGCGCGGACAGAGCAGCGAGATTACAGGCGGGGAATTGACCTTCACGGCGGATGAGACGCGCAGATTTTGCGAAAATACGGCCCAGCTCAGCCTGACGCCCGAGCAGATCGACCGGATCATGGCTTGGACGGAGGGCTGGGCGGCGATCGTGCAGATATTGTCCGTATCGCTGGGCGGCCGCGATCCCCGCGCGCTGGACCGGCTGCCGGGAGAGGCGATGGGCGGTCAGGACGATATTATGGCGTATTTGTCGGAGGAGGTGCTCACGCAGCTGCCGGACGAACTCCGCCGGTTTCTGCTCGATACATGCGTGCCCGACCGGTTCAATACGGACATCTGCAATGCGCTGACGGGCCGCTCCGACGGCGGTCTCGTGCTGGATGAATTGCGCAGGCGCAATCTGTTCTTGATCCCGCTGGACGATACGGGCACCTGGTACAGGTACCATCATATATTCCGGGACTTCCTCAGGCGCCATCTGCTGCGTCACGATCCCGAGCGCGCACGGCTGCTCGCGCGGACCGCGGCGCTGCGCCTGGACGAGCTGGGGCTGCAGGACGAGGCGATGGAGCAGATCATTCGGAGCGGCAATGACGAGCTGGCGTGCGACCTGCTGCAGCGTCATCTGTTCAAGGCGCTCGGTCGCGGCGAGTTCGCCACGCTGCTGCGCTGGATGCAGGCGATCTCCCCGGCTGCGCTGCCTGCCGAGCTTCATCTGCTGCGCGCGTTCGCTCTCGTCGTCACCGGTCAGTATCCGGCGGCCGAAGAGGCGCTGGTGTCACTCGAGCAGGACATTCAGGCGCTCCCTGCGGACGACAGGCGCGAGGCGCTGCAGAGCGGACTGTTTTTCGTAAAAGTAAACTATGCCTTCTCGACCGGCAACTACGAGCAGTGGCTGCAATATGCGGACCGCATACCCGATATGCTGCCGGAGAGCCCGCTTTTCTACAATTTGAATTACAACCGCAGCGAGCCGCTGGTCAGGCGCACGCCGTTCGGCCTGCACGGCGCGATCCCGCCGAATACGAACGTCATCGCGCTGCGCATGGTCGATATCATGAATGCGCACGGCTGGAAGCAATCGCTGTTCACGCAGTATGTGCTGCAGTCCGTAGCAGAAGGATATTACGAATGGGACCGGCTGGCCGAGGCGGAGGCGCTGCTCCGGGAGATCGAGGCTATCGCCTACCAGAAGCGCTGCGCCGGATTGTACGTGCCCAACAGAATCACGTTGGCTCGTGTGCTGCAAGCCCGCGGGCGAGGCGCCGAAGCTCGCGCCGTGCTCCAGGCGGCGTCGGAGACCGCCGTCTCGTGGGGGGAGCCGCACTGGTCCGCGCCGCTCGCGGCGTACGAAGCCCGCTTCGCGCTGGCAGAGGGCAATCTGAGCGGCGCCGAGCGGCTGCTGAAGGGGACCGGTGTCGCGGCTTCCGATGCGCCCTCGCTGTACCGGGAGACGGAGTACATGACGCTGGTCCGGCTGCTGGGCGCCCGGCGCAAAGAAAAGGAAGCGCTGAAGCTGCTGGAAGGGCTCGCCGCGCTGGGCGAGCGGGAGCGGAGCCTCATCACGGCGGTCGACACCGCAGTCCTCGGCGCGCTGCTCGAGAAGCAGCGCGGCAGAAAGTCCGCAGCGCTGGACCGGCTGCACCGGGCGCTCGCCGCCGGAGCGGGCAGCGGCTACGTGCGCAGCTTCGCGGACGAAGGCAAGCCGATGCTCGCGCTGCTGCGGGAATATCGCGTTCAGCGGCTGGGTGGCGGTAGCGCCGGACGCGATGATGTCGTGCCAGGCGGCGAAGCGCTCGCTGGCGGCGGACCGGGAGGCGCGGTGCCGGAGGGCGTGCAGCGGCGGGCAGGCGGCGGGGCCGATGACGGTCCGAGCGGCGAGACGCTCGCGGACGGCGGACCCGGAGGCGCGGTGCCGGCAGCCTACGTGGACGGCCTGATCGCGAGGCTGGAGTCGGAGCTGCACGCGGCGGACGCGACGAACTCCGGTGAAGCTGATCCCGATCGCGAACGGCTGATCGAGCCGCTCACGGACAAGGAGCTGGCCCTGCTCCAGGAGCTCGAACGAGGCGCGCCCAACCGCGAGCTGGCGGCCAAGCTCCAACTGACCGAAGGCACGGTCAAGGTGTATCTCAGCCGCGTATACGCCAAGCTGGGCGTATCCTCGCGCACACAGGCGCTGAGCAGAGCGCGCGAGCTGGGTTTGCTCGATTGACGTCCACACTTCACAGCCACAGTACTTCTCTCGAGCCCAACTGTCGACGTACGTCCACATTTCACAGCCACAGTACCTCTCTCGGGCCCAACTGTCGACGTACGTCCACACTTCGCAGCCACGGTGCCTCTCTTGAGCCCAACTGTCGACGTACGTCCACACTTCGCAGCCACGGTGCCTCTCTTGAGCCCAACTGTTGACGTACGTCCACACTTTACATCCACAGTGCCTCTCTCGAGCCCAACTGTCGACGTACGTCCACACTTCACAGCCACGGTGCCTCTCTCAAGCCCAACTGTTGACGTACGTCCACACTTCACAGCCGGAAACGACTCCCTCCAGCCAAATACTGTCGATTGGAAGCACATCCGCGCCATCACGGGACTCCCCAAGCCAACTACTGTCGACGGAAAACACATCCGTTACCTCCGCAAATGTCAACCTCTTCGCGACGCGGTTCGTCTAACTTCATGAAGGTTAAACTAATACGACAGCCAGAGGAAACGGAGGACAACCTTATGATGAACAGAATGATGAACAAAAAGTGGCTAACGCTGACGTTGGCCTCTTCCCTATTCGCGGCCGCGCTGGCCGGATGCAGCCAGAGCGGCAACGCGCAAACATCCGGCGGGACGGCGCCGGCGCCGGCTTCGGCCACGACTTCCGCTGCAGCTACCGACACGGCCTCGGCTTCTGCCGCGCCGACGGCGGATGCCACCGCCCCCGGCGCATCGTCCGCAACCGCATCCGCCAGCACGCAGACTGCCTCGGCGGAACCAAGCTCCGCCCCTACCGCCCAGGCATCGTCGAACCCGCAGACCGTCTCCCTCGGCACGCCGTCCGCGCTCCGGATGGCCAGCTTCAAGAGCGGCTGGGTCGGCGGGGAAGGCTGGATCGCCAGAACCGACGACAGCGGCAAGACCTGGCAGACGCAGTACACGTCCAACCACGCCGTCGTTCAAATCTTCGCCCTGAACGAACAAAAAGCATGGGCCACGCTGGACACCGGCGATTCCAAGTCGCTGCAGCTCGTCAAAACAACGAACGGCGGCAAATCCTGGAGCGACGCCGGGAAGGTACCGAGCCATGCGTTCCTTCACTTCGTCAGCGATACCGAGGCCTTCAGCGGCGAATGGATGACCAGCGACGGCGGCGCCAAGTGGACGCAGCTGTCCGTACCGAAGGACGTGGTCGGAGATGTGTACTATCATGACCGCAGCAACGGCTGGGCAGTCACCCAGACGGCGGGCAAGAAGTTCACCTTCCTGCGCACGACGGACGGCGGCAAGAACTGGAAGCCCGTCTACTCCAGGGCGCTCGAAGGCCCGATCAACGGCGCGGTGATCCGCTCCGCAGGCAAAAACGACGCCTGGATCGAGCTGATCGGCGATTCCGGCATGACGCAGACGTCTTATTCGCTGTTCCACACGTCGGACGGCGGCAAGAGCTGGCTGCCCGTCGTCGCCAACAACACGGCCGGCGCAGGTCCTGCCCCCGGCTTCAAGATGAACGACAAAAACCTGCACACCAACACCGGCAACTCGCCCGGCACCTTGTACGTCGTGGACACGAAGACCGCGTTCCTCGGCGGCCAGTGCCAAGCCTGCGACAATCCCAATACGCTCGGGCATACGACCGACGGCGGCAAGACTTGGGTGAATGCCAAGCCGGAGCTGCCGGGCTACGGCACGCAGCTTATCGCCGCGGCGGACGCGAAGCAGGTATGGTGGATTCTGACGGGCAACGAGCAGCCGGCCGTCATGTACACGTCGCAGGACAGCGGCGCGCACTGGACCAAGACGCATGCGTTTGCCAAGCCGAAGCAGCAGTCGTAATATGAAGGCAGGATGAATGACCCATGGGAGGCGCCTGTCATGCACAACGTATCGAAGATGAGGATTAACAAGCCTGCCTGCGACGTGTTCGAAGCGTTCGTCGACCCCGCGCAGATCGGCCATTTCTGGTTCTCGTCGGGCGACGCGCGCTGGGAGGCGGGCAGGACGATCAAGCTTCGTTACGAGGAATACGATGCGGACGGCGAGATTGAGGTCATCGAGATCGTCGAAAATGAAAAGATCGTATTCGCATGGCATTACGGCGAGGATAAGCACACTGTCGCGATCATCCTGACCGTGCCGGAGACAGGAAGCACCGTCGTCGAGATCGTCGAGGACGGCTTCAAGGACAGCGGCGAAGGCTGGCTGGCGCTGCTCGTCGACAACAAGGAGGGCTGGGTCTACATGCTGACCTGCCTGAAGGCTTATCTGGAATTCGGCATCTCGGGACTCAGAGCGGCATTGGTCAAATAGCCAAATAGCCCTCGCCTATGACTTGCCCCAATACGCACAGCAGCTCGGGACCTGACGTCCCGGGCTGCTGCTGTTTTTTTATTGCCAATCGCGCTGCCAGGCCTCCTGGTTCAGCTCGATGTTGATCGCCGCGGCGCACATCGTGCCCGAGGCGGCGGCCACGATCGCCTGGGGCGTCTTCGCCGCCCCGTCCCCGGCGGCATAGATGCCGGCTACGCCGGAACGGCCCATCTCGTCGACTGCGACGCCGCCCATATCCGAGACGGCGCAGCCGAGCGCCTGCGGCAGGCCCGAGCCCGGCACCAGCTCGGGCTTGAAGAAGATGCCCGTACACGGCAGCGCCGTGCCGTCCTCCAGCACGATCTGCCGCACCCGGCCGTCGCTGGAATCGATGCGGCGGATAGGCGTGTCGTACAGCGGTATACCGTGACGGCGCAGGTCCTCCCGCTGGCTCTCGCCCAGCTCGTCCGGGCCGTTCGTGCAGACGACGAACCGGCGGGTCCAGCCCGACAGCAGCGGCGCGAAATGCATCAGCGCCGCCCCGCTGCTGATGACGGCCAGCGGCTGGTCCCTCAGCTCCCAGCCGTCGCAATACGGACAGACGAACGCACTCTTGCCGTATACCTCGGCCAGGCCGGGAATGCCCAGCGGCCGGTCCTTCAGGCCGACGGCGAACAGCAGCTTGCGGGCCGCGAGCTTCCTCCCCCGCTCCGTCTCCAGCCTGAAGTCGCCGTCCTCGCCCGCAATCGACACCACCGTATCCTCCGTCAGCTGCACGGACGGATAGGCGCCGATCTCTTCCTGCGCAATACGGCGCAGCTCGCCCGGCGGGATTCCGTCGCGCGTGAGGAATCCGTGCGCCTCGCGGGTCACCGCGTTGCGGGGGCGGCCCTCGTCGATGACGATGACTTGCTTCCTCGCGCGACCCAGCGTCAGCGCGGCGCTCAGGCCGGCCGGCCCGCCGCCGACAATCGCTACATCCAGCTTGCTCATGCGCCTGTTCCTCCTTCACTCGGATTTCCGGCCTGCAGCCGTTCCTCTCTGCTGTACATATGCTGGCTTTGCAGCCGGACGAGTACCTTGCCGAAGCGGCCCCCCTGGCGGATCGTCACGTTGTCCGACGGGTAATTGCTGTCCAGATGCGCCGACACGGCAGCACGCACCCGGTCGTCGACGGACAGGCCGTAGATGCCGAGCCATTTGACCGTATCCTCGAACGCCTCTTCCCTGGTGAGCGTCGTCGTCTTCATCTCCCGGGTGACGAGCGATTGATAGGCATATCCCTTGAGCAGCAGCAGTTGGGTCAGATACACCATCTCCATATGCGATACCTTGCGGGGACGATCGGCGACGAGCGGCCACACTTCGTCCACCAGGCTATGCTCCTGGGAGCCTACCGGCAGGCTCATGTAGCAGTATTGCTTCGCGCAGCCGAGCACCCGCTCGACGCTGGCCCAGTCGACCAGCACCGGACACATCGAGACGAAGACAAGATCGAACGCTTCGTTCCAGCCCATTGCGTTCAGATCGATATCCTCGAACGGTTGGTGCACCACTTCGACGCTGCCGCCAGTCAGGTTTGCGCTGTTTTTATACAGCAGCTCGACCTGCGGAGGCGAAGTCTCGATTGCCGTGACCGCCGCCCCCCGCTCGGCGAACGGTACGGAGAAGCCGCCGGAGGCCGCCCCGATGTCCAGTATGGACGATCCGGCGAACTTGACGCCCTGATCCTCCAGCCAGTCCATAATCCGCCTGGCTCTCCGTCTGCCCTGCTCGCTGAACACCTCCGCATTAAACGTCTCGGCCTTCGCATCGAACGAACGCGCCGGGTCAATGCCGGCCCGCTTCATCTTGTTGACGCCGGTTTCCCGGTCCTCCTCCCACGCCTTTTCCCACAATGCGGTCTCAAATAATGGATTGGTCATCGCACAGCTCTCCTTTTCGTCGCCTGAATTAGTTTGGCCGCCTGCACGGCTTTAAAAGACTTTAAGGATACTAGTTATCTATAATAAAGCCAAAAAAACGCTTAATGCATCAAATTCAACTCCTTCGCCAGATCCGCCAGTTTCTGCTCCCGCAGATACGTCTCCATTTTCTCTTCCGCGGCCGTGACCACCCTTTGAATCAGACATTCCGGTCCGTGGTCCAGACTGCAGTCGAACAAGGAGGCGGAGCCTTCGATCGCATGAATAATATCGAGGAACGAGATGTTCTCCCAATCCCGCTTGAGCCGGTAGCCGCCGTTGACCCCGGTCGTCGATTCGATCATGCCCGCCTTGACCAGCTTGGTCAATATTTTGGACAGATAGGTCGGCGAGACATGCTGCCGCTCCGCCAGCTGCTGCACCCCGATCGTGGTGCGGGGTGTCGCCGCCGCGAGAAACATCATCGTATGGAGCGCATAATCGGTTGCCTTGGAATATCTCATCGTGCGATCACCGGCCTCAATTACAGACTTTATGAGTCTACAATAGCGTTAATTCCGCCCGGCGTCAAGGCTTGCGGCGGCCGGCCATCAGCAGCCCGGCCACGCCCAACAGCACGCCGATATTGATCGCGAGATCGGCCAGGTTCATGATGCCCCGGCTGCCCGACCAGTCGAGGAAGTCCGTCACCTGCGCGAACAGCAGGCGGTCGATCGCATTGCCGACGGCGCCGCCGGCGAAGAAGCCGGCCCCGGCTGCCAGCCAGGCGTTGTCGAGCTTGCCCCGCCGCAGCGCGTAGATCATCCAGACGACGACCGCGATCGCGATCGGGATGAATATCCGGCCCAGCCCTTCGAACGAGCCGCCGGCGGCGCCCGTGTTCTCGATGTGCGTGAATTGCAGCACGCCCGGCCAGAAGGCCTCGCTGTCGCCGATCGGCAGCAGCCGGCGCACCGCGATCTTGGACAGCTGATCGATGGCGATGACAGCGAATAGGACAACATAAGCAATGCGGGAGAGACGTCGCCTCAAGCGCGCATCCGCAGGCTTGGCAGAACCGGCCAAGGCTTCTTCATCGGCAGCCGTCCCGGTCATGTCACGGGCAGTCGACTCGATCATGGCTTCATCTCCAGTTCCTTGCCGCACTTGGGGCAATAGGCGTAGTCGGCGGAGCGGAGCGCCGTGCCGCAGTAAGGACAATAGCCTTGCGGCTGCTGCGCGTGCTCGCTCGCATCCGTGCGTATCCCCGCGGGTTCGCGGGAGCCGCCTCCCTGTCTCAGATCCCGTCCGCGGCGTCCGTAAGGGTCCGGCTCTTCGTCCGAATCCACAATATCGAAGAGCGACATCCGGTTGCGCCCGGTGGCGTTCTTGTAATGCATCACTGCCTGTACGATGCCCATGACGACGAAGACGACGCCGAACAGCGGGAAGACGATGCTGATCAGCGGAAACGGCGCATTCTTGGTCAGGTTAAAGGCCAAGATCGTCCAGATGATGCCGAATACGACCGATACGACGCTTCCTGCCGCTCCCATAGCTGACGGGCCTCTGCCCGGCTTGACGCTTTTCATGCCGATTCCTCCCCGTGTATGGTACTTCTTATACGTTTCCGGGGTATGAATCGTTGCGATCGGCGGCAGCCCAACCGGAGTTGACGCCATTTGGACATATGTTTATAATACAGACATAAGTTTATGAATCATTGAAAGGAGCTGCCTATGGACCGCGAGCAACAGATTCTGTCGTTCATCCGGCGCAACCCCTTCGTCTCCCAGCAGGAGCTCGCGGACGCGATCGGCATCTCGCGCAGCGCCGTGGCGGGTTATGTCGCCGCGCTGACCCGCAAGGGCAGCATCCGCGGACGCGCCTATGTGCTGGCCGAGGAGGGCTCGGTGATCTGCATCGGCGGCGCCAACCTGGACAGCAAAGCCCGGGGCAAGCAGCCGCTGCGGCTCGGCGCCTCCAATCCGGTGTCGGTCACCGAGAGCTGCGGCGGCGTCGCACGCAATATTGCGGCCAATCTGGCGGCGCTGTCCGCGCATGTATCGCTGTTGACGGCCGTCGGCGACGACAAGGCCGGGCACTGGCTGCTGGAGCGAACGGCGAGCCAGGGCGTGGACATCGGCCCCTCCGTCTTCCTGAACGGCGAGAAGACGGGCAGCTACACCGCGCTCCTGAACGAGGACGGCGAGATGTTCGTCGCTTATGCGGATATGGACATCTACGAGCGGATCACGCCCGCCATGCTCCAGGAAAAGTGGCCGCATATCGCGGCCTCCAAGCTCGTCGTCGCCGACGCGAACCTGCCTGCGGACAGCCTGGCCTGGCTGGCGCGCCGCTGCGGCGAGGAAGCGATCGCGCTGTTCGTCGATCCAATCTCCCCGGAGAAGACCAAGAAGCTGCCGGAGCGGCTGGACGGCATCGCCGCGATCTTCCCCAATCTCGCCGAGGCCCGTCAACTGGCCGGCTTCGGCGAAGAACCGCCGCCGGCCGAGGGCGAGGCGGAGTGGGCCGAGCTCGCGCGCCTCATCCTGGCGCGCGGCGCGGGCCATGTGCTGATCACGCTCGGCAAGCATGGCGCTTATTGCGCCGGACCGGGAGGCGGCCGCCATCTGCCTGCGCTGCCGGTCCGGGTCGTCGACGTCACGGGTGCAGGAGATGCGTTCCTGGCGGGCGTCGCCTACGGCGTGCTGCGCGGCGAGAGCTACGACGATGCCTGCCGGTCCGGACTGGCCGCCGCCCGCATCGCATTGGAGACAGCCGACTCCTCCTCCGGCTATCTGAACGAAGAGCGGCTGGCCGAAGCCAGCCGGGAAGAATAATCCACACTTACACAAATCCAACTGACGGAAGGAAGCGATCCCCATCAACCGCTATCTGCAATTCACCAAGGAAGTCCAGGACGCCCTCAACGAAGGCAAGCCGATCGTCGCGCTGGAGACGACGATCATCTCCCACGGCATGCCGTATCCGCAGAACATCGAGATGGCCCGCAAGGTCGAAGACATCATCCGCGACAACGGCGCCGTTCCGGCGACGATCGGCCTCATGAACGGCCGCATCATGATCGGCCTGGACGCCGAAGGGCTCGAAGCGTTCGCCAATTCGCCGCAGGTGGAGAAGGTCAGCCGCCGCGACTTCGCGCACATCCTCGCCTCCGGCAAGATCGGCGCGACGACCGTGTCGGCCACGATGATCGGCGCCGCCATGGCCGGCATCGAAGTGTTCGCCACCGGCGGCATCGGCGGCGTCCACCGCGACGGCGAGAACAGCATGGACGTCTCCGCCGACCTGACGGAGCTCGCCCAGACCAATGTCGCCGTCGTCTGCGCGGGCGCCAAGTCCATCCTCGACATCGGCCGTACGCTCGAATACCTGGAGACGCAGGGCGTGCCCGTCGTCGGCTACAAGACGGACGAGTTCCCCTCCTTCTATGCCCGCGAGAGCGGCTTCGGCGTCGACTTCCGGCTCGATACGCCGGAGCAGGTCGCGGCCATGCTGCGCACGAAGTGGGAGCTGGGCCTCAAGGGCGGCTCGATCATCGCCAACCCGGTGCCGGCCGAATACGCCCAGCCCGCCGACAAGATGGAAGCCGTCATCCGCCAGGCACTCGGCGAAGCCCAGGACCAGCACATCACCGGCAAGCGCGTGACGCCGTTCCTGCTCGGCCGGATCAAGGAGTTGACCGGCGGCAGCAGCCTGGACACGAACATCCAGCTCGTGTATCACAACGCCAAGGTCGCGGCCGACATCGCCGTGGCGCTGAAGGCGAACAACTGATCCTTCCTTGGGATCGTGCCTTAAAAACAACCGTCAGGGCAACTCGGCCTGACGGTTGTTTCGTTGCGCTTACAGTTTGGCTGCCCGCTTCTGTAACCGCGTTTTTCTCGCTTGCAGCACGATTCGCCGCACCCGCTCCCCCTGCAACGTTGCTTTCCTCGCTTACAGCGGGCGCCCGCTCCAGTAACCGCGCTTTTCTCGCTTGCAGCACGATTCGCCGCACCCGCCACCTCTGTAACGTTGCTTTCCTCGCTTACAGCGAGCGCCCGCTCCTGTAACCGCGTTTTTCTCGCTTGCAGCGCGATCCGCCGCCCTCGCCACTCCAGCAACGAATCCCTGCCGGCTCCTCATCCCCTCGCCCTTCGCGCCCCCGCGCGGTCAGGACAAGTCGAACTTGCCGGAATGCGCAAGATTGAATTCGACCTTCACCTCCAGCTGATCGGGCTCGAGAGACAGCCCCCCGTTCGCGCGGATCCGCTTCCACAGCCGGTTGTGGTCCCGGTACAAATGCTCCTCGAGCTCCATGATGTCCACCTTTTTCTCGCACCCGATCCGGTAAGTCTGCTCGATATTCGCCTTGATCTTCCTCTCGATATCGCGTTGGATCTCTGTCTCGGTCATCTGACCCGCCAGCTCGACCAGATGTCCCCGCAGCTTGACCTCCAGACGGAACTTGGGTCTAGCTCCGCCCCGCAGCAGCCGGACCCGCGGCTTGCTGTCCTTGATGTTGACCGTCGCCAGCCCATTCCCCTTCCCGTCGCCTCCGCTCTCCTCGTCGCCGGCGTACACATAATACTGGTTGAACTTCGGATCGATCCACCGATAGCCGTCCAGCTCCTGCACGCTCATGAACGAGCCCGGCTTTTTGTTGTAATAGGGAACGACGCCCTCGTATGTCTGCACATCCATCGGCGACTTGGATACGTGCCAGCTGGCGCTGTCGATCTTGAGGGAAGGAAGCAGCGCGGTCGAGGCGGGCTCGAAGATCTTCTGGACGAACTGCTGCATCGTCATGGGCCGGACCAAGCTGCTCTGCTCATACTGGATGCCGGGATTGTACATAATGCTGAGCAGCGGCGAGCGGCCGAAAAAGGTGCCGGTGTTGAACAGGGCCAGCAGCGGCTCCCCCGTCGCGAACACGAGGGACGTGTACCGCGAGGCCCGCTGCCGGTTGTTGGCGTCCAGGATGTCTTCGATCCGGCCGAGCGCCCGCTTATGGATGATCAGTACTTTCATATGCTCCAGATTGATGCTGAACTGCGAAGTCTGCTGCAGATTGCCGAGCGCGTAAATCAGCGTTCTGCCCTTCCCTTGGCCGACCCAGATGCTATCTGTGCTTGTGCCCGGCTCCCGCGTCTTGGCGACCGCGCTGAATTGAATCAGCTGCGCGTAGATGACGTACTGCCCCTCCACCAGGTCGATGCCCAGCGCCGACACGTAGCCTTGATCGGACAGGTCCACCTCGTCCCAGCAGCCCGTCAGCGTCGTGCATCCGGCTGCCAGCATGGACAGGAGCAGCACCGCTTTTCGTATCGTCCTCATTTCCGGTACGCTTTCCCCTTTCTTCGGCGCATCACCCAGGGCAGCTGCAAGAAAGCCTGCGGCATCTCTCTGAATCTCATCGTGGCCAGCGGAGCCATGTACGAGCGGCCGAACGTCTCGAGCGAGCAGACGTGGACCACGATGGCGACCAGGGACAGGAAAAATCCGAGCATTCCGAGAAAGGAAGCGAACACAAGCACAACAAAGCGAAGCACCGTAACCGTGCCGGTCAGCGTCTGGTTAACCAGCGCGAACGTCGACACCGCCGTGACGGCCGCAGCGACGAGCATCGTCGGGGAAGTCAGGCCGGCGTCGATGGCCGCATTGCCGACGATCAGTCCGCCGACGACCGATACCGTCTGACCGACCGCCCGCGGCAGACGAACGCCGGCCTCGCGGAACAGCTCGAACATCAGCAGCATCAGATACATCTCCATCGTCGTGGACAGCGGCAGTCCGTTGCGCGAGGTCGAGACCGTCGCCAGCAGGCTGAACGGAATCTGGTCGGTGTTGAAGGCGCACAGCGCGATCCAGAAGCCCGGCAGAAAGATGCTCAGGAACAGGCCGGCGAACCGCAGCAGCCGTTCCAGCGAGACGTAAAACCAGGGCATGTGCAAGTCTTCCGGAGACTTGATCAGAAAGGCGATGTCCGAGGGCCCGATGATGACGCTCGGGTTGCCGTTCACGATGAGGCAAAATCGTCCCGACATAAGCGCCGACGCGACATAATCGGGCCTGCCGGTGTAGTTGACCAGCGGAAAAAGCGTAAATCGCTTGTCCGAGATTAGCGACTCGATCTGCGTGCTGCTGTCGACCGACACGACGTTTTTCTGAATCTCGTGCAGTCTGCGGCGGACTTGGGCGACCATGTCGCTGTCCGCGAGGCTCTCCACATACATGAACGCGATCCGCGTCGGGGACTGGGAACCCGCCGACAAGATCTCGCATTGCAAATCCGGCCTCCGGTGTCTGCGGCGGATCAGACTGACATTCAGATCGAGGCTCTCCACGAATCCGTCGCGGGGTCCCTTGATCGATACCTCCATGACCGATTCGTCCGGCTGACGCTCGGTCATGTTGCCGATATGGCTGACATAGATCTGCCCGCTCTCCCGAACGGCCAAGATGACGGCGCCGCTGAACAGCTCCTCGAACAGCTGCTCCCCCGCACCGGATTCATCCTGAATGAGCAGCATGTTCAAGTCTGCCGCCGACACCAGTCTGTCTCCATCCTCCCGCATCCCCGGCAGCAACGACTGATGCAGCAGCGTGGTATCGACCATGTTCGGGCAGTAGAACATCGCGACCTCACGGCGCTCGCCGCCCGCCAGGATCAGATCCGACTTCACGATCACGACATCCTGGCAGCCCCGGAGCTGCTCCTCAAGCTGTTCGGGCGTCCACTTGCGACCGCCGGCCGGCCCGTTGCCGTCATGCGCGGATATAGACGAGCCTCCCGCAGATCCCGTCTGACTCTGCCCCTGCTGCGTCATCCCGCGTCCCCTCCTTCAGCGACGGCCCTGCGGCCCTGCGTACGTGAACCGACCATCGCGATCAGCCACACGACGACGCCGATCGTCACGACGATCGCCCCCGTCAGCGGGAAGAAGTAGTTCAACAATTTCCTGTACTGCACCATATGGTTGCAGGCAATCTCGGCCAGCGACACGATCAGCAGCATCTGCACGGCGAATGCGCCTTTTTTTCTCCACCCCGTACGCAAGGACAAAATATCGGTTATTAAAAACACCCCGAGGGCCATGCGGATCATGGAGCCCGATATCCATTGATAGATGGCGAAAAAATCGAGATGCTCGATATATTTGCCCACCTGCACAAGTCTCCACTGCGAAAAAGCGGGGTATCTCATCCGCTCGGCTTCGTCCGGTCCGAATTGCGTGATCGCCCCCGTGAGCGGTCCGATCGTCAGCAGCGACAGGATGACCACCAGAATCGCCAAATGAATCCACTTGAATTTGCGCTTCAAATAATGCTGGTAAAGGACGAGTCCGTACATCTCCGTGAGCACGCATGCCGACAGGAGGCTGCCCTGCCATACGGGCGCCCAGCCATGCTCGAGAAACGGCTTCAGATAGACATATTCCTTGTGCGGCAAATTGGCTGTCAGCACGAAATCTCCCAGTATGACGACAAAGGGAAGCAGCACGGCCGAGGCATACGCGATCGTCCGCAAGCCGCTCGCCGCCGCAAACAGCACGATAAGCGCAGTAAACGATGTGATGACCAAGGTCGGCGTCTCCGGCAAATAAGTCGTCTTGGACCACGAGGTGGTGTCGATAAGCGTATTGAGGGCGACGCAGAACAGGACAAGGCACAGCGGCACCTTGAATATCCATGCGCCGGCCTTGCCAATCGTTCGCTCCAGCATGGACATCAGCGGCTCGTTCAATCGCTTGATCGTCCCCAGGATCGGAAAGCTGACCCAGAGGATGCCGAACGCCAAGGCGATGACCGGGCACATCCAGCTGTCCCGCTTGGCAACATGCAGCAGCAGCGGCACGATAAGCACGTGATTGACCAGCCCTACGGACAATATCTGGATCATGACGGCCGGCATCAGCCCGAACCGCTCGTTTTTTTTCATGCTGCCGTCCTCTCGCCTTCTCTAGGTTCGTCACTGACCGCTCGCCGATCTGCGTATATCGCTCAGTTGCCGGCGCAAGTACAGCTCCGTATCGATCTCCTCATCCGGTAGCTCGCAGCGGATCATGCCGTCCCCGATTGTCATCCTGCGACCTGAAACCGCAACTTCTAGATTGTCCCCCACAAGGATGATTTATCCATTGGATGGAGCCCCGCAGGTGAAAAAAGCCCGCGCTCCAGGAGGAGGCGGGCCGTCGCGTATTATTTGATACCGTTGTTCATCTCTTCCAGCACCTTGTCGACCTTCGGCTGCATCGACTTGGTCCAGGCCGTCCATTCCTGCACGGCGTCCTTCTTGGAGACGACGATCTGCTTGATGGCGGTCTGCTTGTCGTCCGCGAAGCTGCCGTACTTGTCTTTGTTCGGCGCGCTGAAGTATTGGTAGGAGTAGTCCAGCTTGCGCAGGTTCGTGTTTTCTTCCGTTTGATTTTTGAGCATATCCAGCACTTCGTTCCTGGTCGTCTCGGAGACGTCCGGATTGACGGCCTGGAAGTCGCCGTTCAGCAGCGCCAGCGTGCGCAGGAACGCACCGTTATACTTCGGCGGCGCGAGCTTGCCGTTGTCGTCCTTGCCCCACTTCAGCTCGATCTGCCCGCCCGCTTCGTCCCAGTCCTTGCCCTTCATGCCGTAGAAAAAGTATTTGCTGCCCTCTTCGCTCGCCGACCAGTCCATGATGTCGAGCAGGCGGTCCATCTTCTCGTCGCTCACATTGGCGCTGAAGATCGAGGCCGACCAATAATTGTCCCACTGCTCGCTGAACATTTTGCCGTCGCTGCCGACGACCTTCATCAGCTTGATCGCCTCGTCGGGATTGACGTTCGGATTGGCCGTCGCGAAGTCCTTTTTAAGCTGATTGTAAGCCGCTACGCCGAGATTGTCCGCGTACACGCCCATCAGCCCGGATACGAACTGGCTGCGCGAATCGTTGTCCTTGGCCGTGAAGAAGTCTTTCCAGTAGACGCCGTCCTGGTACATCTTCTGCATGAACGCGACGCCCTCCGCCTTGGCCGGGTCGGTCTGCGTCCACACGTACTTGCCGTCCTGCTTCATATAATCCGGCGTATTGGAGAATGCGCCCGCCAGGTAGCCGAAGCCCCAGCCTACGTCGCCGTAGCCGATCGTCTTGCCCGCGCCGTTGCCGCCCGGGTCCTGCTCCTTCATCGCCTTGGCCAGCTCGTACACGTCCTGCGCCGTGTACTGGTCCTTGTCCATGCCCAGCTTCTTGGCCCAGTCCTGGCGGTACGCCACGAACATCGTGCTGTTCATGTTGTACGGATTGTCGCCGCGCGCCTTGGGCCAGGCGTACAGCTTGCCGTCGATCTTCCACTGGTCGACGACCGGCATCGAATCGCGCAGCTTCGCCAGATTCGGGCGGCTGTCGTCCAGCACCGGGATGTCGCGGAGAACGCCCTGCTGCACGAGCTTCTTGTACTGGCCGAACGTCTCCGGCTTCAGGTCGAACACGAGCACGTCCGGCATGTCGCCCGAAGCCGTCAGCAGGTTGACCTGCTCCGACCACGAGTCCCATACGATCTGCGTCAGCTTCAGGTCCACGTTGAACTGCTGCTCGATGTACTTGGACAGGTCGTCATTGAAGTCCGTCGCGTCGAAAATGCCGAGGTTGAGCGTCAGCTTCTTGTCGTACGACTTGGCGCCGGTATCTCCGGCAGCCTGTGCGGATTGGGAAGCCTGTACACTCGCCTCCGCCGACTTGCTCTCCGCCGGTTTGTTGTCGGCGTTGCTGTTTTTACTGCAGCCCGACAGCGCCGAGGCGAGCAGCGCAGTCCCCAGCAGGGTCATCGCCATTGCTTTGCTTTTTTTCATTTTTACACCCCTCGATTTGATTTTTGAGCCGTCCATCTATGGGAGACATCCGGTTCAACCTTTTAAAGCGCCCAGCATGATACCCTTCATGAAGTACTTCTGAATGAACGGATACGCGCACATGATCGGCAGCATCGTGATCAGAATGCTCGCCATCTTGACCCCGTCGTCGAACGCTTCCTTCTGCATGGCGGGCGGCACGCCGGACGCGGCGTTTTTCACCTGCGTATTGGCGATGATGTTGCGCAGCACCGTCTGGACCGGGAAGTGGTTCGGGTCCCTGATGAACAGTACCGCCGTGAACCAGTCGTTCCATTTGTCCACCGCGTAGAACAGTCCGACCGTCACGATGACCGGCAGCGACAGCGGCAGGATGATCCGCCACAAAATGACGGGTTCGCTGGCACCGTCGATCTTCGCCGACTCCTCCAGCTCCTCGGGCAGGCTCTGGAAGTAGTTGCGGACGATGAGCAGATAGAATGTATTGACGCCGGCCGTCAGGATGAGCGACGACAGACTGTTCACGAGGCCGAGGTTTTTGACGAGCAGATAGTAGGGAATGAGCCCGCCGCCGAAAAACATGGTCAGGATGACCATATTGAGGAACAGCGCCTTGCCGGGGAAGCTCTTCTTGGACAGCGGATAGGCGAGCGTGACCGTCAGGAACATGCTGTAGATGAGACCGAGAGAGGCGGTGATCAGCGTCACGCGGAACCCTTTCCAGATCGCGTCGGTCTCAAAGACGAAGCGGTAGTTGACGCTCGTGAAGTGCTTGGGAAACAGCATGAACGGCGAGCGCGTATATTCGCTCTGCGTCACGAGCGAGACGAGCACGGAGTTGTAAAACGGATAAATAATGACGAGCGCCCAGATGCACAGAATGAGCAGCACGATCCAATCGAACGGCGCCAGCCTTCTGCGCGGGCGTGCGCCGCGCGGTTGCGGTTGCGGCTGAGCCGCGGCGGTACGGGAACCGGCCATCAGAATATCCCCCTCGAGCCCAGCGCCTTGGCCATGCGGTCGGCCGCCACCAGCAGCAGGAAATTAATGACGGACTTGAAAAGTCCGACGGCGACGCTGACCCCGAATTCGGGCGGCGCCTGGAACGTGATGCGGTACAGGTAAGTATCGATGATGTCGCCTACGTTGTAGACCATGGCGTTGTACAGGTTGAACACCTGGTCGAATCCGGCGTTCATGACGTTGCCGACGCTGAGGAGCAGGAGCAGCACCGCGGTCGAGCGAATGCCCGGCAGCGTGATATGCCACATGCGCTGCAGCCGTCCGGCCCCGTCGATCTCTCCCGCCTCGTACAGCGAAGCGTCGATGCCGGTGATCGCGGCCAGGTAGATGATGCACGACCAGCCCGCGCTTTTCCATATATCCGACAGGATGAGCAGCGGCCTGAACAGGCCCGCTTCGCCGAGGAAGGCATGCCGCTCGAAGCCGAGCACGCCGAGCAGATTGTTGATCATGCCCGTATCCGAAGCCAGATTGACGATGAAGCCGGACACGATAATCCAGGACAGGAAGTTCGGGAAGGTGAAGATCGTCTGCAGGATGCGTTTGAACTTGCCGTCCCACACTTCGTTGATCAGCAGCGCCAGCAGGATCGGAGCCGGGAACCCGATGATGATCTTGCCGAAGCTGATGATGAGCGTATTTCGCACCGCCCGCCAGAAGTCGGCTTCTACGAAGACGTAGCGGAAGTTGTCCAGCCCGCTCCACGGACTGCCCAGAATACCCTTGTTGAACATGAAGGACTTGAACGCGAGCGTGACGCCGTACATCGGAATGTAGTTGAAAATGACGTAAAACGTAATGCCCGGCAGCAGCAGCAAATACACGAACCGGTTTTTCTTGATCTCCCGCAGCAGCTGTCCGCGTTCCGCCCGTACGGGTGCCGCGTGTCGCCCGGTCGCCGCCGTCGCTTCTCTGTTTGTTCGGATAAGCAACCCCTCCATTGAAAGTGCTTTCATCTTCAAATAAATTATACTTTTTTATTTTATTTTTTTCAATATTTTATTATAAATATTTCAAATAAAATTAAAAAAGAACGGCAATTGCGTGAATGAATTTTTGAACGAAAAAAAACGTCAGAGGAACATTGTTCCCTGACGTTTTTTTCGTTCCGCTCGCAGCGCACCACGCTCTGCGCCTCGCCGTTCCTCTGCAGCCGCGTTTTTCTCGCTTGCAGCACACTCTGCGCCCCGCCGTCCCTCTGTAGCCGCGCTTTTCTCGCTTACAGCGACGCGCCTCTCCTGTAACCGCGCTTTTCTCGCTTGCAGCACACTCTGCGCCCCGTCGTCCCTCTGCAGCCGCGTTTTTCTCGCTTACAGCGACGCGCCTCTCCTGTAACCGCGCTTTTCTCGCTTACAGCACACTCTGCGCCCCGCCGTCCCTCTGTAGCCGCGTTTTTCTCGCTTGCAGCGACGCGCCTCTCCAGTAACCGCGTTTTATCGCTTGCAGCACACTCTGCGCCCCGTCGTCCCTCTGTAGCCGCGCTTTTCTCGCTTGCAACGACGCGCCTCTCCTGTAACCGCGCGTTTCTCGCTTACAGCACACTCTGCGCCCCGCCGTCCCTCTGTAGCCGCGTTTTTCTCGCTTACAACGACGCGCCTCTCCTGTAACCTCGCTTTTCTCGCTTACAGCGACGCGCCTCTCCTGTAACCTCGCTTTTCTCGCTTACAGCACACTCTGCGCCCCGTCGTCCCTCTGTAGCCGCGTTTTTCTCGCTTGCAGCGACGCGCCTCTCCTGTAACCGCGCTTTTCTCGCTTACAGCACACTCTGCGCCCCGTCGTCCTTCTGTAGCCGCGTTTTTCTCGCTTACAACGACGCGCCTCTCCTGTAACCGCGCGTTTCTCGTTTGCAGCACACTCTGCGCCCTGCCAACCTTCTGTAGCCGCGTTTTTCTCGCTTGCAGTTCGGTTCGTTGCCCTGGCCGCGCCTGCAACGTCGCTCTCCCTGCTTACAGCGGCTGACTGCGGCTTGCCTCATTCATATTCGCGTACGGACTGCCGCTCGATCAGCTGTGTCGGCAGCAGCACCATCTCGGCGATCGCGCCAGGACTGTCGATTCGGCGCCGCAACAGCTGCACGGCTTTCTTGCCGAGCTCGAGCTGCGGCACCTTCACGGTCGTCAGGCGGGGGGTGATATGCTCGCCCCAAGGCAGATCGTCGAAGCCGCACACCGACACATCCGCCGGGCACCGGACATCAAGCGAGCCCAGCACGCCCAGCAGGTCGATCGCGATGATGTCGTTGGCGCAGAAGAAAGCCGTGACCGGCTCGTCCGCCCGCAGGCAGGCCGTGACGGAGGCGGCGTAGGATTCGGAGGCGTAGTCGCCTTTGCCGCTGACGCCGATGCCGCCGATATAGGCGACATTGGCCGCGGCCTCGCCTTCGTCGCGCGCTCTGTTGTAGTCTTCGGCCGCCTGCGCGAAGCCCCTTCTGCGCTCCGAGAAGCTCAGCGCCGACTCCGGGTCGCCGACGAATGCGAGGCGGCGGTGTCCGGCGCGGAGCAAAAGGGCTCCTGCCTCGTAGGCCCCCGCGTAATTGTTGGCGAGCACGTGATCGACGCTCAGATCGTTCACATGGCTGTCGATCAGGACGAGAGGTGTGCCCCGGTTTTTCAGCAGTTGAACATACGAGGCCGGCATATGACCGAGCAGAATCGCACCTTCGACCTTCTGGTCGCGGGCGGACTGAGGCAGCCCTTCCTCCGCGGGCAGCGAGACATCGACGCCGGTCAGAATCATGCTGCAATTGACCGCCGTCAGCTCGTTGTGAATGCCCTGGACGACCCTGCCCCAATACTCCAGATCCTCCAAGTACGCGCTCGGCAGCAGCACGAGCACACTTCCCGCTTCCTGGGCGGCGCCCGCCTTTTTCGAAGACTTGATCCGGTAGCCCATCTCCTCGGCCGTCTTCCATATGACTTCCTTGGTCACGTCGCTCACGGCGGGATCGCCTGCCAACGCCTTGGACACGAGCGCCGCCGAGACACCGAGCCTGTCGGCGATCGTCTGGAGCGTTACCTTTTTCATACGTCTCCCCACTCTCATCAGTACCTGACTTAATAGTATGGGAAGAGTGTATGACAATTCAATATAATTCAATTTTTTATTGAAAATTAATTGCGATTATTGTGCTCTCCCTTCAGCAAATAAAGATGCCGCGTATCGCTATTTCGTACCGTGGACCGGTTTTCGAGTAAATAAGGGTGTCGCACATCGCTATTTCGCACCGTGGACTGGTTTTCGAGTAAATATGGTTGTCGCACATCGCTGTTTCGTACCGTGGACCGGTTTTCGAGTAAATAAGGGTGTCGCACATCGCTATTTCGTACCGTGGGCCGAATTTCCAGCAAATAAGGATGTCGCACATCGCTATTCCGCACCGTGGGCCGAATTTCCAGCAAATAAGGATGTCGCACATCGCTATTCCGAGCCATGGGGCGATTTTCCAGCAAATAAGGATGCCGCACATCGCTATTTCGCACCAGGATGGGATAAAAGGGGCGAAGCGGGATTTGGCCCCGCTTCGCCCCTTTGGCGCTTGCCGCCGACCGCCGATTCATTCGAACCGGCGGCGGCTTGCTTTATTTACTGCTGCAGCAGCTTGTAAATGACCTGCGCCGCTTGCGCCCGGGTCGCTTGACCCTTCGGCGCGAACTTGCCGTCCGTGAAGCCGTTGATCAAACCAGCCTGCGACAGCTCGTTCACCGCATCAAGGGCATAGCCCGCGATGTCCCCCTGATCGGCGAATGCCTTGCCGGTCGCGCTGCCCGCGCCCTGCTTCGTGCCGACCAGCGCAAATGCGCGGGACAGCATGACTGCCATATCTTCACGCGTGATCGTGTCGCTCGCGCCGAAGGTGCCGTCCGCGCGGCCCTTCACGATGCCGAGCTTCGCACCTGTCGCGACCGCGCCGTAGTACCACGCGTCCGCCTTCACGTCATTGAATGACGCCTTCGCCGACGCGTCCTTCAGATCGAGCGCTTCAAGCAGCAGTTGCAAGAACTCTGCCCGCGTCACCGCGCGTGCCGGCTCGAACTTGTCTGCGCCCGTGCCCTTGGCAATCTGCCGCGCCGCCAGCGCCTCGATCGCTTCCTGCGCCCATGCCGCCTTCGACAGATCGGCGAAGGAGACATCCGCGTAGCCGACTGCATAGCGGCTAAAGTGCTGCGGCGCGAACGTGATCTTGCCCGCCGAAGCATCGGCCTTCGTCCGCTTGACCGGCTGCAGCGTGCCGTCGTCCGCGATGTTGTACACGACGAGCTTGTGCGCTTGCTCGCCAGCCTGCGGCTTGTAATCCAGCGTCACACTAACCGCGCCGCCCGTGCCGAACGACACCGGCTTCGCGCCGTCGACCGTCAGGCTCAGCTCGTACGCCGGACGCCCGCCGATGACGCCCTTCGCGTCCGCCGACAGCGCCGAGGCATCCAGCTTCGCGATCGTCAGCGTCAACTGCTGCGCGTTCGCGCCGAGCAGCCCCGCGTCCGTCCGCACGACAATCGTCGCGCCGTTCGCGGATACCGCGATCTCGCCAACGCCGCCCGCTGCGGCCGCGCTCATGATATCTTGCAGCGGCAGTTTGATCGTCGCCGTGCCAACAATGGCAGCAGCCGCGCCCGTATCGATCGCGATCTGCAGCCTGCCGCCCTTGGCGCCGTCGACTGCCTTCTTCACATCAACCGCGCTCAAGGCTACCGCCACATTGCCCTGCGCATCCGGCTTCGCCGTCACGGCAATCGTGCCGCCCGTGACCGTCGTGCCTTCATTGCCCGCAGGCGGCGTCACCGTGCCCGGATTGCTGCCCGGACCCGGATCGACCGGCGGGGTCGTCGTGTCGGACAGCGTCGTCACATTGACGCTGAGACCTTCGCTCCACTTGCCCGCCTCATTTTTCGCCTTGACCGTGAACGTGTAGGCCGTGCCCGCCGCGAGACCCGACACGTCGTACACTGTAGCACCGACGCTCGTCTCGCCGAGCAGCGTCACACCGCTGTACACGGCATAACCCGCGAGCGGCGATTCGCTCGTCGCAGCCGGCCAGCTCAGCCGCAAGCCCGTCTGCTTAACATCGCTCGCCGTCAGCGCCGCGCCCGCCGGCCATGCCGGCGCTGCGGCCTCTTCGCCGCCGCCCGGCACAGCCGTCACCGTCACCATGGCTGCGGCCGTAAATCCGCCGTCCGACGTCGTCACCGTGACGGTTGCCGTGCCCGCCGCGACTGCGGTCACCAGACCATCCGCAGACACCGTCGCCACGCCTTCGTCGCTCGAATGCCAGCTTACCGTCTTATCCGCGGCATCCGCAGGCGCGACCGTCGCCGTGAGCTGCGCCGTCTCGCCCGCCTTCAGGCCAAGCGCCGTACGGTCCAGCGCGATGCCCGTCACCGCAACTTCCTCCGGCTGCGACAGATCCTGCGTCATGACCAGCTCCACATCGTCGACGGCGATCCAGTCGCCGCCGAGATCCTTGGAGTGGAAGCCCGCCGTCAGCTTGCCGTCGCGCACTTCCAGATCGGACAACTTAACGTACGACCAGGTGCTCGTGCCCGTCGGCAGATTGACGCGCTGCGTGCCGGCCGCCGTCGTCGCCGTCATCTCCGCGACCTGCTGGCCGCCCTTGGACTTGGTCCAGGCGCGCAGCTCGTAGATACCGTCCTTCAGGCCCGTCACTTCCTGCGCAGAGGTCACCTCGAACGCGGCGGCGCTCCAGTGAACGAGACGGTACGTGCCCGTACGGACGTCCGTCGTCTCCAGCTTGACCGTGCCGTCTCCCACTTCGGCGCCGGACGCGTCCTTGTGCGTCCAGCCCTTCGGCAGGATCGGCCATGCCGATGCGTCCACGACGTCCTCGAAGCCGCCGTTCGGCATATAGTTCGTCTGCGGCTTCGGATCGCCGTCGTCGAACGGATTGTTCGCCACGTCGACCTCGAACGTGCGCTTGGCCGACTTCACGGCCGTGCCGTCGAACAGCGCCAGCGCCGCGGTCACTTCCTTCGTGCCGTTGGCGATCTTGGACGTCGTGTACGTCCACTTGCCGTCAGCGCCGACCGGCGCGTAGAACGTCTGCTTGCCGGCCTTCAGCTCGACATAGGCCGCGCCCTGCGCCGTGCCGCGCAGCGTCAGCGGCAGACTTTTCACGCTCGTCTCGGTATTGTCAATCGTGACGCTGCCCGCTTCCATCGCGGCCTTGAACTTCGCGCCGTTAATGTCGTCGATGTACAGCGTCCCGGAGGTCGCCGTCGACTGCGGCGTGCTGCCGACGTACAGCGAGAACGCCGTAATGTTGACGCTCGGGTCCGGACGCGCCGCCGGATCGGAGCCGTACCAGCTCGGATAGCGGAACGAATCGAACGGCACGTACATCAGTCTCGGCTCCGAGCCCTTGAAGTTGACGCTCGTCTCCCAGTACTTGCCCGCCGCATCCGTGAACTGGATGGCCAGCGAGTTGTTCGAGCCGTCCGGCTGGAACCAGAACGTGAAGCCGTCATAGCCCTTCAGATTCAGGAACTCCGGATTCAGACTGCCGCCCGCATAGCCGGGGCCTGCGTAGTTGTAGTCGATCCGCATGCCGTAGCCGCCTTCGGACTTGTGCGTCGCATCAAGCGACACGTCGAACGAGCCGCCGCCCGCATTGCGCCCGAACGCCTTTTGCAGCAGCGCATTGTAGCCGCCGTAGCCCTCGAAGTTGTCCAGCTTGGACGCATTGGCCAGCTTGACGTCGTCGAGGTACACCGTGCCCTCGGTCGGCGCGGAGCCGCCGCCGCTGCTCACGACGACCGCAAACTCATCGACCTTCGCCAGATTGATCGGACCTGCGCCCACCGCCTCGATATTCCACTGCGGCTGCACGAAGTCGGACAGCTTGATCTCGATCGTGCGGGCCGTCGTATCGGTCAGCACGACCGGCGCTTCCCAGAAGCGGCCGTCGCCCGTCTTGAGCTGGAAGGCGAGCTTGTTGCCGCTGCCGTCCGGCTTGACCCAGGCGTGCAGCACGTCGAACTGCGACAGGTTCGCGCCTTCGAGCGCACGGGTCAATCCTGCGTAGTATTGGCCGGTAAACTTGTAATCCAGCCTGACGCCGAAGCCGCCGCGGCTCTTGTTCGCCGCATCGAGCTTGATCGAGATGTCGTCGCCGTTCGGATTGCGCACATAACGCGCCGCGATGTTGGCGTCGACGCCGTAGTCGTACTCGCCGTCCTCCATGACGCTCGCCGGCGGCTTGTCCGTCAGCGGGATCATATTCGCGCCGAAGCCGAGCTCGGCCTGGGCGATCGCAGGCGAAGCGCCGCCAGCCGAGGCGGGATAGACCGCCTTCACGTACCGCGTGGAGGCCGGCACCGCGAAGTCGGAGTAGATGACCTTCGTCCAGCCGCCCGCATCAGGCGTGCGGGACACCGCCGGATTCACCTTCGCAAACGTATCGCCGTCTGCGGATACGTAAAACGTCAGCGCGTCGTCGGTGTTCGCATAGGTCGTGAAGCGGTACGAATTCACGTCGCCGTCGACGCGGTAGACGAGCGATGCCTCCGCGCCGTCCGCGCGGACGAGTCTGCCGTCCTGCAGCTGCAGATTGGCGCTCTTTGAATCGGCCTTCGCCTCGAACTCGCGGTCCACAATGAAGCCGTTGCGCACGAGCGCCGGAATCGCCTGATAACCCGTGCCGTCGTATTCGTACGTCAGTTGCACCTTGTCGATCTGCACGCTGTTGTTGCCCGGGATGCTGAACTTCACGTAGCGCGTGCCTGCCGGCAGATTCGTCGCCGTCTTGACGGCGCCCGTGCCGGTCGGCGTTATCTCCGTGAAGTGTCCGTTGGTCGCGGATACGAACCAGCGAATCTGCCCGCTGCCGTTCTGCGTCAGGCTGATCTGGGACAGCGGCACCGGCGAAGCGTAGGTCAGGTAGCCGCTGGCCGCCGTCGATACGTAAGCCTTGTAGCCGAGCCCAAGCTCATTGCCGTCCGGCGAGCTGGTCAGCAAGTTCGACGAATGGTCGTATGCGTACACCTGCCGCCGCTCATTATCGTTGTAAAGCAAACTCAATTCGTCGGTGACCACATGCGCGGCCGTCGTCGTCTGAATGTTGGACCAGCTCGACGCCCCGGACTCGTTGACGCCGCGGACGCGGTACTGATACGCCGTGCCGCTGATCGCCTTCTCGTCGTGGAACGACGGCGTGCCTGCGCGCCCGCCGTCGGAGAAGCTGGCCGCGACGGTCTCCCAGTTCGCTCCGCCGTCCGCGCTGCGCTGCACCTCATAGCCCGCCGCGCCGACCGAGCCCTGCCAGCGGATGTCCGCGACCGACGAGATCGGGAACAGCTTCGGCGCATTGTCCGGCTTCGGAATCGCCGGTACGGCCGACGACATGGCGGCATCGTTTTCTTTCATATAATGCGCGTACTTGAACACTGTACGAATAATGCCCGTCTCTCCGTAATAATCGCCCGAGGAGAACCCCGGCCAGTGGTACGACGCCCAGTTGCCCGGATTCTCGTCGTGCCAGTAGAACCCGCCGTCGTCCTTGTGCGGACGCAGCGACCAGAGCATGATGCCGTCCGTGCCGTTTTGCAGCGCCGCCTTGTACAGCGCGTCGACCGGCGCGGCCGTCGTGTACAGACCGAATTCGCCCAGTATATAAGGCTTCTTGCCCGCAGCCAGTGCCGCGTCTGCATTGACCTTGTCGATGAAGTTGCCGGTGTAGAAGTGATTGTTGACGATATCGATGTTGCTGTCCGTCAGGGAAGCCGGATCGATCGCGAACCGCCCGTCCATCACGAGCTGCTGCGGCTGCTCCTGCTCCTTGATGTACTTCGCGATCTCGGTCGTCCAAGACTGCGGGAACTTGTCCTGGTTGTAGCCGCCCAGCTCGTTGCCCGTCTCCCAGGCCATGATCGCCTTGTCTTCCTTGTATTTAACGCCGGTAATCGTGTTGACGCGATTCATCATGTAGTGAATGACCTGCTTGAAGTCCGAGATGACCAGCGGGTCGGTGTAAAACTTCCATGCGTCCTCATCGTTGGCCGCATCGTTCGAGATGGTGCCGGGGTAACGGAAGTTGACGTAGCTCTCGATGCCGCCCTCCCACTGCCACTGGTCGACGAACGGGATGATGAGCCGCACGCCGTACTGGTTGGCGAGCGCCAGCAGATTGTCGAGCTTGCGGAAGCCTGCCTCGTTGAACTGCATGACGCCGCCGGCGTCCGGACCGAGCACGAGCGCGTAGCTGGCGTTCGCATTGTCGTAACGCTTGACCGGCGGCACGTAGGTGCGCGTGACCTGTCCGCCCATCGCCGAGATCGTGCGCAGCGCGTCCTCCTGCGAGAACTCCGAATCGCGCATGCCGCCCGGATAGTTCAGCGAGCCGAAGCGGAATACCTTCGTCCCGTCCATCAGCTTGTCGCCGCTCGCGGTGATGAAGTTGGCGAATACGGAAGGCGCTGCCGCTGCCGCTTCGACATGGATCGGCGCGCTCAGGACGGCGTCGCCGAACTTGCCCGTCGCATCGACCGGCGTCACCTCGAACTTGACGTAGCTGTTCGACTGCGCGCGGGTGACAACGAGCTGCAGGCCCGTCGCGCCGTCGAGCGGTGCGTAGGTGCCGCTCTCGCTGTCCGCCAGCAGCCAGCGGTAGCGGGAAGTCCCGGCCGCGGTGCCGTAGTCGCTCTTGAAGTCGAAGGCGCCCGTCAGCGTATCGCCTGCCTTGGCTGCGCCGGCCGTACCCGTGCCGCCCGACACCGAGACGTTATCCGCCTTGATGCCCGCGTCGTGGCCGAGGATGGCCGCGAACCTGAGCGCCAGCTTCTGATGCGCCGCCTCGTTCGGATGGGTGCCGTCGATGAAGTCCGACGACGTGAGCCAGCCGGTCGTGTCGATATATTGCACGTTGGCGTCGCCTGCCGCGATACGCGCGTTGACGGCGTTCAGCGTCTCCTGCGCGTAGGCGCCGTTGAACAGCCGCTGCGCGTACAGCACGGCGCTTGGGTACTTGGCGCGAATATCGGCGAGGAACTTCTCGTACGCCGCCTGGTACGTGTCGCCCGGCACCTTGAAGCTGCTGTCGTTCGTGCCGACATTGATGACGACCGCGTCGGGTTGAGACGAGAAGTCCCAGTCCGTCGTCACGGCCGAGTCCGCGTTTTTCAGCTTGAAAAACTGCTTGCTGAGGCCGACCTTGCTCGCAACGTAGCTGCCGCCCGACCATTGATCCACCAGATTGATGCCGGTAAAGGCGATCTGCGTATGCTCGTAGCCGAGCATCTCCGGCGCGAGCCACGCGAAGTCGGACAGCGCCTGCTTCGGCAGCAGGTAGCCCGCGAGGATGGAGCCGCCCGCGAACTCGATCGTCTTGGCGCCGACCTGCGGGTCCTTGGCCGTCGCGCCGCTGCCCAGGATGAGGCCGCGGAAGTTCAGCGCATCGCTCGTGTACGGCGTCGCGACCATGAGCGTATGCTCGCCGTCCGCGAGCGGCGTCGGCGTCAGATCGACGATGCCCGAAGCGCCGGGATAATACGTCTCCTGCCCGTCCACCCGCGCGTACAGGTTAACCGCGCCCTGCACGACCAGCTTGGCCGTCGTGCCGGTGAAGTTGACCTTGAAGTATGTGCCGCCCCAGGAGGTCGTATATTGTTCGGCATTGCTCTTGTCCCATCTGCCGAAGTACTTGATATGCGCATCCGTCGGCGCGATCACGTTCGCGCCGGCCGGAATCTCGACGGTGCCTGAGCCCGCCTTGGCGAGCCGGAAGTCGTCGAACCAGGCAAGCTTCGTCGCCTTGACGACGACGCGGATCTGCGTCGCGCTGCCGCTGTTGAAGGCCAGCTCGTACTTCGTCCAGTCCGTCTTGACGTTGTCGGCCGTCGCGACCTTGATCGCCGTATTGCCGGCATCCGCCGTCGCCGTCCGGTATTCGATCGACGTCGATGCCGCGTCGGCCTTCACATAGAACGACAGCACATAATCCGTGTTCGCATCGACTGCGATCGGCAGTTGCCTGGCGTACGGGAAGCTGCCGTCTCCTTTAATTTGCAGCGAATAGCTGCCCGCATGGTAGACCGCGTTCGTGACCGACAGCTTCGTCGCGTCCGACACTTCCCACGGCGCCAGCGCGCCCGTCTCGAAGTCCGCATTCGCGAGCAGATTGCCGTCCGCCGCGCGGGCCTTGCCGCCACCCGGTCCGAACGACGCCCACAGCCCGGCCGTGAGCGACAGGACGAGCAGCATGGACAGGACGCGCCAGGCGCTCTTTTTCCGATGATTCAAATGAATCCTCTCCTTGGTATGCAGATGCAGTACGTGTTGCAAGAAGAAGGGCCCTCCGACGGTAATCGAGCTTGCGAGGAAGTCCGATCATGCCGGCGAAGGGCCCGCTTGAGATACGGGAGCAAGCCTGCTTGCCCGTTACTGCTGAAGCAGCTTGTAGATGACCTGCGCCGCCTGCGCCCGGGTCGCCTGACCCTTCGGCGCGAACGTGCCGTCCGTGAAGCCGTTGATCAGGCCGGCCTGCGACAGCTCGTTCACCGCATTAAGGGCATAGCCCGCGATGGCCGACTGATCCGCGAATGCCTTGCCGGTCGCGCTGCCCGCGCCCTGCTTCGTGCCGACCTGCGCGAATGCTCGGGACAGCATGACCGCCATATCTTCGCGCGTGATCGTGTCGCTCGCGCCGAAGGTGCCGTCCGCACGCCCCTTCACGATGCCGAGCTTCGCACCTGTCGCGACCGCGCCGTAGTACCACGCGTCCGCTGCGACATCATCGAACGATGCCGTCGCCGACGCATCCTTCAGGTCGAGCGCTTCGAGCAGCAGTTGCAAGAACTCTGCCCGCGTCACCGCACGTGCCGGCTCGAACTTGTCTGCGCCCGTACCCTTGGCGATCTGCCGCGCCGCCAGCGCTTCGATCGCTTCCTGCGCCCATGCCGCCTTCGACAGATCGGCGAAGGAGACGTCCGCGTAGCCGACCGCATAGCGGCTGAAGTGCTGCGGCGCAAACGTGATCTTGCCCGCCGAAGCATCGGCCTTCGTCCGCTTGACCGGGTGCAGCGTGCCGTCGTCCGCGATGTTGTACACGACGAGCTTGTGCGCTTGCTCGCCAGCCTGCGGCTTGTAGTCCAGCGTCACGCTGACCGCGCCGCCTGTGCCGAACGACATCGGCTTCACGCCGTCGACCGTCAGGCCCAGCTCGTACGCTGGACGTCCGCCGATGACGCCCTTCGCGTCCGCCGGCAGCGCCGACGAGTCGGCCTTGGCGATCGTCAGCGTCAACTGCTGCGCGTTCGCGCCGAGCAGCCCCGCGTCCGTCCGCACGACAATCGTCGCGCCGTTCGCGGATACCGCGATCTCGCCAATGCCATTCGCCGCGTTCAGGATGTCCGGCAGCGGCAGCTTGACCGTTGCCGTGCCTGCGATGGATGCCGCTCCCGTATCGATCGCGATCTGCAGCCTGCCGCCCTTCGCGCCATCGACTGCCTTCTTCACGTCGCCCGCGTTCAAGGTTATCGCCACATTGCCCTGCGCATCCGGCTTCGCCGTCACGGCGATCGTGCCGCCCGTGACCGTCGTGCCTTCATTACCCGCAGGCGGTGTCACCGTGCCCGGTCCCGGATCGACCGGCGGGGTCGTCGTGTCGGACAGCGTCGTCACATTGACGCTGAGACCTTCGCTCCACTTGCCCGCCTCATTCTTGGCCTTGACCGTGAACGTGTAGGCCGTGCCTGCCGCGAGACCCGACACGTCGTACACTGCAGCGCCGACGCTCGTCTCGCCGAGCAGCGTCTGGCCGTTGTACACGGCATAGCCCGCGAGCGGCGATTCGCTCGTCGCACCCGGCCAGCTCAGCCGCACGCCCGTCTGCGTCGTATCGCTCGCCGTCAGCGCGGCGCCCGCCGGCCACGCCGGCGCTGCCGCTTCCTGCACCGGCTTGCTGTTGTCCCGGGTCGTGAAGCGCGGCATGCCTTCGATGCCGATGCTGTGCTGATAGAAGGTCGCCATCGCTTCCTTCGTGTTGTAGTTCCACGTGCGGATGCCCCACGGCATCGCCAGCGTCCAATCCGGCTGCGCCGCCTGCTCGTCCTGCGACGGGAAGACAAACGTCTCGCCGATGATCATCGGCTTGCCGTCGGCCGCCGCGATGCGCCTCGCCTGCTCGTAGTGCCGCTGCTGATAGCCGAGCGGATCGTAGAAGTCGACCGACAAAATGTCGTAGTAGTCCTTGCCGGGGTTGAAGCTGTTCCAGTCGTTCGCGTCATACTCCGCCAGACCGCCGTCCAGTCCTTCGTAGCGGTCGAACTTGGCGTCGCCGTCCGCATACCCGTAGTCGTCCGGCAGATCCTGGATGTTCCACACCCAGATGATGTTGGTGAGTCCTTTTTCCTTTTCCATATAATCGTGGAACATCCGGTACAGCGCCGCGCTGCCCTCCGGTCCCGGACGTCCGCCCCACCAGAACACATGCTGGTTCATCTCGTGGAACGGCCGCAGCATGACGGTCACGCCCGCACCCTCAAGCTGCTGGAGATACTTCGCGTACTCGTCCATGCGCAGCTTCCAGTTGCGGTTCAGCTCGGAGCCGTCCGTCAGCAGTTCCTTCCATTGATCGTTGTAAAGGTAGCTGAAGATGCGGTTCGGGCTCGGCAGCGTCTCCGGCGCCGTGTCTCCTCCCCAACCGCCTTCGGCTTCCTGGGCGACCGTGTACTGCGGCGGCGAGACGTGGAACATGATCTGCACGAGGCTGCCGCTCTCCCACTGGCGCTTGACTTCGTCGATCATGTTCTGCCGGTACGGCACCGTGCCGCCCGTCAGGAAGTCCGCGCTGTACAGCGCCGGGTAGACGCCGAACTCATTGGCCACGCGCTGATGCAGCACGTCGTTCGTCGCCGGATTCGCGTACGACTGGTCGTGGTGCATCGCGGACAGCATGCCGTGTCCGGTGAGCTGCTTCAGGTAATCGACGACGTCGACAGCCGGCGGCAGATGACTGACTGTCACGCTGAGATCGATATGGACGTCGATCGTGAACGTCGTGCCATCCAGGTACAGCTTGACCTGCTTCAATGCGACGTTCGTATGCCCTTCCTTCAGGAAGTCGCCCTTCGGCACGAAGCGGTCTGTGTTCGGCAATACCGCAGGCTCGGAGGATACGTAGGTCGCCTGTACGATCTTGGCGCCCGCCGGGAGCGTCGCCTTGCCGTTCAGCAGCGAGATCAGATTGCCGATGCCGTCGGCCGCAAGCTCCGTCTGCGCGAAGGAGATCGCCGGCAGAACCGGCTTCTCGCCGAACACCAATTGAATCTCATCCAATGTGATGCTGCCTCCCGTCGCGGACCCGACCTGGTTCGCATACAGCGCGAACGAGGTGATCCCTTTCAGATTGATTGTGCCGCTGCCTTCCTTGCGCTTGAACTCCGCGATCGGAATGACGAGATGCTGCGGCGCGGTCGACGTCTTGTCGAAGCCGGCCACATTGTTCAGATGCGCCTCGTAGGAGGCACCGTCCGACAATTGCAGCAGAATGTCCTGTCCCGTGCCGTCGGTCTGCACCCACAGCTCGACAGCCTCGAGACCCGGCCAGTAGCCGTTCACGGTGCGCGAGCGGCCGGAGTAGCCGTTCGTATACGTATAATCGAACTTCATCGCGTTGCCGAGACCCGCGCCGAACGGCGATGCCGTCAGCGTCGCGGTATTCTGGCCGCCGTTCGTATTGCGCGCATAGATGCCGGAGAGCTGCTCGCTGTCCGCATAGCCCGAGAAGTCGTCGAGCGCGGTCTTGTACTTGACGGGCTCGACCGGACCGCCGCCCGTCCGCGCGGACGAGAATACCGGCGTATCCAGCAGCGACACCGTGTTCTTGTAGAACGTGCGCAGCGCGTCGTCGGTGTTGTACACCCACGCGTCGTCCGCCCACGGCATCATCATCGCGTAGTCCTTGTACTTCGACAGCCCCGCCGTGTCCAGCAGCTTGAAGCTCTCGCCGATGCCGATCGGCTTCGGCCCTGCGGCGCCGCCGGCCTCAGCCGCGAACTTTTTCATCTGAGCGTAGTAATCGTCACCCTTGCTGCCGAGCCCGTTCGTGTAGGCATCGAGTGTCAGAATATCCCAGTAATCGTTGCCCGGGTTATAGTCCTGCCAGTTCATCCGGTTGTCGAAGTCCTGTACGTTCCACATCCAGATCATGTTGTCGAGACCTTTGACGTTCACCAGATAATCCTTGGTCAGGCGGTAGAGCGCGGCCGTGTTCTGCGGTACGCCGGCCCACCAGAAGGCATGCTGGTTCATCTCGTGGAACGGACGGACCATCGGCACGACGCCTGCGTCCTTGAGCTGCTGCAAGTATTTGGCGTATTCGTCCAGCCGCAGCTTCCAGTTTTTATTCAGGTCGCCGCCCTCCGTGAGCAGGCTCGTCCATTGCTCCGCCGTCAGGTCGGTCTGCACCGCGTTGGCGCTGCCGGACCAGTCGGCGCCTTGCTTCTCCTGCTCGACCGTCCGGGTCGCGGACGGCACGTGGAACATGATGTTGATGAGCGCGCCGTCATTCCACTGGCGAATGGCCTCGTCGATCATCCGCTGCCGGTTCGCGACGTCGTCCTTGAGGAACAGGAAGTCGCCGCTCCAGATCGCCGGCGTGACGCCGGTCGTCTCCATGATCCGGTCCGTCGTGATGCGCGGCCGCTCGTTCGGCTCCTTGTTGTGCATCGCCGACAGCGTGCCGTTGCCGGTCAGCGCCTTGAGGTATGCGAGCACATTGACCGGTTCGGCCAGATTGCCGACTTCGATCTTGACCTTGCGGTTCACGTCGATGTAATACTGCTTGTTGCCCGCATACACCGTCACCTGCTTGATCGTGACCTCGACGGTTCCCGCCTTGCGGAAGATGCCCTTGGAGGAGAACAGCCCTTCATTCTTCAGCATGCCGTCGTCGCTGCTGTCGTACAGCACCTGGAAGATGTAAGGCGCAGCGCCCGTCGTACCCGCACCGAGCGCGGTAATCGACGTGTTCGCCTTCAGCAGCTTGATGAGCGTATCGCTGCCGGTCGCCTGCCAGTCGGTCGCGGAGAAGTCAATCTTGAAGGCCGGCGCTTCCTTGGCCGGCGCCAGCTTGGAATACGAGACGCCGTCGAACAGCAGCATGCCGCTGCGGTTCTCGCCACCCAGCTTCTTGACATAGAAGCCGAGGCCGAGCAGCTTGGACGGATCGAATGTCGTGCCGGCCGCGAGCGGCTTGAACGCCTCGATCGGAATCTCCAGGTACTGCGGCGTCTTGGCGGTGGCGCTGTAGCCGCGCAGGTCGAGCAGGTCGAACTCGAACCAGCGGTCCGGCGCGCCGGACGCCAGCCGGATCAGCACCGTCTGGCCGCTGTTGCCGTTGCCCTGGAACCACAGCTTGATCGTCTTCGCGCCCGTGATGTCAAGATTGAGCGCGCGCGACGTTCCCGTATAGCCGTCGGGACCGTTCGTGTTGTACGTCATCGCGAACGCCTGCTTGCCGCTGCCGCCGAGCGGCGAGGCTTGCAGGGCGACCGAGTTCGTGCCGCCGGTCGTATCGCGCTTGTAGGCCGCGGTTAGTGCGGCGCTGTCCGCGTAACTCTCGAAGTCGTCGACCGCGATCGTGCCGACCCTGCGCGTCTGGAACGCCGGCGTATCGGCCAGCGTCAGATTCGACTGGTAGAACGTCTTGATCTTTTCCGCCGAATTGTAGTCGAACGTATCGCCCGCCCACGGCATCGCGAACACCCAGTCCGGCTGCGCCGCAAGCTCCTGCTGCGTCGGCAGCACCCAGCACTCGCCGATCGCCATCGGCTTGTCGCCGGCGACGGCCTTCGCCTGGTCGTAGTTGGCCTGCGTGTAGCCCTTGGCGTCGTACACGTCCAGCGCGAACACGTCCCAATACGCTTCGCCCGGGTTGAAGGACGACCAGTCTCCGGCGTTGTAGCCGTAGCTGTCGCCATAGTTCGCGGGCAGGTCCTGTACGTCCCACACCCAGATCAGATTGTCCAGACCCTTGACGTCGACGAGGTAGTCATGCGTCAGGCGGTACAGCGCCTTCGTATGCTCGGGATTGCCCGCCCACCAGAACACATGCTGGTTCATCTCGTGGAAAGGACGGAACATCGCGGTGACGCCCGCCTGCTTGAGCTGGATCAGATAACGGTAATATTCGTCCAGGCGTTGCTTCCAGTTTTTGTTCAGCTCGCCGCCTTCGGTCAGCAGGCTGTCCCACTGCGCTTCGCTGAGGTACGCCTGCACACCGTTCTGGTCCGACGTCGCCGTACGGTCGTCCCACTTGGCGCCCAGCTTCTCCTGCTCGACCGTGCGGTTCGGCGGCGCCACGTGCAGCATGATGTTGACGAGCGCGCCGTCGTGCCACTGGCGGATCGCCTCGTCGATCATCGTCTGCCGCGCGTTCACGTCCCGCGCCTGATACAGGAAGTCGCCGCTCCAGATCGCAGGCGTCACGCCGGTTCTGGCGAGCAGCTTGTCCGTCGTCTCGCGCGGATTGGTGTTCGGCTCCTTGTTGTGCATCGCCGTCAGCAGTCCGTTGCCGCGTTGTCCCTTCAGGTAGTCGAGCACGTCGACAGCAGGGTTCACGCCGGTCACGTCGATGGTGATGTCGCCGCTCACCGCGATTTCCTTGACCGTCCCGTTGATCTCGGCCTGTACGGATTGCAGCTTCACGCGCACCGTGCCTGCTTGGCGGAACAGCCCTTTGTAGACATAGCCGCCGTTGGCGCCGGCCAGTATCTCAGGCTTGCTGCTCTCGTACTTGACGCCGACGATCCGGCCGCCGTCCGAGACGGTCGCATTGGCGTTCAGCACCGACAGCAGATTGTCGCCGCCCTGCGCGGTCAGACTCGTCGCATTGAACTTGACCTCGCCGCCGCCCGCCTGCTGCGCGTAAGGCACGAGGCGGACGATGTTGTCCAGCTTCAGAGCCGACGACGCGGCGATGCCGGCGCCGGTCTTGTTAACGTACAGGGCGATGCCCTTCATCTGATCGAGCGCGAGCGTCATGCCGCTCGACTTCGGCGCGAACATCGCGACCGGTATGATCAGATGCTGTGTCGCGGTGGACGTCGGGTCGAAGCCCGGCACAGTGGCCAGATGGGCTTCCATCGAGGAGCTGGCGCCGCTCGTGAGCTGGAGCAGGATGTCCTGCCCGAGCCCGTCGCCCGTGAAGTCGAGCGCGATCGCGCCCGTGCCGGTCCAGTCCTGGCCGGCGAGCGACTTGACCGCGCCGGTATAGCCCTTGCTGTTGAAGCTCGCCGCATCGTAGGCGAATGTCATCGCCTTGCCGGCGCCCGCTGCGGTCAGCATGCGCGTGTTCGCGCCGCCGCTCGCGTTGGACGTCCAGGCCGCGGCGAGCGCAGCATCGTCGGCGTAGCCGTCGAAGCTGTCGACGGCGGTGTCGCGCGCGAAGATCAGCTTCGCCTCGTCGAGCGTGACGGTGCCCGTGCCCGAGCCGCCGAGGTACATGGCGAACGAGATGACGTTGTCGGTAGCCGGGATCGGCGTCGTACCGCCCTTGGCCGTGAACTCGGCGATCGGCACGACCAGATGCTGCACGGCCGTGCTGTTGGCATCGAAGCCGGGATGCTTCTTCAGGTCGGCTTCGTACGAGGTGCCCGGCCAGGCGTCCCCGATGTTGAGCTGCAGGATCGGATTCGGGATCGAGGCGGACGATTGAATCGTCAGCTCGATCGCCGCGAGCCCCGGCCAGGCGCCGTTCTGCGGCAGCGCGCTGCCGATATCGCGGCGCAGGATGATCCCGTTGTAGCCCTGGGCGAGATCGTAGTTGAATTGCAGCGCCTTGCCGTAATCCGCGCCAAGCGGCGAGTCGGCGAAGGAGACGGAGCCGGACGCGCCCGGATTGCGGCTGTACTTGGCCGCGTCGGCGGCGTCGAAGTTGTCGAGGACAAGCTTGAATTCGGGGCCGAGCAGCCCGAGATTGCTCTGCGGGTATGCGGCGGCAGTCACCGAGAGCGCCGCCGCATCGGCTGACGCCTCTCCGGGCGTCTCGGCCGCGACGCGCCCGGCCAGCGGATTTGCGAACACAGGAAAAATCATCATAGCTGATAGCAGCATTGCCAATCCGGAGCTGAACCTCTTTTTACTTGGCAATTCCGTGTACCTCCTCTGAATAGAAAAATGGTTGTTGCGCACACAACGCTCGATAATCGCCAAGCGCTAACGCTTCCGTCACACGCTGCCAGTCGCACGAACGCATCGAACATTTAACAGTGGCTGCTGCAATCGAGGACAACATCCCTCTACCGCCGCTGTCATTAACCTAACTAGCTCCCTCTCATTGAGACCGTTTACAAAACGGCCTGTAGCGCGTGGGGCAGCCGATCGCCTCCACTACGAGAGGCGATCGGCATTACGGGGGCGCGGAGCGGGCCATCGCCTCTACTACGAGAGGCGATCCGCATTACGGGTGCGCGGAGCGGGCCATCGCCTCTACTACGAGAGGCGATCCGCTCTCCAGGCGCGCGGAGCGGGCCATCGCCTCTACTACGAGAGGCGATCCGCATTCCGGGCGCGCGGAGCCGGCCATCGCCTCTACTACGAGAGGCGATCCGCATTCCAGGCGCGCGGAGCGGGCCATCGCCTCTACTACGAGAGGCGATCCGCATTCCGGGCGCGCGGAGCCGACCATCGCCTCCACTACGAGAGGCGATCCGCATTCCAGGCGCGCGGAGCGGGCCATCGCCTCTACTACGAGAGGCGATCCGCATTCCGGGCGCGCGGAGCCGCCCATCGCCTCTACTACGAGAGGCGATCCGCTCTCCAGGCGCGCGGAGCCGGCCATCGCCTCTACTACAAGAGGCGATCCGCATTCCGGGCGCGCGGAGCGGCCATCGCCTCTACTACGAGAGGCGATCCGCTCCCCAGGCGCGCGGAGCGGGCCATCGCCTCTACTACGAGAGGCGATCCGCATTCCAGGCGCGCGGAGCGGGCCATCGCCCCTTCTACGAGAGGCGATCCGCACTCCGAGCGCGCGCAGCCGCCCATCGCCTCTACTACGAGAGGCGATCCGCTCTCCATGCGCGCGGAGCCGACCATCGCCTCTACTACGAGAGGCGATCCGCATTCCGAGCGCGCGGAGCGGGCCATCGCCTCTACTACGAGAGGCGATCGGCACTCCGAGCGCGCGGAGCCGGCCATCGCCTCTACTACAAGAGGCGATCCGCACTCCAGGCGCGCGGAGCCGGCCATCGCCTCTACTACAAGAGGCGATCCGCATTCCCAGCGCGCGCAGCCGCCCATCGCCTCCACTACGAGAGGCGATCCGCATTCCCAGCGCGCGGAGCGGCCATCGCCTCTTCTACGAGAGGCGATCCGCACTCCAGGCGCGCGGAGCCGGCCATCGCCTCTACTACAAGAGGCGATCCGCATTCCCAGCGCGCGCAGCCGCCCATCGCCTCCACTACGAGAGGCGATCCGCATTCCGGGCGCGCGCAGCCGCCCATCGCCTCCACTACGAGAGGCGTTCCGCTCTCCGCATCTCCGCATTCCGCCTGCGGCCCGCCCCTACCAACCCGCGCGCCCGGCGCGCTAGAACGGCTCGGACACGCGCACCGCCGAGTAGCCGCTCTCCGCGCCGGCCTGGTTCAGCGCCTTGAGCCGGTACCAGGTGCGGGCGACCTGCGCGCGGGTCGGGTCGACCCACGGCCCGGCCAACGGCGCGCGCCGCCGGTCGTAGACGACCGTCCACGGCCCGGCCGCTCCCGCCGTGGACTTCTCGAGCGTGTAGCGCGCGCCGCCCGGCACGCCGCGGAACAAGATCCGCCCCGCATCCGCGCCGTCGATGACGGGCGCGGGCGGCACGCCCGGCGGCGGCACCGCCCGCCCGCTCATGCGATAAGCGTGCGCGCGAAGCAAACCGATGCGCCGCTCGGCTTCTTCGCCGACGGCCGTCCCCGGATAGTGGACGGTGAAGCCGTCGAAGTGCTGCACGTACCCGCAGGCGTCGTCATGGCCGAACAGCGACCAGAACAGCGTGCCCGTCACCGACTCGCCGGCCTCGGCCCCGCGAACAAAAGCCTCGAGGTCGCAGTCCGGCCAACCGTACTCCCCGCACATGTACGTCTTGCCCGCAGCCGCGACGGTCGCGGCGTCCGCCGCCATCTCCCCGGCATCGGCCGGATAGTAGTGGACGTCGAGCAGGTCGAGACTGTCCACCGCCAACGCCCCCGCATCCAGCTTGAACTGCTTGCCGTGCGCGACGAGCTGGCGCGGCGCGAGCGACTTGATATAGTCCGCCAGCTCGGACACCCAGGCGACGGGCGCATCGTTCAGCTCGTTGCCGAGCTCCCAGGCCATGATCGCCGGGTCTTCGCTATAGCGGACGCCGCTGATCGTGTTGACCCGCCCGACGATCGCATCGACATGGCGTTTGAAGTCGGCGACGACCTCGGGTGCGCTATAAAAAGCCCCTGCATCGTCGTAGCCGCGCCAGCGCGCGAACGTCAGCCGGCCGCCGTGGTAGTAGTTCCAATTGCAGACAAGCGGGACGACGAGCCTAAGCCCCCGCTCTCCCGCCTCGTGCATCGCGAAGTCGATTCGGCGCAGCGCCTCTTCGTTGAATTCGCCGAGCGACGGCTGGACGGACTGCGGATGGCCGCAGGAGGCGCCGAGCGTATGGGAACGCACGACCGTGGCTCCCATCTCGACCGCCGTGTCCAACGCGTCCCGCACGCGGAACGGCGTCGGCCAGCCGATGCCGTTCACATTTTCATCAAGTCCAAGCCAGTAAATATTCGGTCCCGCGAACCGGAAGGGCTTGCCGTCCAGCAGCAGGCGGCTTCCCTCTCTTTTGACAAAGCCTTGCACGCCCATTCGCAACCATCCTCACTCGCAGTTGAAGTCGAAGTTGTAGTCGGATCAGCCCTTGACCGCGCCGTTCGTCACGCCCGAGAAAATATAGCGCTGCAGGAACAGGTACAGCACGACGGTCGGAATCATGATGAGCAGGATGATGGCGCATATATAGCCCCACTCCGCCTGATTGTTGCTGGCGAAGCGCATGATCGACGTCGATACGACGGCGAGCGATGTCTTGGGCATGTAGAGGAACGGGATGTACAGCTCGTTGTAAATGTTGATCGTCTTGAGAATGATGAGCGTCGCCGTGGCAGGCCCGAGCAGCGGGAAGATGACCGAGCGATAAATGCGGAACAGGCTCGCGCCGTCCATCATCGCGCTCTCGTCCAGCTCATACGGAATGTTGCGGATGAACTGCAGATAGATGTAAATCTGGATGACGTCAGCTCCGATGAACAGGATGACCGGCGCGTACAGCGAGTTGTACAGCCCCATCCACTTGATGACCGAGAACACGACGACCTGCGTCGTGATCGTCGGGACGATCGTCGCGAACAGGAATGCGCCGAGCACCAGCTTCTTGCCCTTGAACTCGAGGCGTCCGAGGCAGTACGCCATCATCGTGCCGAGCACGACGTTGCCGATGAGCGACAGCGCGATGATGTAGACGGTATTGCCGAACGAATGCCACAGATGCGTGCGCTCGATGACGACGCGGAAGTTGTCGAAGTTCAGGAAGCTGTGCGGCAGTGCGAACGGATCGTTGCCCTCGTTGCCCTGCTTGAAGGCGTTGACGACGACGACGTAGGGCGGGAACAGGACGATGAAGGAGGCGAACAGCAGCACGACGTACTTGAGCCACTGCACCGGATCGCGCCTGACAGACTTGCTCATGCGTCTCTGCCCCCTCTCCCGATGACGAGGTTCTGCAAGCCCAGCACGACGACGACGATCAGCAGCAGCACGACGCTCATCGCCGAGGCGAGTCCGAAGTTGTTGAATTGGAATGCCGTATTGATCGTTTTGAAAAGGAACGTCTCGCTCGATCCCGCCGGACCGCCCTTCGTCAGCACGAACGGCAGATCGAAGACGGCGAGCGCGCCGCTCAGCGTGAGGAACATGTTGAGCTGGATGATCTTCGTCATATTCGGCAGCGTCAGCCGTATCAGCTTCTGCCAGCGCCCCGCGCCGTCGATCTCGGCCGCCTCGTACATATCCGCCGGAATCGATTGGAGCGCGCCCAGGTAGATGACCATGTTGTAGCCGAGGAAGCGCCACATGCTGATCGAGGCGAGCGAGAAGTTGACGAGCGACGTATTGCCGAGCCAGCTCGTCTTGGACAGGCTGTCGAGGCCGATCGCCCCGAGCAGGATGTTGAGCGAGCCGTTCGTCGTGTCGAACACATATTGGAACATGAAGGCGACGGCGACGGCATTCATGATGAACGGCAGGAACATCAGAACGCGGAAGCCGTTCCTGCCGCGGAGTTTCGAATTCAGGATGACGGCGAACACGATCGCGATCGCATTCTGCACGATGCCGACGACGGCGTACGGAATCTGGTTCAGGAACACGCCGAACAGATCGCGGTTCGTGAATACTTCGACGAAGTTGGCGAAGCCGATCCAGGTCGGATTCGCCTCAAGACCGTCCCAGTCGGTGAAGCTCATCCAGACGAGCTTGACGGCCGGGTAGAACGTGAAGAGCGCCAGCAGCGCCAGCGGTATGGACATGAAGCAGAGCAGTATGATTCTCTTTTGTGCCTGATAGCTTAAACCATTCATTTCTTCCACCCCGGATTCTCTCTGTGCGGGAACGCGGACGCGTCTGCCGTCGGGGGGCCCCTCCATAGGAGTGGCCCGCCCGACGGCGGCGACGGTCCGCGGTCCGGTGCGCGACTCGTTTACTTAGCCAGCGCCTTCTTGGCTGCGGCCCATTTCTTGTTGTACTCGTCGAGCACCTTCTGCGGGTCCTTGGACAGTACGAACTCCTGCACCATCGCTTCCTTGACGATCTGCGCCTTGTTGACGACGGCGGTCGACTCTTCGGAGTCGGCGGCCGCTTCGATCGTCGTCGGGCCGTAGCTCTGGAATTCGGTCAGCTGCGCCATGTTGGCCTGCTTGTCCTTCAGCACCGGGATGAAGCCCGCGAAGTCGTCGAAGCCGGAATCCTCGAGCATCCACTTGACGAATGCCTTGGCCGTCTCGACATGCTTGCTGTTCTTGTTGACGCCGTATGCCCAGTCCGGTGCGAGCAGCACGTTCGTCTTGCCCGAGTTATCGTACGGGAGCGGGAAGAAGCCGACGTTGTCCGAAGTCGTGCCGGACGAGATGACCTGCGGGATGACCCAGTTGCCGAGCATGTACATCGCGAACTTGCCGCTCGCGATATCCTTCTTGGACTGCTCCCAGTTCGTGGAGTTGACGTCCGGCTCGAGGTAGCCCTTCTCGTACATCGTGCGGATGATCGTCAGACCTTGTCCGTAAGGGTTATCCATCGTGTACGGCGCGTCGGAGTTGATGCGGTCGTTGTTCAGGTTCTTGTCGCCGGCGATCGAGATCGGCACCTCGGACGCCCACGGGTAGAGCGGCCATTGATCCTTGAAGTTGGAGGCCAGCGGCACGATGCCCTTTTGCTTAAGCTTGTCGGCGGCGGCGTAGAACTCGTCCAGCGTCTTCGGAATCTCCGTGATGCCGGCGTCCGCGAACGCCTTCTTGTTGTACACGATGCCGGTCGTCGTGGCGCCGGCCGAGATGCCGTACAGCTTGCCTTCCGAGGATTTGTAATCGTTGAAGTAAATCTTGTCGTTCAGGCCCAGATCGTCGAGCGGCGCAAAGTACTTCGGCAGGTCGGAGTTCGGGATCGTCGGGATGAGCAGCACGTCCGGGTATTCGCCGGAGGACAGGCGCACCTTCGTGTTCTTGTCGAGATCGGTGACCGCTTCGAATTCGACCTTGGCGTTCGGATACTTCTCGTTGAAGCGCTTGGCGTAGTCGACGTATTCCTTGTCGATCATGTCCGTGCGGTTGGTGAGGAATGTGATCGTCCCGCTGATGTCGGCCGCCGGATCGGCAGATGCAGACGAGGATGCGGATGCGCTGGCGGATGCGGATGCGGATGGGCTCGCGCTCGCGGACGGCGAGGCGTTGTTCCCGTTGTTGTCGTTGCCGCCGCAAGCCGTGGCGATCATGCTCAGCGTGGCGATGGCGGCTGCCATCGTAAGACCCTTCTTCATGGATGAATCCCCCTGTAAGTAAATTTGATACCGCTTACAGGTATAGATATTAACATACTTATATTTTCCTTTCAACAATTTAATTTAATTTATTTACTATTGTTTAAATTAATTTATTAACTTTTAACTCGAACAACCGTATTCCGATTGCTTCAAATGGGGGAGCCTCCAAGTACGACGCCCGCGGTTAAACAAGAAACCACCGTATTCCCCACTCGTCCGGCGCCACCTCAACTGCACAAAAAAGTTGAACCCCGTATAATTAACTGCATATCTGCATCTAATTTGACCGTTGTCCTGGCGCCATGAACGAATAACTGCAAAAATGCAGTTAAATCCGCCCGAAAGAGCGAAAATGCCTGAAATAGAGTGAAATAGATGCATATTTGCAGTTATCGGCTTCGCACGGGCGACGAAGCGTTCAATTAACTGCATTTGTGCAGTTATCGCCTATTGGGCGGGCATGCGGTGTGCGCGCTGCGAGCATGTAGTGCGCATGCAGTATGCGCGCTGCGAGCATGTAGTGTGATGCGGTATGCGTGCTGCGAGCATGTAGTGCGCATGCAGTATGCGCGCTGCGAGCATGTAGTGTGCATGCAGTATGCGTGCTGCGAGCATGTAGTGTGCATGCGGTGTGCGCGCTGCGAGCATGTAGTGTGCATGCGGTGTGCGCGCTGCGAGCATGTAGTGTGATGCGGTATGCGTGCTGCGAGCTGTAGTGTGCATGCAGTATGCGTGCTGCGAGCATGTAGTGTGCATGCGGTGTGCGTGCTGCGAGCATGTAGTGTGCATGCGGTATGCATGCGGTATGCATGCGGTGGGCATGCGGTGTGCGTGCTGCGAGCATGTAGTGTGATGCGGTGTGCGCGCTGCGAGCATGTAGTGTGCATGCGGTGTGCGTGCTGCGAGCATGTAGTGTGATGCGGTGTGCGCGCTGCGAGCATGCGGTGTGCATGCAGTATGCGTGCTGCGAGCATACAGTGTGCAATGTAGCGGCATGCGGTGTGCATGTGGCGGGCGGGCAGCAGTATGCGGTGTGTGTCGGTGTGCGTGTGGCAGCCAGCGGCGGGCATGTAGCGGGCATGCAGCGGGCACGCGCACATGGCGCACACGCCGTGCATGTATAGCGCCGCCGCCTCGCGGCGGCGCATCGTGACTACCCGCTTGCCACGGTCTTCAGCCCTTGACCGAGCCGATCATCGCGCCCTTCACGAAGTGCTTCTGCAGGAACGGGTACACTGCGAGGATGGGCAGGCTCGAGACGAGGATCGACGCGAGCTTCATCGTGAACGGGTTGATGTCCTGCTGGACCGCGACGGAGATGCCCGCCTGCGAGATGGCTGCGGACGTGTTGCTGATCAGATCCTTGAGCACCATCTGGAGCTGCCACATGTTTTTCTCCGTCGCATACAGCACCGAGGAGAAGAAGTCGTTCCAGTAGCCGACGGCGATGAACAGGCCGACCGTCGCCAGCACCGGCTTGGAGAGCGGCAGCACGACGCTGAAGAAGACGACGAGATCGTTCGCCCCGTCGATCTTGGCCGCCTCCTCCAGCTCGTCGGGCAGATTGCGGAAGAAGCCGACCATGACGAAGATGTTCCATGCGCCGATCGAGCCGGGCAGGATGAGCGCCCAGTACGTATCGATCATATGCAGCGACTTGACGAGCAGGTACGTCGGGATCATGCCGCCGCTGAACAGCATCGTGAACAGGATCAGCATGGAGAAAAACGTCCCCCCGCGCAGCCGCCGCCGCGAGATCGCATAGGCGGTCGTCGCCGAGAAAAAGGTGCCGATCGCCGTGCCGCACACCGTCGTAATGACGGTCACCTTGAAGCCGGACAAAATGGAAACGTTCTGGAACACCGCCTTGTAGGCGGACAGCGAGAAGCCCTGGGGCACCAGGAACAGCCCGCCTGCCGCCGTCCGGTCCGATTCGCTGAGCGAGCCCATGATCATATACCAGAACGGATAGATCATGACGAGCATCAGGACGACGAAGAACGCGATGTTCGCCGCATTAAACACTTTTTCACCACGCGTGAGCCCCACGCCGCTTCCTCCTCACCATAGCCCCTGCTGGCCGCTTTTTTTCACAATCGTATTGACCGTCAGGATCAGCGTCATCGCCACCGCCGACTTGAACAGCCCCGCCGCCGTCGCGAAGCTGTAGTTCGCCTGATAGATGCCGACCCGATAGACGTAGGTGTCGATGATGTCGGCCACGTCGTACACGAGCGCGTTGTACAGCAGGAAGATCTGCTGGAAACCCGCCTCGAGCACGTTCGCCAGACTCAGAATGACGAGGATGACGATGACCGGACGGATGGCAGGCAGCGTCACATGCCACATCTGCCGCAGCTTGGACGCGCCGTCGATGCGTGCGGCCTCGTACAGATCGGGATTGACGCCGGCGATCGCGGCCAGGTAGATGATCGTGCCCCAGCCGACCTCCTTGTAGATGTCGGTGACGACGAGCATCGAGCGGAAGTACCGCACATCCCCGAGAAAGTCGATCGGCTTGCCGCCCAGCGATTGGATGACCGTGTTCACCATGCCGTCGACCGGGTTGAGGAACGTGATGATGATGCCCGAGAAGATGACCCAGCTAATGAAGTGCGGCAAGTAGACGACCGACTGGGCGAAGCGCCGGAAGACGACGCTGCGCAGCTCGTTGAGCAGCAGCGCCAGCACGATCGGGATGACGAACGACGCCGACAGCTTGTAGAGGCTGATAATGACCGTATTGCCCAAAATCTCGTAGAAGTCCGGCGACCGGAACAGCCGCTCGAACTGCGCGAAGCCGACCCACTGACTGCCGTGGATGCCTTTGTAAATGTTGTAGTCCTGAAAAGCGATGACGACGCCGTACATCGGACCGTACTTGAAAAGCAGGACGAGCAGCAGACCCGGGAGGAGGAGGAGGTAGAGGTACCTGTCCCGCACGAGATCCTTCATGAGCGATCTGCCCGCCGTCCGCGGAGACGGCCCGGTCGACCGGGCCGCGGCTTTGATGTCAGCCATGACGAAGCCTCCTTGTGCCTAAACCGGCCTTATTTGTAAGGCGTGATGTTGGCCTCGTACCACTTGTCGTACTGCTCGTATTCCTGCTGCTGCGTGGCGTACAGCTTGGCCGCTTCCTCGTCGATCTGCTTGCCGCCGAGCTTGTCGTACGTCTTGGCGAAGCCGTCGAACGCGTCGACCGACGTCTTGCCCGTGATGATGCCCCAGAACAGCTCCTCGCGCGCCTTCTTGATGTCCTCCGAATATTTGTCCCACTCCGGACGGTCGATCGCCTTGAAGTAGACGATCTTGTCGCGCATCGGCTGGGAGGAAGCGATCTTCTGCTCGAACATCTTGGTTACCTCGGGGGTGTTCTTGATGTTCGCGGCGTCCTTGCGCTGGACGTACCAGCCGAAGTTGCCGAGGCCGAGCTTGCTGCCTTCCTCGGGCTGGATCGTCGGCGTGAAGATGCCGTCCTTCATGTTGTAGTGCTCGCCCTCGCGGCCGAAGGTGATGAGCTTGAATACGTCCGGCGTCGCCATCGTATTGAGCACCTGGACGGCGCTGTCCGCGTCGGTCGCGTCCGTGACGATCAGGTAGCACCAGCCGATGCGGGGGTCCGGCATGTCGGAGCTGAAGCCGTCGGGGCCCTTGATCGGGTCGACGGAGATGTATTCGCCCGCCGGGTTGAGCTTCTTGAACGACATGGCGACCGAGTTGCCGGGGTTGAAGTAGTCGACCCAGCGGTAGAACGAGCCGACCTTGCCCGAAGCGTAAATATCGTTGACCTTGGTGTCGTCGTTGTTCGCGCTCGTCGTCATGCGGGGATCGATGACGCCTTCCTTGTACAGCCCTTGCAGCAGCGCCAGCACCGTCTTGACGTTCGGATCGAGCGCGCCGAACTTGATCGAGCCGTCCGGCTGCCGCATGAAGTTCTCGACGTCCACGCCGTAGGCGTAGAAGAACGGCGCCAGGCTGCGGTAGTAGTTGTCGCCCGACAGGCCGTACGTGTCCTTCTTGCCGTTGCCGTCCGGGTCGCCGTTCGCGAATGCCTTCAATACGTTCACATACTCATCGAGCGTCGTCGGTACGGGCAGGCCGAGCTTGTCGAGCCAATCCTTGCGCAGAATCGTCGTCATATAGCTCGCTTCCGGCACGTCGCCGGGAATGCGGAATATTTTGCCGCTCTTGTCCCAGTGGTAGAACAGCGTGTCCTTCGAGTAATAGTCGAGAATTTCCTTGCCGTTCTTCTGCAGCGCCGCGGTCAGGTCCTGCGCGATGCCGGCGTCCACCCACTTCGTATACTCCTTGGTGTCGCCCGTCCACAGAATGCCGGGGCGCGTATCCTTGGCGCTCATCAGCAGATTGATCTTGGTGTTCAGCTCCGACCAGTCCGGCAGGAAGACGGGCTGCACGTCGACGGGACGCCCCATCGTCTTGGTCAGCTCCTCCTCGAGCGTCTTCTCCGCCCACGAATTCGGCGTCTTGGAGCCGGCCATGAGCGCCATGCTGATCTTGTAGGGCGTCTTCGCCTCCGCGCTGCCAGGCGCGTCGCTCGATTGCGAGGCTTCGCCGCCAGCCCCCTTCGTTCCGGACGCTTCCTTGCCGCCCCCGCCGCCCGAGCAGGCGGTGGTGAGCATCACTGCTGCGAGCGAGGCGCCCGCCAGCCACTTCGTTTTTTTCATATCCAATCCCCCCGTGAATTTGATTAAATGCAAGCGTTCGATTTGATTGCGCTTACATTTACAGGGTGATTGTATCGCTTTGTTTGGTTCATGTAAACAAAAATCAATAAATTTATATTAAATTAGGACTATGGTTGAATTTTGTTTCTGATTTTCATTGATTCAGCTTATAAAATGACATAAATCGACATTCAATCAGAGCCGAAGGTGAGAATGAGTGCTCGAAACTACTGCCCATTCATTTATTCTTAATTAAACTAAAAATAAATATATTGATTTTTGTTAAATTTTTATTATGCTATTGTTGAACCATTGGAAGTGCTTACAATTGGAAAACTGGGAGGTGAGCGTCCTAAACGCCGTTCATGCCGGTCCTCCGGCATCCGCTTCGCAGCCTGTTCTTCGCACACAAGACCGCATTGCGAACCGCCAATCTACCCTTTCAGGAGGTACATGAAGTGACCTTATCTCTCCGAACCGCAACCTGGTACGCGCTCGCTCTGCTGCTCGCCGCCGCCAGCGTGGTCTTCTTCTCCCCGTCCAGCTCCCATGCCGCCACCGTCAACCTGGCGCTCGGCAAGCCGGTGACCGTCTCCTCGACCGAGAGCGCCGCCTATGGCGGCGGCAACGCCGTAGACGGCAATACGACGACCCGCTGGTCCTCCAATACGAACGACCAGCAGTACATGATCGTCGATCTGGGCGCGGCCCGCGCGGTCACGAGCGTCGTGCTGCGCTGGGAAGCCGCCTACGCGAAGAGCTTCCAGATTCAGACCTCGAACGACAACGCCACCTGGACGACCGTCTACTCCAACTACAACGGCACCGGCGGCACGACAACCATCAACTTCTCGTCCACGGTCCGCTACGTCAAGATGTACGCCTTCCAGCGCGGGACGCAATACGGCTACTCGCTCTACGAATTCGAGATTTACGGCGACGACGGCGGCTCGTCCGCGGCGGGCAACCTGGCGCAGGGCAAATCTGTGAGCGTATCGTCCACGGAGGATGCGACCAAGGCGGCCGCCTACGCGGTCGACGGCAACACGTCCACCAGATGGAGCTCCACCTATGCGGATCAGCAGTACATCACCGTGGACCTCGGCCAGCAGCGCACCGTATCCAAGGTCGTACTGCGCTGGGAGGCGGCGTACGCCCGCCAGTTCCAGGTACAGACGTCGACCGACAACAGCTCCTGGACGACCGTCTATTCCAACTACAGCGGCACCGGCGGGACGAGTACGATCACCTTCCCGCAGACGACCGCCCGCTATGTGAAGGTGTACCTCATTCAGCGCGCGACCGCCTACGGCTTCTCCCTGTACGAATTCGAGGTGTATGCGGACGGCGGCGGCAGCAATCCGGGCGGCGGCGTGGCCGCAGTCAAGCAGCGCATCCTGGATTACCTGAACAGCATCTCCGGCAACCACACCATCGTCGGCATCGAGAACAAGTCCTCGACCGCGCCGCGAAGCCACTCCGACCAGGTCGCCTCGATCGCCGGACGCACACCTTCGCTGTGGGGCGGCGACTTCGGCTTCGGCAGCAGTGCGGTGGACAATCGCTGGACGATGATCGGAGAAGCCAAAAACCAATTCAACAAAGGCGCGCTCGTCACGCTCATGTATCACCCGTGCTCGCCGACCCGCGACGAATACTGTTCCTGGGACGAGATCGGCGGCAACAACCCGGCCAAGCTGACCGACGCCCAGTTCACGCAGCTGACGACGCCGGGCACGACCCTTTACAACAACTGGATCGGCCGTCTCAATACGCTGGCGACCTACCTGCAGGATCTGAAGAACAACAATGTGGTCGTGCTGTTCCGGCCGTTCCACGAGATGAACCAATGCGTATTCTGGTGGGCCTGCCACAAAGGCTCCAACGGTACCGCCAAGCTGTACCAGATCACCCACGACTACCTCGTCAACACGAAGGGTCTCGACAATCTGATCTGGGTGTGGAACGTGCAGGACTTCTCCAACCTGAACACCGAAGTCGACGCCTACAACCCCGGCGCCGCCTACTTCGATATCGCGTCGCTAGACGTCTACAACACCGGCTATACGCAGAACAACTACAACACCATGCTCCGCGTGTCCGCCGGCAAGCCGATCGCGATCGGCGAATGCCAGTTCATGCCCTCGGCCTCGCTGCTCGCCAGCCAGAACAAATGGATCTACGCCATGCTCTGGCCCGACTTCATCGAAGACAACCGCAGCAGCCTGCCGGGCATCTACGGCGCCTCCAACGTGCTGACGCTCGACGAGATGCCGGGCTGGAGATAAGGGGCACCGTTCACAGCAATAATGTATAAATAGCACGAGGCCCTTCCTTCCCCTGACGGGATACGGAAGGGCCTTTATGTGCAAATATTTAATCGGAGGACGGTCTGTCGTCACGTAAAGGCCGCATGGTCGTCGCACAACGAAGCGGGATCGGACGACGCCTCCCATTCGTACGCTCCACGCTTCGAGGCAGAATAGACGAATACCTGCAGATGTACATCTTTTTTCCTTCTATAGCATGTATTGAACGATAAAAGATGCAAATCCGCAGGCTTTTTTCCTCTTTTCTTTCGGGACTGCGAATTTCGCGGAAAATTAACTGCTGATTTGCAGGCTTTTTCGCTTTGGCTCGTCCGGCTTGTTAAAAGCCTGCACGGATGCAGGCTTTATCGGCCGATCCCGGTGATTGATAAAATAAGCGGCAGCGACAGGGAATCATCTCCCTGCGGGATAGGAAAGGTATTATTTTTCACCCGAGTTCATTCGAGTGCCCACAAGCGGGTACGCGCGAGTGCTTCTTCCGCGTAGTCGTCGGCGAGATACTCGCCGTACAACTTCTTGATGTTCGGGCCGTACTTGTCGATGAGCGGCCGCAGATCGATCTCGCGCTGGCGTCGACAAGCTTGCTCCTATCCTTCTCCGGCACATTCATGTCGGGATATACGAATTATTGAATATATTGTATATTATCCTCGTGCTGCCAATTACACCTTGCTAGTCTCATAAACACGAAACTAAGAGGTGATTTGAACAATGAACACTATCAATAAAGTAGTCGTATCCATTGCCGCCACAGTCGCGCTTCTTGCCGCCTCTGCTGTCGTTTTTGCGAATAGTAAGAGCAATGATCGAACGGAAGCTCTTACAGACTTGCGGAAGGATAACAGCTTGGGCATCGGTGTGTGGAAAAGGGATGCTTTAACAATATTAGGGGAACTACCGCAAGCTAGCAAAAGGCTTAGCGTGGAGGAGGCTGAACGAATCGTAAGTAAGGAAAAGGATATTAAGTCAATGACGATAACCTTCAACGAGGTTGCCGGGGCTCCCGATTGGGAGGGAGGAAGCGGAATCGAACGTTTAATTTATTACACAGACGATTCTCGAAAAGAAGCAATTGTGGTGATGCTCGGCAAGGTTCTTCATGTCATTGAGGACGAGAACGGCAAACAACAGATTAGGTACTTGTTTCCAATCGACCAACAAGCTGCTCCACAGCCTACTTCAGCACCTTCAACTTGATTCGAAGCGCAGCGAGCGGGAGAGCGGGGAGCCTGAACGGCGAGGCCTGAGCTTATTGAAGGCGCTGTCGTTCAAGCGTCCCGCCCCCGATCGGCAGCCGCGCGAGGGCTCGGCGGATGTATTCATCCCCGAAGCCCCCATCGTGGCCGCGATCCGGCGTCCGCTCATAGATGAGGTATACGACTACGTCCAGCTCATCTCCGCGCCAGAGTAATCCCGGAACGCCGGATGCGGGCGTCCCGCGGCGTCTTCGTCGGCGAGATAGTCGCCGACGACGCGCAGGATGCCGGCCGCAGCCTCCTCCGTCGTGATCGCGGCGTCTTCGTTCAGCTTGCCGCTCATGTAGCTTTTCATCCAGCCCGGGTGAATGACCAGCACCTTGCCGCCGCGTCCCCGCAACTGGTTGTGCAGGATGTTGGACTGGATGTTGAGCGCGGCCTTGGACATGCAGTAGCCGTACCAGCCCTCGCGCCAAGTCTGGTTGATCTGCCCTGCCTCGGAGGAGATGTTGACGACGAGCTTATCCCCGCCGGAGAGCAGCAGCGCCTGGAGCGCATGCGCCATGCGCAGCGGGCCGAGTGCGTTGACGTCGTACATCCGGCGGATCGCCTCGTAGTCGATCTCGCCGAAGATGTTGTCGTCCTGATGGCCGGCGATGCCGGCATTGTTGACGAGCAGGTCGATGCTGCCGGTGCGCGCGGCGATCGCCTGCGCGGCGAGACGCACGCTCTCTTCGCTGCCGATGTCCAGCGCCAGCGGCACGAGCCGCTCGCCCGCTTCGCGCCGAAGTCCCTCCAGCGCGTCCCACGTTTCCAGATAGCGGCCCGCGAACACCGTGTAGCCCGCAGCCAGCAGCTGCTCCGTCAGCGCGAACCCGAGTCCCCGGTCCGCGCCCGTCACGACCGCATGCTTCATCGCGCGCTCCCCTCCGTTCCGGCGGCCTCAGCCGCACTACCCGCACCGGGAGCTCCCGCTCGCGTGCCGCCTGTCGCGGCATCCGAATCCAAGTCGGCCTCCGCGGCCGCAACCGCGCTACCGTCTCCGGCCGCTCCCGCCTCCAGCCCCGCCGCCCACAATCCGGCGCGCAGTATAAGCTCGCGGTACGCCGGGTGCAGGAACGACGAATGCGAATGCCCCGGCATCAGATAGACGACGCGGCCCAGTCCGAAGCGATGCGCCCAGGCGGCCGGCCAGCGCCCGCCCTCGTGCTCGTACTCGAGCAGCACGGTCGGCTTCATGAGCGGGCTCAGCTCGAACCGGTACGGCTCGTCGTCGATGACGAACGGCGCCAGTCCCCGCGTGATAGGATGCAGCTCCCCCTCGCCGCTCGCCGCGACCGGCAGCGGCCCGTACGGCGGGTGGCCGGTGAACCGGGCGCCGAGCAGGCTCGCGAGCGCGGGATTGCGCTGCAGCGAGATGCCGTTGTGGATGGCGAGCAGGCCGCCGCCCTGGGCGACATACGCGAGCAGCGCAGCCTCCTGCTCCGGAGCGACGGGCGTATTCGAGAATTCCGCATACGATATAAATAGTTGATAGCCTAAGAGATTAGCGCCGTTAAGCGCCCCGTACTCTTCGGTGCAATCGACCGTCAGGCGGCCTGCGAACACCTCCGTCAGCTCGCGGTCCACGCCCTCGAACGGATGATACTTCACTTCCCGGTAAGCACCTAATGCCAACGCACGTGTCATCGCAGATCACTTCTCCTTCCACAGCTCCGCTCTCGCCTTGACCAGATCGGTCGTGAGCTTGTTGACTTTGTCGATGTTCAGGTCCTGCAGATCCTTCATGAAGCTGTCCCACACCTTGTCGAACTGCTCCGGCTTCGCCATGATCGCCTCGGGAATCCGCTTCTTCATGACGCCGTCGGCCTTCTTCGCCAGCACGTCGAGATCCGAGCCCGTCTCCTTCGGAATGTTCCAGGCCGCGCCCCACGCCTTCACCGGGAACTGATCCGAGGACGGCCACAGGTCGATGTACCGCTTGGCCCCGTAGCGGGCCAGCGTCTCGCGATCCTCGTCCGAGTAGGCGGCGATGATCTGGCTCTCGAAGTTCGTCGTGTACGGATTGCCCGTCGGATCGAGCACGCCGTCGCCGTACATCGGCGCGAAGGCGTAGTTGCCGATGCCGCTCTCCTTCATATAGTTGGCCGCATCGTTCGACTTCTTCTGCTGCACGTCCTGCGGGATGACGCGCTTGCCGTCCTCGAGCTTGTAGTCGACGCCCTCGACGCCCCAGTTGCGCAGCACCTGGCCTTCGTCCGACGCCATGTAGTCGAGCATCTGGATGAGCTGCTCGGGATGCTTGGCGCTCGTCGTGATGCCGATGCCATAGCCGGCCAGATAGCCCGTGCTCTGCAGCTCCTTCTGCTTGACGCTCTCGTCGAGCGTGACGGGGAAGCGCGCGTACGTCCGGTCGAACTTGCCCTCGGACTTCAGCACCTGCTCCGCGTCTTGATAATCCCACAATTGATCGATAATGCCAAGCACCCGTCCGGTCGATACCTTCGATTTGTACTGATCGTACTTCTGCGTGAAGCTCTCCTTGTCCAGCAGCCCGATGCTGTACATATGGTTCAGCCAGCGGAAATATTCCTTCTCCTGCGGACGCAAATAGTGATAGGTCGCTTCGTACGTCTCGTCGTCGATCTGGAACTCGCCGTCGTCCGACCCGCCGGTCGCGTAGAAGGCCGGATTGGTCGTGCTGAGCTTGATCTGCCACTCGCCCGCGTTCAGCGTCATGCCGATCGTCGGCTGGCCGTCCGTCGTCGGATTTTTGTCGATATACGCCTTGAGCGCGTTCTCGTAATCCTGAACGGTCTTGATCTGCGGATAGTTCAGCTCCTTCAGCACCCGGTGCTGAATCTGAAAGCCGCCGTTCGCCTCAAGCTGCTGTCCGCCTACGCCCGCATAGGGCAGGAAGTAGATGCCGCCGTCGTCCTTGCTCCAGACGAGCCGGTTCATGTATTCGCCGTACACCTTCTTGATGTTCGGGCCGTACTTGTCGATGAGCGGCCGCAGATCGACCATCGCGCCGGCGTCGACGAGCTTGCCCATATCCTTCTCCGGCATGATCATGTCGGGATATTCGCCGCTCGAGATCATGAGCGGGATCTTCTGCGCGGTGGCGCCGCCGACCGGGAATTCGAACTTCAGCGTCACCCCGGTCTTGTCCGCAATCTGCTTGCCGACCCGGCTCTTCATATCGTCGAACGTGCCGTTCACGCTGGCGCTGTATACGCTCGCCGTGATCGGCTTGGCGGCGGCTCCGCCGCTGCCCGAAGCCTCCGCACTGCCTCCGGCCGCCTCGCCGTCCCCCGAGCCCGAGCAGCCCGTCGCCAGCAGCATCGTGCCCGCCACCAGTCCCGCCGTCCATCCGTATGCTTTCTTTCTCAACAATGCCATTACCTCCCCTAATGTCGTCGATCTATGTGTATCTCAGGTCGCCCTGCGGATACCGAAGCTTCAGGCCTTCACGGCCCCGAGCGTCACGCCCTTGACGAAGTACCGCTGCACGAACGGGTACACGAGCAGGATCGGCACCGTGCACAGGATCGTGATCGCCATCTTGATCGATTCGGGCGACACGCTCGCCATGTTCTGCGTCGCAGCCGGATTGTACGTGTCCGCACTCATCGACTGCGTGCTCTGCAGCACCTTCATGAGCTCGAACTGCAGTGTCGTGAGCTGTTCCTTGGAGCTGTTGTACAGGTAAGTATCGAACCAGGCGTTCCACTGTCCGACAGCGACGAACAGCGCGATCGTAGCCAGCACCGGCGCGCACAGCGGCAGGATGACGCGGCTGAATATCGTGAAGTCGTTCGCACCGTCGATCTTGGCCGACTCCTGGAGCGCGTATGGCAGTCCGCCGATGTAGGCGCGGATGATGAACATGTTCCACACGCTTAAGATGCCGGGCAAAATATACACCCAGAAGGTGCCGATCAGGTGCAGGTTGCGGATGAGCATGTAGACGGGAATGAGGCCGCCGCTGAAGTACATCGTGAGCGCGAACAGCGTCGAGAACAGGCGGCGCGCCTGGAAGTCGCTCCGGCTCAGCACGTAGGCGACCATCGCGGCGCTGAACACGCCCGCCAGCGTGCCGAGGACGGTGCGCAGCACCGAGTTGCGAAAGCCGATCAGCAGGTTCGGATAGCGCAGGATCGTCTCGTAGTTGTGCCAGGTGAACACTCGCGGCCAGACGTACAGATGGCCCTTCACCGTGTCGGACGATTCGTTGAGCGAGACGGCGAGCACGTTCAGAAAAGGATACAGCGTGACGACCATGACGAGCAGCATCGCCGCGTACAGCAGCAGGTCGAAGGCGCGGTCGCCGCGGCTCCTCCCGATCGAGTGGGGCATTGCAGCTCCCTCCTTTCGTTTAAATGACGCTCTCCTTCGTGATCCGCTTGTAGATGCCGTTGGCGGTCAGGACGAGGAAGATGCCGACCACGGAGTTGAAAATGCCGATCGCCGTGCCGAACGAATAGCGCGACATGCCGATCCCGTAATCGAGCGCGTACAGATCGAGCACCTGCGAATAGTCCGAGACGAGCGCGTTGCCGAGCAGAAACTGCTTCTCGAAGCCGATGCTGATGAGATGCCCGATCGACAGGATGAGCAGCACCATGAACGTCGGCCGTATGCCCGGCAGCGTGATGTGCCACATCCGCCGCAGCCGGCCCGCGCCGTCCACCGTGGCAGCCTCGTACTGCTCCTGATCGATGCCCGCCATCGCCGCGAGGAAGATGATCGAGTTCCAGCCGGTCTCCTTCCACATATCCGACACGGTCACGATCGACCAGAACCAGTTGCCCTTGGCCATGAACTGGACCGGTTCGTCGATGAGTCCAAGCCACAGCAGCAGCTCGTTGACGGGGCCGCCGTCGATCGACAGCATCTTGGAGACGAGGCCCGCCACGACGACCCACGATACGAAGTGCGGCAGGTAGGACACCGTCTGCACCGTGCGCTTGAACGTGCTGCCCCGCAGCTCGTTCAGCAGCAGCGCGAAGACGACGGGCACGGTGAAGCCGACGACGAGGCCCATGACACTCATCGCAAGCGTGTTGCGCAGCACGAGATAGAAGCCGGGGTCCGCGAACAGCGCGCGGAAGTGCTCGAGGCCGACCCAGGTCTGATTCAGAATCGACTTGCCGGGCTTGTATTTCTGGAACGCCATGAGCCAGCCCCAGACGGGGACGTAGCAGAACACGACGAGCCAGCAGATGAACGGGACGGACATGAAGTACAGGTAGCGCTGCCGCGCCATTCGTCGGAAAAAGGAAGCGCGGCGGGCGGGAGAACGGGGAGCCTGAACGGCGGGCATGATCTTGTTGAAGGCGCTGTCGTTCAAGCCTCCCGCCCCCCGATCGGCAGCCACGCGAGGACGCGGCGGATGTATTCGTCCCAGAAGCCCCAATCGTGGCCGCGGTCCGGCGCCCGCTCGTAGACGAGGTCGATACGATCATGAAAGCGGTTGTAAAACGCCTCATTGATCGCGTAGTTGTGATCCGCCGTGCCGCATGCCATGTAAAAGGCGGGCAGCTCTGCGCCGGAGTCAAGATGCTGCTCGAGCACCCAGGCCAGGTCGTTCGGGCTGCGGTCGTATTCCTCGACGGAGCCGAACGTCAGCTTCGCCATCTCGACCATGATCCGGTTGCCGATGCCAGGGTCGGGACCGAGCCGGCTGCGCTGGTCGAGGCTGCCGGACAGGCTGGCCACGGCCGCGAAGCGCTCCGGATGGCGGATGCCGAGCTTGAAGGCGCCGTAGCCGCCCATCGAGAGGCCGGCCGCGAACGTATCCTCGCGGCGGTCCGACACCGGGAAGAAATCCCGCATGATCTCGGGCAGCTCCTCCGCCAGGAAGGTGAAGTAGTCGAAGCCGGACTTCTGGTCCGAATAGAAGCTGTACTGGACGGCGGGCATGACGACCGCGATGCCGTACTGCTCGGCGTAGCGCTCGATGGCGCTGTTGCGCATCCAGCTCGCGTGATTGTCCGAGCCGCCGTGCAGCAGGTAGAGCAGCGGATACGGCCGCCGGTACGAGGCGCTGACATGCCCCGCCTTGCGGCGCAGCCGCTGCGGGACGATCACGTACGCCGAGCTGTCCAGCCCGAGCGTCTCCGAGAAAAATTCGATCTGAATAAACGCCATTGGCGTCTTCCTCCTCTCAAGCGATGACAAAATGAAGCAGACTCGGGAATATGCAGATGACGGCGACCAGCCTGACGGTGTGCATGACGATGACGGGTACCGGATCGCAGCCGAGCTCTCGCGCGATCATCGAGATCTCCTGAATGCCGCCCGGTGTGATGGCGAGGAGGCTCGTGAGCGGATCGAGCCGGGTCCACCTGCTCATCAGCCAGCCGAGTAAGGCGGTGAAGCAGAGCAGAAACGCGAGCTGCAGCACGATCGGGACGACGAGCTCGTGGATCGACGCCAGATGCGCCCGCGTCATGTTCGCCCCGATCAGCGCGCCGACGCCCGCCTGCAGCACGAATCCGAACTGCTTCGGCACGTAGCCTCTGCCGGTCCGCGCGTTGAACCAGGCGGCGCACAGCACGCCGCCGACCATGCCGCCCGCCGGCACGCCGAGGGCGATGAAGGCGAGGCCGCCCAGGATGCTGGCCGCCATCGTCTGCAGGAAGCGGCTGCGGTTGGCCGCGCGGCCGGGTGCGGCGGGCAGGGACGGCTCGGCGGCTGCGGCGGTCGGCGCCGAGCCGCCGGGAACGGCGGTCATCGGCGTGCAAGCTGCGATGTCGACTGAGGCGACCGGCGCCTCGCCGCCGGGCATGGCAGGCATCGGCGCGCGCGCTGCGATGTCGGCTGCGGCGACCGGCGCCTCGCCGCCGGGCATGGCAGGCATCGGCGCGCGCGCTGCGATGTCGGCTGCGGCGACCGGCGCCTCGCCGCCGGGCATGGCAGGCTGCGGCGCGCGCGCTGCGGCCGTCTCGTGCGCGGCTGCGTCCGCTGCGTCGGCGGTGAGGGCGATGCGGGCGACGGCGGCGCGCATCGGCACGCTCGCAGCCGCCGGCGCCGCGCCTGCCGGGATGCCGGCCCGCTCCGGCCGCTGCCGCCGCGCTCTGGCGGACAGCAGCCTGAACAGCGGCGGATACAGCAGATAAATGCCGAACAGGCGGAACACCTGGAGGATGGACACCGTCGTCGTATCCCCCTTCAGCTCCTCGATGATGAGCGCCATGTCGGACACGCCGCCAGGAGCCGAAGCGAACAGCGCCGTCGTCAGATTCATGCCGCACAGCGCGTGGAGCAAATAACCGAGCCCGAGATTGACGGCGATCAGGCCGAGGATGAGCAGCAGCGCCGGCCGGATCATCGCGCGCAGATTGACCAGGTCCGCCCGGCCGATCGCATGCCCGAGCAGCGCGCCGCCCGCGATCTGCAGGACGGGACGGGACAGCACGGGCACGTACGCCGTCCCGCTCAGCAGCTGCATGGCGGAGACGGCCACCATCCCGCCCACCAGCGCGCCGGCGGGCAAACGCAGCCGCCGCGCAGCCCAGCCTCCGGCCAGTGCGACCGCGAACGTCAGCGGCGCGGACAGCCAGCCGGTCACGGCGCCACGCCCTTACCGCGCATGCGCCGGATCGGATGCATGAAGCCGGATGACCTGCATCGGGAAGCGCTTGTCGTACGCTTGCAGGTTCAGCGGCTCCACGCGGGGCGGATCGTCCAGCACGAGCCGGTAGCCGAACTCGCCGGTGCTGCAGCAGGGCCAGGCCGGGAGCCCCGGATGGTTCGGATCGCCCGTCAGCGCGAACGCCATCCATGTGTCGGCGAGCAGCCGCGCCATACCAAGATGCTCCGGCAGGTAGCCCTCGGGATCCTCGTCCGCGGCGACGCCGAACAGATAGGGCATTTCCGACGAATGCGCAGGCGGGCGGGCGCCGGCGAAGTCCCAGCGATAGCACCATACGTCGCACCCGCTCTCCGCCAGCAGCTGCGTGAGCGCCAGGCTCGCGTTGCCGTAGACGTACTGCGTCAGCAGCGCGCCGTACGCCTCCTGCGGGTCCGATCGGCCGAGCAGGCTGCGGTAGCGCTCGTTCAAATAGTTCGCGTTGGCGCCGAATCTGTAGCACAGCTTCTCCAGCGCCTCGGCATCGTCCGCAGGTGCGCCGGCGCCCTCGGACGCCAGCTCGTCTCTGGCGTAGCCGATCATGACTGGCACGCCCCTCGCCCGCCCGGAGGCCAGATACGCCTCCGGCGGCTCCGCGATCGTCAGGCCGTCGATCACGGGCCCGAACAGATGGCCCGGCGAGATGCGGCGGGCGGCCTCGTTCTGTCCGGCGAGCAGCGTCTCGGCGCTCATATGGAGCAGCCCCTCGGCCCGCTCGCCGCCTGCGTCGATGCCGAGCGCATGCAGCGTGAGGTTCGCGAGCGACTCGGCCGTCTCGCGGTCCCGGATGCACTGCACGCCCCCGCTCTGGATGATCGCCCGGCGGTACAGCCCCTGCGCGCCGGGCGCCGCCATCAGGCTCGCGACGGACTTGCCGCCGGCGGACTGCCCCATCAGCACCACCTGGTCCGGATCGCCGCCGAACGCGGCGATGTTGTCCCTCACCCAGCGCAGCGCGAGCAGCTGGTCCAGCAGACCGCAGTTGCCCGAAGTCGCGTACGCCTCTCCCAGCACATGTGCCACATGCAGGTAGCCGAACGCGCCGAGCCGATAGTTGATCGACACCATGACGGCATCGCGACTCCCGACGAGCCTGGGCCCAGATGCTTTCTCGTCCGAATTCGAGCCTTCGAAGTGACCCCCGCCGTGGATGAAAAAAATAACGGGCCGTCTGCCGTCGTCCGCCGCCGGCGTCCATACGTTCAGATTCAGACAGTCCTCCGCGTACGTATAGCCGGGCTCCCTGCGTTCCTGCAGCGCGCGGCTGCCGTATGCCGTCGCATCCCGGACGCAGTCCCACGGCTCCGCGGGCTCCGGCGGCTTGAACCGCAGCGCGCCGACCGGCGGCCTGGCATACGGAATGCCCTTGAACGCATACATGCCTTTTTCCTGGCGGCCCCTGACCGCTCCGCTTTTTGTGATTACGATCAAGCTCTCACCTCTTTCCTTGCGCTCGACAGAACTCAGTATAGGACTTGATCTTGTAAGCGGTCTAATACATAATTTTCTATGGAACATATAGACCCAAGGTTATGTATGGTCAACATGCGGAGCGGGAGGAGTTGTCATTCGTGGAATTGCTGCAGCTCAAATATTTTTGCAAGGTGGCGGAGACGGGCAGCATCACACGCGCCGCCGATGCGTACCGCGTGTCGCAGCCGTCCGTCAGCAAGACGATCGCCCTGCTGGAGAAGGAGGTCGGGACGCGGCTGTTCGACCGCGTCGGCCGCAATATCGAGCTGAACAAGCACGGGCATGCCTTCTACAAGCATGCGCTCGCGATCGTGAACCATGTCGAGGACTCGATCGCCGAGCTGAAGGACCTGTCCGAGGAGCCGAGCGGCAAGGTTCGCCTGCTCATCCTGGCGGCATCCAATCTGATGCCCGACCTGTTCATCAACTTTTACAAGCTGTATCCGAATATTAATCTGCAGCTCGTCCGCAGAGACAAGGAGGAATCCTCGGTCTCAAACGACTGGGACCTGTGCATCTCCGCCACGCCCTCGCGCTTCCCTACGCTCAGCAGCGAGCTGCTGCTGACCGAGGAGCTTGTCCTGGCCGTGCCTGCGGATCATCCGCTGGCCGGGCGCGACAGCGTCGATCTGCGCGATACCGCCGGCTACGACTTCATCAGCTACACGCGCGGCGCCAGCATCCGCACCTTGTCCGATAGCCTGTGCCATGCCGCCGGCTTCGAGCCGCGCATCGTGTTCGAGAGCGACAGCGTGCAGACCGTCAAGGTGATGCTGCAGGCCAAGATCGGCATCGCGCTCATCCCGTCGGTCACCCAGCGCTCCCTGTTCAACGCCAACATCGTGCCCGTCCGCATCGACAAACCCGACAGCCGCCGGGAGATCAATCTGTCCTGGAACGGCGATCGCTACATGTCGCAGGCGGTCCGCACGTTCAAGTCCTATACGATCGAGTTGTTCCGCGCGATCGACCGGCAGCTGACGGGCGAGCCTTGAATTGCATGCCGCAACGCCCAAGAGGCCGCCCTTCAGGATGTTGTCCTGAAGAGCGGCCTCTCTGCTTGTTGGAACATCGTGCGATTGCTATGCGCGTATCCCGTCCGCGTCACGAACGTTGACGCAGCGCACGGACTCGCGCTCGATCAGCTCCGTCGACAGCAGCACGAGCTCCGGGACGACGTCCGGATGCTGCAGGCGGCGGATGACGAGCTCGGCCGCCCGCGAGCCGATCGCCGCCTTGGGCACGCGCACGGTCGTCAGATTCGGCCGCATGAGCTTGGTCAGCGTCAGATCGTCGAAGCCGACGATCGAGATATCCGCCGGACAGTTCACGCCGAGCGCCCCGAGCCGCTTCAGCGTCTCCAGCGCCGTCAGATCGTTGGCGCAGAACAGCCCGGTGATCGGCCGGTCGCGCCGCACGGCGTCCGCGATCTGCTCGTCGAGCTCGGGTGCCGTATACATCCCGTTGCCGCTGACGCCGATGCCCCCGATGACGATCGCCTCAAGCTCCTCCCCCTCACGCGCCGCGAAGTCGCTCACGGCTTCGCGGAATCCCCGATAGCGCTCGCGGAAGCTCCAGGACGTATCCGCATCGCCTACGAAGCCGACGCTGCGGTGTCCGGCTGCGAGCAGATGGACGGTCGCCTCGTACGCGCCGAGGTAATTGTTCGCCAGGATGTGGTCGACCTTCGGATCGAGCCTGCTGGCATCCACCATGATGAACGGAAAATGCTTGGCCTTCAGCGCTTCGATATAGCTGTCCGGCAGGTGGCCCATGGCGATGGCGCCGCTCACCTGCTGGTCGTCGATCGAAGAGAGCAAGCCTTCCTGGGGAGACAGCGATATATCGATGCTGGACAGCAGCATGCTGAAGTTGTGCTGCAGCAGCTCCTGCTCGATCCCCTGGATGACATTGCCCCAATATTCCATATCGTCCAGATAGGCTCTCGGCATCAGCACCGCCATCATTCCCGGCTGCGTGTCCGGACCGAAGCGGCGGGCAGTCTTGAACCGGTAGCCCATCTCCTCTGCGGTTTTCCAGATCGTCTCCCTCGTGCCTTCATTTACCGCCGAATCTCCTGCGAGCGCCTTGGAGACAAGCGCCTTGGAGACACCGAGCCGATCGGCGATCATCTGGAGCGTGATCTTTTTCATGCTTTTATCCTCCAAACCTTCAACTGCAAACTAATATTAGCATAAACAATCTTTCAACTTTTTTCAACCTTGTTGACAAGCAAAAGGGACGATGCACAAAGATTTCTCTCCGCATCGTCCCTGTTACCGGCAAGCCGGCTCCGGCTTAAGCCTCGCTTGGGTACTTGAGCCCCCACTGCGCCCGGATCTCGTCGAGCGTCTCCATGATGCGCACGGTCTCGCCCACGGTCATAATCCCGCTTTCCTTGCGGCCGGCCCGCAGGCATTCCATCGCCTCGATCGCTTGATAGAAGTGGCCGGACGGCTCAAGCTCCTGCTTGAAGGCGACCGGCTCCGCCCCGTTCACATGCAGCGTCGCGGCTTTGGCGAACAGGAAGTTAGGCACCTCGATACGGCCCTTGCTGCCATAGATCACGGCTTCGTTGGTCATCGCGAGGCGCACCGAGCCGTGCAGCGATGCCGTGCGGCCGCCGCCGTATTCGAACAGCAGCGAGAACTGCTCGTCCACGCCCGTCTCGCCGATGACGGCGGAGCTGGCGATCTTCGCGGGCCGTTCGCCGCCGTACACCATCGAAGCGAACGACACCGGATAGATGCCGGCGTCGAGCAGCGTGCCGCCGCCCTTTTCCTTATTCAGCAGGCGCCCTTCGGGGTTCCAGCCCGCATCGAAGCCGAACTCGGCCTTCACGATCCGCACGTCGCCGATGACGCCGCTGTCCAGCCACGCCCGCACCTTTGCGATCGCCGGCAGGTACCGCGTCCACATCGCCTCCATCAGGAACAAGCCCTTCTCCTGCGCGAGTTCCGCGATTTCCTTGGCCTCCGCCGCGTTGATCGTGAACGGCTTCTCGCAGAGCACGGACTTGCCCCCGCGCAGCAGTGTCAGCGCGTTCTCCTTGTGCACCGGGTGCAGCGTGCCGATATAGACGATCTCGACTTCCGGATCGGCGGCCAGCTCCTCGCAGCTGCCGTAGGCGCGCGGGATGCCGAACTTCGCGGCGAACGCCTGCGCCTTGTCCAGCGACCGCCCGGCTACGGCGACGAGCGCTGCGCCCGGTGCGTGCGGCAGCTCCGTGGCGAAGTTGTCCGAGATGCCTCCCGGCCCCATGATTCCCCATTTCACGATACGTTGTTCGGTCATGACGAGTCTCCTTTTCCTATCAGATAACTCTACCTTACCGCATCTGGAGGCGGTTGCATAGCGGGTCGGCCAAAAAATTAACGCGCGTTCACGAGTAGGCAAAGAGCAGCAGGGACATGTCCCTGCTGTCTCCGGTGCGGTACGCCGCTTGAAGGCTGCTGTCGATTCAAGCCAGGAAGCGCCTGTCCGCCAAGCGAATCGCGCCTACTCGAACCTGATCTCGTCGATCGTGAAGTTGCCCGTGAATGCGCCGTGCTTGAACTTTCTGGCCGTGGACTTGTCGAAGCCCGTGAAGTCTGCCAGCGGAATGCGGATCGTCTGGTAGGCGGTCGACGCGGTGACGGTCTTCGTCCCCTTGGCCCCTCCAGCGTCCCACATCGTCACGTTAAACGAGGCGCCGTTCGTACTGCTCTTGACGACGTAAACGAGGTACGTGTAGGCGGACAGATTGACGTTGGTCTCCGCGGCGCTGAAGGTGGCGTCCCACCAGGTGACACCGCTCAGCGTCAGCTCGGAGCCGTTGCACGAGATGCTGCCGTCTCCCCAATAGCCGCCCCCCATATCGTTCGTATGCTGCGAGTTGTATTGGCTGGCGTTGTCGTAATTGTCGAACATCAGCGCTGTCGTGCCGCCTCCGCCGCCGGCGCTCAGGACGATGCGGTCGATGTCGGGCGCATAGCCGCCCGGCTGCGAGAACAGCAGCGTGTTGGACCCCGCCTGCAGATGCACGGTTGCCGTCTTCGCCGCGACCGTCGTCCAGCCGCCGGAGCTCGGGAAGCTGATCGACGTGCCCGCGCCGCCGTTCACGCTGAGCGAGGCCGAACGGCTCGCGTCTCCGTTCAGGTAGTAGATCGTCAGCGTGTAGTCGCCGGCGGAGGGCGCCGTGACGCCGTTGAACCGCAGCGTACCGCTGCCGCCCACGTAGCCGACCTTGCTCCCGCCCGAGCAGGTCGTGCAGCTCGAGACGGCTGCCGGGCTGACGAGCGTGTTGGCGGCTGCCTCCGCTTCATAGGAGGTCGTGCCGGTCGGCGGTGTCGGTGTTGGGGTCGGTGTTGGGGTCGGCGTTGGCGTCGGCGTTGGTGTTGGCGTTGGTGTTGGCGTCGGCGTTGGCGTTGGGGTCGGTGTTGGCGTCGGTGCTGGGGTTGGGGTCGGCGTTGGCGTTGGGGTCGCCCCGCCCGTCAGGGGCGGATCGGCCAGCGTCGTGGACGTCGTGGCGCTCGCGGTCACGCGGAATCCCGACAGCGTCAGCCAGCCGCTGCGGTTCGCATCCTGCCGCGTGTTCGCGAAGCGAAGCGGCTTGCCGTTCGACAGCGGGTTGACGACACGCATGACCAGCTTGTAGTCGCCTGCGCCCAGATTGTGGTTCGCGCTGAAGGCAAAGCCGTAATCCGCGCCGCCTGGCAGCACGCTTTTCAGATTCCAGCTCGCCGTGCCGAGCGACTTGACCCAGACGTCGGAGGCGCCGAGCACGCCGAACTCGACCGGCCAGTTGTAGTAGAACGGCGCCACACCCTTGTTCTGCAGCTTGACGTTGACCGTCAGCGAGGATGCCGGCGAATCGGCCAGCTGTACGCCCGAGTTGTACAGCGTGTAGCCGAGCATCTTGTGCGCGCGCAGCGCATTGGCCGTGGCGGTCGTGCTCGCCAGGGTCGACTTGTAAACTTTGTCGTACATGAGCCAGGAAGCGTGCGTCGTCTCGACCGAGGTCTGGAAGTTCTGGCCGTTCTGATTGGGCCAGGTCTGCCAGAAGCTCGTATCCTGCTGGAGCGGCGGATACAGCTCGCCGCCGATCGGATGCGTCTGCCAGATGTTCTGCAGATTGTTCTGGGAGATGAGGCTCCAGAAATCCCAGGTCGTCTGGGTCAGCGTCTCCCAGGCGAACGAATCGTCATGGTAGCCGAAGGCGTTCTTGAGCGTCGACGTGCTGGCGGAATAGGGGTAACGGGCCAGCACCTGCGTCGTGTGAAACGCGTCTTTGAACGCCGTGAGCAGGCCGTCCATGTTCGACTGGTTCATCTGCCAATCGTTCGGAGCGGTATTGTAGGGCCAAGTATGCCACTCGCCCCAGAAGCCGTACAGTCCCGCCGTCACGAACCCGATCCGCGGATCGCCGTCGTAGCGGGCGCCGAGCGCGGCGACGAACTGGCGCAGCGCCGTATTCAGGTTGGCATCGTTCCAGTCGGGCGCGAGGCTGTGCGTCGACGTGTCGTGGTTGCCGTTCTGGTCGTAATCGCGCGTCAGCAGACCGCCGTTAATCAGAAACTGCGGAATGCCGGTCGTGCGTCCCGGATAGTCGACATAGACGCGAAACGCCGCCTGATTGCCGCGGCTCGCGATATCGTTCAGATAGGCGTCCAGCGGCGCCCAGTTGTATGTGTTCGAGCCTGTCATAAGGTCCCGCAACGATACGTAGAACCACTCCATGCTGTGCGGGAAGCTGTTGTTCGGATCGACGCTTTCCGATGGCTGCTTGGAAAAGGGCAGAAAGCCTTTCAGCGGGTTCTGCTCCAGCCCGGGCTTGTTCGGATCGTACGTCTGGGCCTGCCATTCGCCCGAGGCGGCGGCGTGGGGGAGCTTGAGGTTCATGAGCAGCATCGTGCCCATCAGGATCAAGACCATTATAATGAGCAGCGGCTTTGCGGGTTTTGCGAGTCGTGCGTTCGACATTACATCGTTCACTCCTGTTCGCATGGGATATGTTGCTGAAGCGACCGGCGAGCCTGCCCGCCGTCCCTGCTCCTCCCCCCTCTCCGGCACGGCCGCGCCTCTGCGCTCTAATAACCTCGCAAACTGACCGGTTCCGCGCCTTCGCAAGCGCTTACGTTCTCATCATAAATCACGCGTTTTGCGCGTCGATAGGCCGTAAATTTAAGGTTGAAACCACATTCTTCAGATCCGCCGACAGCCACTTCAGATCCGCCGACAGCCACTCCGAAAGCAACGCTATATAGGACTACTTCGGCTGGCGCGCCTCCTCCAGCTCCGAAAGTAGTCCTATATAGAACTAATTCGACTCAAGTGCAGCCCCGCGCTCCGAAAGTAATCCTATATAGAGCTAATTCAACTCAGTTGCAGCCCCGCGCTCCGAAAGTAGCCCTATATAGAGCTAATTCAACTCAGTTGCAGCCTCGCGCTCCGAAAGTAGTCCTATATAGAACTAATTCGACTCAATCGCAGCCCCGCGCTCCGAAAGTAGTCCTATATAGAACTAATTCGACTCAATCGCAGCCCCGCGCTCCGAAAGTAGTCCTATATAGAGCTAATTCGACTCAATCGCAGCCCCGCGCTCCGAAAGTAATCCTATATAGAACTAATTCGACTCAATTGCAGCCCCGCGCTCCGAAAGTAATCCTATATAGAACTAATTCGACTCAAGTGCAGCCTCGCGCTCCGAAAGTAGTCCTATATAGAACTAATTCGACTCAGTTGCAGCCTCCCACTCCGAAAGTAGTCCTATATAGAACTAATTCGACTCAATCGCAACCCCGCGCTCCGAAAGTAGTCCTATATAGAACTAATTCGACTCAATCGCAGCCCCGCGCTCCGAAAGTAATCCTATATAGAACTAATTCGACTCAGTTGCAGCCTCCCACTCCGAAAGTAGTCCTATATAGAACTAATTCGACTCAATCGCAGCCCCGCGCTCCGAAAGTAGTCCTATATAGAACTACGCACTTGGAAAGTAACCTCGGTCTCTGCGGTCACTGCGGTCACTGCGGTCACTCCGCCTCCCCCTCATCCTGCACCTGCCACACCAGCTCCGCGCATAGCCCGCCCCGCTCGGAGTGGCTGAGGAACAGCCCCGAGCCTTTGCCGAACAGCAGCATCAGCCGCTGATGCACGTTCTGCAAGCCGGAGTCGATCTGATCGCTCGGCGCCGTGCGGATCTTCGTCTGCAGCGACTCCAGCTGCGCCGGCGTCATGCCCGTGCCGTTGTCGTCGACCGTGAGCCGCGCGATGCCGCTCTCCTCCAGCGTGCCCCGGATGCGGACGCCGCCGTACTTCACGGGCTTGCGGAACGCATGCACGATCACGTTCTCGATCAGAGGCTGCAGCGACAGGCGGGGAATCTCCATCTTCAGCATCGCCGGATCGATATCGATCTCGTACTCGAAGTCGTCCGTCAGCATGCGGTGAATGTCCAAATAATTTTCGATCAGATTCAGCTCTTCCTGAATGGTCGCGAAGCTGCTGCTGAGCTTGGTCGTATAGCGGTAATACCGGCTCAAGTTCATCGTCATCGAGACGGCCGCTTCCTTTTCCTCGAGCTCCACCATGCTCTTGATATACGCCAGCGTGTTATAGAGGAAATGCGGATTGATCTGCGACTGCAGCTGCTTGACGTTCGCTTCCTTCGTCCGGATCTGCTCCTTGAGCACATCCTCGATCAGCTCTTCGATTCTAGCGGCCATCGAGTTGAACTTCTGATACACATACCTGAATTCCCCCTTCGGAGGGTCCTTCATCCGGCTCGTATAGATGCCCTTCTCGATGAAGTTCATGCCCTGCATCAGCTTGCGGAACGGAATGCGGATGCTCCGGTACAGCAAGAAGCTCAGGATGCAGGCCATAAATAGCATCATGCCGCTGATCGAATAGAACATCGTCTGGCTGCGTTTGATCGGCGCCATAATCTTGTCGATCGGCACGTAATCCACCAGGTACCAGCCCAGCGGCTGCACCATATCCATATGCACCTGATAAGTGCCGCCGCTCGTCCGGATGAGCAGCGGGTCGGAGGCGCCTTCGGTGCCGACAGGCTCCAGCTCGGGCAGCATCTCCTGTATCAGAGCCTGATTCGCCGTATAATTGTAGATCGGGGTATCGCCCGGCTTGTACAGGAAGGGGTCCTCCAGCCCGTTGCTCTTCATCTCGGACAGATCGCTCTTGATCTCGCCTTCGTCCACCTTGGCGACGACCGTCAGGTCCGCCTCCTCCTCTCTGGCGCTCTTGGCCGGATTGGAGATCGTCTCGATAAAGTAGGCGCTGCCCTTCGGATTCGTCCGGTAGCTCCAGAAGCCGTCCTTGTCCGGCAGCTCCGCGGGCACGGCACCCAGGCTGGAATTGCTCTTGATGACCATCCCTGTCTTGGGGTAGACGACCGCGATGATGCCCTTCCACCGTCCGTACCCTGCCAGCCTGCTGATCTCCTCGGACACGGTCTTGAGCGTGCGATAGTAGAGCAGGTCGTCGTTGAGCAAGTCCGGATAGGCCAGATTGCGCACCTCCGTGCTCTCGTACAGCATCTTCTGGTAGGAATCGTATTGGGCGAACATCTGCCCGAGCTGCCCGACGAACGTCTCGACCTGCGTGCGCTTCGCCTTCACGATCTCCCGCGTCAGGACGCTCGAGCTCGTATGATTCGAGTAGGCGTACAGCGCGATGATCGGCGTCAGCAGCAGCAGCAGAGCGAGCACCATATTGGTGAAAATGCTGGATTTCACTTCGATTCCTCCCGATCCGCGCGGGAAGTCTGTGCAGCCCGGAAATCCGCGTACTGTCGCTTGAATTCGCCCCAAACCTTGTCGTAGCCCGCTTTTTTCAGCGCCTCCATCGAGCCTGGAAATGCCTGGTCATAGCCGACGATGCCCAGATTGATCGGCAGGAACTTCTCGTTGTACACCGCGAGCACCTTGGCGTACTCCTTCTTGACCGGCTCCTGGTTAAAATGAAAGCCGAAAATGTTGGATATTCGCGCGTTGTCGTCGTTATGCAGCATATCCTCTACGACGGAATCGTCCACATTGGTCGTCGGCATGAAGTAATTTTTGTTGCGCCACATCCATTCGTACATGAACTGGTCGTTCGTGAGCAGATGGATCTTGTCGTTCTCGATGCGGTAGTCCTTGCCCTCTACGCCGTAGATGATGAAGTTGTAGTGCTCCTCGCTCTGCAAGATCCAATTCATGAACTGCATGGCGCGCTCGGGGTGAAGCGCCTTCGTCGGAATCATATACGCCTCGTTGGAGGGCGCGACGATGTACTTCGGCTTGTCGGGGGCCAGGTAATACTCTCGAAGCTTGGCACCGGGCTCCGCGTTCTGCACCGTCTGCAGGTTCTCCATCGCCCGCGAGACGGCCCCCACCCGGAACAGCAGCTTGCCCGCGTCCTCCTGATCGATGTTGGCCGCCTTGTTTCCTGCGAGGCGCTTGTCGATCACGCCGATGTCCACCCACCGTTTGCGAACCTGCGCGACCTTCTTGTACAGATCGGATTCGAGATAATCCACCAGCTCGCCCGTGTCCTCGTTCACGGCAAACATCTGATTTTCATCGAGAAAGGTAAGCGGCTGATCCGACAGCTCCCGCCATAGCACATCTTGGCCGCGATCGTTCTCCAGATATCCGTAGTAGCTCGGGTCCCGTTCATGCATTTTCGTATAAAACGCCTCCAGATCGGCGATCGTCCGGATGCTCTTCATGCCGACCGATTCGAGCAGATCCTGGCGCACCATGACCGACGTGAACTTGCCGGCAGAGGTGAACGCCTGGGAAGGAATCGCCCACAGGCTGCCGTCCATCTCATACTGCTTGAAGTTGTCCGCCGGGATGTTCGCCGTCAAGGCCTGTCCGTACGTCTGGAGCAGCGTATCCAGCGGTTGAATATAGCCCTTCGTCTTGTAGTCGGATACGAATGCCGTACCGTACCAGAACAAGTCGTAGCTCTCGCCGGTGGACAGCGCCAGCTCCACCTTGGACTGATAGTCCGCCCAGGGGATATACGTCAATTCCAGCTTGATATTTAAGTCCTGCTTCAATCGCGCGTTCAGCTCGTTGTCGACGAACTCGCGCATGCGCGCCGATTCGTCCCCGGGCATGATCATGCTTAAGGTGACATAGGGCTGCGACGCTTCCGTGGGGCTTTGGTCTGTGGAGTCGCCGATTCCGAAGATGCCTTTGCAGGCAGAAGTAAGCGCAATCAGAACGACCCATGTCAATAAAGCAAAAATACGGGCAGCCGATTGAATTGCAATTGTCACGCTGGGCCGTCTCATCTGGACTTGACCACCTTTAACCTCGAAGAGCGCATGACTTCGAATTTAATCGAAAGTCATGCGCGCTCTCCTTGAGGTCCGTATTCAGTTCATGAAGGATACGTGCTGCAAAAACCGCTTGAGCAGCACAACCGCCTCGGCCCTGCTTGCATTCGCGTCAGGAGCGATCGTCGTTGCCGATTTTCCTTTGAGAATGTCGGCGGCAAGCAGCTGAGCGACCGCCGGTTTGGCCCAAGCGCCGATCGCTTCCTTGTCCGCGTACTTCTCGAGCAACGTGGCTGGGGCGTCGCCAGCCAGTGCGGATTGATCCACATACTTCAGCGCTCTGGACAGCATGACGGCCAGCTGCTCGCGGGTAATGCGGTCGTTCGGTTTAAATGTACCGTCTTGGTAGCCCTCGATGATACCCGCATTCACCGCCTGTTCGACCGCCTCATTATACCAGTCCGCTGCGGCGACGTCACTGAACGAAGCTGCCGCTGCCGGCGCGCTTAATCCGAGCGCACGGACGAGCAGGGCGGCGAACTCCGCACGCGTAATCGAACTGTCCGGCGAGAAGCGGCTTGGCGTGACGCCGTTGACAATCCGCTTGGAGGCCAGCCATTCGATATCCGCCTTGGCCCAGTGGCTGTCCAGATCGGCGAACGTCCGGCTGCCGGAAGCCACCGTGTAGATGCTGTTCCCGTTCCGCTTGACGACGGCTTCCGTACGGTCGCCGCTTGCCCGGAATACGGCCGGCACAAAACGGAAGTCGCCTGTCGCCGGGTCGTACAGCAGGGCTGTCGTTATTGAGGGATCGACCTTACCGGATAGGACGATCGTTCGCTCGACGTAGGTGCTGCCGAAATCGGCGATCACGACGGATTTTCCATTTGCCTCCGCATAAATGTCGTATTCCAGCGCGGGGGCGAGCAAGGTCAGGCCGGCCTTGGCCGCCTGTGCGGACAATTGCGCCGCTGCCGTGCCTGCCAGTTTGTTGATGTCGATACGGATGGTCATTGCATCGGCACTTACGCCAAGCTTTTCCGCCATCGAAGACAGTCCCAACACGGAGACAGGTACTCTGTAGCTGCCCAGATCCGTCTGCACAAGAATAGACGCGCCCGGCAGCTTGCTCGCGGCATCGATCAGCGCCGACGACGGTATATGAACCTTCACGCTGCCGCCGTCGTTTTTCACGTCGATTGTGACTGTGTTGAAGATCGACGACGCTTGCTTGACGAGCGCGTCGAATGCCTCCTTCAGCCGCATCGCATCGATCGTTGCCGTCGTTTCCGTGACGCCGTCTTCGTTTTTGGCGTGCACCGTCTTCACGGCCGTCCGATCCAGCTTGACGCCATCCTTCGTCGGCTCCGGCGCCGGTGTCGCAGGCGTCACAGAGGTGCCGCCGGCAGGCGGATTGTTCGTCTCCGGCTCCGGCTCGGACTCGGAGGACACGGTCACCTGGAATTGCTTCGCCATATTGCCGTCAAGCGTCTTGGCCGTGATCACGGTCCGGCCTTCGCCTGCAGCCTTGACCATGCCTGCGGCAGATACGTAGGCTATTGTCGGGTCTGCCGAGGACCATACGATTCTTGTATTGCTTGCCGCTGCGGGCGCAGCGGTGACATTGATCTGCGCGCTCTTGCCCGGCGCCAGGCTCAACTGCTCCGCCGTATTCGTCGTCAGGCTCGTCACTCGCACCGGCGCTTCGGCCGCGCTGCCGGATACGACGACGCTGCCCAGGTTCAGCCAGCCGCCGTCATGCTGCTCGGCATTCGCGAAGTGGAACGGCTTGGCGTCCGCATTGACCTGCTCGAGCGGATTCACGTAGCGCATCAGAATCTGATAGGTTCCGTCGCCAAGCGCCGGATTGCTCGTCGACTCGAACAGCTTGTTGCCGTCGAAGCCGTTCGTATTCGGCAGGATGTCTTTCAAATCCCAACCCGGCTCCCATATTTTGACGATGCCGTTGTCCGTTTGGGCAGCAAGCTCGACCTTCCAATTGTAGTAGAAGGGCGCCATGCCTCTATTCTCCAGCTCTACGCCAACCTTCAGCTTGCCGTCGGCGGCGTCCAGATAGGCAGTCGGCACATGATACTCGTAGCCCATTTTGCGCGAGCCTTCCGTCGCCCTCGCCAGCGCTTCCGCATCCAGCGGCGTCTGAAAGATGCCCTGCGCGATCAGCCAGGAAGCGTGCGTCAGATTCAGGCTGGTGTAATAATCCTCGCCCTGCGCGCCTTCGATCGGCGCAGCCGGCTCATTGTAGCGCGGCGGATCGTTGTTCCACATTTTCACCTGAATCTCGGGCCGCATCTCCCCGCCCATGCTGTTCGTCTTCCAGAACTCCGTAGCCGACGCATCCTTGATGCGGCCCCAGAAATGCCAGCTTTGTCCGCCCAGGCTCGGCGGCAGCGTCTGGAACGCAAACGAATCGTCATGATAGCCGACATCGAAATTCGTCGTCTTCAGCGTGGCGTTGTCCATCGGATAACGCAGCACGAGCTGGGTGCTGTCGAACGCCTCGTCCATATCGGTCAGCACCCGCTTCAGGTTGGCGTCGGTCGGCATCAGGTTCGGCGACTTTAAGTTGCCGTCGTACGGGTACGTATGCCACTCGCCCCAGAAGCCGATCAGGCCGATCATGATGAATCCGATCCGGGGATCGCCGTCATAACGCGCCCCAAGCGCGCCGATAAAGTTGTCCAACGCCCCCATCAAGCGCTCGTCGTTGTAATCGGGCGCCAGGCTCGTGGCATCCTTGCCGTTGTCGTAGCCTTCATAGGCAAACGTCTTCAGCCCTTCGTCGATCAGAAACTGCGGGATGCCCGAAGGCTTGTTCGGATAGTCCAGATACACGCGGAATACCGCCTGATTGCCTCTGGCCGCCACCGCTTCCAGCCGTTTGTCCAGCTCCGTCCAGTCGAAGTCGTTGAGATTGTTCATGAGCTTGCTCAGCGGCAGGTAGAAAAACTCCATGCTGTACGGCAGTTGGGTCGGACGGTCTCTCCAATCGTCGCCTGCCGTGAAGTACGCTTCCTCGGACGCATCGTAGAAAGGAAGGAAGCCCTTGAGCGGATTGTCAACGGGCGAGCTGCGATACGTGAGCGCATGCGTCCCCTCTGCCGTCGCCCAGGCCGGCGCGCCCGGATGGTCTACAGGCTCCGGTCCGGAGGGACCGCCGTCGCCGCCGCTTGTTCTGCCCGCCAGCGCATACAGGCCGAGCGCGTCGATCGTGAGCACATTGTCCGACTGGCTGGCCGGGCCGAAGCCGAACTGAATTTGCAGCACCTTGCTTCTGTCGAAGGCGGCGTCGCAAGCGCCGCAGCTCTGCCAGGAAGACTGGGCGAAGGCGCTCCAAGGAATGCGCACCATGCCTTTATAGCCTGCGGCAATCGACAGCGAACCTCCGCCAAGTGTGGTCGTCTTCCAGCCTTCCGCAGCGTTATAGAACTGGACGGCGCCCCCGGCCTTCAAGGAAAATTCGCCCTTCGAAGCATCCGTCACCAGCGCTACGTTGAGATCCATGTTCTTGCCGCCCGGCGACGCATTGTTCACCCAGAAGGTTAGTCCGTCGTAGTCGGTCCAATCTGCGTCCGTCCCGGCAAACGCCGTACGCTTGATGTTGATCCAATTGGACGCAGGCTTGCCGGATGTCGGGGAAACGGAGAGCTTCATCGCCTGCATGCCATTCGCTACGTTCGTCTTGTCGAGCGTCCGCAGCACGGACGGATCGCCGTCCTCCCAGTCGATCCGCCAGGCGTTCTGCAGCGCGGCATCGTCCGCATAAGTGTCGAAGCTGTCCAGGACGCGGTCTGCCCGGTAGAGCGCGATGTCGTCGATCGTGACGACATTGTGAGCGTAGCCCTTGGGCGGGAAGCCGAACTGGAGTCCGTCGATCTCGCTCGGGTCCAGCGCAGCCGCGCATGCGGCCTGATCGCCGTCGCACTGCCAGCCGGCTTGAACGAATTGATCCCAAGGGATTCTGACGACGCCGCTGAAGCCTGCGGGGACGTTCAGCGAAGCGCCGTTGAACGCTGCCGCGCGCCAGATGCCGTCGGCGGCGAGCGTCAGCGCAGCTCCGCCTTCCTTTAACCCGAACTCGCCCTTGGTGACGGGCGTCTGCAGCGCGACGTTCAAGCTGAAGTCCTTGCTGTCGCTCGTCGTATTGTTCACCCAGAAGCTCAAGCCGTCATACCGCGACCAATCCCGCTTGCCTTCAGGGATCGCGTGGATGATATTCGACCATTCCGAATCCGCGATGGCGACGGACAGCTTGAGGCCCTTGCTGCCGCTCGCCACACCGAGCGCTCTCGTCACCGAGCCCGGCTTGTCGGACCAGGCCTCAGTCCACGCTTGCCCGACAGCCGCATCGTCCGCATACGACTCGAAGTTCTCGATCAGCCCAGGCGTGCCTGTGCCCGGATTCGTCGGCGTGTCCGGACCGTTTCCGTTGCCGTTACCATTGCCGTTGCCGTTGCCGTTACCGTTACCGCTGCCGTTTCCGTTGCCGTTACCATTTCCGTTGCCGCTGCCGTTGCCTCCTGTCTCCGCATCCGCTTCGTATTTGTCCGTGAAGTAAATTTCATCGATATAGATCGTCCCTGTCGTATTCCAGGTCGCTTGCGCGAGGGCGATGCTCCAGATCGTCTGCGACAGATCCACGCCATTCGCAGGCAGGTCGATCACGAGATCCTTATAGCTAGTCGTCATGGTGTCGCCGCTGAATTGACCGAGCGTCTTGGTAACGCCGCCGACCGTGAGGCTGATCTGGCTTTCTTCGCCGCCGACGGCGCCCTTCGCACGAATGACGAGCTTGCTCGTAGCGGCCAAGTTGCGGCCGATATTCGTCTCCAGCCGCGACATATTCTGATATTGCAGCACCAGCGCGCCGTCTTCAACGACGCCCGCGCCGCCGCCGTTGGCAAAGTTGCTGGAGCCGGTCCATTGATTGAGATCGTTTTGCGTGCTGCCCGACCAGGCCGGCGTCCCGTCGTAATTATCGACGAGCAGCTTCGTCGGCGGAGGCGGAGGCGTTGTCGGCGGCTGCGAGCATGGCGCTGCGCAGTTGCCCATCAGCACCGTACCGAGATTAAGCCAGCCCTCCTTGTCCTGATCCGCATTCGCGAATCCGACCCGCTTCGCTTTGTTGCTGATCTCCTCAAGCGGATTTACAACTTTCATGACCAGATAATAATAACCGTCGCTTAAGGCCGGATCGGAGATCGTCGTATCGAAATAATACGGCTCGCCGAACGGCACATACTTCGGGTTGCCGGATACGTTCCACTCCGGGTACGTGCGGATCTGCGCAGGCTGAACCTTCGTGATATCCCATGACGTGTTCCATTGCTTGACCAGCTTACCGGACGCATTTTTGACGCCCAACTGCACCTTCCAGGGATAGGAGAACGGCGCGACGCCGTTATTCTGGATGGTCACGCCGACCTTGAGCTGATCGCCCTGCGCCACATTGTTGTAATAAGCGCTCTTTACGTTCAGATCGTAGCCCATCTTGCGGATGCCCGCAGCCACCTTGGCATCGTTCGCACTATAGTTGCTGATGCCGCCCTGGTTAATCATCCATGTCGCATGGGCAAGCTCGATGTCGTCGATTGCATCGTCGACATTGGCGCCGCCGCTGAAGAAGCTGCTCTGAATCTCCGGGCGGACCTCGCCGCCGATCGATTCCGTGATCCACTTGTTCTCCGAGCCGGCATCCAGCATCTGCGTCAAAAACGAATAGTAGGCGCCGCCCATGCTCTCCGGTTGGGTCACGCTCTGCAGCGGGTCCCCTTCCTTGAAGCCGAACGAGTCGTCATGATAGCCGATGTCGTAATCGCCCGCGTTGGGCAAGTCCGGATTGCGGACTTCTAATTTAGTGTGGTTAAAGGCCGTGTCATATGCGCTGAAAATGGCGTTGATCGTCGTGGCGTTCGGCATATGGTTCGGGTAGCTGTCATTGCTCGTGTCCGTGTCGTACGGCCACGTATGCCACTCGCCCCACAGGCCGACGAGGCCCATATGGATAAAGCCGATGCGCGGATCGCCGTCGTACCTGGCGCCGAACGCTTGAATGAAGCTGGTCAAATAAGCGACCATACGCGGGTCGTCGTAATCCGGCTCGTCCTGGTTGAAGGCGTCATTGTGACGAATCGCAATGCCGTCGTCGTGCATGAACTGCGGGATCGCGTCGGCTTCGCCGGGATATTCGAGATAGACGCGCAGCACCGCCTGATTGCCTCTGGCGGCGATGGCATTAAGCTGCGGCTCGATGCCGGCGTCGAAGGTGAATGTGTCCGGCCCGCTCATGACCGCCTTGAGCGGTACATAGAACCATTCCAGGCTGTGGGGCAGCGAGGTCTCGGTTTCCCACGGATAAAAGGGGGCGAAGCCTTTGAGCGGATTGTCCAGCGGACTCGGCGCGGCGGTCAGATCGTGCCTGGCCAGCGCGCTGTCCGCCACCGGGCTCGGATAGGGATTGACCGGCACGCGCGCCGGGTCGGGGACCGCGGCATTGGCGCTGCCCGGCGCCGCATTCGCCAGCACGGTGCTCAGGAGCAAACATATCGCAAGCAACACGCTGAATGATGATTTTCGGATATGACGGGCCGATAATGGATTCATCGGAATCCTCCTTGACTGTTTATTTTCCAATGATAGCGTTATCACAAAAATATAAAGGAGCATGGCGGCAGACTTGAACCGCCTCCTCCTCGCGCCGATTCGTTGTAACTGCGCTTTCCTCGCTTACAGCGATCTGCACACGTCCGCACCGCGCTGCAACAGCGCTTTCCTCGCTTACACAGTACCTGCGCCGCTCCAGCCTACCTCTTGCGATCACAACTCCCCGGCCGGGGAGCCCCCAGCCTTAGCCCTTGCTGGCGCTGAACGCAACGCCCTCGATGAACCGGCGCTGGAAGATGAAGAACAGCACGAGCATCGGAATGACAGCCATGAACGCGCCGGCCGTGAGCACCGGATAGTCCGTGCCGAACATCGACACGAGCGTCGCAAGTCCGGCCGACAGCGTCAGCTTCTCCGGCGAGCTGTTGATGATGAGCGGCCATTGCAGATCGTTCCACGACCAGAGCAACTGGATGATGACGATCGCGACGAGCGCCGACTTCACGAGCGGGAGCATGATGTGGCGGAAGATCTGGAACGGGTTGCAGCCGTCGAGCACGGCGGCCTCCTCCAGCTCCTTGGAGATGCCGAGGAAAAATTGCCGCAGCAAGAAGGTCGCGAACGGACTGACGAGCGAGGCGATCCAGAGCGCGGTCACCGTGTTAACGAGTCCGAGCTTGCTCATCATCATGTACTGCGGCGTGTAAAACACCGGGTTCGGTACCATCATGACCGAGATGATCAGGAAAAAGCACAGGGCGCTGCCCGGAAAACGAATGCGCGCGAACGCAAACGCCGCCATGGCGCTAAAGATGACGGGAAACAGCGTCTTCATAAACGCCGCCATCAGCGTGTTCGCGTAGTAGTGCAGAAAAGGGGACTGCGCGAGCGCATCCTTGTAGCCGCGAAGGCTGGGCTCGGCAGGGAACAGTCGAATCGGAATCTGGGTCGCCTCGGTCGTCGTCTTGAGCGACGTGAGCACCATCCAGATAAACGGAAGCACCATGATGACGGCTCCCGCGATGAGAATCAGGTGAATGACGATATTGCTTCTACGCTTGGCAGAGGCGACGCCGCTCATATTCGTACCTCCTCAGTCGTAAACCACCCATTTTTTTTGCATCAGGAACTGGAAGCCGGTCAGGATCAGATTGATGAGCAGCAGGATATTGACGATCGCCGCCCCGTAGTTCTGATCGTAGTAAATAAACGAATTCTGGTAGTAGGCGTACACGAGCGAGCGCACGGAAGGCAGCGCGACGTTCGTCTTGCCGATGATCAGGTAGATGCTGTCGAAAATTTGCGTGGCGCCGATGACGAGCACGATGGACGTAAAAAACAGCGTCGGCGTCAGCAGCGGCAGCGTGATATAGCGGAACTTGCGGAAGCCGACGGCGCCGTCGAGCTCGGCCGCTTCGTACAGCGGACGCGGGATGCCCTGGAGGCCGGCCAGAATCAGCAGCATGTTGAAGCCGATCGCACCCCATACGCCCACCAAGACGAGCGCGTACATGGCGAACCGTTTGTCCGAGATCCAGGCGATATGCGTGCCGATCGCGGAGTTCAGCAGGCCGTAATCCTGCGCAAAAATGATGACCCACACCATCGCCGCAGCGGCGGCCATCGTGACCTGCGGCAGGAAGTAGATGACCCGGTAAGCGGACCTGCCCTTGATCTTCGCGTTCATCAGAACGGCGAAAAACGTGGACAGCACGATCGTCAGCGGCACGAACAGTACGACGTACAGCATCGTGTTGCGAAGGTTCTGCCAAAATTCTTCGTCCTTGAACAATCGCTCATAGTTGGCGAGGCCCACCCAGTGATTGTCCATGCCGAAATTTTCGGACTTCAGGAAGCCCAGATAAACCGAGTAGATCGCCGGCCACAGCCAGAATACCAGCGTCCCGATCAAGGTAGGAGCGATCATGATATACGCCCATGCGTATCTGCTTCTCGAATGCATTTCCTTCACCCCATCATGGCCGAAGGCGTCCCGCCAGCGGGAGCGCCTTCGACGATATTACCTCTTGAGACGGAAACTCAGATGCTTACTTCGCGTCCGCGATCGCCTGATTCATCATGGCCGCGACCTTCTTGGCGCCTTCCTCGACCGAGATCGCGCCGCCCCATGCCTGGGACATGATCTCGCTCTCCTTGGCAAACCAGACCGGATACGACTTGGAGCCGCTCGGATAAGGCACTGCGTCCGCCGTCTGATCGATGAACACCTGCAGGTTCATGTCCGGCTTGGACTTCACCCATGCGTCCTGCGTGCCGTTGAACGCCGGGATCGCCGCGCCCATCTGCGCCGTGATGTCCGCCGCTTCCTTCGAGCCGAGGAACTTCAGGAACTGCCATGACTCTTCCTTGTGCTTGCCCTTGGCGGACATGACGTTGCCGAGGCCGTTGATGATGTTGCCGCGCTTGACCTTGCCCATCGGCAGCTTCGCCCAGTCGTACTTGCCCTTGATGATGTCGCTGCTGGCCAGGTTGCCGTTGTCCCACGAGCCGTCGAAAATCATCGCGAGCTTGCCGGACTTGAACATATCGACCGTGTCCGTGTCGGTCATCTGCTGATGCGTCGGCGAAGCCTTGTCGAGAATCATCTGATAGCGGGCCTGGAGCGCCTCGATCGAAGCAGGCTCGTCATAGCCGGATTTGGTCATGTCGTCGTTCAGAATGTGGCCGCCGTTCGCCAGCATGTCGTTCCAGTAGCCGGCTTGCGTATCCAGCTTGGCGCCGAAGCCGTAGATGCCCTTGTCCGGCTGGCTGAGTTTCTTGGCCACTTCGGCCAGCTTCTCGTAGGTCCATGTGTCGTCCGGATACGGAACGCTCGCCTGATCGAACAGCTCCTTGTTGTACGCGAGGCCGATCGTATCGAAGTCCTTCGGCACGCCGTAGTTCTGCCCGTCGAGCGTGTAAATCGAACCGAGGTTCGAGGCGTAGTCGTCCAGATTGATCTCGCCGGCCTGCACCTTGTCGGTGATCGGCTCGAGGAACTGCCCGGTCGCGTACTTGATGAACTGGCCACCGTGCATCCAGAACACGTCCGGCAGCGTGCCGGCCGGCGCGGCCGCGGACATCTTGGTCCAGTAGTCGCCCCACGGGATGACGTCGACCTTCACCTTGATGTTCGGATTCTTCTCGGTGAACGCCTTGGCGATCGCCTCCATCGCCGGCTGCTGGTTTTTGTCCCAGATCGTATAGGAGATCGTGACATTCTTCCCGCCGCCTGCCGGCTTGCTGGCCGCCGGGCTCGAAGCGTCCCCTGATGCCGGTGCGCTGCTGGCCGCATTGCCTCCGTTATTTGAGTTGCCGCCGCAGGCAGCCAGTGCCAGCGAAGCGACGAGCAGTACGCCGGCCGCCGACGCCGCTTTCGATTTTTTTGTTGCGTTCATCGTGATATCCCCCTCGTTTTTGGCTGATGATCGTCGTGAGCTCTTGACGCTCTCATCATAAAGCACGGGATTTGCACGGTGATATGCCCCGATTTTAAGATTGCAACCACATTCTTCAGATCCGCTTTCCAGCCGTCCGCGTTGTCTGCATAATTAAAACTGAAGCAAAAATCAGCTGAACGAGGACGCAAAAAATCGATGGCATCCGCCCGCAAACGTCCGTTACAGACAAGGAGAATGGAGACATGAACGACATATCGATCGCCAGGCTGCCCGGCGAATATTGGTGGGGCGGCGTCATCAACGAAGGCAGCGCCATGCCGTTCGGACGAACGGTCCATGCGAGAGATCTGCGCATGACCGACGACAATCAGGCCTCCCCTCTGCTCCTCTCCAGCCACGGCCGGTATCTGTGGAGCGAGGAGCCGTTCGCCTTCCGCGCAGACGAGGAAGGACTGACCGTCTCGCCCGGCGCCGACGAGGTTATCCTGGAAGAAGGGCATGGCTCGCTCAAAGGCGCCTACGCGCATGCCAGCCGCACGCACTTCCCGCCGTCCGGCCGGATGCCCGACGCGCTCGCCTTCACGGCGCCGCAATACTGCACCTGGATCGAGATGTTCTACGCGCCCACGCAGGACAAGATCATCCGCTACGCGGAATCGATTCTGGCGAACGGGCTGCCGCCCGGCATCCTCATCGTCGACGACAACTGGATGCAGGACTACGGCATGTGGGACTTCGACAGGCACCGGTTCCCCGATCCGGCTGCCATGGTCGCCGAGCTGCACCGCATGGGCTTCAAGGTGATGCTGTGGATGTGTCCCTATGTGAGCGCGGACTGCACACTGTTCAAGGAACTGCGCGGGGGCGATCTGCTCATGAAGGGCGGGGACGGAGCACCCGTGCTTCGTCAGTGGTGGAACGGCTACAGCGCCGTCGTCGACTATACGAAGACGGAAGGCGCAGCCTGGTTCCGGCAGCAGATGGACCGGCTGATCGCGGACTACGGCGTGGACGGCTTCAAGCTCGACGCCGGCGAGCCGATCCTGCCGGGTGCGCCCGACGTGACGCAGCCTGTCGCCTGGTCGCGCCCGCTGCGCCAGCTGGAGGACTGCGAGGCCTACGCGTCTCTCGGCGTCGGCTATCCGCTCGTCGAGCTGCGCATGTGCTGGAAGCTCGGCGGCCAGGCGCTCATCCAGCGCCAGCGGGACAAGACGCACACCTGGGACGCAGGCGGGCTCGGCGGGCTGATCCCGAACGCCATCGCGCAGGGGCTGCTCGGCTACGCATTCAACTGTCCCGACATGATCGGCGGCGGCATGGACGGCGACATCAACTCCCCGGACTTCCGCTTCGACAGCGAGCTGTTCGTCCGGTATGCCCAGTGCGCCGCACTGTTCCCGGTCATGCAGTTTTCCATGGCGCCCTGGCGCGTGCTGCGCGGCGACGAGCTGGCCTGGTGCCTGGACGCCGTGCGGCTGCGCACCGCGCTCGGTCCCGAGCTGCTGGCGCTAGCCGGTCAGGCCGCAGTCGACGGTCTGCCGATGCTGCGCAGCCTGGCGTTCGAGTATCCGGGCCAAGGCTACGAACTCGTGCAGGATCAGTTCCTGCTCGGCTCGGACCTGCTCGTCGCGCCGGTCGTCGTCAAGGGACAGACGGCCAGAATCGTTCATTTCCCGGCAGGACGCTGGCTGGGCGATGACGGCAGTCTCGTCGAAGGCCCCGCCGCGCTTGAGATCGAGGCGCCGCTCTCGCGGCTGCCGTGGTATCGTAGGCAGTAGGCGAATGCAAGGAATTGCAAGGAGTCTCAAGGAATCGAACCATGGGGGGTGAAGGCATGTATGAGCTGCTAATCGTCGACGACCACTCTCACCTCGTGGACAGTCTCGAACGCAACATGCCCTGGCAGGCGCTTGGGATCGGCAAGGTGCACAAGGCGTTCTCCGGCGAGGAGGCGCTTGAATTTTGCAAGACATGCCCTGTCGACATCGTCCTCACCGACATCCGCATGCCCGGCATCTCCGGTCTGGAGCTGATTCAGCAGCTTAAAAAATACGACAAGCACTTTAAAAGCATTCTGTTGTCCGGGTACGGGGAATGGGATTATGCGCAGGAGGCGATCCGGCAGCAGGTCGACGGCTACCTGCTCAAGCCGGTCGATCACGAGGAGCTGGCCGGCACGGTACGCCGGTTGACGGAGGCGCTTCGCCTCGAGTGGGACGAGCGTGGCAGACAGCAGAAGGCGATGGATTTGGTCCGCGAGCATATGCCGCTGTTCAGGGAGAAGCTGCTGACGGATCTGCTCCAGGGGCGGAAGCTGCCGCCGGAGCTGCTCGAGGAGAAGCTGGCCTACTATCAGCTGCCGTTCGTGCCGGGAGACCTGACGGCGATGTGCCTGCTGCGCATCGAGTCGTCCGCGGAGGAGCTGAACTGGCGGGACCAGTCGCTGCTCGCCTCGGCCGTCGCCAACATCGCGGAGGAGACGTTCTCGGATTTGTTCCACGTCTGGCATGGCCGCGATGCCTATGATTATGAGGTATTCATTCTCAAGGTCCGGGAGGAGACGTGGCTGGCGCAGGACCCGCAGCCCGAGCTTGCCCGGCAGCAATCGTTCGAGCATCTGGCCTCGCGGCTGCAGCAGCATGTCAGGCAGTTTCTCAAGAGCAGCATCTCGGTCGTCCTGAGCGATTGGCAGGTGATGTCGCGCGGCCTGCGCGGCATGTACCGGGATTCGCTGGCCGTATTCTCCCGCCAGCTCGGCGGCGGGACGGATCTGCTCATCCGCCTGCAGGACGCCGCCGCGCCCGAGCTGCCCTACCGCCTACACAGCCTGTACGAGTCGCCGACGTTCATACAGCTGTCCGAGATCGGCCAATGGGCGGCGATCCGCGCCAAGTGGGATGCCGTCTTCCAGGAAGTCGCCGACAAGGGGATGGAATCGCGCGAGACGCTGCTCGAGCTTTACTATCACGCGATGGGGGCGTTCAGCTTTTTTGCCCACAAGAGCGGGCTCAGCCTGCATGACGTGTTCCCGTCCGAGCCCGACAAGCCCGGCGACGCCGGCCGGTTCCGTCATATGCGCCAGCTCCAGGAATGGGTCGCGCATACGCTCGACCGGCTGCAGGAGATGACCAAGAGCGAATGGAACAACGAGCAGGCCGCGCTCATCCGCAAGGTGCAGCAGTTCATCGCGGAACGGCTCGCCGATGCCACGCTCCAGTCGGCGGCGGACCATGTCGGCCTGCATCCGGCGTACCTGTCGTCGCTGTTCAAGAGCAAGATGAGCGAGAACATCAGCGATTATCTGTACAGGGCCCGCATGCAGCGGGCGCAGGAGCTGCTGCTCGGGCAGCCCGAGCTCAAGGTCAGCGACGTCGCTGCGGCGATCGGCTACCACAAGCCGCAGTACTTCATCAAGCTGTTCAAGGAGCATTACGGCCTGACGCCGCAGGATTACCGGCACAAGTCCACCTGAGCGGACGGACCGTCGCATGAAGCTGACGCCGGTGTCTATATCGCCTCCGTCCGCCGCACGCTAGCTCGTCAGGCGGCAGTCTATGGCAAAGCTGCATTCGAATTGCCGCGGCAGCCGCTCCGCATGCAGTCTGAGCAGATACACCTTCATCGGACTGCCGTCGTGCCGATGCGTATCGATCGCCTCCGCTGCCGCACGGAACCGCGCAGGATCGAAACGCAAAGAAACCATACCTCTCTCCCCCCGCCACACGGCTTCGCCGGCGCCGACGACGGGCTCGTACTCACTGATGAAATGCTCCGTAACGCTGTTCTCGTCTTCGGCAGACCCCGTCCCGCTGAATTCGAACAGGTCCGTCAATGTCAGCCCGGCGTGCCCGCGCGTCGGATCGCAACGCCATTCGAACCGACGGAAGAAGGCGCCGAGCCCCGCCTCCTCGGGATAGGCCGCTGTCAGGTCCAGCTCGAACACCACGGGCGCCACGGGCGTGTCGGCCGCTCCCCGTCCCGCCTCCGGCTCTACTCTGACTCGCTGTCCCGCTTCCACCTCCACGACCGCGGCGCGATGCCGCTCACCGGGCGCTTGCGGCAGCCCGTTAACGAGCGGAACCGAGTGCCCTTGGGAGCCGTTGTGGAGAAAGGAGTAACGTTCTTCGCCGAAATATTCGCGGGTGTAGACGCCGCCCCCGAGGTCCGCGAGCAGCGTCTCTCCTCCCGCGTGAACGATAAAGTGTCCCAGATCGTTATGGTTGTGGGCCTCGTGATTATGCCCGCCCTTCGCCGAGAAGGCAAGCAGGCCGCCGGGCGCGCTCCGCTTGGCGATCAGCCAAGCCGTGCTCGGAAAATACCAGTTCCGGTCGGCGCTCCGCACGTTCATCCGCTTCGGATTCGTCCACAGCAGATTGCGGAGCTGATGCGGCCAGCGGTAGCAGTGATCGGCATGGAACGAGGGGACCGCCGTCATCTCGGGCGGCGACACGCCCAGCCGATCGCACAGCCGGCTGATCAGTCCCGTGTTCGCGATCATGGCCGGCTGGCAATCCGAGTAGTTGACGCACAGGGAACCGGATAGCGATACGGCCGCCGGGAACGCCGCGATCCGCCTGATCTTGTCCCGCTGCAGCAGGTCGACGGCGCCGCCGGTATAATCGCGGAGCATCTCGGCCCAGTAGACGAAGTAGCCGAAGCCGTAATTCCAGTAGCCGGCACCCTCCGGACAGCAGCCGTCTTCACCGTAGCCGGCCAGGAAGCTCTCCATGGCGCTGACGATGCGGTGCTGCACGCCCGCCAGCCGTACGGGATCGTCGATCAGCAGCAGTGCCGCCATGCCCGCGGCGCCTCCGCATACGGCGGCCCAGTTGTTCGTGACCGCCTCCCAGAGAAAATGAGTGGACCGTTCGAACAGCGGCCGGAACACGCGTCGCTCGACCTCCTCCCTGATCCGGGACGCGACCCAGGGATGCAGCCGGTCTCCGAGGAGGTACAGCGTCTCGGCGAGCGCGTGCGCGGTTTCCGCGGCGAACAGGTCTACGGTCCGGTTCGGCGCGACGGCCCCTTCGGGCGCCATCCCCCGCATGTCAGGGAGATGCGCCGGAATCGCCCAGGCGTATTCGCCGCAAATGTCCCAAATGATATTTTCCAGCGCTTCGACATAGACACCCGCATCGGCGTCGTCCAGCAGGACGGCCAGCGCGAGCGCGAGCAGCCGGCCCCTCCGTTCGAAGTAGGGCTGCTCGTATTCCCGGCGCGTCCCCGCGGCGTCAAACCGGCTGAAGTCGGCGAACGACAGCGGCGGCACGGGCTCGCTGACCGCCCGCCGCGCCTCCTCCCGAATCTCCTGAAGAAGCGTCGCGAGATGCGGCTCCTCCTTCAGCTCCGCCAAAATCGCGGGCGCGAGCGCGCCTCCCGCCAGCGTATCCGGCCTCGGCCCTGCGGACAATATCGCTTCTCGTAGTTCGCGGTACAGAATCATCGCAATCTCCCTCTTGGCGCCTAGCAGCCCGATTTCTGGAACTGCTTCGGCGTTAGTCCGTACTTTTCCTTGAAAATCCGGATAAAATGATTCGGCGATTGATAGCCGAGCATCAGGGCGATCTCGCCGACCGAATGGCGGTTCTCGCGAAGCAGCTCGGCTGCTTTCTCCAGCTTGCGGCCGGTGATGTACTCGATCAGCGTGATCCCTGCGCCGAGCTTGAACAACCGGCTCAGGTAATTGGGCGTCACCCCGATATGCTCCGCGATGCGGTCAAGACCGAGCTCGCCGCACAGATGCGCTTCGACGTACGCCTTGACCCTCGCGTTCAGCTCGGTATCCGCGCCTTTGCGCTGCGCCTCGATCTCCCTGATCGCGAGGCCGGCCGCCTCTTCGATCCACGCGGCGAACAGCCTTGCGTTCGCGAAGCCCGCCGCGCGCTCCCGGAGCTCGCAGCCGTACAGCTCCCGCGCCCCGATGCCCAGCGACTTCAGCGTCTTCCCCAGCGACGCGGCCAGTTCCCCGAGCAGCTGCCTGCCGTAATCCGCCGTATAGCGGCCGGACGACGCCTCCTCGATCGCGGACCGGATGACGTGCAGCGCCTTGCCTTCGTCAGCGGCGCGCAGCGCGGCCGCCAGTTCGTCCGGCGCCCTCGCCGGTCCTCCGCTATCCTGGCGCGACGCCGTCCCAAGCTCTGCATACCGGATGACCTGCCGCTCGGGGTAAAAGTACGCGTACGCCGCAGCCTCGCGGGCTTCGCGGTGGGAGACGGCGGGCGCCGTCTCCGCTATCGCGTACCTGCTGCCGAGGCACAGGCTGCACGGCTCGTCGGCATGCCGTTCGAGCTGCTCGAGCAGCGCGCGCTCGTCCGCTTCCCCCTCCGGATCGGAGCCGTTGACGATGCCGTAGATCGAGCCCTCCGGCGAGACGACTGCCCATATTCTGCAATGCGGGGAGCCCGCCGCCTCCAGACGCTCGGCCATCCGGTAGGCCGCGGCCACGCCGCTGCGGCTCTCGCCGTCCATGCCGCCTGCGGATATCAGCACAAAGCAAAAGAAATACGGCTCGCGCAGATGCAGGTCGAGAAACAGCCGCATATCGGCCGTCTGTCCGCCGGCTCCCGCCACGCCCGTGCCGGTCAAGAGGCTCATGATGCCATGGTACTTGATGACGGGCTCGTGCCTCGCGAGCTGGCCGTTCAGATCGTCGATCCGCAGCGAATACTCCCGCAGCGTAAGACCGATCGGCCTGTGCGCCCGCTTGGTCAGCATGTAGACGAGCGCGAGGCCGACCGCCAGCAGCGCCCCGCCCAGCGCGTACATGAGATTGCGGATATGTGCAGCCCGCTTGTAGAAGACGCTTTTCTCGACGACAGTCACGTACCGCCAGTCGTTGATCTCCGAATCGGCGAACGCGGCGACCGCCTCCTTGCCCTCCCACTTCAAGCTCTCGATCGGCTGCTCCTCGTCCGCCGCCGGCGCGCGCTCCGGGAACCGGATGCCCGCGCGGCGGAATTCCTCTTCCTCCCCTGCGCTCGCGTTGCTCGAGATCAGCGCGCCGTCGCCGTCGACGACGAAGATCAGCCCGCTTCCCGCAGCCAGCGACTGCGCCAGCTTGCTCCGGATCGCGCTCTCCTTCAAGTTAACGGCGAATACCGCCTTCCTTTTGTCGGGCGGCGCGAAGTAGGGATAGTTGCGGACATAGCTGATGAGCCGCTCGTAATCGGGATTGTCCTCGGCGTCGACCGTGTACCAGGCGACCTGGGTCCCGGCCTGCCCGAGCTGCTGCAGCCATCGCTCGCGGAATCCGAGCTTGCACGCCGACTGGTCCATATAACAAAAAAACTTCGTGCCGAAAAAGAACACGTCGTTGTTCCTGTAGTAAATGTCGACCGACGCGGCGAACGAGAGCTGGGCCTCGATGGCCGACAGCGTCTCGGTCACGTCCGTCATGGACGAATAGTTCCCGCGGATCGTATGGAGCATCGGGTAGAGCAGCGGCGGCTCGCCCGTCGCCGACTCCGTCAGGCTGTGGTTCGCTGCCTCGACGGTCGGCTTCAGGATCTGTCCGTCAATCGCGCTCCGGATCTGCTTGACCGACTGTACGTTGAACTTGGCGAGTTCGCCGTTGTAGGCGGACATCATATATTGAAAAGCGATAACCAGGGGAGCGACGCCGATGACGAGAATCAGCAGCGAATTGAAGGCAAGAAGCCGCGTAAAGTAAGGTGTGCTTTTCCAGTGCCGCATCGGCGTTCGCCCTCCCGGTCGTTCAAAAATTGACTGGCTTTATTCGACTGGTCTTATTTGACTGGCCTTATTCGACTGGTCTTATTTGCCCAGCATTTTGTTGTACGCTTCGTTGACGTCCTTCTCGATCTCGTCGCCGCCGTTGGCCTTGAACTTCGTGACGAAGGCATCGAAGCTGGACACCGGCTGTTCGCCGAGAATGATCTTGATGTACGTCTCGGTGGCGAGCTTATACAGATCGCCCGCATACTTGGCATAGCTGTCCACCGCCGGCGCGATGACCGGCGGGTAGCCCGTCGTCTTCTTGGAGTCGGCGAATTTGTACAGGTCCGCGTCCGCTTTCTTGTCGAAGTCGGGGCTGTTCATGATGTTGAACACCTGGATGCCCTTCTTGGACAGATCGGCCACGCTCGTCGCCTGGTTCAGGATCTGCACCTTGCCGGTGTCGTCGACCTTCTTCCAATCCTCGTTTTCGTTGCCGCGCAGGACGGTCAGATAATAGTCGTAATCGGTAAACGTCGTTTCGAGCATTTTCAGCAGCGTCTCGAGCTTGCGCGGGTTCTCTGCCGCCTTGGTCGTGATGCCGACGGCCGTGCTGTTCACGCCCCATTGCAGCGTACCCGACTTGCCTGACGGTCCGACCGGCGGCTTGCCGAAGGTGAGCTTGCCGTTCGGCTGCGCCTTGATGAAGTTCTGATACTGGCCGCCCCCCTGGTCGTCGCCGCCGAACAGCTCGTTGCGCCATTGATAGAACATGCCGTTGCCGGTCAGGCCGATCCGTCCGTTGTACATCGCCTGGGAGTCGGCCCAGTAGCCGCCGGTGTTCTCGCCCGTGACGAACTCCGGATCGATCAGCTCTTCCTTGTACCACTTGTTCAGAACCGTGAGCGCGTCCTTCATCTCCGGCTGGATCGCCGCGAACGTGATCTTGCCGTCCTTCATGACGTAGCTGGCATTGTTGCCGGGATAGCCGAACGCGCCCATCACGAACGGAATCGCGAAGCTGGACAGCCCGTACGTGTCCTTTTTGCCGTCTTTGTCCGGATCGTCGTTGCGGAACTTAAGCAGCGCGGCCTCGAATTCGTCGAGCGTCTCGGGAATCTTGGTGATGCCGACGTTGTCGAGCCAGTCCTGGCGCCAGAGGACGACGGTCGGATAGTCGCCCGCCAGATTGATGCTGGGCAGGCCGTAGATCTTGCCGTCGTACTTGACCGCATTCCACAGGTTCGGATCGTACTTGTCGATCGTCGCGGCGTACGTCGGCGCGAGCTCGCGGATCTTCTCCTCCGGGATCGGGGCGAGGATGCCGTTGTCGACGTACTTCGGGATCTGCTCGCGGATCTGCAGCACGTCCGGCATCTCGCCGGCCGCGAACTTGACGTTCAGCTGATCGACCCACTTCTGATTGTCGACGTACCAGACGTTGAACTTGGCGTTGAACTTCTTCTCGACCATCTGTACGAGCGACGCGTTGGCATCCGGCTGACCGTACGAGTTGTAGGCGAGCCAATCCAGCGTGACCGGCGCCTCTTCGGTCGCCGCAGGCGAGGCGCTCTCCGTGCTCTTCGCCCCTGCCGTACCGCTCGACGATCCGCCTGCCGATGCCGACGGACTGTCATTGTTGCCCGAGCACGCAGCCATCAGCGCTGCCAGCATCGTCACCAGCAGGATGACGGCGACCGCCCTTTTTTTCGTCTTCGTTGCCATCTTTATTCCTCCCAAATATGGATATTGTTAACCCGGATGAACCGGTGATTAACCTTTGACGGAGCCGAGCAGCGTCCCCTTGACGAAGTACTTCTGGAGAAAGGGATAGACGCACATGATCGGCAGCATGGTGACGACCAGCGCCGCCATCTTCATCGCCTGGCTGTTGGTCGGCGCGTTCATCGCATCCGCCGCGCCGGTCGTAGAGGGATCGGCCGTGCCGTCGATGATGATCTTGCGCAGGATCAGCTGGAGCACCTGCTTTTTCTCTTGCCGAATGTAGAGCATGGAGTCGAACCAGGCGTTCCAGTGATCGACGGCGGCGTACAGCGCGACGGTCGCCAGAATCGGCATCGAGAGCGGCACGACGATTTTCCAGAGGATATACACGTCGTTCGCGCCGTCGATCTTGGCCGACTCCTCCAGGCTCTCGGGCAGCGAGCCGATAAAATTGCGCACGATCAGCAGCATGAAGGCGCTGACGGCGCCGGGCAGCACAAGCGACCAGACGGTGTTCATCAAGCCGATATTTTTGACGAGCATATAACTCGGGATGAGCCCGCCGGAGAAAAACATCGTGAGGACGATGAAGCCGGTCCAGAAGGCGCGGTGCGGCAGCTGCCGCTTCGACAGCGGATAAGCGCCGAGGAAGGTCATGACGATCGTGATGGATGTCCCGAGGACGGTGCGGATCAGCGTATTCTCGTAGCCGGTCCAGATGGTCTGCTTGTGGAACACTTGACGGTAGCCGCTGAAGTCGAACGCAGTCGGGATAAGGTGGAAGCCGTACCGGTTGACTACGGCCAGCGGGCTGACGGAGATCGTCAGCACCTGCATCATCGGCAGGACGATGGTGAGCGCCAGCCCCGAGAGCAGCGCATAGACGGTCAGACTGAACAATCGGTCGGACATTCGGCGGTGCTTCATGCGGATCCCTCCTTTCTAAAGGATGGTGTTGTCGCTGAATCTGCGGGCGATGAAGTTCGCGGACAGCACCGCGACGAGCGCCGCCACATTTTTGAACAATCCGACCGCCGCCGCGTAGCTGTAGTTCATCTTGGCGATCCCCTCTGAGTACGTATAGGTGGAGATGACATCGCCCACGCTGCTCACGTTCGCGTTGAGCAGATTGAAGATCTGGTCGAAGTCGTCGTTGATGATCGACCCCGAAGTCAAGATGACCATGATGACGATGACCGGCGCGATCGCCGGCAGCGTGATGTAGTACATCTTCTGCAGCCGTCCGATGCCGTCTACCTCCGCCGCCTCGTACATATCGGCATTGATGCCCGCGATGGCGGCCAGGTAGATGATGGCGGAGAAGCCGACGTTTTTCCATACTGCGGTACTGACGAGTACGGTCCGGAACCAGTGCGTATCGGCGAGGAAGAAGACAGGCTTCAATCCCAGCTCCATCAGCACGATATTGATCGGCCCCCTGCTCGGCGACAGCGCTTCGATCACGATGCCGGACAGCACGATCCAGGACAGGAAGTGCGGCAGGTAGCTGATCGTCTGCACGATTCGCTTGAAGCCCGGCCTCATCACTTCGTTGATGAGCAGCGCCAGCACGATCGGCGCCGGGAAGCCGAACAGCAGCTTGTAGGCGTTGATGATGAGCGTGTTCTTGAGCACCGGCACAAAGTAGAGGCCCGAGAACAGCTCTCTAAAGTGCTTCAGGCCCACGAACTCGCTGCCGGATATGCCCTTCAGCACTCTGAAATCCTGAAAGGCCATCAGCACGCCGTAGATCGGCGCGTAATGGAACACCGCGAAGTACGCTACGACCGGCAGCAGCATCAGAAAAAAGTAACGGTAGGCGTAGTAACGCCTGATCATGGCTGCATCCCTCCTCCCCTTCGTTGTAAGCGGTTACGATTGCCGCGAATCCAACGTACATCGACTTCCGGGGGCGTGACAATGACGCATTTCTATAAAGAATGGCGATAATTTATCGCTTTTCCGGATCTGTTCAAAATGGCGATTTCTTATAAAATCGCTATTTTTTGAAGGCCGTCATCGTGCGCGCCATACGGTTGCCGTCGTCGGTTCAATCGCCGGTCAAAGCGCCGGTTATAAAAAAACGGGAAGCCGGCTCGCCGGCGTTCCCGTCGCATGGATCACTCAAAACTGCAGCACAACCATCTGATGGCCGTTCAGCTCGGGCACCTTGAAGGCGACGCAGAACGCATCGTCTCCGTCTTCTTGCCGGCAGTCGAACGGCAGCGGCGTCCGCTCGGGCGCCAGATAAACTTCCGCCGGCGGCTTGCCGCAGCGGACCGCGACCGCTACGTTGTACAAAGGAACGATGTCTTCGATAATCTCGATGCCCTGACCTCGCTTGACCGGGGAAGCGTAGAGCAGATGGACGACGTTCCGGTCGAACGCCTCCTGCCTCTGGACCGTGACGACGCCCTGCGCGGGCAGGCCGGTCTCCAGCGTCTTGCGCGGGAGCAGCCGGTCGAGCGCGTGCCGGACGAGCGCCTTGGACACATAGCTGCCGACGGTCGCGTATTCCTCGAAAATCGGCCAGCTCACGTAGATGCCGTTCCCCGATTCGACGATCGCGGGACCTGCGTCCTCCGGCGAATTCGGAAAATGCTGATGCGAGCAGTAGGCGAACAAGTCGCGGTTGTAATACGGATTTTCCAGTCGTCCCAACGGGCGCCCCCCGTCCAACTCGACGAGCTGGCTGCGGGCATAGAAGACGCAGGACGCGCTCCCCAGATCGGATAGCGGGAAATCCGGACGAATGTAGGCGGGGCGGTACGGATTCTCTCCCGTCCAGCGGACGCCGAGGTCGATCGCGAACCGGTCGCCTTCCTCCGTCAGCCCCGATCTGCCCGAGGCCAGCACTTGGCCGCCGTCGGCCAGATATCGCTCGAGCTTGCCCCGGAGCCGCGGCCCGAGGAGAATAGCATCCGGCAGGATAAGCACCTTGTAGCGCCCGAAGTCTGCCTCCGTATCGACGACGTCGAACAGATACTTGCCCTCCAGCAGCATCCGCACGGCGCCGGTGTCGGACCCGTTGCCGAGGAATCCGGTATCCGCGTCCGATACCGCTTCGACCGACAGCACGGCGATGTCGGCGACGTTCGTCGCGCCCGCGCACCAGGCTTCCTTCTGCGCCACTTCGCCGTAGGCGCTGCCGATCAGCCGATAGGTCGCTTCGTCCATCAAGCCCTCCGGATGAAGCTGGTCGCCGACGGAGCACCGCGCGCCGTTCGCCAGCGAGAGGGCCGTCTCGTAGCGCAGCGCGTTGGGATGCTTGTAGCCGCCGAACTCTCCCCAGTGCGTATGGAACTTCCCGGTCATCCCCAGAAACTCCATGCCGAGGTTCTGCACGTACCGCGCGGACAGCGGGAAATGATCGTAGCCGTAGCCGCCGGTAGGCAGCGACTCCAGCTCCAGATGGGCGTTCATCCGGATCAGGTCACGCCGGCCGCGGCGAATATGCCCGCCGTTGTGGAACACGCCAAGCTCCGGCTTGATGCGGCGGACGGCTTCGTTGACCCGGCTCGTGTACTCGGCATACACCCGCTTGCCCAGTTCGCGCACCGCGTCCGCGTCCCGCGGGTCCTGCCCTTCCCTGCGAAGCGCGGCGATGCAATGATGGCAATAGCACATTTTCTCCCCGACGATGTCCAGGAACAGCCCGTCGGCGTCGTAGGCCGCGACGACCTCCTCGATCTGGCGGATCAACGCGTCCAGATACGGGGAGTTCATGCACAGCAGCCGGTAAAAAGGCTGCAGGTAGTCCTGCCGGGTCGGGCTGAGTCCCGCGGCATCGCGGACGAGCCATTCCGGATGGGACTCCGCGAGGCGTTCGTCCAGCCCGGCCGACACGTAGACGGGCGTCCTGACGCCGATCTCGCGGGCGGCCTCGATCATGGCCCCCAGCAGATCGAAGTCAAGGCCGGGGTGCATCGCACCCGCCGCCGTCGGGTGGTACGACCAGCCATGATGGCATTTGGCGAACAACGTGATCGAGTCCACATGGCCGAGCGTCAGCATTTCCTGAAACTGCGTTTTGGAAAAACGGCTGCCGATCTGCTGCAGCAGCTCCGAATTATGAAAGTCCAAGTGTACCTGTCTGAAGCGCATGACTGTAACCCCCGGCCTTGTTCAATCTGTTGTTGGATTTGCTTGCAGGATTAGCGTGACGGTCTTCGGCATCCCGTTCAGATCGAACCGCATGAATGCTAATTGCTCCTGCACGATAACCGCTTCGATAACCCCCTCGCACCGGACGATCTCATAGCCGGACAGTTCATCCCAATAAGCCAGGCCAAAAGGAACGGCCCGGTCATGATCGATCGTGTATTCAATCTCGATCGTCCGCTCGCTTCGGACGAAGCGGCGAACGAAGACGTCTGGAATGGATTCTTTGAACTCCTCGTTCATATCGGTTTTGCCGAGATAATTTCTCAGCATGTGCGGGCTGCTTTTCCCCTTGATAAATGCCATCTGACATTCTGCGTCGTAATACAGGAACGTGCGCGGCCACGGACCTTGCGCGATGCCGCCGCGCAGCATCGTGTATGCGTTGAGTTCGGGTCGGATGTCGCAATCGTCGACCAGCATATAGGAGGAAGCGGTGGAAGCGTAGCGGCTGCGATAACGTTCGACCGCGTCGGGCAAATTCATCCGGGTCACCGGATGCGCGGTCACATGCTCGAAGAAGAGCGCCAGCATGTCGGCGGATGTCTCCACATCTTCGGCTGAGCAGAAGGAGAATCGCTCCGAAACTTCCATCTCGTGCGATTCCTGCTGCTGAACGAAAAAGACGTCGTCATTGCTGTCGGTATTGCGCAAATAATCTGCAAACAGCTTTTTCCAGTATTCGATATTGTCTCCCGTGCACAACCCGGCCCGCAGCACGTCGTTGGGATCACTGGAGTAGTAGACGGCATCGTCGGTATGAAGCGCGAGGTTCAAATCCCGGGCCGTCCATTCGACCGCTACGACCTGCCGCCCGGACGGGAGCTTGTAGCCGCCGGGGTCGATATACCAGAACCCCCACGGCACACCGCGATGCGATATGCCGTCCCACCACGATTGCTGCCAGCAATATCCCCACAGCCCTGCGAAGCCTTGCTCCTCGATAATCCGAACAAGGTCGTTCGTAATGAAGCCCGTTGCGAGCATCTTGACCGATACCCAAGGAAACGCACGCGCGAGAATATCCCACTCCGCCGCGATCTTCACGCTTAGTTCAGCCTCGTCCGACGCGGCGGGACAGGCCAGAATGACGCTGTCGCCGAATTGTTCGTGCCACACCGCGATATCGGTCTGCAGCTTGCCGATCGCGTTGCTGTCCACAATCCAAGTCACCGGAATCTCGCGCCTATGGGCAAGCTCCGCAATCCGCCGCGCCCCTTCGACCGCCACTCCGCGATCTGCGAAGGATGCGGCATAACTGACAAACGTATAGATCAAACGTTCCGGCTGCATCCGTACCCCCTCCAATCTCGTTATCCTTTCAAGCCTCCGCTAGCCAGCTGCTGGAAAAATCGTTTCTGCACGAACAGAAACAACACAATCATGGGCAGCGTCGCGAGCGTGCATAAAGCGAATACGGGCGCCCAATCCATCGTTTTCTCGCCTTTGAAATGATAGATCATGCTGACGACCGTTTGTTTGCGCTCGTCGTACAGAAATAGCAAGGGACTCGAGAAATCGTTCCAGATGCCGAACGCCGAGGTGACGATTACCGTGCCGGTCGCCGGGAGCAGCAGCGGGAAGACGACGCGCCAATACAGATCGAACCGATTGCACCCGTCCAGTTTGGCCGCCTCGTCGTATTCCCGGGAAATGGCTTTGGTGAACCCGACGTACAGGAAAGTCGCAAGCGGGATCGACCCGGCCGCATACAGCAGTATGAGAAACGTTCGCGTATTCATCAGATGCAGGGTGACGCCCATCTTGTAGAGCGGCACCATGCTCACCTGCAGCGGGATAATCATTCCCGTCAGAAGAATGTACAAAATCACCTGGAAGAAGCCCTTGCCCGCCCTGCCGATCGTGAAGCCGGCCATGGAAGACAACAATATGATCAGCGCCAATGCGCCCGCTGTGATCACAACGGAGTTGAACAGCGATTGCAAATAGTTGCCGCTCGCGATGGCCGTCCGGAAGTTTGCGATATGCGTAAAATCCGGGATGTTGTAAATGTCGAAAATGCGGTTTTCTTCCTTAAAGCTGTTCACGATCAAATACAGAAACGGAAAGAGCATGAGCGCGCCGAACGCCGCCAGCACGATCTCGATCGACAGATCGGCCCAATTGCTGCGCCGGCGCTTGCGGGCTTGCTTGACCATCAATACTCGACCTCTTTCTTGCGCGAGAAATGCAGAAGCGCCAGCGTGCAAATCGCGATGACGACAAAGAACAACACACCTGCCGCCGTCGCGTATCCCAGCGTCTGATACTTGAAGGCGATTCGGTAAATGAGCAGCGAGATCGTCATCGTGGATCCGCCGGGCCCGCCGTTCGTCAGGATAAGCGGCGCTTCGAAATACTTAAGCCCTCCGATGAGGAGCAGAAAGTTGATGATCGTAATCGAAGGCGCCAACAGCGGGAGGGTGATATAACGGAAGCTTTTCCACCCGGCTGCGCCTTCGATCCTCGCCGCTTCATACGCATCTCTGGGGATGGCCTGCAATCCGGCCAGCACGATGATCGCTCCGAAGCCGGCGGACTGCCACGTATTGAACAGGATCATGGCGTTCATCGCCGTCCGCCTGCTGCCGAACCAGTCTCTGACCCAGCCGTCCAAGCCGAGACCGTGCAGCAAGGCATTGACGATTCCGTCATATTGAAGAATCGCGCCCCAGATCATGGACATGACCACGATGCTCATAATCTGGGGCAAGTAATACACGGTTCTCAGCAATCCTCTTGTCCTGAGCGGTCTATTGAGCGCCAATGCCAGGCCGATAAACAGCGGATTGCCGATGAGCAAGGTGGCCACGAGAAAATATGCCGTGTTTTTCGTGGCCTGAATCAACGATTCTTCCGTAAAAATGCGTTTGTAATTGTCGAACCCGATAAAATTCGGCGACGTTATGCCGTCCCATTGTGTGAATGAATAGTACAATGAGCTAAAAAAAGGAAAGTGAACGAAGAGGATAAACAGGACAAGTGCGGGAAGCACAAATGCCAGGGATACGAGAAAATCTTTATGTTGAATGCGCAATCGTCACACCTCATGATCCGTCATTGCGGGATATTCACAAGCGTGCTTTTGTCGGTGTCGTACAGCTTCTGCAATTGATCCAGATCGCTCGGATTCCATTTCTTGTCCGCAAGCGTCTGGGCGATCATATCCCCGAACTTCGTGTTCGTCGAGCCGGGCCAGAAAGCGCCGATCTGTTGGCTGGAAGGCAACGCCGACAGCAGATCCACAATTTCTTTCATCGACTTCTGATCGTAATCGACGGAAACGCCGCTGACGGTCGGCAGTGCGTTCGCCGTTTTCAGATACAGCGGCAGAAGCGACTTGTCGAACATGATGACAGCAAGATCCTTGGCCTGCTCCAGATGCTCGGACTTGGCGTTAAGACTAACCTTCTTGTCCCCGCCGGCCACCAGCGTCGCCTTCCCGTTCTCGTCCCGAATCGGGAAGTATCCGATCTCGAACGAAGGCTGCACCTTGGCCGTCAGATCCCCGAGGAACCAGTTGCCGTTGATGACCATGGCGCCTTTGCCGTCGGCAAACTGCTGTCTCAACTGGTCGTAGCCGATGCTGAACGCGTCCTTGTTGAAGTAGCCGTTCGCCGCCAGCTGTTCGACCATCTTCATGCCCTTGGTCAGCTCCTGGCCGTTGAATTTGGCCGTGCCGTCATGGATCGCCTTGTCGAAGCCAGGGTTGGCCGTATAGACGGCGGAATGATTAATCGTGACCCCGACGATGTTGGCCGTCCAGGAATCTTTCGCCCCTATCAAAATCGGCGTGATGCCGGCCGCTTTGATTTTATCGTTCGCGGCAATGAACTCATTCCAGTTTTGCGGCGTGTTGATACCGAGATCCGCAAAAATTTTCTTGTTGTAGAACACGCCCGTCGTCACCGATTCCAACGGAACGCCATACAGCTTGCCCTCGTATGAATCCTGGCTTTTCAGCCCTTCGAACTCATCCGCCGCGAACGGCAAATCGGTCATATCCGCCACGTATCCCGCTTTGCCGTATGCGGCCGGACTCTGGTTGATAATAATGTCCGCGGCTTGACCCGCAGCCAGTTGAGAGGTCAGCAGACCGTTCACGTATTTATCGCCCTCGTATTTCTTCCAATCGATGACCGCGTTCGGATATTTCTGCTTGAACTTTTGCTCCACGGCGTCGGCCCACGCTTTTCTTTCCTCCCAGTAGGACACCGTGATTGTAAACGCTTTCGAAGTTGCGCCTCCAGACAAGCCGGACTGCGAGGATGCCGAAGAATCCCCATTACCTTTGCCGCACCCGGTAGCGATCAAGGCGATCGCAGCTCCCACCGAGAGGGCAAGCCCCCATGATTTTTTCATATTATGCTCCTTTTCTGCGAAAAGCTGAAGTGATGTGCTGCAATTCCACTTTAACTGCGATCACCTCAGGTTAGAATGCAATAATATGACGTTTTCACATATAATATTTTATCCGGGGGCGGGCGAGCCTCCGTTGGATCGGTAGGCAGTCGGACTGCAGCCATAGTGCTTTTTGAAGACGTTGCTGAAGTAGCTCGCATTTGAAAATCCGACCAGGCCGGCGATGTCGTCCAATCTCAGTTCGGATTGCAGCAACAATTTGACCGCCTGCGTCATGCGGACTTCCAAAATATATTCGCTGAACGTTTTGCCGATTTGCTTTTTAAAAATTTTGGACAAATACGTTTCATTCAGATGAAAATCCTCGGCGATCAGAGACAGGCTGAGTTCGTAGGCGTAATTGTTGTCGATATAATCGCGAATCGCGTCGACCATGACCGCGGTGCCGGACTTCTTGGATTCCCTGATCGTTCCGATCACGTATTCGGCCAACCGCATGATGTTCTTGAATATGTCCTCGGGCGATTCGAATTTCCAGATTGAGTAATAGCAGACCCATGTATAATCCTGAATGTCCGCAGCGTTATGATTATACTTGCGTCCGACGCTGCCGAGCAGCATGACGACCCGCATGATCCGGATGAAGTCCTCCAGCGGATTGACCGGCTTGTCCAGAGGAAATAAACTGCGATAGTGAAGCGCGAACGCTTCGCCGTCCTCTTTCTCCAGCGCCAGCGTCAGCCTTTTCTCCAGTTCGGGCAGCCACTCGCCACCGCTCGGCCATGCCTCGTCGGCCGCCCCGTCCACCGGCAGGTTGGCGGCCGCGCCACTGCGACTCCATGAAAACAAGCAGGATAAATAACCGGTTTTGAGGCCGGCGAACGGGGAACACGGGCGTCCGACGCCCAGCTTCGCTTCGATGCGCAAATACCTGCCCAGGCTGTCCTGGATCTCCTTCGCCGCCTCCAGAACGTACGAATCGCGTTCTCCGCCTAGCCGAACGATAAAAAACATCATATTCGCAAAGTTATAGTCGTGAAAAACGATCATCCGGTCTCCGTGCGCATGCGCAATCTCGCGGCACAACATCTGGAAAGCCAGTCTCATTCTGTCCTGGCCTTGACGTCCTCCCCCCTCCAGCCGTCCGGGAGGAATTCGCATCTCCGCGCCGATAAATTGAACGAGGCCTCCTTCGTGAAGAATACCGTCCAGCTGCAGCTGCGAGGCGCGTTGGTCCAAGACTGCGCCGTCGTTTACGGTCCCATTCACCAGTTGAAGCACAAATTGCTCCCTCAGCATCAGCACGTTCTGGTTCAGCTTCCATTTCATCAGGCTTCGTTCCGTCTTATCCTGGCTGCGCTCCTCCAGCTTGCCGCGCAGCTTGTCCAACACCTGAATGAGCTCGCTGCGCACGACCGGCTTGAGCAAATAGTCCGCGATCCCGTACTGGATCGCCGTTCGCGCATAGGCGAAGTCATCGTAACCGGATATAATGACGATCTCCAGCTCCGGGAACGCTGCCGCGCATTGCCGGATCAGCTCGATTCCGTCCATACCCGGCATCTGGATATCGGTGAGCAGCACGTGATAGTCTCTCCCGCTCAGCAATTCCAGCGCCTCCTTGCCGCTAGCCGCCTCCCCGCCCACGCGGAAGCCCGTTGCCGGCCAGTCGATCAAGCATTTTAGCCCGTTGCGCAGCTGTGTCGAATCGTCGGCGATCAATACGTTATACATGATTCAAGTTCACCTCTTGATGTCGGGTATGAAGAAGGTAATCGTCGTGCCACGATTTTCTTCGGAGGTTACGGTGAAGCGAAACGCCGCGCCGTAGAATAGTCGGCATCTGGCAAGCACGTTGCGCAGCCCGATCTCGCGTCCGCCGTTCTTCAGCATGCCGTGACTCGGCTGCTCCTCCGCCATCAACGCGGCAACCAGCTGCGGCTTCATGCCGATGCCGTTGTCGGTGACCGCGAGCTGCACATGCTCCCCGCACATCCTCGCGTCGATCGCCACTTCCGCCGTTCTGTCCGTATTCAGACTGTACTTCACGGCATTTTCCACGAGCGGCTGCAAGATGAACTTGACAATCTGAATGCGCTCCAACCCCGGCTCCTCCCGAACGGATACATCGATAGCGTCTCCATGATAGGCGTCCAGAATGCCGATGTAGCGCCGGATATACAGCAATTCCTCGGATAGGCTGACCAGGTTGCTGTCCAGCTTCAGCGAATACCGCAGCATCTGGCCGAGCGATTCCGTGACGTCCATCACTTCGTCGTTTTTTTTCTGCGCAGACAACGCGCTGATGACGCCCAGCGTATTGTACAGAAAATGTGGGTTGATCTGCAGCAGCAGCGCCTTATATTCGGTATCCTTCCGTTGCACGATCAATTCATATTGCTTGTCGATCGAGCGTTGAAGATTTATCAGCATCGTGTGGAATACGGAGATGACGTAGCCCACTTCATGATTGCCCGCAAGCCGCATCGGCGTCACTTCCTCGGCCGTTTTCCACTCGCCTTGCTCCGCATACCTCATCGCTCTGGCCAGCTTGGAGAGGGGCCTGGCGATCCCCGCAGACAGCCAGTAGGCGCACGGCAGAATGAGCAGCAGCAGCATAGCCGACAGCAGCAGCAGCGAATGCTTCGTCTGTGTTACCTTCGCATACAGATCTTTGCGCGGCACCCAGCCGATTAGAATCCAGTTGACGCCCTCCAGCTTGCGATAGAAAATCATGCTGTCATCTTTGCTTTTCTTCATCTGCAGCTGGCCCGCTTCTTGCGCATCCTGCGCGATCGCCTGCAAGTCCGGCCTAGACAAGCCGCTCACGCTCGCCGTATCCTGTCCGAGAATCGAATTGCCCTCCCCGTCGATCAAGAAGACGAGGCCGCTCCGGCCGAGCTGAATTTTCTCAAGCGGCTCCTTCAGCAATTGCGTCCTCACATCGACCTTCAGCACGCCGACCTTCTCCAGGGAGACCAGGTTTACGATCGGCAGCGTCATGCTGTTAACTTCTTTTCCTTGCCCGTCTCCCGAGTGCAAATGGACTTTATGCGCGTTCAGCCACGTGATCGATTCCTTCGCGGCCTTGTACCAGTCGGAAGTCAAATAAGAATCATCGGGCGCATCGTCTTCCAGGCTGATCGTATGCCCATCGTTGTCGTACACCTGGATCGAATCGACCGTCGGATTGAATTGCAGCAGCGAGTAAAAGGACTTGAGCAGGTTTTGCGTAATCTTGAACCGCTCGTATTCGTTGAGATCGTTCCTGAGCTGCGCCGCCGTCCATTGTTGCAGCCGCTCGCTGTTGATCGCCTGCTGTCCCACATTCTCCGTCTGCCCCATCACGGTATGTGTGTACGTCGCGTACTGGTCCATCGATTGCAGCGCGGTCGTTTCAATGGACTGGCCGATCAGTTTGTTCGCCTCGTTGGACAGCAGCATGATCACGATGGTGAACGGGACGATAAACAACACGAAAAACGTCAACGCCACCTTGTTGCGAAGCGAATAAATCATACCCGGTCGCTTGTGGATCATGTTCAGCTCGCCCTCGCTTCACGTGTGGTTGCGGTATTTCAACGGCGTGATGCCGACGATTCGTTTGAACAGCTGAATAAAGTAGGGTGCGTTCGGCAAGCCGACCTGGGCTCCGATCCGTTCCACCGGCAGCGTTGTCGTCTGCAGCAGCCTGCACGCGCGCTTGATTCTGCGGACGGACAAATAGTCCGAGATGCTGCTGCCCGTCTCCCGCCGAAACAGGCGTGAGACGTAAAATTTGGACAGATGCAGCTCGTCAGCCAGACGTTCGAGATCGAACTCCTCCTGGTAATGTGCCTCGATCCACTGCATGATCGTCTCCGAGTAGGACCACGGACGGCGGGACAGCGGGGCTTCATTCTCCTCATCTTCCTGGCCGGCGGATTCGATAAATGTCATTAGCTGGGCAAGCAGCAGCGACGCTTCCTCCTCCGTCTCTTCTCTGCCCCGCAACGCCGCCTGCGCATAGGCGCCATATGCCCATTCGAGCCCCCCCTGTTGCAGGTCCGCCCGGTATGCGCGCTGTTTGCGGCTGCTTGTGCACAAACGGGCGAACTGCTGCCGGCGCCGCGGAAACGCCGCTAGCAGTCGCTCCATATAATGCGGGTCACCGTGCACAATCGTGCGTTCGTAGGGATGACCGGGACCCACGCTCGCATGAATGTAGTGCAGTTCGAACGGCTGGAAAAAAAACAGCATGCCGCCGGTCAGCTCATAACTCTGCCCGTTGACGATGACCGTCCCCTGCCCTCCGTGCACATACAGCAGCTCGCAGCATTGATGCCAATGGTAATAGCCTTTGAAGCTATCCTCCGATTTTTTGCGGTAAGCGAGGTCGAACGGCTCCCCGCCAAACCGGATATGATCGAATGACTTGTTCATCGCAACCTCCACATAGGACAACATTGCAATATTTTAGACCATTGTAACGCAACAATCCGGATTTGGGGAGCGATATAATGACAATTAAATCAGAATATTGTCAATGGGAGCTGAGAGGGATGACGAACAAATCGGAAACAGCGGAGCTGCTGGCTCGTCTGGAGGAGAAGGTAGACCGGATGATCGCGCAATTCGGCGACAAATGCCCGCACTTCGCGGGAAAGGACGGCATCTACGACGATATGGGAACGGACTGGTGGACGTCGGGCTTCTGGGGCGGACTGCTCTGGGTCATGCACGGCGCGACGGGCCACGACCGCTACCGTGAAGCCGCCTGGCATTGGGACGAGACGATCGAGAGCTGGTTCGTCAAGCCGACGGATCAGTTGAACCACGACGTCGGCTTTCAGTTCCTGCCGACGGCCGTCATCAAGCATACGGCCACGGGGGACGAGGACGGACGCCGTCGCGGCCTCGAGGCGGCCGACTTCCTGGCCGGCCGGTTCAATCCGGCGGCAGACTTCCTGCGGGCCTGGAACGGCGACAAATACGGATGGGCGATCATCGATTGCATGATGAACATCCCGCTGCTCTTCTGGGCGACCGAGATGACCGGAGATCCCAGATATAAGCATATTGCCCTCCGGCATGCGGACACGGCGCTTCGCTATTCCGTCCGCGAGGACGGCTCGGTCAACCATATCATCTCGTTCGATCCCGAGAGCGGCGCCTATCTCGGATCGCTCGGCGGGCAAGGCAGCGCGCCGGATTCGGCCTGGAGCCGCGGCACCGCGTGGGGATTGTACGGCTTTGCCGCGGCCTATCGCTGGACCGGCGACGTCAAATACTTGAACGCCGCCAAGCGGATCGCCCATTTTTTCGTCGCATCGCTGCCTGACGATCTCGTGCCGTACTGGGACTTCCGGCTGGACGACCTCGATGGCGAACCGCGGGACACCTCCGCCTCCGCCATCGCCGCGTCCGGCTTGCTGGATATCGCCGACTGCGTCCCTTCCGCCGAGCGGAGGACGTACCTCGAGCCGGCGAGACGCATCCTGGCTTCGCTCACGGATCGTTACGGCACGTGGGACCGGCCCGGGCACGAAGGCATCCTGATCGCGGCGACGGGCCACAAGCCGGGCAACGGCTGCATCGACGGCTCGCTGATCTACGGCGATTATTTCTACGTCGAGGCCGTCGCCAAGCTGAACGGCTGGAAGCAACGGGTATTCACCCCGCATCCGCAGGTATGCGCGGAAAAGCCGGCCGTCTCCGTCTAGCGGGGCAGTCGGCGCCGTGCGAGACCGCGGCTTGGGCATGCCGGAGACTGTAGTGCTTCCGCAATTTGGGCGTATCGGATAATGGGGCGCGTCCGCATTCGAACGGCGCGGGCGCGCGGCTTTTCATCAAGCAGGCAGGAGGCGGCTTCAATATGGGATCGCAAATCGGCGTCATCATCGAACAGGGACCGCAGGCTTGGCAGATTTTGCAGCAGCATGAAGGCGCGGCCGTCATAGAAGCAAGCGGCATGTGGGAGCCTCCCGATTCCGGCGCGGTCGGCGGCCAGGTATACGCCCGCGTCGTTCAAGAAGCGACGTCGGAGATCGTCGTCCCTTGGCGGCGCGCCGAGATGCCGGACGGGGACCGGACGTGGCGGATTCGGCTGGAGGGCGTACCGTGCGGCGGCCTGTACCGGTTCGAGACATCTCTGCAGGTAGACGGCAATCCCGCCATGGAGTGGAACGTTCGCGGAGATATGATCCATCATCTCGGCGTCGGCGATCTGTGGGTGATCGCGGGCCAGAGCAATGCTTCGGGGTTCGGCAAAGGCCCGGTCAGCGACCCGCCGGAGCCCGGCATTCATCTGCTCCGCAACAGCGGAAGATGGGACCTGGCCACCCATCCCTTCAATGAATCGACGGCTACGGTGCATGCGGAAAACCGGGAGATGACCAATCCGGGGCACTCGCCTTACCTTTCTTTTGCCAGATTGGTCAAGCGGGAGACGGGCTGGCCGATCGGCCTCGTCCAGACGGCGCTCGGGGCATCGCCCTTAAGCAAGTGGAATCCCGAAGAGGACGGGACGCTCTACCGGATGATGCTGGAGGTCGTGGCGTCGGTCGGCGGCAGCGTCCGCGGCGTGCTGTGGTATCAAGGCTGTTCCGATTGCGGTCCGAACGATTCGCAGACGTATCTGAGCCGGTTCGGAGCCATGGTCGATCGCTGGCGGCGCGACTGCCTGCAGGAGGAGCTCCCGTTCCTGACCGTTCAATTGAACCGGCATACCGTGCCGAACTCGCCGCCGGAATTCGACGTCTACTGGGGCTCCGTCCGCGAGCAGCAGCGGCGCGCGGCCCGGGTGCTCCCGCATGTCGCGGTGGTGCCCGCGCTCGATTGCCCCTTGTCGGACGAGATTCACAACAGCCCCGCGGGAAACCTGTTGATCGGAGAGCGGCTGGCACGGGCCGCGCTGTCTGAAGTCTACGGCCGTCCGATCCATTATCGGGCACCGGAGATCGCCGCTGCGCGCATAGTGTCTGTGGACTTAGAAGAAGCCGGCGCGACGATCGAGCTAACCTTTGTCAACGTCGCCGGATATCTGCTTCCTACCGGTCCATTGGACCGTATCTTTACGGTGGAAGACGCCGAGGGACGCATTCCCGTCAAGCAATGCGAGATCGTCGGCCGCAATGCAATGAAGCTGACGCTGACGCGGGCCATCCGCGGCGAGAGCCGTCTGCATGGCGCCTTCGAGCGGAATCCGATCGCCCATTTGCCTGTCGACAGCGATACGTACATGCCGCTGCTCGGGTTCTACGAATTTCCGATATCTCCGGCACAGGCCGATGACGCTGCTGATTAAACAGACGCCTGTACGCGCCTCAGAACAATAGACGGCAGCGCCCCTGCCGCTGCCCGTGTCGCGTGTTACATCAAGTAACGCAAGTAAATATAAATGCTGCACAGCGCGACCGACAGCAGCATGAGCGGGAACCCGATCTTCATGTACGCCCAGAAGCGAATCGGATGCCCCTCCTTCGCGGACAAGCCTGCGGCGATCAGGTTGGCGCTGGCGCCGATGAGCGTGCCGTTGCCGCCGAGACAGGCGCCGAGCGCGAGGCTCCACCAGAGCGGCGCGAGATCGGTCACGCCCATCCGGCCCATCTCCTGGATCATCGGGATCATCGTGGCGACGAACGGGATGTTGTCGAGGAATGCCGAGGCGATCGCGCTGAGCCACAGGATGAGCATGGACGAAGCGGCGAGATCGCCTCCCGTCCATGCGATCGCACGCGCGGCGAGCTGTGCGATGACGCCGGTCTCCACGAGGCCTGAGACGAGCACGAACAAGCCGATAAAGAAGAAGATCGTCGTCCACTCCACGCGCGTGAACGCTTCCTCCAGCTTCCGTTCGCCCGCCATCAGCAGGAGCAGGAATGCGCCGGCCAGTGCGACGGTCGCCGTCTCCAGCTGCAAGGACTGGTGGAGGAAAAACCCCGCGACCGTCAGTCCCAGCACGATCAGACTCTTCGCGAGCAGCCGACGGTCCGTGATCAGGTCCGAGGCATCCATCCGCGACAGCTCCGCCTTAAGCTCCGGCGTCGTGCGGATCTGCCTGCGGAACAGCCAGATGTAGAACGGAATATGCGCCAGCAGCACGATCGCCGCGATCGGCGCCAGATTCCAGATGAACGACATGAACGTCAGGCTCTTGTCGGCGCTGCCGATCATGATATTGGGCGGATCGCCGATCAGGGTGGCGGTTCCCCCGATATTCGAGGCCATGAACTGGGCGATGATAAAAGGGACGGGCGTCACCCGCAGCTGCCTGGCGATGCCGAACGTGACAGGCGCCATCAGGAGCACGGTCGTCACATTGTCGAGGAAAGCCGAGGCGACAGCCGTCAGCACCGCCAGCGAGACGAGAATCCGCACAGGCTCGCCCTTCGCCCATCTGGCCGTCATGACTGCGATCGCCTTGAACAGGCCCGTATCCGATATGATGCTGACGATGATCATCATCCCGACGAGCAGGCCGAGCGTGTTGAAGTCGATATGATGAAGAGCCGTCTCCTGATCGACGATGCCGCCTGCGACCATGACGATGCCGCCCAGCACGGCGACGACGGTGCGGTGAATTTTCTCCGATACGATCAGCCCGTAGATGACGAGAAAGATGCCGATCGCGTAGTATGCCTGCTGCTCCATAGATCCTCCCGGGCCGGACGAAAAAAAAGAGCCTGCGACATGCAGGCCCCGCTACGTTCGGCATTGCGTTCGTCCCTTTACTATAACGAAGTGCCCGCAGCAAAGTAAAGGGAAGCGCGCCCCTCGCCATCTCGCCGTACTCGTCCTAAGCATACCCCGCGTGCAGCCTCCGGTAGGCCGCGGGCGACATCCCCGTCTCCTTGCGGAACAGCCGGCAAAAGTAGTTCGAATCCGCGATCCCGACAGCCTCGGCGATCTGCCTCACGGACAGCTCGGACGATTGCTCGAGCAGCCTGCGCGCACGGTCGACCCGGATGTGGCGCACGTACTCGACCGGACTCATGCCGATATGCCGCTTCATGCAGCGCGCAATGTAGTCCGGGTGAAAATGAAACGCCCGCTCGAGCGTCTCGATCCCGAACGGCTCGCATGCCGCATCCCGCAAAAAGGCCGCCGCCTCGGCGGCGAGCCGGCTCGAGCGGGTGTCTGCCGCCGAACCCCGGACGAACTGCTGCATGACGGACAGCAATTGGATAAACGCGCCTTGCAGGCGCCATACCGCGTCGATCGTCAGCCGGTCGTGCAGCTTGACCAGCCGGTCGAGCGCGGTCCAGGCCTCGTCCATCCGAAAGGCGCCGGACTTCGGGATATAGACGGGCTGCTTGCCCGGCTGCTCGTCCTTGTCCGTCCCCTTGCGCAGCACGAGCGGCCAGGGGATGTCCTCCGAATCCACAGCTCGGTGTCCGGAATCGTGCTTGACGTGAATCCAATACAGCTCCGTATTGTCCTCGCAAGGACGATAGCCCTCATGTACCTTTCCCGGCTCAAGCACGAGCAGTCGATTCGGTCCGATTGCGTATTCGATGCCGCCCTCCATCATGTACAGGCAGCCGGTCTTGACGAAGATGATGTCGTACAGGTCGAAGCAGCGCCGGAAATGCTGCATGCCCGGGCGCCATGTCCCATAGCCTGCCGTCACCAGCTGCGGCATCGGCGGAACCTGCCACTGGATGCAATCCATGCCGTCTCTCCTCGCTTATGCGACGTTTGCATTCATCATATAACGTGAAGTCGCTATTGTGCTATAAAATGTCGGTTCGATGTCTATCTGCCGGAGGCGTCCCGCCTTACACTGATAGCAACTCATCGATTTGCAGGAGGGAAAAGGATGCGTTATCGTCAGGTTCATCTGGACTTCCACACTTCCGAGCTGATTGAAGGCATCGGCTCGGCGTTCTCGGCAGCACAATTCCAGGACATGCTGAAGCTCGGTCACGTCGACTCGATCACCGTATTCTCCAAGTGCCATCACGGCTGGGCGTATCACCCGTCCGTCGCCAACGAGATGCATCCGCATCTCGACTTCGATCTGCTCGGCGCGCAGATCGAGGCCGCGCACGCGATCGGCGTCAAGACCCCCGTCTATCTGTCCGCGGGCCTCGACGAGAAGCTCGCGCGCGTCCATCCCGAATGGCTGGTCCGCCGCATCGACGAATCGACACAGTGGGCGCCCGATTTTGTCACGCCCGGCTATCACGAATTTTGCATGAATACGCCGTATCTGGACGTTCTCGTCTCGCAGATCGAGGAGGTCGTGCAGAAGTACGACGCGGACGGCATCTTCCTCGACATCGTCGGCGTGCGCCAGTGCTACTGCCAGTTCTGCGTCCGAGCGGCGCGGGCGCGCGGCATCGACCCGCGCGACAAGGACGCGATGCGACCGCTATGGGAGCAGACCTATCTGAACTACGCGGCGCGCACGAACGCGGCCGTCCAGCGCTATCGTCCGGAGCTGCCGGTATTCCACAACGGTGGCCATATCCCCCAGGGCCGGCGGGACCTGGCCTTCCTGAACACGCATCATCTCGAGCTGGAGTCGCTGCCGACGGGCGGCTGGGGCTATGACCACTTCCCGCTGTCCGCGCGGTACGTCCAGCAGCTGGAACGCCCCTTCCTCGGCATGACGGGCAAGTTCCATCTGTCCTGGGGCGAGTTCGGCGGCTTCAAGCATCCGAATGCGCTTCGCTACGAGGCGGCGCTGAGCCTGGCCAACGGCGCCCGCTGCTCGATCGGCGACCAGCTGCATCCGGACGGCTTGATGGACGAGGCGACGTACCGTCTGATCGGAGAGGCCTACCGGGAGGTGGCGGCCAAAGAAAGCTGGTGCGAGGGTACGCGCAATGTGGCCGATATCGCCGTCTTCGGCGTCGAAGCCTCCGGCCTCTTCGCCGGGGCGGGCGGCAATCTCGCCAAGGCCGACAGAGGCGCCGTACGCATGCTGCTGGAGACGCACCGGCTGTTCGACATCGTGGACGCGAGCTCGGACTGGACGCGATACCCCGTGCTCGTACTGCCCGATCTGATCTCGGCGGACGACGGCATCGCGGCCAAGCTCGAATCCTACGTGCGCCAGGGCGGCAGGATTCTGGCGACGGGAAGCTCCGGTCTGCGCCCGGACGGCTCCGGCTTCGCCGTCGACTTCGGCGCGCGCTGGACGGGTGCGAACCCGTACAGCCCGGATTACTTCGTGCCGGCCGAGGCGTTCGGTCCGGGCGCGGGATCGGCCAGCGTCATGTACGGCGCAGGCCAGCGGATCGAAGCAGCCGGCGGCACCGTGCTCGGCTGGCGCGAGAACCCGTATTTCAACCGGGACGTCTTCTCCTTCTCCTCCCACCGCCATACGCCCAACGATAAGCGCCACCGCGAGCCCGGCATGATCGAGCACGACGCCGGCATCTACATCGCGTGGAGCGTCTTCGGCGACTACGCGGACAACGGCAGCCTCGTTCTCCGTCAGATGGTGGACTATGCGCTCGGCCGGCTGCTCGCCGCACCGACGCTGCGGGTGACGCTGCCCGCGCAGGGCGTGACGACTGTGCAGGCGCAGCCCGCGCATCGTCGTCTCGTTCACCACCTGCTGTACGCATCGCCCGTCCGGCGCGGGCGTGACGTCGAGATCGTGGAGGACGTGGTGCCAATCTACGACGTTGCATGCACGATACGCACGGATCGCCGCGTGAGGAGCGTCTACCTGGCGCCGCAGATGACCGAGCTGCCGTTTACGGCGCAGGACGCCGAGGTCAGCTATACGGTGCCGGTGGTCGAGTGCCATCAGATGGTCGTGCTGCAGTTCGAGCAACTGCCAGATTAAGCGTACCGCGAGCCTGTGGAGTACCGCCCTCTGTTCTCGTCCAGAATGGCGGCAGTGGAAATTTTACGCATGCAGCGCCACCACGAGACAAGATGGCTGTCATAGAAAAGATCGCCCCCCGCTTGGTTACAAAACCTCGCGGAGTCGGCGATCTTTTTTTCCTATTAATGAATTGTCAGATTAAAGCCCGGCTGCAGGTAGTACAAGCTCGGGTAGGCGATGTTGCTCGTCGTCAGACCGTTGAACGTCGCCGAACCGTTGCCGGTATAGGTGTAGATCGCCGCCCCCTTGTGCGGTCCGGAGAAGCGCGACGTCGTCACGCCGTCCAGTCCCGTGCCGTTGATGTTGATGTTGTTGAACACGATATTCTCGAAGCCGCCGCCGTAGCCGAACTGGATCGCGTCGCGCTGCGTGTTGAGGATGTCGATGTTCGTGAACGTCACGTTGCGGATGGCGTCGTTCGACGCTTCGAGATCGATCGCGCCCCGTTCGCCGTTGTACAGATCCTGGCTCGTGCCGCTGTTGATGATCGTCGTGTCCGAGAATACGATGCCCGTATTGTTCTGGAAGTGATAGCCCGGGAACACGGTGTTCATGCGGATGCCGGAGCCGCCGACCGTGTCGACGATCAGGTTGTGATCCGCCTTGTGACCGCTGCCGCCGAAGAAGGCGATGCCGCCCGCGCGCCAGTTGTTCTCGATCGTGTTGTAGGAGAATGTGTTGTTCACGCCGGCCGGCGCGCCGTTCGTATTGCTGGTCCAGACGGCCAGCGCGTCGTCGCCGTTGTTGCGCAGGTTGCTGTTGCGGACGATCGAGTTGCTCGTGCCCTGGGCGAAGTTGACGCCGTCGGCCAGATTGTTGCGGATGCGGCTGTTCTCGATCGTCAGCCCGTTGGCATAGATCGCCGGGGTATGCGCATAATCGCCGACCCAGAAGCCGCACTCGAAGTGCTCGATCCATACGTCGTGAATCGTGGAGTTCGAGCCGAAGTTATCCATGAAGCCTTTGTAAATCGCATTCTGTCCATAGCGCGAGCGAAGCTTGGAGTTCATGTACACATTGCTGAAATCAAGCTTGCCGGAAATGCGCAGCGAGATGCCGCCGCCTGCCGCGTTCGGGTTCGTGAACTGGATGTTCGTATGCCAGATGCCGGCGCCCGTAATCGTCAGGTTGTTGATCATATTGTTCGCCGAACCGATCTCCCACATGCTGCTCAGGTTAAACGTGCCCTCCGGAATGTACAGCGTCTTGCCTCCGGCGACGGCGGCCGTCACCGCGGACTTGAACGCCGCCAGATCGTCCTGTCCGTCGTTCGCCACCGCACCGTAATCGGTCACCGATACGGCATTGGTCGGACGGGCGACCACAGTCGGCACGGGCTCGATCTCCAGGAAGTCGACGCCGTATTCGAGGCTGTCTCCATTGCCTTTCTGTATCCGGATCGTGTCGCCCGGCGCGAGCGGCGTATCCAGCTTCCAGTGTACCTCGTCGAAGCGGAAAAGCGGACGTCCGCCGCCCGGCGCATCCGCCGGCATATCGCCGGAGAAGTACTGCCAGTTGTAATACGAAGACAGCGCGACAGTCTTCACCTTGGTCCCGTTGACATAGACGTCAAGCGAGCCGTTCAGGCCCATGCCGTCGCTCGAGTCGGGCATCGTGAAGCGCATCGTGACGCCCGCGCCGCCCTGTCCCTGGCGCACGGTCCACTGCGCATAGGCGCCGCTGGCCGGCAGCGCCACGTATTTCTGACCGGACGCCTCCGAAGCGATGAGCGCCTGGTCGAAGTTCGGCGCAGCCTGCAGCGTCGCGCCGCCGCCTCTCGTCGCGTCCTCCGTGTCGTACCGGTAGTACGGCATGCTCGCGCCGCGCGCGGCATAGACGGTCAAGCTCGTCGTGCTCGTATTGTTCGTTTGCTTGGTCGGGACTTCGTTGCCGTCCGCAGCGACGGTCGTCGTCACCGTGTAGCTGCCGGCTGCCGCCGTCCATGTGCCCGGGATGGCGACGTTGACGGAGGCGCCTGCCGCGAGCGACCCGCTGTAGGAGCCGTTCAGCGTCTGGAGCGTCGTGCCCGCGCCGTTTTTGATCGCGACCGAGATCGCATGCGCGCCGCCCGCCGAAGCGACCGTGCCCTGATTTTTGAGATTGACCGTGAAGCTGACCGCGCTGCCCGCTGTCGGGGTGCCCGGCGACCACGAGGCCGCGGCGACCAGATCCGAGCTGGAGACGGGCGCTACGACGAGCGGCGCAGCGTTCGTATAGCTGTTGTTCGCTTCGTTCTGCTCGATGACTGCGTTGCTCTCGTCGACCTTGGCCGAGAGCGTATAGGAAGCGGCGGTCTTCGCGCCCGCGCTCACCGATACGTTCGCCGTAGCGCCTGCGGCCAGTGCGCCAACCTGCGCGGTGCCGGCGGCATCGCCGTTCAGGTAGAAGTTGACCGTCGTCGCGGCGGATGCCGCGCTGCCGATATTTTTAACGGTCGCGTTCAGCGTGAGCGCGTCAGTCTCGATCGGCGAGGCCGGCGACCAGGACATGCCCGTGATCGTCAGGTCGGGATTGGCGGCCGGCGTGCCGAACACCTGGAATTCGGCGATCTGCCCGGCGGGCGCGCCGGTGTTCGCCGTGATGTTCAGCTGCAGACGCTTCACCGTCGCCGTCACGGGGATCGTCACCGTGTTGCCGGATGCCGGGTTAAACGTATAGGTCTGCGAGGAGACCAGGCTCGAGAAGGTTGTGGTCGACTGATTGTGGCCGAGCACCTGAATCGTCTGGGTGCGCGTGCCCCACTCCGTCGCCGGGTTGAGCTTCAGCACGATGGACGTGATGTTCTGGTTGGCGCCGAAGTCGAGCGTGAGCGTGCTCGGATTGCCGCCGCCTTCCCAATACGTGGCGGTGTTGTCGTCGTTCGCATTGGCGGCCACGAAGGACTGGGTGTTGGAGGAGGCGACGATCGGCTTGCCGATCGCAATGTTGCCGCTTGGCGGCGGCGTGGCGGTCGGCGTGGCCGTCGGGGTCGACGTCGGTGTTGCCGTCGGGGTCGACGTCGGCGTGGCGGTCGGAGTCGCCGTTGGCGTCGCGGTAGGCGTGGCCGTCGGGGTCGACGTCGGCGTGGAAGTCGGCGACGTGCCGGCATCGACCGTGATCTGATCCAGATTCACGTTGGCCGAATCGCCCGCATCGTACTTGTACGCGATCGTATTGCTGCCGGCATTCAGGCTCAACGCTTCCGTCTGCGTACCCCAGGTGTCCCAGTTGGCCAGGCTCGCGAGCGTCGTCTGACGAATCTTGACGCCGTTCACGTAGACGGACAGCGTCCGGGAGGCGCCGTTCGCGTTGGCGTACTTCAGCGTTACGTTCCGGCTGCCCGCTGCGGACACGCTGACCGTGAACGTCGTCGTGGCCCCTTGCGTCCAATAGCCGTCGACGAAGCCCGTTCCCGCGTAGCCCGCATGATCCGTATTCACCTTGGCGCCGCCGGACAGCGCGGCAGCTTCAGCCTGGTACGTGCCCGGAGGCGGCGTTGGCGTCGGTGTCGGCGTCGCGCCGGACGCGCCGTAAATCTCCAGCTCGGACAGCTGAGCCGCCGGCCAGCCCGTATTCGCGGTGAAGCTCAGACGAACGTACCGGGTGGAGGCTGCCGTGAAGTTGATCGTGACGGCGTTGCCGGCCACGGCCGGATTAAACGTATAGTTCGCAGAGCCGACGATGTTGTTAAACGTAGAACCGTTCGCGCTGCCCTGCACGGCCAGCGTCTGTGTGCGCGTCTCCCAGCTGGACGGCAGCTTCAGCACAATCTGGTCGATGCTGACGCTCGCGCCCAGGTCGACCTGAATCCATTGCGGAAAAGCATTGTTCGTGCTCTCCCAATAGGTGCTCGCGTTGCCGTCCTTCACGTTGTCCGGCGCATACGTCTGCGATTGTCCGCTCGCGGTAATCGTCTTGCCGATCGTCAGATTCGCTCCTCCGGCCGCGAACGCGGGAGCAAAGGTACCTGCCGCCGAGATCCATCCGGTGATCAGCAAAATCAGAGCGAGCGTCCATGCTGCGTGCTTGTGTCGCATTATAATCCTCCTCGAAATGGAATTAAAGCCGATGTCCGAAGCCCGGCGCACCATGATAGCGGTTACAATTTGCAATGGACCGATCCGCCGCCGACTGCTCCGCCCTCCTTACCGCCGCTTGCATCCTTCCTCCCTTCCTCGCGTTTAAGTACAGCTTTATTATAGTGAGGCGTTCCGGCCGCCTATAAGGCGTGATTTTACGAAGATGGTAGTCGATTCCAAGCACTTCTGAATCCGGACAAAAAACAGGCCAGCCAGAGCTTCGTGGCTGACCTGTACAGAGGTCCTGTGCTCACCTCTCCAATTAAACCGAATCGGGATCGGCTCGAAGCGCCTGCGGAATTAATTCGCGCACCTCGATCGGCAGCAGGTTGGCTTCGATCTGCGCGCGATGCGGCTCGTACCATGAGGGGAGCATGAGCTTGCCGCCGAGAGATTCGGCCGGCTCGTCGTTCGCGAAGCCGGGCGGGTCCGTCGCGATCTCGAACAGAATGCCGCCGCTCTCGCGGAAGTAGATGGCGTTGAAGTATTGGCGGTCGATCACCTCGGTCGGTTGAAATCCGGCTTCGCTCACCTCTCGCTGCCACTGCACATGCTGCTCGAAGTCCGCGGCCCGCCAGGCGATATGATGGATCGTGCCGGCGCCGGGCGCGCCCCACGGCATATCGGCCGTCGGGACGTCGACGATATTGCCGATCTCGCCGGATGCCCGAAAGCGGGTGTAGCCGTCTTCTTCGCCGACGCGGGTCATGCCGAGCACCTGCTCGAGGACGGCTGCCGTCCGCTTGGCGTTCGCGCTGAACAGAATGGCGCCGCCAAACCCCTTGATCGCCTTGTCCGCCGGGATACCGCCGAATTCCCATTCGCTATTCGCGCCTGCTTCGCGCTCGACAAGCTCCAGCCGCAGGCCCTCGTTGTCGTCGAACTGCAAGTAGCGCTCCCCGAAGCGCGACGCCTGCCGAAGCGGGATGCCGAAGCCTGCGAGACGTTCCTCCCAGAAGGCAAGCGCGCCTGCCGGCACGGCATACGTCGTCACGCCGACCTGGCCGCCGCCGATGCGTCCCTTGCGGGAGTCCGGATGCGGGAAAAACGTAATGATCGTGCCGGGGCTGCCGGCCTTGTCTCCGAAGTACAGATGATACACTTCGGGGGCGTCGAAGTTGATCGTCTTCTTGACGAGCCGAAGCCCGAGCACGCCTGCATAAAAGTCCACGTTTTCCTGCGGATTTCTTGCGAACGCTGTAATATGGTGGATACCTGCCGTTTTTTGAATGGTCATAACGCATCGCTCCTCGTCGTATCATATATTCCCAATTCAATTTTCTTTAATTAAAGACATTAACCCGACCAAATCTTCACTTGCTAAATCGGGTCCCGCCGTTGCCATCCCTGCTGCCGACTGATTGTCCTTGCGCTGCGCATATGTCATTCCTCATTCCACGAATTGTTTCGCTTCGTATATATCTTTATTTAAAGATAATTGATTTTAGAATATCTGTCAATACCCGAAGGCAGCGCAGCCATGTGGGATCACGTCGCCCGCCCCTCCTGCGCGCGCGCCCTGCGGCCGAGCGGGACCGCGAATGCGGCGATCAGACTGCCGAACAGCAGCAGGATGCCTGCCGTCTGCCATCCGTCCGGGCGGAAGCCGTCGACGCCGATGTCGAGCAGGATGGCGACCGCCGGATCGACGAATACGGCCACCGAGACGAGCGGAGACGGGAGACGGCGAATGCTGCCAAAGAAAAGCAGGTACACGAGCCCGGTATGGACGACACCCGTCGCGATCGCGTAGCTCCAAGCCGCGCGTCCAAGTCCCGCATAGGCGCCGAAATGCACGAACGGCAGCAGCAGCAGCAAGCCGACCGCCATCTGGATGAGCGTCGTCGCGTATACGCTCGTGCGGCTGACGCTGCGGCCCAGCACCATCGTCGCCGCATAGAAAAAAGCGGCCGCGACGCCGCAGAGCATGCCCTTCCAGCTCGGCGAGGCGCCGCCGAAGCCGCCGCCTCCCATAATCAGCACCGTCCCGGCGAAGCATCCGGCAAGGGCGAGAATCGCCGGCAGGCCGAGCTTGTCCCGGAAGATCAAACCGCCCGCGATCAGCGCAAGAAACGGCGCCAGATGATACAGCGAGATCGCGATCGTCACGGACACGAGCCGGAACGCGGTGAACAGGAACACCCAGTTGAGCAGATTGGATATGCCGCAGGCTGCGATGAGCAGCGCCTCCCGCACGCTCCAGCGTTCGCGCCTGAAGCTGCCGGTGAGCAGCCAGGCGGCGAGCAGCACCGCCGCAGCGCAGACGCACCGGACAAAGACGAGCTCGACCGCCGGCAATCCCGTGCGCGCAGAAAAAAAGCCGACCGAGCCGAATATGGCCATCGATATCATGAGCTGCATTAAAGCCGATTTGTGCATGATCCGGATGTGCTCCCGTGCTGTCAGATTAATCCCGTCGCTAACTGTACTATAGAAGCAGGACAAAAAACAACGCAGAGACGACTGGCAAATCCGCCTGCTCCCCTGCAGGCGCCGTTGCCGGCCTGCATGATCGTCACCTTGCCGGCCTGCATGATCGTCACCTTGCCGGCCTGTTGGCGGGCGAGCCGCGAATATAATCTTGTCCGGCTCGCATCCGCCGGCTCCCCTACAGGCGCCGTTGCCGGCCTGCATGATCGTCATCTTGCCGGCCTGCTGGCGGGCGAGCCGCGAATATAATCTTGTCCGGCTCGCGGAGCAGATAGCGCGCGTCCGCCAGCCGGATCAGCTCCTCGCCGGCCTCGACGGGCATGTATTCAAGACGGAGACGGGCATAAGCCCGATTCAGTACTTGATCCGCTACCGCATCGAGGTGGCCAAGCAATACCTCGAGACGACCGGGGTGCGTCGGGACGGCGCCGGGCGGCCAGTCGCGCATCAAGGAGCAGGGATTAAGCGCTTCGGCCGGGCCGTCCTTGTGCCGGTTCGGCTGACGTTCCGATCGGTCGGCCTATCGTCGCCCGGGTCGTTCTTCCGCCGCAATGCCTGCAAATATACATCTTTTTCCGCCGGTTTCGGCCCTTTTATCGAGAATAGATGCAAAAGTGCAGTTATTTTTAATCCATCAGCCGAATCTCCGGCCTGCGCTTTGCATTTACCTGCGCATTTGCAGGTATTCCGTCACGCGCAGCCATCCGGCAGAAAATACATGTATAAATGCAGGTTTTCGTGCTCCGCAAGCCGCCGAGGAGCTGCGGCATGCCGAAGCTGCGTATACCTCCTACGAATCGCCGCATAAAAAACGCGGAATCGCGATTTCTAGAGGACATTGCATACTCGAATGGGCGAATCGAGTCGGGAGCTACACGCCTACAGTCCGCTTCTCGTTGCCGACCGTCCTTGTCTCGCGCATCACCCGGCGCAGCGCCGACGCGCCGGCGGCCAGCGAGATCAGGAAGCAGATGCCTGCTGCGATCGGCAGCGGCGACCATTCCAGCAGAGCGCGGCCTTCTATCGTTTGCCAGCCGATCGCGGCGAGGCCGAGCAGATACGAGCTGCCGGCGATATGGACAAGAGCTCGCCTTGCCCGCGCATTCGCACCGGTACGCTCGACGAGCCAGGAGACCAGCGGCACGGCCTGAAGGGCATGGAAGCCGAGTCCGTGCAGCCAGATGATATTGCCTTCCGCGCCGGTGAACCGGCTCTGGCTGATCGAGATCCAGATGCCCGCCGCGAACGAGACGGAGACGGCGATCATGGCGTAGCGGATCCCGATCGCCATCTCCGGTCGCAGCCTATAGGCTCTCGAACGGAAAAATTGAACGCCTGCATAGAGATAGAAAACAATAAGAAGCATCGCGACGAGCCCGAATAGATTGCCGACCGCCTGATCGAAAGCCGAGCCGTTCTCGACGAATCTCGGATTGACGCCCCGGAAATTTTGAATCGTCTCCGCGCCGTAAGCGTAAAGGGCAAGAACGATATACACCCTGCGGAACCAAACCCGGCTTTGCTCGCCCAGCGCCGATAGCGGCATGATCGCCGCGGTCGACAACAGAAACACGCCCAGCGCCGCGTTGAACGAGAACGCCTTGGATACGTCGCCTCCCGGCGCGATCTCCCCTCCGTTAATCAGCGTCCAGATCCCGCACAGCGCCGCCAGCATAAATCCGAGGAGGCCGGTCAACACCAGCCCCTTTTCGCCTTCGAACAACTTCCTTCCTTGCTTTGCTCCTTGATCGGTATCGCTCTTCATATCCCCCGCATCCCTTCCCGTGAGTTGATACTCTCACTTTACTGGAAGGGATTGGCATACCGGAACGGCCTTAAGATGAGTCTGCTGCCGGACCTGAAGAGGTTCTCCCGCTCCGCCGGAGGTCCTGCGCCGGCGCCGGCGCGCGATTATTTCTGCTGCAAAAATGTCTGATCGTGCAGCTCTACGCGATAAGACAAGTCCTCCAAATATGCGAGCTGTGCGGCTTCGTACGCCGCATCCCGCTTCACGATCCGGTTGTTCCGGATAGAGAGCGGACGAAAGGAAATGCCGACCTGCCCTTTGTCCAGCGTAAGCTTGAGCAGGCCCGTGTCCGCCTTCTTTCCTTTGACATAATCGGGAAAAAGAAAGTTGCCGATGGAGTACGCGATCGGTTTGCCTTTATGGAACTCGAAGCCTTGCAGCACATGCGGATGGCTGCCAACGACCGCGCTGGCGCCTGCGTCCAGCATATCCGCCGCCAGCTTGTGCTGCCAGGGCTGCGGCGTAGTCGTATTTTCAACGCCCCAGTGGATAAAAACAAGGACATAATCCGCCTCCTTGCTCGCGGCGCGGATGGCCTCCAGAAACTTTTCCGGCTCATAGGCGCTGGCGACGCCGGGCTTCTTGTCGGTCGCCTTCCAGGCGGTCGTCGGCATGAAGCGCGTTACCGCGCCTATTTTAACCGTAACGCCGTTCAATTGAACGGTCTCGAAGCGAAACGCCTCCTCCTCGTTCAGGCCCGCGCCGACATGACGCAAGCCGGCCTTCTCGACGTTCTTGAGCGTGTCTCTTAAGCCTTTCTCCTTATAATCGAGCACGTGGTTGTTGCCTAGCGACACCATATCGAAGCCCGCATGCTTGATCCCGTCCAGCGAGCCCGCCTCCGACTTGAAATTAAAGCGCTGGTTCAAGTCTTTATCCGACGCCTCCGTTACCGACGTCTCCAGATTAAGCACAGCATAATCCGCCTTGGCAACCTCGTCCTTGATCTGACTGAAAGGATAATCGACGCCGTGCCGGCGAATCGCTTCTTTGACGCTGCCGTCCATCATCGTATCGCCCGCGAAAATCATCTTGATCGGCTTCGTTTGCCTGACGGAAACCGGAATCGGGGTCGCCATGCTCGCCGGCGGGCCGGTCCGGGGGACGGCTTGGGGGATCGATGCATCGGCATGCGAGACGGGGGGCGAATGCAGAGCGCCGGTATGCGGGGCCGCGGAGCCGCCGCCCGGTTGCACGCCGCATCCGCTCAGCGCCGCGGCGACGGCCAATAAGCCTAAAGGTCTGTTCCAACGTTTCAAAGTCGATCACCTCGCAATCTGTTTGATTCAATGTATCAACCGGATATTTCAAAAATGCAGAAAGGTTGTATCCATCCGGTAACGAAGCGGTAAACAAAAAAGCATGCGCGGACGCTCGGAAAGCGTTCGTGCATGCTTATTATTTGGAAAACGGATGCCTAAAAATGATTAAAAAGCGACTAAAGCTCCACCGTCATGCCGCCGTCGGCCACCAGCGTCGCACCCGTCATGAACGAGTTGTCGGGACTGGCCGCGAACATGACGACGGACGCGATCTCCTCCGGCTGTCCGACGCGGCCTATCGGCTGCGACTCGTCCCATTGCTTCATAATCTCGTCCTGCGGCGTATCGAGATTTTTGACGCTGCTCTCGAGCATCGGCGTCCGCACCGCGCCCGGCAGCACCGTATTGGCGCGGATATTCTGCTTCGCGAAGTCGAGCGCGATGGCCCGCGTGAGCCCCGCGATGCCCGCCTTCGACGCCGCGTAGGCGGAGTAGCCGTCCAGCGTCGCGAGCGCGTGCACCGAACTGACGTTCACGATCACGCCGCCCCCCTGCTCCAGCATGACCGGAACGACGCCCCGGCAGAACAGGAAGACGGAGGTGAGATTGTTCGTGATGACGCCGTTCCACTGGTTCAGGCTCATGTCGGTCAGCCGAACCTGCGGACATACCGCCGCATTGTTGACCATGACGTCGATCCTGCCGAAAGTCTCCCGCGTGTCTCTAATGACCCGGGTCACGTCGGCTTCGGACGAGACGTCGGCGGCCATCGCGACCGCGCGGCCGCCCGCCGCGGCGATCTCGTCGGCGACTTCCTGCACCTTCGAGAGGGTGCGGCCGACCGCGACGACCGAAGCCCCGGCGCCCGCGAACCGCAGCGCGATCGCGCGACCGATGCCCCCTCCGCCGCCCGTTACGATCACGACTTTATTTTCCCAGCTCATCGCCGCACCTCGCCGTTCATCGGATTTGTTCGGATACGAACGTATTGCGCAGCGTGCCGATCCCCTCGACCGTCGCCTCGACGACGTCTCCCGGCTTCAGCCACACCTGCGGCTTCTTCCCCATGCCGACGCCCGGCGGCGTCCCCGTGCTGATGATGTCTCCCGGCCGGAGCGTCATCGTATTGGACAGAAACGAGACCAGATACGGGATATCGAAAATCAGTTCTTTCGTATTCGAATCCTGCATCGTCTCTCCGTTCAGCTTGAGGGAGATCGCGAGCTTGCCCGGATCCGCGATCTCGTCGCTGGTCACGATCCACGGTCCCGTCGGCGCGAAGCCGTCGATCGCCTTGCCGCGCGTCCATTGGGGCTCGTTCAACTGAATGTCCCGCGCGCTCACGTCGTTCAGCACCGTGTAGCCGAATACGTAATCCATGGCCGATTCAAGCGGCACGCGCTTCGCCGCCTTGCCGATGACGACGGCCAGCTCCACCTCGTAGTCGCACTGCGTCACTTCCGGCGGTATGGCCACTTCGTCCTCGTGCCCGGTCAGGCAGTTGTTGTATTTGGGAAACAGGACCGGCACCTTGGGCACCTGCATGTTGGACTCGATCACGTGGTCGTGATAGTTCAGCCCGATGCAGACGATTTTCTCCGGATCGGTGAGCGGCGACAGCAGCTTCACGTCGCTCAGGCGATAAGCGGCCCCTTGCGCCAACGCCCGGACGTCTCCCGACTCGATGACGTTCCGCATCGTCCCCGCCGCGTTCAACGCGACGATCTCGTCTTCTTCTCTGAGTACGCCTACCTGAAGCTTGCGCGCTTCATCCTGCCGTTCGTAAAATTGCACGAGCTTCATCTAAGCTGCGCCTCCTATTCTAATGTTAAAAAAATCTTCGCGATCTTGCCCGGTCCGCCGATCAGCTTCTCGAACGCGGCGCCGCCCTCGGCAAGCGGCGTCGTCTCCGTCCAGGGCAGCAGGTTGATCCGCCCCTGCCCGATCCAGCGCAGCGCCGTCTCGAAGTCGTCGCGCGAGTAAGCGAACGCGCCCTTCGTACCGATCTCGGCGCGGATCATGTCGTTGATCGGCAGCCGGCTATCCGCTTCGTGCAGGCCGGTGAAGACAACCGTCCCGCCCGGACGCGCGGCCGCCACGCTTTGCTGCCGCGTCGCCTCCGCGCCGACGGCGTCGATCACGGCGTCGAACCCTTCGCCGATGCCGCCCGGCAGATCGTCCAGGCTCGATACCGCGATGCCCCCGAGCTCCCGGGCGATCTCGAGCCGCGACGCGTTCAGGTCGACGATGGCCGCACCCTGGATGCCGTACACGGCCGCCGCCTGCAGCGCGAACAATCCGATCGGCCCCGCGCCGTAGATGAGCAGCCGGTCCGCCGGCGCGAGCGCGAGCAGGCGGCAGACGTGGATCGCGCAGGCGTACGGCTCGGCGAGCGCCCCTTCGGCGAACGACACATGGTCGTCCAGCCGGTACACATTGCGCGCCGGCACCGCCGCGAATTCCGCGAACGCGCCCGGCCGGTGCGCCCCGAGCAGCTGGCGGGCGCCGCACAGCTGCGACGCCCCGTTCAGGCAATATCGGCATTTCCCGCAGGTGACGAGCGGGTTCGCCGTCACCCGATCCCCGACTTGGAAACCGGCCGCCCGCTCGCCGACCTGCTCGATCGTGCCCGAGAACTCGTGCCCCATGATCAGCGGCGGCTTGCGCAGCGAATTGTGCCCGAGATACCCGCCCAGCTCGGAGCCGCAGATGCCCGCATGCGACACGCGCACGAGAACCTCGTCCGGCTGCAGCGCAGGCAGCGGGACCTCCCTCATATTCATCGTGCGCGGTCCTTCGTATACTAACGCCTTCATGCCCGTTCCCTCCTCACGATTCGACCGGCTCCCGCTTCTCCCAGCCCTGTTTGAACAGCGGCAGCCAGTGGCCGGGAGCGTACGGATATTTGGCGGCTTCCTCTAGGTTGAACTCGACGCCGAGACCCGGCCGTTCGGGCGGCTGGAGATACCCGTCCACGACCTTGAACGGCGGGCTGAAAATATCCTGCGCCCACGAATGGTTGAAGTCGTCGAAAATCTCGTGAATGAAAAAGTTCGGCGTCGCCATGTTCAGGTGGGAGCAGACGATCGAGCAGATCGGGCCCTGGGCGCTGTGAGGCGCGGTGACGCCGTTGTGCGCGTGGACCATGCCGGCGATCTGCTTGGAGGCGGTCAGGCCGAGGAACTGCGGCTCGAGCTGGATGATATGGACCGCGTCGTGCTTCAGCAGCTCGGCGAACTGCTCGCGGTTATAGTAGTCCTCGCCGCATGCGATCGGCACCGGGCTGCGCTTCGCCACTTCGACGACCGACGAGACGCGGGACGGCGGCACGGGTGCCTCGAACCAGGTCGGGCTGTAGGGCGCCATCGCTTCGGCGAACTGCAGGGCGGTGTGCACGCTGAACCGGTTGTGCCCTTCGACGAGGATGTCGACGTCCGGACCGACCGCCTGGCGGACGGCGGCGATGTTCCGGACGGCGCCTGCAAAATCGGCGCGCTCGACAGTGCGCCAGGCCGCGCCGAACGGATCGAACTTCAGCGCCGTATAGCCCTTCTCGACGACTTCCTTCGCCTGGCTGTAGAAGCTCTCTTCGTCGTTGCCACCGCGGTACCAGCCGTTCGCGTAGCAGCGGAGCTTGTCGTGGCACCTTCCTCCGAGCAGCTTGTAGATCGGCTGTCCGGTCGCCTTGCCCATGATGTCCCAGCACGCGGTCTCAATCGCCGCCAGCGCGGAGCCCTGCACTTGTCCGCCGTCCGAATAGACATCGCGGATGAGCTTGAGCGAGATCGTCTCCACGTCGAAAGGATCCATGCCCAGCACGAGATGCTTGAGCTCGTGGATCGCGGCTTCGACCGTTTTGGCAAGCCCATTCAGCGTTCCTTCGCCCAGGCCCGTCAATCCCTCGTCCGTATCCAACTGCACGAACAGCCAGTTTTTCCACGGGTTCCCCACGATATAAGTGCGCACGTCCGTAATTTTCATGCCGCTTAACCTCCGTCTGAAAGGATGAGTTAAACGTAGCACGACGAAATTGGACGCTCAAGATGTCACACTTGTATACATCAACGAAACCGGTGCATCGGCCCGTCAGAGCATGATCTGCTTCACGAATTCGATATGGTCGCGAATCAGCCATTCGGTGAGCGACGGGTCGTCGCCGGCCAGCGCGTCCCGAATTTTCCGGTGCTCCTCCAAGCTGCCCCACAGCCGGCTTTTATTTTTGTAAAACGTGGTGCGCACGGCCATCAAAAACTTGTCCTGGATACGCGACATCGCGTCGGCGTACTCTTCGTTGGCCAGCCCGGCGATGATCGCTTCGTGGAACTGCCGGTCCAGCTCTACGTAGCCCACGATGTCCTCGCGTTCCGCCGCCTCCGCCTGCCTGTCCAGATTGGCGTCCAGCCGTTCGAAAAAGGCCCGGTCCATGTTGCCCGTCAGCCTGCCGACCGCGAACGTCTCCAGCGACAGCCGCAGCTCGTAGATGTCCATGATCTTCCGCAGCGAAATCTCCTGCACAACGAAGCCCTGGTTCGGCATCAGCTTCACCAGTCCCATCATCTCCAGCCGGTCCAGCGCCGACCGGATCGGCGTCTTGCTCATCTGCAGCGCCTCGCTGAGCCGCCGCTCCGACAGAAACGTTCCTCCGCCCCATTCTCCCTGGACGATCCGCTCTTTGATTTTTCGAAAAGCCTCGTCCCTCAATGTCGTACCGGTCTCGGGCATCGTCTGCGATCTTCCTTTCCGATGGCGCATGTTCTATGATTATCATACTCGATTCATCGAATCTCGCGAGAGAGAAGGACTTCAAGTATGGGCAAACCGACTCTGCGCCAACAAGCTTACGCCCGCATCCTGCACATGATCGAAACTGGAGAATGCCCGAAGGGCTCGGTCACCTCCGAGGTCCAGTTGGGCCGTCTGCTCGACATGAGCCGCACGCCGGTCCGCGCCGCGCTGCAGCAGCTTGAGCTCGAGGGCTACGTACGGATCGCCTCCAAGCACGGCGTGCTGATCCTCGACTCCTCGTCGCAGCGCGTGGGGGATCTGCTCGAGCTGATCGGCTCCATGGCGCTATTCGCCGTAAGTGCCGCATTTCCGGCCGGGCAGGAGACGCTGCCGACATGGTCGCGCGGCATGTCCGAAGCGTATGGCGCCTTAAGCGCCCGCGATCCGGCGGACATTGGCGCCTTGGCCGCGTTCGAGTACGAGCTCCTGAACGGGCTCATCCTGCGCTGCAACAATAGCGAGATGACCAAAGCCTTTCAAACTTACGCTGCCCGCCTGTTCTGGCATCGCAATGTCGGGCGGTGGCAAGCGCCCTATGCAGGCCGGACCCGCGTTCAGGTCGCGAAGCTGATCGAGGCCGTCGCTGCGGGCCCGGAGCCGTTTCGCGAGGCGTTGTTCGACTACCTGCATACGCTCAAGCTGACGTGGAATTAAGCAAGTATACAAGTGTCGCTGCTTGAGCGAGGCGAGGCGCGCTTGATACGTTAGATCGCGAATGGAGGTTCTATGCGATGGCAGCGGATTCGAAAATAACGGCTGTGCTCGCCTGCGACGCGCAGGCGCAGCTGGATGAAGGGCCCGTATGGGACGGCGATGATGTCAGCATTCCGAACGGACTGGCGTGGTCGGCAGACGGCGTCGCGATGTACTACATCGATACGTCGACGCAGCGCGTGTTCGCCTTCGACTACGACTTGGCGTCGGGTGCCGTAGCCAATCGCCGCGAGGTAGCGGAGATTCCCGAGGACGAGGGCTCTCCCGACGGGATGACCATCGACGCCGAGGGCATGCTGTGGATCGCCCATTGGGGCGGCTGGCAGGCGGCTGGCAGGTGTCCCGCTGGAATCCGGCGACCGGGGAAGCACTGATATCCGTGCCGGTGCCCGCCGCGCAGGTGACCTCTTGTGCGTTCGGCGGCGAGCGGCTGGACTGGCTGTACATCACGACGGCGCGCGTCAGTCTCGGTGAAGCCGAGCTTGCGGAGCAGCCCCACGCGGGCGGGCTTGTCTGCGCAGCCGTCGGCGTGCGGGGGCTGCCGACGAATCTATACGCCGGCTGAGCCGGTCAAGAGGAAGTCGCTGGGAGCCGGCCGCCGTCATCGGCGACCGACACGGCACGGCACGCCACGCCTGCCGCGGGCCGGGCGATTAGCTAGCGCGCGGCCCCGCGCCCTGCCGTGCCGCTAGCCACGTTGCCGATGCCTCAATCGCCGCGCCTCTGACACCGTGATGCACATTTTCTGTGCATCATCGCACCCGCCGCCGCTGCTAGCCACACCGCTGCCGCCACCATGCACATTTTCTGTGCATCATCGCGCCCGCCGCCGCTGCTAGCCACACCGCCGCCGCCACCATGCACATTTTCTGTGCATCATCGCGCCCGCCGCCGCTACTAGCCACACCGCTGCCGCCACCATGCACATTTTCTGTGCATCATCGCGCCCCCCCGCCGCTACTAGCCACACCATTGCCGCCACCATGCACATTTTCTGTGCTTCATCGCGCCCCCCGCCGCTGCTAGCCACACCATTGCCGCCACCATGCACATTTTCTGTGCATCATCGCGCCTGCCCCCGCTGCTAGCCACACCGCTGCCGCCACCATGCACATTTTCTGTGCATCATCGCGCCCGCCGCCGCTGCTAGCCACACCGCTGCCGCCACCATGCACATTTTCTGTGCATCATCACGCCCGCCGCCGCTGCTAGCCACACCGCTGCCGCCACCATGCACATTTTCTGTGCATCATCACGCCCGCCGCCGCTGCTAGCCACACCGCTGCCGCCACCATGCACATTTTCTGTGCTTCATCGCACCCGCCGCCGCTACTAGCCACACCGCCGCCACCATGCACATTTTCTGTGCATCATCGTGCCTGCAACCAATACCTGCCGCGCCTCTGTCGCGTAACATGCACATTTTCTGTGCATCATCGCGCCCTCCGCCGCTGCTAGCCACACCGCTGCCGCCACCATGCACATTTTCTGTGCTTCATCGCGCCCCCCGCCGCTGCTAGCCAAACCATTGCCGCCACCATGCACATTTTCTGTGCATGGTTAGACGTCTTGATGCACCAAACATTCCTTTGCGCCCGCCCCGCACGCGTGACAAAGAAGCCGCCCCCACAGTCCTTGACGGACATGCGGGACGGCCTCTTCTTTTATTGCGCCACGGCCCTGCCTGTTAAGGCAAAGCCTCCAGCTTCGGCTCTCCCCAGAAAGCCCAGTCGTAGCCGTAATCCCCCAGCGAGTCCGTGATCAAGGTGATGACGACGGTCTGGCCGGCATAGGCGGAAAGAGAGACGCTAAACGGCGTCCATGCCCCGCCCGGCTGCAGATCGTCGGACCAGAGCTCGCTGCCGTTCACGGCCACGCGGAAGCCGACGCCCTGCGAATCCTCCGCGCCGTCCTTGATGCCCGCGAATCCGGTCAGCTTCGCGCCGCCCGCAGGCAGCGTCACCACATAGTCGACGCGCGTCTGACCGCGCTGCGGCGGATGCGCGTCGAGCCCCTGCTTCGTCACGCCCAGCACGGCGCCGCTCCCGACCTTGCCTCCGAACGGATCCTGCGGCGGCGCGGTCGTCCCGTCCTCGAACAGCAGGCTCGAATCGAATGGCTGCGCGGTCAAGGACAGCGGAAGCTGAACAGTCCCGCCCGCGCTGTAAATCAGATAAACCTGATCGGTCGCAGGCGCCGTGATCTTGTAGCGGTTCGCACCTAGCGACGTATAAGCCGCCAGTCCGGAGGCCGAAGCCACCGAAGCCAGCTGCCGTGGGCTGACGAGTGTCAGCTCCACGCTGCGCGCCGCTCCGGTCTGTGCCAGCGCGACATGCGGCGCCACCCAGACGGCGGAGTCGTTGTCGACCGTCGTGCCGGGATGCGTCTCCATGCGAATCGTGACCTCCTTGCCCTTCAGCGAAGACAGGTCCAGCGTTACCGGCGTCGGCGTCGCGCTGTGGCTGAACTGCTCCGCGCTCAGCACCGGCCGCGTGGCGGCGGGCGCCGCCTTTTCCCAGGCGTACGCCTTGAACGTGACGCCATCGCTGCTCGCGACGTTCACCTCCGAGCCGAGTTGGACTCCGGCCTCGAAGGTCGGCGTGCGGTCCGCCGGCAGCGTCACGTCGAACTCGAGCCACGTATGCCCGCCCTGCCACACGCCCGAATACGGCGGATGAGCGAGGATGCGATCGCCCCAGTGCTGCACGGTCCCGCCCTGCTCAAATGTATACGAGAATCCGTTCGTGGAGGAAAAGGCTGCGGCCGTCTGATGCACGGTACCGTCGGCGAGCTTCTCGCCCGCACGAATCGGCCCGGCATAGTTCATAAAGTCGACGGCCCCAGGCTGCTGCAGATCCTGCAGGGACAGCACGGTATGGTTCGTATGGACGGCCACCGACTTCATCGCGACGTCCGCCGCCATTCCGTCGATGTGGAAAGCCGTCTGGTCGCGCGGTTCGCCATCATACAGGTACGTCTTATCCGGGTTCAGGCCGAACAACTTGGCGCTGTCATACAGATACCACCCCGGTATCCGTCCAGGCAGCGTCACGCTGTCTGAACCGTACAGGTAACGCACCACCTCGACATTGCCGCCCGAGCCCCCGGTCCCGTAGACGGTCAGCTTTTCTCCGTAGGCATCCCGCTCGTATTTGGCCGACTTCCCGCTCGCCGTCTTAAAGGTAAACAGCGAATCGCCGTTCCACTGGCTGAAGTCGATCTGCGGCTTGTTGTCCTGGTACCAGCGCGCCTCCGCGAACAGCTGCTCCATCAGCGGCGACGGGTTCGCGACTTGCGCGTAGTTCGGCCGGGTCAGCATCGGAATCGCGCCGAGCCGGTTCTGGACGACCTTGTGCCAGGCGATGAAGTAGTCCTCGGTCAGCGGATTCGCATGATCGGGGTGTCCGTAGATGGTCGTATAAGGAGCGAAGATGGCCGAGCTCGCAGGCACGACCTGGTCGATCTTGCTGTCGTCCCAAGTGCCGGTCTGCGCGAAAATGCCGTACGCATGCCGCTGCGCAAACGACTCGTACCGGGTCGTAACCTCGTTCAGGCTCTCGCCGCCGAGCGCAACGTTAGCAGGCAACTGCTCTCTCAGCTCGCGGTGCAGCGCGAGGTTGCCCTGCAGCATGTTGCGTCCGTCGATCATGCCATTGGCATCGTTGTACATGAGCAGTGACTGGTCGAGATGAATGCCGTCCGGATGCAGCGTCTGGACGAGCTGCACCATCTTGCCGACGAACAGCGTCCGCCACGCCTGCGAAGCGGGATTGATCTGCGCGAACTTGATGTGGCTCGAGCCTGCGGTATATTCGGAGAAAACCGGCTGCAGCGAAAAGGGATCCTTGACCTGATACGGCTGCAGCGATGCAAACGCCGGATTGTTGGGATCGACGCCGAAGATGTTGACGTACAGCATGACCTTGAAGCCGAGCGCCTGCGCCGCCTGGATCTTGGCCGCGATATCGGCCTTCGGCGTATAATCCGGGAAGTCGACATCGTACGGATCCTCGCGCCAGCCGGGCACGACAAGCAGTGTCTGCGACGGCTCCACCTCCTGCGCCAGCGCGCTGAGCGTCTGCGCGTCCTCCAAATCCGTCAGCACGGTGAACTGCACGTCCTTGGCCCATGCGGGTTGCAGCTTCGACAGCTTGGACAGATCGAACTTTTTGTCCGCCCACGTCCGGTACAGCGTCGCCCCGTTCACCCAGTCGCCCGTATAGGCCTTGAGCCGCCAGCCGGTGGACACGGCCTTGCGAACCTGGGCGAACGGCGCCGGCGCGTACGTCTCCACGCCGACATAGAAATTGCCGTTCTCATGCTTCACGTGCAGCGACTTGAAAAACCGGGCGTCGTCGTCGCCGTGGACAAGCATGCCGCCGCCGCTGCCCTGAATGATAAACATCTGCGCTTCCCAGACGTTCGGATAATCGAACTGCTGGAAGCCGTAAGCGGCGTCCGGCGACTCGGCCGTCAGCCGGATGCCGCCCAGCACCGGGAGGATCAGGTCGTACGCATCCGGCACGACCAATCCCCACTGGACGCCCGAGATGCCGCCCGTCTGCGTATCGGCATTCTGGCTGATCGTGAGCGTGCCGTCGTACTTGGTCGCCACGGTCGTCTCCAGCTCGGCGAGGCTCTGGCCGCTGCCCCACGTCTGTCCGTACGTCGTATGCCCCTTTTTAACAGTCGAGGCCGAGACAGCCGTGTCGTTCCATAGGCCGCTGCCGCCGCCCAGCGTCCGGTGCCGCATGCCTGTCAGCGCAGTGCCGCTCCCCTTGGCCAGCGTTGCCGTGCCATAGGTGAAGTTCAGCGCGCCCGTCGAGGCGTTCAAGGTCACGGCGGGACCGCCGGCCGCAGCCGGCCCGCCCCCCGCGAGCGCTCCCGCCCAGATGATGACGGCGGCAAGCCCCGTCATCATCGTCTTCTTCCACTTCCCGCTCCAACTCGCATTCATCGTCGCATCCCCTTCCGATCGTTGCTTTCCGAGCCTTACGGTTCAAGCAATACGGCTTCGAAGCTTGCGCTGCCTTCGCTGACGAACAGCCCCCATCCCCCCTCTCGGTGGTCGTACAGCCGCGCGCTCATGGCGACCGTGTCGTCCACGTACACCTCGCAAACCGTGCCGTCGATCACGACGTCGAGCCGGCAGGCAACGCCAGGCGTCAACGCGACGGGACGCTCGAGGCCTACCTCGAAGGGAACGTCTCCCTTTCTTGGCCAGCGATCGAAGACAAGGCGCTGCCGCCCAGGCTCGAGCCGGAGCATGTAGCCCCGGTCCAGCGTCTCGTCCGTCCGCAGCAGCACACCGCAGCCGCGCGTGTCCGCTCCGAAGGTCACGGTCACCGACAGCCGGCAGCGGGACGGCAGCGACACCGCCGCGGCAGCCGCAAAGGAATCCGGCGCTTCGACAGTCGCCGTGTCTCCGCCGATCCGCCAGCTGCCCACGGCCTCATGCAGCGCAGCATCCGCCCGCCGCGACATCGCCGCCCGCACCGGATCCGGCATCCGCACCGTCAGCGAGCCGTCCGCCTGCTGCGCAAGCTCGTGCACGACCAGGTTGCCGCCCCACTGCCAGGTGCCTTCGTCGTGCTCGCCCTCCCGCGTCGGGTTCCAGCCGAACGCATAGCGCCGCTCCCCGTCGGTCCACGTTTTCGCCGCATAAAAAGCGCGATTGTCGAACGTGTCGTTCTCCGGCGCCAGCCAAGGTCCCGCGAGCGACTTGCTCATCCGGTAGTGCGTGACCGTGCGGTCGGAAAACGTCGAGTATACGAGGTACCACCAGTCCCCCATCCGGAACAGATCCGGGCATTCGTGGGTCGTATACAGCGACGGCGCCCAGAACGGCTCGCGCACCTCCCATTTGCTCAGATCCTTCGAGGCGCACAGCGCGACGCAGCCCCGCCTCCGGCTCGGTCCCTCCTTGAGCCGCGCCGCCAGCAGCATCCAGTACTCGCCGGCCTCCTCGTTCCAGAAGACGAACGGGTCTCTCCAGTCATGCTGCTCGTAGCGGTCGGCGGGCGCATAGAAGGCGTCCTCCGGAAGCTTGGTCCAGTGAAGCAGATCGGTGCTGATGGCATGCATAACCGCCTGCTGGAGCTTGCCCTGGGCGGGATAGTGAAAGTTGTTGCCCGTGTAAAAAATATGATAGAGCTCGCCGACCTTCAGGATGCAGCCGGTATAGATGTACAGGTCCTGCTCCGACTGGCCGCCTCTGGGCAGCACCTCGCCGTATTCGGTATAGTTCACGAAGTCCTTCGTTCCGAGCAGGAACCAAGGCGTCCCTTCGCCGAAGTTTTCCTTGTCGCGCCAATCCTTCAGATACAGCAGCTTGAACTCTCCGTCCTCGTAGAACGGAATGACGTCCGCCAGCACGCCGTCCGCCGGCCGGTAAAAAAAGTCGTTCATTTACTCCTTCACGCTCCCCAGCACGATGCCTTTGACAAAGTATTTTTGCAAAAACGGATACGCCAGCAGGATCGGCAGCGCGCCGACGATGATCTGCGCCGCCTTGGAGGTGCGGGTCGAGATCGCCGACAGCTTGTACAAGTCCTCCTGCTTCACGTGAGAAAAGTCAAAATTGATGATGATCGTCTGCAAATAGGAGGACAGCGGATAGTGCTCCGGCTTGTTCATCAGAATGAGGCCGTCGAACCAGGCGTTCCAATGCCCGACGATCGTGAACAGACCGACGGTGGCGAGACCCGGCAGCGACAGCGGCACGTAGATGGTCCAGAGCGTGCGCAGATGGCCGGCGCCGTCGATGAAGCACGACTCCTCCAGCTCCTTGGGCAGGCCGCGGAAAAAGTTGAGCAGCAGAATGACGTTAAACACGGGGACGGCCCCCGGAATGACAAGCGCCCAGATCGAATCGAGCAGCCCCGTGTACTTGATCGTCATGTACCAGGGGACGAGTCCGCCGCCGAACAGGATCGTGAAGACGAAGATCCAGACGTAAACCGTGCGCATACGGAACGTCCGGACATCCTTGGATAGCGGATAAGCGATCATGATCGTCAGCAGCATGTTGATGGCGGTGCCCAGCAGCACCCGTTCGAGCGTAATGACGAAGGAGCGTATGAACTCGGGCCTGCTGATGATGAAATCGTACGATTTAAGCGAAAAGTCTACCGGCCAGAACGTGACCTGCCCGGCGGCGACCGCCGCGCTCTCGCTGAACGACACTGCCAGAACGTGGACGAGGGGCAAGAAGCACAGAATGGCCAGCAGGCTTAAAAACGTGGCGTTCGCGATTAGAAAAATGCGTCTGGCCGGGGAGATATAATGCAAGCGGAGTCTCTCCTCTCTCTAGAAAATGCGATAGTTCGCCAGCCGGTAGGCCAGCCAATAGGAGACCGATATGAGCAGGAAGGACACGACGGACTTGAACAAGCCGACGGCCGTCGCCACGCCGTACTGCGCGTCGTTGAACGCGATCCGGTAGATCATCGTGTCGAGGATGTCTCCGCTCTCGTACACGAGCGGGTTAGCCAGGTTAAATACCTGGTCGAAGCCGGCGTTCAGCACGTTGCCGAGGCTCAGCGTCACCATCAGCACGATGATCGGCATCATGCCGGGCAGCGTGATATGGCGCGTCTGCTTCCAGCGGCCGGCTCCGTCCATGACCGCGGCCTCGTACAGCGTCGGATTCACGCTCGTGATAGCGGCCAGATAGACGATCGTGCTGAAGCCGAACTCCTTCCAGACGTCGGAGAGGATCAGCACCGCGGGGAACCAGCGGTTGTCCGCGAGGAAGAAAATCGGCTCGATGCCGAGCTTGCCCAGCATGAGGTTTACGAGTCCCTCGGACGGCGACAGCAGATCGATCAGGATGCCGCCCAGGATGACCCAGGAGAGAAAATGGGGCAGGTATATTAATGTCTGAACCCCGCGCTTGATGAACGAACGGGTCACCTCGTTCAGCAATAAAGCGACTACGATAGGGACGATAATTCCCGCGATGATCTTCATGCAGGCGATAAACAAAGTGTTCCAGATGACCTGGCCGGTATTCGGCATATCCAGCACGAACTTGAAGTTGTCCAGCCCGATCCACGGCGAGCCGAACCAGCCGCTGAAGATCGTGAACTTCTGGAACGCGATCACGACGCCGAGCATCGGAACGTAGCTGTATACGAGCACCAGAATGAGGCCGGGCAGGAGCAGCAGGTGCAAAGGCAATTCCCTCATCCATTTTGCCGCTTTCATTTCGTACTTCACCGCCTTTTTTTCCCAATCTCCGCTTTCGGACGCCGATTCAAGGCATAACGGAAGAAGGGGAGAATGGTCAGGACCGTCTCCCCTTCGCCTGTCTATGCTTCGAGCGTCCGCGCGTTCGCTTCTACTTCTGCGCGCTCAGCCAGTCGTTGATCTCCTTCAGGATCGCCTCGCCGCCGAGCTTGTTCCAGTCCGCCACGAAGGTATCGAATTCGTCGACAGATGCGGCCCCCATAATGATCTTCGTGAACGTCTCCTTCTCCAGCTTGTCGAGCGTCGCCCACTTGTCGGTCATCGTCGGCGTCTGTCCGCCGAATGCGGTCATGAGCAGCCGGTCGCCGGTGTAATTGTCCATCGTGGTCACAAAGCCGAAGTACTGGTGGGCGACCGCCCAGTTTTCGATATTGCCCGTCTTGAGGTAATCGACCGTCGGGCCGTACTTGTCGGTCTCCGTCAGCGCGTCCTTCAGCAGGCTCTCGTCCTCGTTCTCGATCGCCTTGCGCAGCAGAGTGAGCGAATCCAGCACGCCCTGGTCGGAGACGCCGGACTGCACGAGCGACATCGGCGACGTATTGATTCGCTCTCCGTTCTCCTCGACGGTGATGAACTGGCCTTCGTTGCGCCGCGAGCCGTGCACGACCTCTTCGTGCAGGTTGAGCATTTTAATGGCCGCCTCCGGATGCTTGGCGCCCTTGCGCACGACGACGTAGCCGCTGGCAGAAAACCCGACGTTCGCTTTGGTCGGTGTGCCGTCGACCGAAGGCACGGGGAACGGCATCCAGTCCATGCCCGGATTTTTCTTGACGGCGTCGAGGAACACGTACGGGTTCCAGTTCGCGCCGAACGCCATGCCGAACTTGCCTGCCGCGATATCCTCGGCGACCTTGTTGCCGTCCTTGACGCCGAATTCGCGGTCGAGCTCGCCCGCCTTGTACATCTCCTGCAGCTTCGCCAGCGCCTGCTTCATCTCCGGCTGCGTCGAACCGTAGACGACCTTGCCCGAGGCGTCCTTTACCCACGTTTGCGGATAAGCGTGGAAAGCGTTGGACAGCCCCGTGATCGAGGTGATGGGACCGTATAAATAGTTGTTGACCGCCAGGCCGTAAGTGTCGGGCTTGCCGTTGCCGTCCGGATCCTGCTTCGTAAACGCTTCCGCAATCTTGAGCACGTCGTCCAGCGTCTTCGGTTCGGACAAATTCAGCTTTTTGAGCCAGTCCGTGCGGATCCACAGCAGGTTCGGCTCATAGATCGGCGCGTTGACGACCGGGATGGCGAGCAGCTTGCCGTTAAACGTGGCCGAGGCGAGCGCCGCGCCGCCGTCGCCGTGCTGCAGCTCCTTCGTATGGTCGGAGGCGTACTGCTCGTAGACGCCCGTCAGGTCCTCGAGCTGGCCGGCGTCGGCGAGCTGCTTGAGCTGGCTGGCCGATACGGAGAACAGCTCTGGCAGGCTGCCGGAGGCGATCGAGACGTTCAGCTTGCGGTTGTACTCGCTCGTCAGCGCCGTCCAGTCGTGCACGATCTTGATGCCGAGCAGGTTCTCGTATTCGCGGTACCAGACATTGTTGTCAATGCTGTCGCCCTTCGGATAGGCCCAGGTCTGGTCGACCGCCCGGGCGACATGAAGCTCGATCGGCGGATCGTACTTGCCGAACGGATCCCCCTTCTCCGCAGCCGCCGATGCGGTGCCGGATGCACTGGGCGAGCCTGCTGTCTGGCCGGACGGTTCCGTGCTCGCCGCGTTTTTACCCGAGCCGTCGCTGCAGCCGGCTGCCGCGAGCGCACAAGCCAGAACGCCGCAGACGAGTGCGATTCGTTGGTTCTTTTTCAATCTCGGTTCCCCCTTCGAGCTCATAAATGAATGCTTCGTGCCTTGCATGAGCTCATTATAGAGCCGGTGCGGAATCGCCCTCTACTCGCCGATTTTCACATTCCATTATCCGTTTTGGATATCGCCAGTCGCTCCTTGTACTCCTGGGGCGTGAGGCCCGTCTCTTTCTTAAAGAAGCGGTAAAAGGACTGTTCGGTCATAAACCCGACGGCCCTCGAGATATCCTGGACGATCATCTGGTTGCCCGCGAGCAGCTTCTGCGCCCGCGCCAGCCGGGTGGCGGCGATGTAGTCCGTCAGCCCGTCGCCGGTCAGCTGCTTGTACAGACGGGTCAGATAATATGGATTGTAGCCGACGACCTCGCCGATGCGGGTCAGCGACAGATCCCCGGCCAGATTGTGCTCCACATACCGTCTGACATGCAGGATCAGGTCGTCCTCGCGATCCGAGCGCTCGGCGCGTTTGCGTTCGAAGAGACGCTCTGCAAGCGCGGCGAAATATTCCTCCGCCGCATGCCAGGACGGATGCGCGTCGTACCGGGTCAGCCTGCCGAGATCGATCGTCTCGCTCAGTTCTCCCTGCATTCCCAGGCGGTTCATTTCCGACAGGAAGATCGGGACGAGCGAGTAATAAATCTCCAGCCTCAGCGGCTCGCCACCCGCCGACTCGGCGGCACCCAGCGCCATCAGCTTGGCGTACTCGGCGAAAAATTGCCCGCTCTCGCCGTTCTCCAGATAAGCCGCCAGCGCGCCGACCTTGTCGAGCCGGCTGCGCGTCTCATGCGTCCGGACGTCCGCCTCCGGGCCGACGTCTTCCGACGGGCGATCGAGCAGGATCAGCTCCTGGCCCAGACCCAGACCGCGGCCGAGCAGACGCTTCAACGCGTGGAACTGGCCGGGCAGCCGCTCCCAGGCGCGCGGCTCGTCAGCCGCGGCGAACGACACGCTCAGCTCGAGCATCTGTCGGCAGGCGCCCTGGATCGTCTCGATCGTACCCTGGACGAAGCGGACGAGCCGTCTCCGCGCATCGCCCTTCTGCTGCGGCAGTTCGCCGGCGGAGTCGTCCGACTCCGGCTCCGGCTTCCGCTGAATGAACCAGAGCAGCTTGTTCTGCTCGAAGCTCACGGTCACGCAGTACAGCGACTTGGCGAAGTACTCCTCGGCAATGTTGGCGATGGCGTACAGCATCAGATGCTTGTCGCCGCCGCTGAAGCCGTCGCGCCAATCGTCCACCCGGCCGAGAACGAGCAGCGTCTCCGCGTCCCCGGCCAGCGGCAGGCCCAGCTCGCGCAGCCGCACGTCCCGTTTGCGAAGCGCCTCCGGATCGCCGCCGGCCACCGCCAGCAGGTACTCGTTCACGAGCAGCGGCCTGGCCAACTGCATCTGGCGCTCCGCGCTTTGGATCAACTGCCGCGATTCCACCGCCTCGTACAGCTGCGCCGCCGCCCGCTCCACGGCCGCAACGACGGCCTCGTACCCCTCCGTCTTGAGCAGGTAGTCGACTCCGCCGTTTCGCAGCACCTGCTGAATATAGTCAAAGTCGTCGTAGCCGCTCAGAAAGATAATCTTGCACCACGGCCACTCCCTCACGATCTCCCGCTGCAGCGCGAGCCCGTCCATGCCCGGCATCCGGATGTCGGACAGGACGATGTCGATCTTCATCCGGCCCAGCGTCTCCAGCGCCTCCGCAGCGGAGTAGGCGCCGAACGTCTCCAGATCGAGCTTGCCCGGACGGCCGAACAGGTCCAGCAGACTGTCCACGATCCAGCGCTCGTTATCCACGATGAGCAATCTAATCATGTAGCATCCCCCTTCTTGTCTTGGCGTATCGTCAATTCTGCCTTCAGCCCGCCGAGCGCGCTCCGCGACAGCGACAGCCCGCAGTCCGGCCCGAACTTGAGCTGCAGCCTGCGGTGGATATTCAGCAGGCCTGTCGTCTCGATCGCGCGGTCCGCCGCGGAGACGGACTTGCGCAGCCGCTCCAGCCGAAGCTCGTCCAGCTCCTCGCCGTTGTCCTCGATCTCGATGCGCAGTCGTCCGTCCGGCTCCTCCCGGAAGCCGATGTGCAGCCGGCCTTCGCCGGTCTTGTTTTCGAGCCCGTGCAAATAGGCGTTCTCAATGAGCGGCTGCACGATCAAGCGGGGCACCTCCGCCTGCGCCCAGGCGGCAGGCAGCTCCTCCTGCTCCACCTCGATCGTTCCCGAGAACCTGAACTTCTGGATTTCCACGTACGAGCTTGCGTGTTTCATCTCCTGCTCGAGCGTGACCGTTTCCGCCCCGTTTCGCGTGATGAACTGAAAGTAGCTGCCCAGATGGCGGAACATCCGGTCGGCCAGTTCGTGCTCCCGCATCTGCACCAGACCCTGTAGGATGAAGAAGCTGTTGTAGAAAAAGTGGGGATTGATCTGCGATTGAAGCTGCTTGAGCTCGGAGCGCTGCGACCGGATCTGCTGCTCATACACTTCGCCGATGAGCGACTCGATCCGCCCGAGCATGTGGTTGAACTGGTTGTACAGGTAATGGAACTCGTCGTGGTTGCGATGGTAGACTCGTACGCCGAGGTCGCCCTTCTCCACCTTGCGGAAGGAGACGACGAGCCGCTTGATCGGCTTGTGGATGAGCCGGTGAATCCAATAGGAGAAAGCGACGACCAGTACCAGCGCGATGAGCGAGAGCAGCCAGATCCAGTCGCGATGGCGATTGAGCGGCTGCATCACCTTCTCCGCCGGCACCAGCACGGCAAGCGTCGAATCGAGGACCGTGGAATATTCATGGGCGACGAAAAAGGATCCGGCCTCCGTCTTCATCGTGAACTGGCCGGTCGCGGAGGCGCGGTCGTTCGCCAGCTTGGTCCCGAGCGTCCCGGACAGCTCGGTCAGCACCTGCGGCTTGAGGCCCGATGCCACGTTCCAAGCGCTGTCGGCGCTCATCCATACCGCTCCGCCCTGCTCCCCGTTCGCCATGGACGAGAGCGTGCGGACGATCTCCGCCTTGGACAGCTCGATCTCGATGGCCAGCACCGGCTTGCGGTTCACGTAGATCGCGTCCGGATACACGCCGCTCAGCAGCAGCCGGTCCCGGAAGCCAAAGACGGTCGAGCTCATGTTCCGCGGCTCGAGCATGGCCGCAAGCTCCGCCGCCGGAATCGTATCGTCGTAATTGTTGGCCATAATGCTGCGTCCCAGCGCCGGGACGTACAGCTTCACGTTTTCCACGAACGGGCTGGAGCTCTTGAGGAGATAAAGCTTGCTCTTCACCGACAGAATGGTGCGCGAGCGTTCGAAGTCGTTCATCCGGGAGACCGCCGTGCCCAGGCTGAGCAGATCGTCGTCGCTCACATACTCCATCTGGAGGCGGCGGAGCCGGGCCAGCTCCGTCTCCAGGGACGACAGGTAAAAATGGACGCGCGACGCCATCGAAGCCGATATCTGCTTCTTGACGACGTCATGCCCCGACTGGTTCATGAACAGGCTGGACAGGTAGATGGGGATGATCATGAGCAAAAAAGACAGCACGAGCTTGGGATAAATTGTTAGCGCTTTCATAAAAGTTCCCATAGCAACCCTCCGCCGCGATCTGGCAGGGCCGGGACCTACCCGGCACGCCGCTTAAACAAAAGAATAGCAAAAAAGAGGGGCGGCGTCGCCCCCTCTTCGTACCGCACTGCGCACGCCGCCCCTCCTGCGCTACATACCCAGCATGAATTGCAGCGTCTTGTCCTCGAAGTCAGCCAGCCGCTCGTGCACGTAATCGTGGTAAATTTCCATCCGCTTGCCCGCGACGATCTTGTTGTAGGCCGCGAACTGCGTGGACGGTGGACATACGGTGTCCAACAGCCCGACGCCCATCATGACCTCACCCTGTATGCGATCCGCCAGATGCTGAATGTCGATATAGCCCAACCGCTCGAAAATCTCTTCCTCGCGCTTGTGCTGGGGATCGAAGAGACGGAAAAAGGTCCGCAGCTCCTCGTAGGCGTCTCTCGCCAGATCCATCTCCCATACGCGTCTGTAATCGCACAGGAACGGGACGCTCGGCGCCGCTCGCCGGATACGCGGCTCAAGCGCCGCGCAGGCCAGCGCGAGACCGCCGCCCTGCGAGCCTCCGATCGTGCCCACCCGGCCGGCATCCACTTCCGGCAGCGACATCGCGATGCCGGCCAGCTGAGCCGCGTCGAGGAAAATATCGCGGAACAGCAGCCGGTCCGGATGGTCGTCGAGACCGCGTACGATATGTCCCCTGTACGTGTTCCCCTTGACCCCGCCTTTATCCTCGGAGCTGCCGCCCTGCCCGCGGCAGTCCATCGCCAGCACGGTGAAGCCCGCCGCTGCATAGCCCAGTTTGTCGATCCAGTCGCCCGAATGATGGGCGTAGCCGTGGAATTGCAGCACCGCCGGATGCGGCTCCGGGACGTTTTTTGGCCGGACGTATTTGGCATGGATGCGCGCCCCGCCAACACCGGTGAAGTACAAATGCAAGCAGTCCGCGCCCGGAACCTTGAAGTCGCTTTCGACGACCTCTACTGCAGGATCGATCCCCTTTACCTCCGCGAGCGCCCGCTCCCAATAAGCATCGAAGTCGGCTGGCTTCGGGTTCCTCCCCGCATATGCGCTTAGCTGCTCGAGCGGCATATCGATCGTCGGCATCGTATTCGGCACCTCTCATGTAGTACAATATTTGCAAATATAAGTTTGATATTTCTGAATGTATGCCATATGATCACGCAATTCAATCGTAAATAATTGAGAGGGAGGTAGTACGATATTGCTCAGGAAAAACTTTGGCTTCCGCTATGCGGAGCCGACGGATGCCTTGATGGCGATCCGGACGATCGGCTGGGAGAGTACGGCGAGCGCCGTCTATCGCTGGAACGGTCGGTCGCGCGGGGATCGGTTTGTCATGTTCCAATACACGCTGTCGGGTGAAGGCCATCTGGTGAGCGGCGGCAAGCACTATCGCATTCCGAAGCACCATGGCTTCTTCGTCACGGTACCGGATAACCACGAGTACTATTACAGTCCGGACAGCAATTCGCCCTGGGAGTTCATCTTCCTGACGGCGGCGGGCCGGCATGTCGAAGGCTACTGGAACGATATCGTTGCAAAAACCGGGCCGGTCGTGTCGTTCAAGCCGAACGCGCAGCCGATCGCCATGCTGTGGGAGATGATGGAGAACGCGCAGACGAAGACGGGTCTCGACAAATATGAGCTCTCCGTCCGCCTGTACGAGTGGATCGTCGCCTGCCTGCGCGCGCTCGATGGCAGGCCCGACGCGGGCCGGACCGTTCCCGAGCCGGTGACCGCCGCTCTGAAGTTTATGGAGACGCAGTATCATCGCTTCCTGACCTTGGAGCAGATCGCCGCCGAGGCGGGCATGTCCAAGTACCACTTTTGCCGACTGTTCGTGAAGCATACCGGCGTGACGCCCATCCATCATCTGACGAAGATCCGAATCGAAGAAGCGTCGCGTCTGCTCCGGCAGACTCGCCAGCCCGTCGCGGCCGTCGCCGCCGCCTCCGGCTTCGACAACAGCAGCTACTTCGGCAAAGTGTTCCGCAAGCTAATGGGCGCGTCGCCCCAGCAGTTCCGCGACAGCACGGGGGATATTCCCGATCATCATATTTTAATCGACTAGACAACATCGCAATATAATCCCACTCCGACGAAAATATTCTGCTATTTACTCCACGTATATCAGGAATCTATGATATTACCCGAGAGGAAGTAATGCGCAATTATTTCATACGGAGGTCGAGACGAATGCTGAAAATTGCAATGATCGGAGCTGGCAGCATCAACTTCACGCGCAGACTGATCATGGACTTGATGGCGGTGCCGGCGTTCCGCGATACCGAATTCCGGCTCATGGACATCGATCCGGAGACGCTCGAGATGGTGACCAAGCTGAGCGAGCGCATGCTTGAGACGAACAGTCTGACGGCTGTTAAAATCGTGCCGACGACCAATCAACGGGAAGCGATCAAGGACGCCGACTATGTCATCTGCCTGGCTCGCGTCGGCGGGCTGGAGGCGTACCGCCACGACATCGAGATCCCGCTGAAATACGGCGTCGAGCAATGCGTAGGCGACACGCTCGGTCCGGGCGGCGTGTTCTTCGCGCTGCGCACCATCCCTGTGCTGCTCGACATCGCCAAGGACATGCGGGAGCTCGCGCCGAACGCGCTGCTGCTCAACTATTCCAACCCGATGGCGATGAATACGTGGGCCGTGCGGCGCGCCGGCGGCGTCCGGGTCGTCGGCTTGTGCCACGGCGTGCAGCACGGACACGAGCAGATTGCCGAAGCGTTCGGCCTGCCGCAGGACGAGATCGACCAGATTTGCGCGGGCATCAACCATCAGACGTGGTTCATCAACGTCTCCCACAAGGGCAAGGACCTGACGCCCCATCTGCTCGAGGCGTTCGAGAACCATCCGACGCTGCCGCAAAGAGAGCCGTGCCGCATCGACGTGCTGCGCAGATTCGGCTATTACTCGACCGAGTCGAACGGACACTTAAGCGAATATCTGCCGTGGTACCGCAAGAAATCCGCCGATATGTCCAAGTGGATCAACGACAAGGAATGGATCGGCGGAGTGACGGCGGGTTATCTCGAGCACTGCCTGACGCGCTTCGTCGACTACAAGGCGATGTACCCGAAGATGCTGAGCGGCGAGATCGATTCCATCCCGCTCGGACAGCGCTCGGAGGAGCACGGCTCGTACATCATCGAGGCGCTGGAGACGGGCAAGACGTATCGCGGCAACTTCAACATCGAGAACCGCGGCATGATCACGAACCTGCCGGACGGCAGCACGATCGAGATTCCGTGCTACGTGGATCGCAACGGCATTGCACCGACGTACATCGGCGATCTCCCGATGGCCTGCGCCGCTACCTGCCGTGCGAGCATCAGCGTGCAGGAGATGGCCGTCGAGGCCGCGCTGACCGGCAATCGCGAGCTGGTGAAGCTTGCCGTGCTGCACGACCCGCTCACGGCCGCGGTCTGCAGCACCGAACAGGTATGGAGCATGGTCGACGAGATGCTGGAGGCGCTGGCGCCCTGGCTGCCCCAGTTCAACGGGGAGGGCCGCACCTGGCCGGACATTCCGCAGCCGGAGAGCAATTTGTATCATTTCACGCGAGCGAAGTGAGGGAATCGAGAAGCGGCAGCCAGGGCAATGGCTGCCGCTTCTTTTTTGCCTTGTCGATGACAGGGGGAATAAGAAGGCGAATGTTCCAGCGCGTACACCGGACTGCGCACATGTATCGTGTAATTGTGCGTGATAGAGCAGCCGACAGATCACACAAGAGAGCTACCGCGCAATAATGCATCATACAGCGCCGATTTTAGCGAAAACGCCCGCCTACCGCGATGCATCCCGCAGATTTGCGCGGTAGACATCAAACAGGCCATCATTGTGGCTACCTATCCTGCAGATTGCGCGGTAGAGAGCAGCCTGGACGCGCTTGGAAGCACGTATCCTGCACTTTGGCGCGATGGCGTGCGACGCCGCGGCCCTGTTAACCGGAATGCCCCGCGCCCTGCCGCTTCGCCCGGTATTCAGATGCGGCGATCCCCTCCAGTTCCCGGAACACGCGGTTGAACTGCTTCGCGTTTTCGAAGCCGACCTTTTGGCCGATCTCGAATATTTTGTCGTCCGTCCGCTCCAGCAGCTCCTTCGCCTTGGCGATCCTCACGCCCTTGACGTAGGAGATGAAGCTCTGTCCCGTGTATTCTTTGAACAGCTCGCTGAAGTACGAATAATTGAGCGACACATGATTGGATACGGTCGCCATGTTGAGATCGCTGGCATAATGCGCATCGATATAAGCTACGGCCTTCTTCATCTCCCGGTTGTCCGCAAGCGCCGAGCGGATCGTCCGCACATAATCGTTCAGGCTGAGCAGCAGGTTCTCCGTCTGGCGGAAATATTCGTGAATGTCCGAAAAGCGGTGAATGCTGCCCACTTGCTTGTACAGCCGCAAGATCTCCACGGACTCTTCGCCGTACCTGCGGAACGCATCGTCGAACACCAGCTCGTTCAGCGTGTGGCTGAGCCGCTCCAGGTAGCCGAGCGAGACGTCGACTGTTTTTTTCAGATCGAACAGCCGCACCATGATCGCCTTCATCTCCGGCTCCCTGTCCGTACCGAGCATATTGGCGAGCTTGCGGATGTCCTCGACCGGCACCTGCAGCGTATCCTCCCGGCCCATGACGCTCTCGTAGGGGATCAGCGTGGAGCTGCCGCGGGGCTGCAGCAAGCTGTAGCCGACCGCCCAGCGCGCCTCCGAATAGCTGTCGCGGATATCCTCGAGCCTCTCCTTCCTGCGGCTGAATCCGATATGATGAGCGGACACGCTCTTGTCCTTCAGATATTGCATCAACCGCTCGAACAGTCCGGGCTCGCCGGTCAACAGGATCAGATAGCCGTCTTGATCCTCCAGGCTGAATACGGGGCGGTCCTCGGGACGGCGCGCGATGAACTCCTGCGCCAGCACGTTCTGTCGACGATCGCCTGCGAATTGAAGCGCGCCTGTATAATAGCCGGGCTCCAATCCTTGAAGACCTGCGGACCGGCAGCGCTCCGCCGCTTCGGCGGGATCGATGGCGGGGTGAACGAAGATGTAGTTCAGCTGGGCCGCGATCAGCTCCTCCCGTATCCGATCCGCTTCGTCCAGCCGGCTCTCCGCAGCCTCGATCCGGTTCAGCTCCTCCTCCACCCTGTCCAGAATGCCGTACATCTCCTCGCGGACGATCGGCTTCAGCAGGTACTCCTTGACATTGTATTTGATCGCTTCCTTGGCATACTGGAAGTCGTCATGACCGCTCAGAATGATGATGGCCGTATTCGGAGACTGCTCGGCAGCATGCCGAATGAGCGCCAGTCCGTCCATGACAGGCATGCGGATGTCCGTGATCATCAGGTCGATCTGCGTCCCTCTCATCACGGTCAGCGCCTCTTCGCCGTCCGCGGCCAGCGATACCGCGTAGCGTTCCGGATACTGCCGTTCGATCATCGCCTTCAACCCGGTGCGGATGTTTTTCTCATCGTCCACGATGAGCAGCGTTCGCATTATCCAGCGCCTCCCGTCAAAATAAAGTAGGGAATCCGAATGATTACCCGCGTATAGGAACCTTCCTCGCTCTCCACGAACAGGCCGTATTCTTTGCCGTAATAGAGCTGAATGCGCTGATGGACGTTGCGGAGTCCGATACCGCCCCCGTCCTCCCGGATCATCGCGTTCGCACCCGGCAACTGCGGGTCCTGGGCGTCCTGCGCGATCGCGCGGTTGAGCTGCTCTACTCTGTCCGCATGCATGCCCCGTCCGTCGTCCGTGACGGAGAGCAGGATCGTCCCGTCGCGCTCCTCCGCCCCTATGCGCACGATCAGCTCGCGATCCGTCGGCGCCCGCAGCCCGTGCTTGACCGCGTTCTCCACGATCGGCTGCAGCGACATCTTCAGCAGCTCCTGGTCGAGAAGCGAGGGCGGAATATCCGCTGCCAGACAAATCTTGTTCTCGTACCTGATGTTCATGATGGCCACGTAGTTCGTGATATGCGCCGTCTCGTCGCGCAGCCTCACGTATTCGCTCGTCCACTTCAAGTTGTAGCGCATCAGCCCCCCGAGCGAGGTGAGCGCGTCGGAGATCGGATACTGCCCCTCCACCTCCGCCATCATCTTGATGTTTTCCAGCGTATTGTAGAGGAAGTGGGAGTCGATCTGATTTTTGAGCGAGCGCAGCTCGGTCTCCTTGGTGGCTGCCTTTTTGTTGACCGCTTCCGCGATGAGCTCGTTGATCTTGCGCAGCATCTTGCGGAAGTGATGAGCCAGCTCGCCGACCTCGCCCCCACCCCGGACCGTGAGATTGAACGCGAAGTCGCCTTGACGAACCTTCTTCATCGAATCGGCGAGAATATGCAGCTTCTTCAGAATAAAGGAATTCATCACATACGTCGCAATCCCGAGAATCGCGATCAGCATGACGTTGGCCGCGATGATGCGGTCGCGCGTCTGCCTGGCGCTATCGAGCACATGACGCAGCGAGACGATGTTCACCATGCGGACGCCCAGCGGCTCGATGTCGCGGGTGATGGCCAGGAACGGCTGGCCGCCGAGCGCCAGACGAAAGCTCGCGGACGGCTCTGCACCCGTCGTGCGCAAGGCGCCGGCCAATTCCTCCGGCGACACGCCCGTAGACGCGAGCAGCTTCTGCTGCCGGTTGTAATACAGTTGTCCCTGACTGTCCACGATCACAAGCTGGGACATATCGTCCTCGCTGCTGCCGAACGTCTTGGGGAAGAAGCTCGACATCAGCATATCGACCTCGAGAATGCCGGCATGGACGTCCAGCGGGTACATAATCTCCTTCAGAAAGGCGACCTTCGGCAGCCCGGAGCCAATCGACTGCCCGAATATCAACTTGAACGGATCCAGGTCGTTCGGCGTGAAGTACCATTCGGTACGCTCCTCCGCAGAGGTCAGGCGGCCGAACCAGGGTTCCCCTGCTGCCCGCGCCTCATCCACGAACAGCGGATAGATCTCGTTGATTCGCTTGTTGTCGAAGAAAATGCGGATATGCGCGATATTCGGGTTGTTGAATTGAAGCCGGCTGAGCGCCGGGACAACCGTCGTGCTGAAGTCGACCAGCTCGGCGGTATCCGGCTCCGTCGTCCGGGATATATAGTCGAGCACCTTCTGGTCCGAGAAGCTGAGATCGTCCGCACGCAGGCTGAGATCGGCCGCGCGCTGGATCGTCTCGATATTGTTGTCGATATTGAGCCGCTCGATCTCAAGCGTGTTTTCGTTTTTTCTCTCGATATCCTCGATCGCGCTGCCCGCGAACTGCTGGAACAGCAGCAGCGAGATCAGCACGCTCGGAATGAGCAGGATGATCACGTAAGAGAGAATAAGGCGCGTCTGCAGCGACCATTGCTCCTGCCGCTCCGCCAGCCTTCGCGCCGTTTTTTTCCATGAGAATCGCATGCCGTCACTTCCGTTTGCCGTCATAGTCGGAGCCATCCCTTAAAACTCCAAAAGGACATGCCGTCCCGGATGGGACGGCAGTCCTTGGTCAAAACCTTACTTCATGAAATCCGCGAGCTTCTTGGCGTTCTCTTCGAACTTCTTCTGTCTGAACGCCTGCATGGCATCATAGCCAGCCTTGGCGCGGTCGTCCTTGAACTGCTGCAGCGCCTTGTCAAAATCCGCGTCGGACTTCGACAGCAGCAGCTTCGGCAGCGCCTTGCTCCAGAGCGTGTCGATCTTCGTCTTGGAGATGCCTTCGGGAGACGTCGCCGGCGGGTCGATCAGATCGTACTGCGAGTAGCTGGCCGTCTTGCCGCGGGTCCAGTCCTCCATCTGCTTCGCCGGCTCGACACTCGGCGGCGCCCATTGCAGGTTCATGTTCGTATCCATCAGCATCCAGAAAGTATACGACGAACCGTACTTTTTGTCGAAGGAGGTGCGGTCGGACTGCATGAGCTGCAGCGCTTCCGGCTTGAACTGATCCTTGCCGTCGATCGTATCGTACGAGAAGCCCTTCTCGCCCAGGTACAGATCCTTCTGCCCTTCCTCGCTGATCAGATAGCTGAGGAACTTGATGGCGCGCGCCTTGTCCTTGACGTCCTTGGAGATGAGCGTGACCGTCCAGCCGGAGATCGAAGGACCGGCCAGCTTGGGCGCATCGAGCTTCGAATTGGCCGGGCCGTCGACCGCGATATAGACGGAGTTCGGGTCCTTCGCGAACAGCACGTTCTCCTGAGCGGCCATATCGGACCGCTGGTAGAGCATGGCGAAGTAGCGGCCCTGCGCGATCTTCTCTTCCATCTGCGTGCGCTTGTCGATGAATACATCCTTCGCGAGCAGACCGTCCTGGTTCGCCTGACGGAACACCTTCAGCCACTTCACGTACTCCTCGTTATCGACGAGAGAGTACTTGTCGCTCAGCTTGCCGTCGACATCGCGCGGAATCGCCAGGAAGTCCGCCAGGTAATCCTCGAGCGAGTAGTTGCCGGTCGTCGTGAATTCGTGCAGGCCGAGCGGGATGAGCGGCTGGCCGTTAACGTCCTTGAATTTTTCCTTCGCGGCCTTGAGCGCGGCGAGGAAGCCTTCCGGCGTCCGCATGTCCGGCTTGCCGAGCGCCTCGTACATATCTTTGCGCACGAGGAACGTCTGGTTGGACGTGAAGTTCGTGCCGTACTTTTCATAATCCTTCGGGGACGACGAAGCGTTCGGATAGCCGTAGACGTTGCCGTCGGTCTGCGTGTACCAGCTCAGCTTCGCCGGATCGGCGACCTTGAAGAAGTACGGGTCATATTCCTTGGCCAGCTCGTTGAGCGGCAGCACGAGCTTGCCCTCCTGCATCTTGCGGACCGCGTCCTCGTACCAGCCGAGCGTGATGAAGTCCGGGAGCTTGCCGGAGGCGATCATCGTGTTCAGCTTCTCGTTCTCGTTGCCCGCCGGGACGATGAAGTTGATGTTGACGCCCGTCTTCTTCGTGACGTACTGGGAGGTCGGATCGACGCCCCACTTGTTCGGGAACCAGGAGAAGTTCAAGTACCAGTCGAATGTGATCGGCTTGGCGGCATCCGCCTGCCAGCCGGGCGCGTCCGCGTCGGCGGAAGCTTGCCCGCCGGTATCGGAGCTCGCGCTGGCGGAGGCCGACGGCGAGCTTGCGGAAGGGCTCGAATTGCCCGGACTTGCGTTGCTTCCCTTGCCGGAGCCGGCACAAGCTGTCAGCGAGAAGGTCAGCGCAAGGAGCAGCGTAGAGGCGATCGTTTTTTTGGAAAAACGCTTGTTCATGTTTTTTCCCCTTTGCATCGTTTTGTACATCTATGTGTTAAATCGTCGTTGCCTGAACGGATAAGACCGCCGCCCCTCAGCCCTTGATCGAGCCGATCATGAGTCCCTTCACGAAGTACCGCTGCAGGAACGGATAAGCGAGCACGATCGGGAGCGTCGTGACGACCATGGTCGCCATTTTCACCGAGTTGGACGTGACCGACTTCGTGATCCCGCCTGCGGCCGCCGTCACCATCTGGCTCGTATCGTTCTGCGCGACAACCCGGTACAGGAACGTCTGGATTGGCTGCAGCTCGGTGTTCTGCGTGATGTAGATGACGCCCGCGAAGTAGTCGTTCCATTGCCAGACGCCGTGGAACAGCGCGATCGTCGCGACGACCGGCAGCGAGACCGGGATGACGACTCGCAGGAACAGCACCAGGTCGTTGGCGCCGTCGATCTTGGCGGCTTCCTCGAGGCCTTGCGGCAGCTCGCGGAAAAACGAGACGAAGATGATAAGGTCGAAGAAACTGAACATCGCCGGGATAATATAGACGAAGAAGTTGTCCAGCAGATGCAGGTCCCGGATGAGCAGGAAGGTCGGGATCAGACCGCCGTTAAAAATCATCGTAATCGTGCCGAGAATCATATACAGATTGCGGCCTACCAGCTCCCGCCTGGACAATGCATAGGCGACCATCGCCGTGAAAAAGACGTGCAGGACGGTGCCGAGAAGCGTCTTCGCGACCGTGACGCCCATCGCATTCAATATGCCCGGATTGTCGATGACCGCTGCGTAATTGTCCCAGGTGAACACCCGCGGGATCCAGTAGATGCCGCCCCGCATGGCGTCCTGTCCGTTGTTGAACGAGTTCACCAGCACATACCAGACGGGGTAGACCGTCAGGAAGCAGATGACGAGCATCAGCAGGATATTGACGCCGTCGAACACCGCCTCGCCTCTCGTCTTCCGTTTCAATGCGAACATCGGATGTATGCCTCCCTTCGTCTCAGAATAACGTGGACTGGTTCAGCCGCTTCAGAATGCCGTTGGCGCCGAGCAGCAGCCCGAGCGTGATGACCGACTTGATCAGGCCGATAGCGGTTGCGTACGAATAGCGGGATTGCGAGATGCCCGTCTGATACACGAAGATGTCGATGACATTGCTCGTGCTGTCGTTCAACGCATTGCGCATGACGAAGATCTGATCGAAGTTGGAGTTCAGGATGCCGCTGACCGCCAGAATGAACAGAATCGAGATCGTGCCGGCGATGCCGGGCAGTGTCACGTACCGCATCTTCTGGAAGCGTCCGGCGCCGTCGATCGTCGCCGCTTCGTACATCTCCGGGGATACGCTCGCCATGGCCGCCAGATAGATGATTGCCGACCAGCCGAGCTCCTTCCATATATCCGAGGTTACGACGATCGTCCAGAAGTAATTCGGGCTGGCCAGATAATCGACCGGGTTATGGATCAGGCCGAGCGCCTGCAAAAATTTATTGATGACGCCCACATCCGAGAGCCATGTCGTCAGAATGCCGCCCAGGATGACCCACGACAGAAAGTGCGGCAGGTACGAAATCGTCTGTACGGCCTTCTTGAAGCGGACTGCGCGCAGCTCGTTCAGGAACAGGGCGAACAGTATGGGAAGCGGGAACCCGATGATCAGCTTGAGCAGGCTGATGCCGATCGTATTGCGAATGACGCTGGGCAACTGGTCGTCCGAGAAAAATTCCTTGAAATGCGTCAGTCCCGCCCAGGGCGCCGCACCGATCGACTTGATAATGTTGTACTCCTTGAAGGCGATAATAAGGCCGTACATCGGGATGTAGTTGAATATGATCATCCATGCTACGCCGAGCAGCGCCATCACCTGAAGGTAACGCTGGGAGAGCAGCTTCCGTGCCCACTTGGCCGTCCCGCCACTGCTTGCACGCGTCTGCGTACGCGGCGCTTCCCGAACCTCCGCGCGGGATTCCATGCGGTAACCTCCCGTCTTTCTCATCATGTAAGTGTTTTCAATAATATGTATTGTACGATCCCTCCGGCGGCTTGGGTAGGCGCGATATTTCGTATCGCGTCTCCGTTTTTCGGAACTTGCGGGATGGGCCCTTCTGAGCCGGGCGCGGCGGCACACAAAAAGCCTGCAAAAATGCAGGCTTTGCATGCCACGGGTAATCGGATGCACCAAAAGCCTGCGAAGCTGCAGGCTTTTCGCGCTGCCGGGTACTCATTTTGTGCTCATCGCCGGAAAAAGATGTATGGGTGCAGGCATTTGCTCTGAAACCCGGACTTGAGGCAAAAAAGGATGCATGAATGCAGGCTTTGCGGAGCGCGTAGGCGGTTCGGGGTTCGGGGTTCGGCGGTTCGGCTGTTCGGCCTATCGGCGGTTCGACGGTTCGACGGTTCGACAGTTCGACAGTTCGACAGTTCGACAGTTCGACAGTTCGACAGTTCGACAGTTCGACAGTTCGACAGTTCGGCGGTTCGACGGTTCGGCCGATCGGCGGTTCGGGATTCGGCGGTTCGGCGGTTCGGCGGTTCGGCGGTTCGACCGATCGGCTGTTCGGCGGTTCGACCGATCGACCGATCGACGGTTCGGCAGTTCGGCTGTTCGGCCGATCGTACAATAAAACCGAGCGGCATTGGCCGCTCGGTCAGTTTAAGTGTGCTTGGCCGCTATTCTGTGGCCTTAATGATATTGTAAATAAAAACGGCCGTCTCTGCTCTCGTCGCGCTGTCGCCCGGTCTGATACGGTTCCCGGCGCCCTTGACGAGTCCGGCGGCAACGAGCCGTCCGACGTCTGCCCGCGCATACGCTTTAACCTCGGCGCTGTCCGTAAACTCGCTCAAATCGGATACGACTTCCGACTCGCCAAGCTTCAGCGCGCGAGCCGCGATGACAAACATATCCTGCCGCGTGATGGCAGCCTTCGGCCGGAAAGTGCCGTCGCCAGTTCCCTGGAGGATGCCCAGCTGCTTGGCGATGCTCACAGCATCGTAGTAATAATCGGTCGGCTTCAAATCTGAGAACGAGCTGTCATACGCCGCTGTCAGACCAAGCGCTCTGACAAGCATGACGGCAAAGTCCGCTCTCGTGACACGCTTGCCCGGCGAGAATGTGCCTTCCGACGTGCCCTTCACGATCCCCTTCGAAGCCAGGAAGGCAATCTGATCCTTGGCCCAGTCGTATCCGGCGAGATCGCCGAACGTCGGGCTGCCGTCCGCCGGTGGATTGTTGGATGTTCCATTGCCGCCGGTGCCATTGCCGTTGTTGCCGCCATTGCCGCCGGTGCCATTAGAGCCTCCTGCCGGATTTGGCGTGCCTCCGGAGGGCTCTCCACTCGTCGGCGCATTGGCAAGCGTGATCACGAAGGTGCTGAAGTGATTCGTCTCAAAGGTGACCGTGCCGGCTGCGAGATCAAACACACCATTCATGTTGATGAAATCCTGCGTCGCCGGATCGAAGTAATAAAGCTTGGGCGTGCCTCCGCTCTTCAGCTTGGCCAGATCGCTATCCGACAGGCGAATCGTCACGCTCACCGGAGATCCCAGATTGTGGACAGCCGTGTCGCCAATCATGAATTTCAGATCGATCGCCTGAAGCACGAGAGCGTTGGCAGGCTTGCCCGCTTCGATCGATTGGCGGGTGCCCGCATCGACAGGCGCTTGCGAGAACGCAGCGTTCTTCAGATCGCCGAAAGCGAGCAGCATCGATACCGGCAGCCGGACCGTCGCCGAGCCGAGGACGATGCCATAGATGCTGTCCGTCGGGATCGAGGTGATATTATCCGGAATGCGCGTCGTGTACACGCCATGCGCATCCGGTATGGCAGCGTCCGTTTGCGCAGCCGCGCCGATGGTAAATTGTACGACAGTCTCATTGCCTGCCGCATCCGTAACGGTCAGCACATAGAGACCGATGGTCGAGATCGGCGTGCCGCTCGCAAACGCGGTCGAGGTTGCGCCGTTCTTCGCCAGGACGGCTGTCGCGCCCGGCTCGTTGTCGCCGAACGTCGGCGTCACGATGACCGAATACGTCCCGCCGTCCGCCACCCCTTCAACCGTCGGCGCCACCTTGTCGATCGTAAACGCGTAGGTCGTCGTCTTGTTCCTGGTGTCCGTCACGGCCAGCGAATAATGGCCTTCTGCCGAGATCGGCGTGCGGCTCGCATAAGCGGCAGCCGCCCCGCCATCCTTCGATAGCGTAGCCGTGCCTTCTTTTATTACAGGCGTGACGCTGGTCCGATACGCGCCGCCGTTAACAATACCCGACACAGTAGGCGTCAGATAGTTCGTCAGCACGCTCATCTGAACGGCATCCTTCGTATAGTTGTCGCTCGGCTGGATCGCCAGCGAATACGTGCCCCAGCGGTCGCCGCCCGCCCAATACGTGCCGTCCATGCCGTAATAATCGAGCTTTTTCATGAAGTTGTCGAGTACGTCCAGCCAGCGCGGATCGTTATTCGGCACGCCATATTCGCCGATAAAGCCTTTGACCTTGTACTTCTTCGTCCACTCGCCGAATACGCTCAGCCGTTCGGCCCCGATCATCGCCAGATTCGGATTGGCCGCAAGCTCGTCGTCGTAGCTCTTGGCGTAGACGCCACTGCTGTCGCTGTCGAAATATTCATGCGCCTCGTAGATGAAGTTGTTGGCCGGATCGGTAATCCACGGCACCGGGTTGTACTTCGTCCACTCGCCCGCGCTCTCCCAATGGTTGCCCGGCACCATTATCAGCTTGTTATCTCCATTGTTCCGAATAGCGGTCAGAGCAGCTTGCGAAGTCGCATGCCAGTCGGCATTTTCCATATCGTGTGGCTCGTTCATCAAATCGTATGCGTAAATGCCGGGATCGTCCTTGAATATATTCGACAGCTTCACCCACAGGTCGTTGAAGTCCTCGTTGGTGACGCCGCTGCCCGGATTGCTTATAATTTTGCCGCCGCCGTAACGGCCGTAGTTATGAATGTCGAGGATGACTTTGGCGTTATGCTGCTTGGCCCAGATAATGCCGTTAAGCAAGCCTTGCAAATAATTGTCCGCAAGCGGACCCCGCAGCGTCGGCTGCAGCCGCTCCCAGACGAGCGCGACCCGGTAAATATCGAATCCCTTGGCCGAGAAATAAGCGTAGTCGCTCTCCTTGTCCCAGTCGTAATCCTGGCCCTCAACGCCCGGAAGATTGCCGGCCGCGAAGCCTGCCGTCGGGAGATTGACACCACGGAAATAAGGGGGCTTGAATTCGTTCACGCTCGCCTGCGGGTTATCGATCGTGAAGTTCACCGTCGTCGTATTGCCGGCAACATCCTTGGCCGTCAGTACGTAATGACCGTTCGCGATAATCTCCGTGCCGCTGACGAAGGCCACCGGATATGCCGTCCGCAGATTCGCGTCGACCAGCAGCGTCGCCGTTACCGCCGACGTATCGCTGATAATCGGCATCACGCTGCTGTCGTAATGGCCGCCGTCGGTTATCCCCTCGATCGCCGGAGCGGACTTGTCGATCGTGAAGTTCACGGTTGTCGTCACGTTCGTACTTGAATTCGTAGCGACCAGCCGGTAGCTGCCGTCTGCCGCGATCTGCGTGCCGCTCGTAAATGAGTCGGCACCGCCGTCGCCCTTCTGCAGCGTCGCCGTCGTTGTCGCCTCGTCGAACTTCGGCGTTACGCTTGCGTTGTACGCCGTGCCGTCCGCCACGCCCCACACATCGCTCGGAGCGCCGAAGATTTGGAATTCGTTCATCCACAGCGCGTCCATCTTCGTCACCGCTTTGAGCACAAAGGTAACATACTTGGCTGTACGCGCGACCGGGAGGCTGCAGACGTAGTTAAACGTCAGCTCCGTGCCGCTCAGACTTGTGCAGGCAGGCGCACCTTCAATCGAACTGCTGTCGTCGCTCAAGTAAACCGACCAGCTCTCGGGCGATTGTCCGGCCGGTGTGCTGAATGTAAATCGGGAGACGGCATAATGACGGTCCAACGCGAATCGGACGACATACTTGGCCCCCATCTTGCCGGACCATACCTTGCCGACATCCCATTGCCAGGCGTCGGAGCCGGGCACCGCGGACACCAGGCCGTCGGTCATGGTCGCCCGAACCGCATCGCTCGCCTGCGAGTCCGTCAGCGTCGACAGATTGCCGTCCGTCCCCGTAAACTCGATCTTGTACGGCTTGCGACCGAGCGCGATGTTATCATACCCGCTCCCGGCAGCGGTTGCGCTTGACTCGCCGAACGCCTGCACCTCCGCTACTTTGGCGACATAGTCGGATGCGCTCGCGACATTCGCGAACAGGAACAGCACATAGCGGCCTGTTCGGGGCGTTATGTCCAGCTTCCCATTCAGTTGATCGGCCGCAATATTAGCCGCCAGATTGGCCGAAGTCGCCAGATCGCCTTCGTGCTGGCCGATGTATACTTGCACGCCCTTGAGCAAGCTGCCATCCGCGTAGACGGACACCCTGGAGAGATCGAAGCTCGCTCCCAGATCGTAGAGCAGGCCCGACTTGACATCCGGCTGGTGCCACCATCGGCTGAACTCGTTGAATATCGGTATCGCCTTGTCCAGCACGCCATCGGTGAACGCATAACCGCTATATTTAGTGTCGCTATTTGAATCGCTTGCGAACACAAACGGCGCAAAGCTGCTGTAATTTTTGTCGGAGACGGCAACGCCGGTGCCTACCTTGCCGCTCAGCACATTGACGCTTCCCGGTGCCGGCAGATCTACCGTAAAGCGCACCTGCTGCACACGCCCCGCATCATCCGTCGCCACCAGCGTGTAGCTGCCGCTGTCGCTGATCGGGGTATCCGCGGCGTAGGCGTTCGCTTCGCCTCCGTCCTTGGCAAGCGTCGCCGTTACATTCAGCAGTTCCGGCGTTACGGCTGCCGTATAAGTGGCGCCGTCCGTCACGCCCAGCACCGCACTCTTGGAGCCGTAAATCTCCATCTCGGCCGGGAAGAACGTGTCCTGACTGCCGCCTGCCTTCACCACGAAGGTGACATACCGGCCAACCTTCTGCTCCGCCAGGCTGCAGCCCGCGTTGAAGCTCGTCGCGGACATGCCGCCCGACGTGCTGCAGACTGCCGCGCTGTCGAAGCGATGATCGGGCGTATCGCTCACGTACACGCGCCAGCTGTCCGCCTGCTGGCCCACGATCGTCGTCATCGCAAACCGCGACAGGGCAGTCGGTTCGCCCAGATCGTAGCCGATCACATAGGACAGCCCGTTCTTGCCGCTCCACAGCTTCCCGTCCCACTGCCAGTCCTTGGAGCCCGGCGTATTGGACGTACGGCCATCTGTCAGCGCCGTCTTGATCGAATCGCCGATCGTGTAGCTGAAGTCCTGCAGGTTGGCCAAATCCCCGTCGGTGTTCGTAATCTTGACCAGATCCGCTTTTAAGCCCAAGGCTACATTGTCCGGGCCGATCGCCCCGGCTCCGGCTGCAGCGCTGCCATAGGCTTCAAGCTCGGCGACCTTGGCGGTTCCGTTGTCCGCGACTTCGGTGAACATGAACAGAACATATCGTCCTGCTGTCGGCGCGATAGCGACAGTCTTGTTCAGATCCGTCAGCGCCAACGTTGCCGCCAGATGGCTCGGCGAAGCCAGGTCACCCGCGTGATCCCCTACGTACACACGCACGCCGGTCACCGTGCCGGCATCCACATAGGCCGCAATATCAGTCAGGTCGTAGCGCCCCCCAAGATCGTAGAGCTGACCTGTCTTCACAGCCGGCTGGCCCCACCAGGCGGCGAAGCCGTTCAGCACCGGTACGGTCGCAGTTCGGTCGCCGTCGGTCAACGCCTGGCTGCCGTAGCCCCCTTCTTCGATTGTATACGGCCCAAATCCGTTATAATCCGCAGATGACGCGACCACCGTGCCGGACGTGCGTCCCTCCAGCACATTCGACGCCGGCGCATCTGCGCTGGCTTGTCCGGCGAACATCGCATTGGTCACGACCAGCGTGCATGCCAATATGACCGCCGATATTTTCCGATAAATCCCCGTCTTCATGTTTTTCCTCCCCTGTAGTCGTCATCGTCTTCATCATACCGGCCTGAAAGCGCAACCACACACCGCACGCGTGACTTCCTTTTGTGCTTTGGTGACATATTGGCGTAAAAAAAGAGAACGCCGTCTCCGGACGTTCTCTGTCAAACCTGCTGCCGATCGGCTTACTGGCCGAAAACTTGTATCTCGGACGGGAAGATCGCGTCCTGATTGCTCTGGGCCTTGACGACAAACGTCACATACTGTGCCGATTGAGCCGCAGGCAGACTGCAGCTGTAGTTGTATGTCTGCGACGTGCCGGTCGGCGTGCTGCAAGCGGGCGAGCCGCCCAGCAGATTCGCGGGATCGTTGCTGAGGTATACGCTCCAGTTGGCAGGCTCGGTCCCGGGAGGCGTACTGAATGTGAACCGGCTGACATTGTATGCCTGACCCAGATTAAAGCCGATCACATAGGTCAGGCCGTTCGTGCCGGTCCACACCTTGCCGTCCCACTGCCAGGCGTTCGAGCCCGGCGCCGTTGTAGCGAGACCGTCGGTCATCGCCGTCTTGATCGAATCGGCTACGGACAGATCGGTCAGCTGGGACAGGCTGCCGTTGGTGCCGGTCACCTTGACGAAGCTTGGCTTGATGCCGCGGGCTTTGTTGTCCGGCCCGACAGACGCAGTTGCCGTATTCGCCGTGCCGAACGCCTTCAGCTCGGTCACGCTGGCCGTGCCGTTCGCCGTCCCGCTGAACATGAACAGCACATAACGCCCCGTCTTCGGCGAGATGTTCGCCGCCGCATTCAACTGGCCCGCAGTCAGCGAACCAGCCAGGTTGGCCGTCACGGCCAGGTCTCCTTCATGATCGCTAACGTATACGTCGACGCCTGTCACCGTTGAGCCTGCCGCATATACGGCCACGCTCGACAGATCGTACCTGGCGCCGAGGTCGTACAGCACGCCCGATTTAATATTCGGCTGGGACCATCCGCTGAACTGATTGGCGATCGGTACGGCTGCCGTCGTGCTGCCGTCCGTCAGTGCCTGTCCGCTATATTGCGAGTCCGTAAACGCATAAAGTCCGAAATTGCGATAGTCCGCCGAGGAGCCGACTACGCCGGAACCGATCAGCCCATTCAGCACGTTGACACTGTTGCCCGGTACGCTCGATAGATTCAGAACGAATGCGACTGTAGATACGTTGCCGGCAGCATCCTTGACCGTAAGCACATAACTGCCGGAGACGGCAATCGAGGAGCCGCTCACATAAGCTGCCGCCGCGCCGCCGTCCTTAGCAAGCGTCGCGGTTGTAGCAGTTGCGTCAGTGAATGTCGGCGTCACGGCGGCGGTATACGTCGTGCCGTTCGATACGCCGCTGATGGCGGGCGCAGTCTTGTCGATGACAAAGCTGACAGTGACGACCTGTCCCTGCGCGCTCGTCAGCTTCAGCACGTAGCTGCCCTCCTGTGTAATCTGCGTGCCAGTGCTGTAAGCGGCCGGCGTGCCTCCGTTCCTCGCAAGTGTGGCGGTGCCGCCTGTGAATGTCGGCGTCACGTTCGTCTTGTAGAACGCCCCGTTCACAACGCCGCCAATGGCGGTCGAGGGAGATATATGGTTGACGAGCACACTCATCTGCGGCGCGTCGATGTTGTAGTTGCCGCCGGGCTGGATCGCCAGCGGATAGCTGCCCCATCTGCCGCCGCCGGCCCAGTACGTGCCGTCCATGCTGTACTGGTCGAGCGCCTTCATGAAGTTGTCGAGAACGGTAAGCCAGCGTCCGTCGGTCTTCGGCGCGCCGTACTCGCCGATATAGCACTTGGCGCCGTATTGCACACACCAGTCGCCGAACACCTTGAGACGCTGCGCGCCGATCTGGGCAAGATTCGGATTGAGCGCAAGCTCCTCGTCATAGGACTTTTCATAGACGCCGCTACTGTTCCAGTCGAAGTATTCATGCGCCTCGTAAATATAATTGTTGTCCGGATCGGTAATCCATGGCGTCGGGTTGTAGGTCGTCCATTCGCCTGCGCCCTGCCAGTTGTCGCCTGCGATCATAATCGTGTGATGATCGCCGTTGTTGCGAATGGCTGTCAGTGCCGCCTGGGATGTCGCCTTCCAGTTCGCACCGCCCATATCGTGCGGTTCGTTCATCAGATCGTAGGCGTAGACGCCCGGATCGTTCTTGAACACATTGGAAATTTTGACCCACAGATCGTTGAAGTCGGCATTGGTGACGCCGCTGCCCGGTTCTCCAATAATGTTGCCGTGGAACCGCCCGTAGTTATGAATGTCGATGATAACTCTGGCATTGTATTTTTTGGCCCAAGCGATATTGCGGATGAGACCGTTCAAATAATTCTGGTCGAGCGGTCCGCGGAGCGTCGGCTGCAGACGCTCCCACAACGGCGCCACCCGTATGATGTTGAATCCCTTGCCGGTGAAGTACTGAAAATCCGCTTCCTTATCCCATTCGTAATCGCTTCCCTCCACGCCGGGCAGCACCCAACCGGCGAAGCCGGCGGTCGGCAGATTGACGCCGCGATAATACGGCAATGCGGCCGCGCCGCCATTCGGATTATTGATTGTAAAATTCACGACCGTCGCGTTGCCCGCAGCATCGGTCGCCGTCAGCCGGTAGCTGCCGCTGGCCGCGATCGTCGTACCGCTGGCATAGGCTCGCGCATAGGACGTCGGCAGATTCGTATCCGCGATCAGCTCTCCGCTGACTGCCGATGTATCGCTGTATGTCGGCGCGACCGCTGTCGTATAGGTTCCCCCGTTCGCGACGCCCGACACGACGGGCGCCGTCTTGTCGATCGCAAAGTTCACGACGGTCACCTTGCCCGTGCCGTTCTCGGTCACGGTCAGCTTGTAGCTGCCCTCGTTCGACAACGTCGTGCCGCTGGCGAATGCCGTCGCTGCGCCGTTATTGCGGCTCAGCGTAGCCGTCGCGCCGCCGAACATCGGCGTAACATTCGTCTTGTACGACTTTCCATCCGACACGCCCCACACCGCGCTGGCGCTGCCGTAGATCTCGATCTCACTCGGGAAAATCGTATCCTGGCTCGTCAACGACTTGACGACAAACGTGACGTACTGCGCCGTCTGCGAGGAGGCGAGACTGCAGCTATAGTTGAATGTCTCGTTGCCTCCGACTGGCGTCGTGCAAGCAGGTGTCCCGGAGAGCAGCTGCGCCGGGTCGTCGCTCAAGTAGACGCTCCAGCTCGCCGGAGAGGTGCCGGCAGGTGTACTGAACGTGAAGCGGGAGAGGGCGTCGTGAGCGTTCAGATTGAAGCCGAGCACATAGGTGAGGCCATTCGTGCCCGTCCATATTTTCCCGTCCCACTGCCAGGCGTTGGACCCCGGCGCCGTCGAGGCGCGACCGTCAGTGAGCGCCGCCTTGTCCGACTCGTTGACGCTCACATCCGTCAACTGGGACAGATCGCCGTTGGTGCCCGTCACCTTGATAACATTCGGCTTGATGCCGCGTGCCACATTGTCAGGTCCGGCGGTGGCAGTCCCTGTATTCGCGCTGCCGAACGCCCGGAACTCCGCCACCTTGGCGATGTTCGTGCTCGCGATATCCGTCAGCATGAACAAGACATAGCGGCCGGACTTCGGCGCAATCGCGAACGGAGCGTTCAGTTGACCGGCCGCAAGCGTCCCGGCGAGATTCGCCGCCGTTGCCAGATTGCCGGCATGGTCGCCGATGTATACGTTGACGCCCGTCACCGTGCTGCTGTCCGCGTATACGGCCACGCTCGACAGGCTGTAGCGCCCGCCGAGATCGTACAGCACGCCCGACTTCACCGGCTGCTGCCAAGCACTGAACAAATTGACGATCGGCACGGTCGCCGTCGTGTTGCCGTCTGTCAGCGCCTGGCCGCTGTACCCGGATTCGGCGAACGTATACGGCGCAAAACCGTTGTAGTCCGCGGACGAAGCGACCACGCCGCTGCCGATGAGCCCCGATAATACATTGCTGTCGGCAGCATGAGCCTTCATCGCACTCCCCCCGTATAAATCTGCCGACAGTGCGATCGCAGCCGTCAGCAGCAGGGAGAAGCTTTTTTTGATCCAGCTTGTTCTCTTCAAATAATTTTCCTCCTTATTTTCTATTTGCAACCGCTTACAGAATATCGCATGTCAAATCTTCGTACACACCGCGCAGATGACTTTATTTTGTATTCTGGTGACTCTCTCCGCCAGTGCCTGACGTCCTCCGGCGGCGAATGCAGTCTCGCCTTGCGGGACGACGTCAGACAACAACGGCTGCCTATGATTCGTTAATAGCGGTAGGTGCGCTGCAGGGAAATTTTTCGAATTAGCCTGATGTCGCGCGAAGAGCTGCCGATCCGAATCTCGAACTCGCCGGCCTCCGCGACGAACGCCCGTGCTTCCTCGTCGTAATATCCGAACGCATCTTTGCTTAGCTTCATGATGACGACCTTTTCTTCGCCTGGCATCAGGCGCACCTTCTCAAACATCTTTAGCTCCTGCAAGGGACGCTCCACGCCGGCCCCGGTGGGAGCCACATATACTTGAACCGTCTCCGCCCCCGCCATGGCACCGATATTGCGAACTGTCACGGCGATCTCTGCCTTCAGCTCCTCACCGGTGCCATCGTCATGAATATCGATGTGCGCGTCGATATAGGCATACGACGTATAGGAAAGACCATGTCCAAAGCAAAAAGCCGGCTCGACGGCAAATGTATCGAAATAGCGGTAGCCGACGAACACGCCTTCATTGTAGGTGACACGCTCTCTGCCCCCGAAGTCCCCCAGCCGGTGCGCCGGACTATCGTCCAGGACGCGGGGGAACGTCTCCGGCAGCCGTCCCGACGGATTGACATCACCGAGCAGCGCCTCTGCGAGCGCCGTACCGCCTTCGAGACCGGCATACCAGCCCCATATGATCGCCCTGGCACGATCCGACCAGCGGTGCATCTCCACAGGCGAGCCGCCTATGAGTACGATCACGGTGTCCGCATTCGCCTCCAGCAACGCCTCGATCAACTCGTCCTGCCCATATGGCAGCTTCATATCTTCCCGGTCCGCAGATTCGACGTCATAATCATGATTCAAGCCACCGATGAAAATGACTTCGTCATATTCCTTCGCCAAGGCCACTGCCTCTGCCAGCAGTCCGGCACTCCGCCCGGCACTCGCCTCGACGGCAACGGCACGCTCGGCGGCGCGCGCCGGATCTCCATCATCCTCTTGGCCGGCCCGCTCCGGAATAGCATAGCCCGGCACGCAACGGATTTCCGTGTTGCCGCCGAGCTTCGCCTTCAGTCCGAGCAGCGGCGAGATTTCATACAACGCTTTGATCTCCGCGCTTCCGCCGCCCCCTGCGTGCAGCATGTCGGCGTTGCGGCCGACGACGAGGAGCCGATGAAGCTTTTCCCTTCGCAGTGGCAGCCGTTCGCTTTCGTTTTTCAACAGGACGATGGATTCCCTGGCGGTCTCAAGCGCAGCATCGCGATGCGCGGGGACGGCATACGTGCCGGCCCGGCGGGAGGAGTGCGCCGGCCCGATCATATGGAGCCGCCGCATCAGCCTTAAAATATTGCGAACCTTGGCATCGACATGCAGGATATCGATCTCTCCGCTCCTCATTGCCTCCAGCAGCGGCTCCGCCAGATTGTAGCGGTCAAATTGCGTATTCGTGCCCATCTCGATATCCAGCGGCGCCTCGGCAGCGGCCCTTGTATCGTGGACGGCATCCCAATCGCTGACGACGACGCCGTCGAAGCCCCACTCGCCGCGCAGCAGGTCGCCGAGCAAGTACCGATGATGGCTGCAGAACTCGCCGTTCAACTTGTTATAGGCGCTCATCACCGTGAGCGTATTCGCTACTTGAACCGCTGCCTTAAAGCCCGGGTAATAGATCTCCCGCAGCGCCCGCTCGTTGACGATCGTATCGACCCAGTACCGCTCCGTCTCCTGGTTATTTGCCGCGAAGTGCTTGACACAAGCGGCGACATCGTTCTCCTGAATACCCGCGATCATCGGCACGACCAGCTCTTCTATCAGTCTCGGGTCTTCGCTCATATATTCGAAGTTCCGCCCGCACAGCGGGCTGCGCTTGATATTAATGCCAGGCGCAAGGATGATATCCTTGCCGCGCCCGCGCGCCTCGGCGCCCAGTGCCTGACCGGACCTGTATGCCAGCTCCCGGTTCCATGTGGCGGCGATGGCGCTATTGGACGGGAAATAAGTAACATAATCGTCCGACGTGCCGATATTGATCCAGGCGTCGTCCGCGTACTCGCGGCGCACGCCCATCGGTCCGTCCGACATTCGCAGCGGCGGGATGCCGAGTCGCTCCACGCCCGCCGTGCGGAACAGGGCTGCCCCGTGAATCATCCCGACCTTCTCTTCGGGGGTGAGCTGCCGCAGCAGCTCCTCGATCCAGGCCTCTCCCTGCCTATCCCGCTTGTCCGCCTCGTCCGATCTCGTCTGCCCTCCTTGCCCCATTCGTCTGTCTTGTTCTTCCGGTCCATCCTGCCTGTCAGGCATGAGAGCCTTCCCCCTTCTGTTTGCGTCATTTGTTCTTCATATGTCGTCTTAAGTGCGGTTTTTCCGGTAAGCCATCGGGCTTACGCCGAATTGCTTCTTGAACGCCTTGGAGAAATAGGACAGGTTGCCGTAGCCCGCGATCAGCGCGATCTCGCTGATCGGCTTGACGCTGCCGCGCAGCAGCTCCCTGCTGAGCTTCATCTTCTCGGCTTGAATGTAATCTGTGAGCGATTCGCCCGTCTCCTTCTTGAATAGCCGTGAGAGGTATGCGGGATTGAGACGTACAAGCTCGGCAAGCTCGGCGCGTTCGATCCGATCGTCCAGATGGCTCTGGATGTAGAGCTTCACCTTGCGCACGATGGTGTCTTCTTCGCCCTGAACATAACGGATTGTTATGTCTGTCACCCGATACGCCCATTCCTCCATTTGCGAGATCGACTTGGGAGAGGAGGACTGTACAAGCGGCAGCGCACCGGCGAAAACCTCCTGTACGGTTTTGCCCCGCTTGTGCAGGACCGCGTAGATCGTCTGAAGCACGGAATGATAATAGATCGTCAGTGTGTCGGCGCGGCCGCCTTCGTATTTGAGTTCGGACAGGGAACGGTGAATACGCGACCGCAGCGTGTCTTTCTCGCCCTGCTCGATCAGCGCCGGCCAATCGGACAAGTCTACCGCGTTCAGTTGCTCCGGCGATTGCGCGCCCGGCTTGTACAGATGGACCGCGTGCGACTTGCTTATATTGTCATATTCCATCTTCAGCAAAGCCTCGTAGACCGGCTTCAGTCGCTCAAGCGGTACGGACTCGCCAATATAACAGGATACCTTGCAATAGAAGTGATTCCGGCAGTACATAATAAAGTTCTCGCAACGCGACGCAAGCGTATCTATGTTCATTTTGCCGTTCTTGCGGCTATAAATAAAAATGGCATTGGCATTGCTGCCATCCTGCACGGTGCAGCCCAAGCCGTCATCAAGCACGATCTCTTCGGCCACCTTGCGCACCGCATACTCCATCAGTTCCTCGTCCCGCTCGCTCAATGGCTGTGTCCATTGCTCGACGCTGATCAGGATCGGCCATACCTCCATCGTCTTCCGGTCGAACGGTACTGCGTACTCCCGCAGAGCTGCGTCGAGCGGTCCGGCCGTCGGCGAGATTCGCGACGAGAGCACATCCTGCCAGAACCGCTCGACCAGCAGCGGCTTTTTGCGCTCCCAGAAGGCTTCCGCCTTTTCCTGCGCGCTCTTCCACTCCCGTTCCGCCGCGATCATAGCCGCGATTTTGCGCACCTTGGCCGACACTTCCTCGAAGTCTACCGGCTTCAGCAAATAATCCTGGCACCCTAGCTGAATGGCGCGCTGGGCATAGTGGAAGTCGGCGTGGCAGGTGAGGAACAATGTAATGAGATCGGGCTGATATTCGCGAATCCACTCCAGAAGCTCAAACCCGTCTCCACCCGGCATCTCGATATCGCAGATGACGAGATCGACGATATTGCGGCGCAGGATATCTTCCGCATCCTGAATATTGTAGGCTTCGAATACGTCTCCGAACCCGAGCGAAGACCACGGCACGCCCGACCTCAGTCCCTCGACCGCATACACCTCGTCATCGACGATCAACAATTTCAGCATCCTGGTCCTAGTCTCCTTCCTGCGCATCCGTGCGGTACGGGATGACGATGACGACTCGCGCGCCTTTCGGCTCAGCCTGCTCCAGGCGAAGCTCGGCTTCTCCCCGATACCGCATCTTCAGATGGTTGTATGCGTTCCATATGCCGATGTGCGCCTTGGTAAAGGAAGGATCGGCCAACGTCTCCTCCAATCGCTCCATCAGTGCCGGAGGAAAGCCTTTGCCGTTATCCTCGATAATCAGCTCGCAAAACCGCTTATCGCCTCGATCCAGCACCCCGATCTTCACGGAGACACGAAACATCTCCCTCCCCGTCGAGAAGCCGTGCTTGAGCGCATTCTCGACGAAGGGCTGCACGGTCAGCGGCGGCAGCAGGGCTTTGGAGGCTGCCGCTTCCAGAACCCATTCGTATTCCAGATGCTTCGGAAAACGCAGCTTCTGGATATTCATGTAATGACCGACATTTTCCATTTCCTCGCCGACCGTAATCAGATGCTCTTTGAGGCGGGCGAAGAAGCGCAAATATCCAACCATATGGCGGGCCATTTGCTTGATAAGCTGCACCTTGCCCGTCTCGGCAAGATTGTAGATGACGTTAAGCGAGTTGAACAGAAAATGCGGATTCATTTGCAGCTGCAGCTGCTTCAGCTCTGCCCGCTGGGAACGGATCTCTTCTTCATAGACATGGATCTTAAGGTCCTGAATCTCCGAAGCCATCCGGTTGAACGTGTCGCCGATCAGCGCGAATTCAACGGAACGGCTGGCGACAAGCCGGGTATCGAGGTGGCCTTTGCCGATCTGCCGCATCCCCTTGACGAGCCGATGCATCGGCTCGATCACAAGCTTCTGCAAATACGCGAGGAAAATCAACAGCAGCATGCCGGCTGCAAACGGAATGACATAGCCGATACGCTGGAACAGCGGGACCTGCTGCAGCATGACCTTCTCCGGAATCAATACGGCCAGCACCAGATTGGACATTTGCAGCGAATGATCGACCATCAGATATTTCTCCGCACCGCGAATGGTCCGGTAGGCTTGCCCGTCGTCTCCGGCGACCGCGCTGCTGCCCTCGGACGCCGCATCCTCCGGCGGTCCGGGTATCAGCCATTCACCGGAACGATCGAGAAAGTAGGCACGAACGCTGCGGTCGCGGGCGATCAGCTGCAGTGGCGACATCAGATCGTCCAGTCTGATCAAGGCGCCGACATACGTGTTCGTATCGGTACGGACGATCCGCAACAAATAATGCTTGTCGCCAATACGGCAATTTTCCCAGAGGCTTTCGAATTTTCGGTGCCCTTCTCCCGCGCCGCTCTCGAACAGGTCCCTCAAATAATTGGAGATGACGGAAGCTTCCTCGTATGATTCCTGTTTGGGCTGAGCCACAATTAAATCACGGTTGTTCGGAATATACACGAAGTCCAGGTAGAGCCCTTTGTTATACGAGAAATCCGAGTATAGTCCCCTCGACACGGCCACACGGGTCAGCGCATACGCATCCCGATCGCCGAGATTGTATACGAGTGAGCGAATGTCCGATTCCTGGTTCGCCAGGCGGTACAAATAGCTGCCGCCGGTCTCCAGTGTCTGGTCGATCTGGTCTCCGTATAATGTCAACAAGCCGGCATTATAGCCGGCCACCTGCTCGCGGACGACCTGGCTCGAGTAATAATTCGTATATAATAAAAAACAAACGAGCGGAACAGTGAGCAGTCCGAACGCAACAATTACTTTTCGACGCAACGTCACGCGAAGTTCCCCTTTCGGTTTGCTGCGTCTGCTTACGGATTCAGAGGCGCTCGGACGGACTGCGCCCATGCATCGAGCTGCTTCTGCTTCTCGGCGATAATTCTGCCAAGTCCGGCAGCCTTCAGCTTCTCGATATACATCGGGATGTATTTGTCGGGATCGACCGTGCCTGTCCGGATCGCGCCGTCAAATTCCTTTTGTACGCTAAATGCGGCCGACACTTCATTTTTGACTTTTGTCGGGTCCCACATAAAGCCAAGCGCCGGCGATTTGACGGAGCTGTCGTTGAACGCCTTGAACTTTGCCCACTTGTCCCGGTCTTCATTGCGCCAGAGATACGCATTCATTTGGTTGCCGAACATCCAGGCCGTCCCTGGACTATACGTACTGTTCTGCGAGTCGACGCCTTCCGGATAGGAGAGCATACCGTTCGAGTCTTTGATATAGTGTCTGCCCTCTATGCCAAAATCGAGCAAATTGATCAACTGCTTGTCGGTATAAAGCAAATCGAGAAACATCATGGCCCGCTCTGGATCCGCACTTGTCCGCGAGATGGCCAGCATCGCGCCGGTTGCTTCCCCCGTCGTCGTCTGCGGTCTCGTGATATCCCGCTGGACCAGCTCGACGCCCAGCTGCGCGCTCATTTCCACGTCTTTGCCCGGCTTGGTCGTGACTGCAAACGCGAACGCTTTACCGGCTCTGACGATATTGTAAAGCTGATCGTCCTTGAGCGTCGCCGCGTCTTCGTTGATGAACCCCTCCAGATACCAATTGCGCATTTGCTTGACAGCATCCGTATAGGGTCTGGTCTCTAGCAAGTTGACGACCTTCAGATTCCCCGCGGCAGGATCGAGGACACCCAGGCCGTCGCCGAGAAGGTCCATCGTGTAGCCGGCAACAAGCCCCGGCACGGTGAGTCCCTCGGATTGAACAAGCGGCGTCACGTCCGGCTCGTTCTCCTTGATCTTCCGGAAGATCGGCGTCAGATCGGCCAGCTCGTGGATGCGATCCAGGTCAATGCTGTATTTGTCCACCAGATCTTTGCGGAACAGCAATCCGGCTGCGCCTGCAAACTCCTTCAAAGTGGGCACACCGTAGCTGTGTCCGTTAACCTGACTGCCCGCAATCCAGTTCGACCCGAGCGTCTTTATGATTCCCTGACCGTATTTTTCGAGCAGAGCGTCCAACTGCACGAACTGTCCCTTGGCTACATTGGCGTTGAAATTCAAATATGCGGCCGTGAACATCAGATCGAACTTCTCGTTGGAGGTAAACATGAGATTGGTCTTGTCGTTGTAGGCGCCCCAGTCGATCGGCTTCAGCTCGATCGCAGCGTTTATTTTCTCGGTCAGCCGTTTGTTGATCGCGTCCTGCACGAGCGCCAGATCCTTGGGCGTCGTGCCCGGATAATACATGATCAGCTTGTACTTGCTCTGTTCCGCCGGCCGGTGGGCTGTGCTGCCGCTCCAAGGATTGCAGCCCGCCAAAGCGAAAGCCAATCCGAACGTCATTGCGAGGATGAATGCCGGTTTTCTTTTCACTACGGCGGGCCGCCTCCTTCACCTTCTATTGCTCCAATATACACAAATAACGGAAAGCATGAACCTGTATCGATTCATGCTTTCCGAGACCCAACCAGAGGTTAACGGCTGGCAGCCCAGGCGTCCAGTTGTTTTTGTTTTTCGGCGATAATCTTGTCGAGACCCGCATCTTTCATTTTCTTGACAAATTGCGGCAAATACTTGTCCGGATCGATCGTGCCTGTTTGAAGCGCCGCTTCAAATTCGGATCTGACGTTGGTATCTGCTGCGACTTCGTTCTTCACATTCGTCGAATCCCAGACAAAACCAAGCGCAGGAGATTTAACCGAACTGTCATTAAATTCTTTAAACTTTTCCCACTTATTCGGATCCTCATTCGTCCAGAGATAGGTATTCATCTGGTTGCCGAACATCCAGGCGGCGCCAGGGTTGTAGCCGCTCGTCTGTGAGGTTATGCCTTCCGGGAAGTCGATGATCGTATCCGACTTCTTCACATAGTGCGTGCCCTCGAGGCCGAAGTCAAGCATATTCAGGAGCGTCTTGTCCGTGTACAGCAGGTTCAGGAACATCATCGCACGTTCCGGATCGGCAGAGGTGCGGGAGATTGCCAGCATCGCGCCTGTCGCTTCATTTGTGGTCGTCTGCGGCTTGCCGATATCCTTCTGCACCAAGTTTACACCAAGTTGCGTGGTCATTTCAGCATCTTTGCCCGGCTTGCCTGTTACTGCAAACGAGAAGCCTTTGCCTGCTTTGATCATGTTATACAGTTGATCGTCATTGATATTGGCTGCATCCTTGTTCACATAGCCGGCCTTGTTCCATTCGTACATTTTTTTGACCGCGGCCACATATTTTTCGTTTTCCCACAGATTGGTTACTTTCAGATCGCCGCTGGACGGGTCCAGCACGCCCAAGCTGTCGCCCAGGAAGTCCAGCGAGTAGCCGGTTACCAGGCCCGGCAGATTCAAGCCGTTCGTCTGAACCAGCGGCGTCACGCCCGGCTCGTTGTCCTTGATGGTCTTGAAGATCGGCGTCAGATCGTCCATCGAATTAACCGTGCTCAGGTCAATTTTGTATTTGTCGACCAGATCCTTGCGGAAGAGCATGCTGGTGGAGCCGGCGAACTCCTTCAGTGTAGGCAAGGCAAAGCTGTGGCCATTAATTTGGCTGCCTTGCAGCCAATCCTTGCCCAGTGTATCCTTGGCGCCTTGACCGAACTTCTCGATCAGATCGTCCAGCTGCAGGTATTGTCCCTTCGAGGCGTTCGCGTTGAATTGAAGCCAGGAGGCCGCAAAAATAACGTCGAATTTATCGCCCGAAGTAAACATCAGGTTGGTCTTGTCGTTCCACGCGCCCCAATCGATCGGCTTCAGCTCAATTGTAGCATTGATTTTTTCCGTCAAATATTTGCTCATTGCATCCTGGACCATCTTCAAATCTTTGGGCTCTCCGCCCGGATACACCATCACAATCTTGTAAGGCTCCAGCTTGGATGGGTCCGTGCCGTTTTCCGACGCACTCGGAGATGCGTCAGTGCCGGATGATGCCGAAGCTTCGGAGGAAGGAGATGCGCTCGCAGATGGAGAGCTCTGATTGTTGTTCGCGCTATTTCCGCAAGCCGATAAACTGAGCGCGAGCACCGTTGCCAAACTCAAGGCCATGCTGACAGGTTTCTTTTTCATTTTTTGACCTCCGCCATTTTTTTGGGATAATTGAATCGATACTGCTTTAAACCCTTAGCGCAAATTCGTTTTCGGTCACTAGCCCAGCTCTCGGCATCCCCTCCTTCAATAGTAAGCTCAGCCTTCTAACGATGCCGAATCAGCCCTTGACCGCTCCGATCGTCAGTCCCTGCACCAGATAGCGCTGGAGAAACGGGTAAGCGAGTACGATCGGTCCGACGCCGATGATGGCCATTGCCATCCGCACGGTTTCTGTCGGTACAGTAGCCAGCACGCTCGAGGTCACGTTTGAATTGGCATGCGACGCCAGGAACTGAATGTCCATAAGCGTTTTTTGCATCACGTACTGCAGGCTGTACAACGAGGAATCAGATACGAAAATCATGGAATTGAACCAGTCGTTCCAATAAGCCAGCGTGCTGAACAATCCGATCGTCGCCAGCACGGGCAGCGACAGCGGCATCACGATGGTCCACCAGATCCGAAACTCCCCCGCGCCGTCGATAGTGGCTGACTCGATCAGGGCCGGCGATATCCCCTGAAAAAACGTGCGCATGATTAAAATGCTGAACCCGTTCATTAGCAATCCCGGCAGGATCAGCGCAAGGATGCTTTCCTTGATGTTGATCACGGTCGTATAGACCAGATACCAGGGAACAAGACCGCCGCCAAAAAGGATGGTGATAAAAACGAAGAAGGAGAAGCCCGTCCTCCAGGGGAAGTCGCGTCTGGCCAAAGGATAAGCGTATAGCGCCATCGTCAGCAGACCCAGAATCGCCCCCGCCACCGTGACAAAAATCGTAATGCCGTAAGCGTGAAAAATTGTCGCTTTGTCCTGCCAGAGGAACGAATAGGCTGCTGTGCTGAACTTGTGGGGAATTAACGAGTAGCCGTTCCTGTAGATCGAATTTTCGTCGGTAAACGAAATCAGGATAACGAGCAGCAGCGGCAGCAGGACCAGGAGAGAACCCAGTGCAAACAGGACATGAAGCGCCGCTTGGAACCATGAAATCTTCTTTCTCTTTTTGGCGGGCACCGGACGCAATGGTTTTGCCGCATTTAAATTTTGCATAATCACTCTCTCCTGTCAGAACAAAGCATTCTCTTTGCTGATTTTTCGAACGATGTAATTGACGGTAAGTACCAGCACGAAGCCTACCACTGCCTGGAACAAGCCCGCCGCGGACGACATCCCGATATCACCCAATTTCATGAGCGCGCGATAGACATACGTGTCGATGACATTCGTCGTCCGCAAAATCGTTCCCGAGTTCATCGTCACCTGATAAAACAATCCGAAGTCGGAGTTGAATATTCTGCCAACCTGCAGGAGCGTCATGATAATAATGATGGGCGTAATCAAAGGGATCGTAATTCGGGTAAATTGCTTCCACCGGTTCGCGCCGTCGATGTAGGCCGCTTCGTAATAATCTTTGTCCAGCCCCACAATGGCAGCCAGATAGACGACGCTTCCGTACCCGACGCCCTTCCACGTGTTCACGATCGTCAGAATGTACGGCCATACCTTGGGCTCGTTATACCAGTTGACAGTGTCCAGCCCGAGCATCGGCAAAATCTTTTTGTTCATAAACCCATAATCCGCACTCAAGAACGCGTACACGAGATAGCTGACAATAACGGCCGAGAACAAGTAAGGCAGCAGAATCAAGCTCTGATACGCCCTGGCCAGGAATCGAATCCGGATTTCGTTCAGCAACACCGCGAGCGCCACGGCGAGCACCAGGTTAATCACGATAAATGAGAAATTGTACAAAATCGTATTCCTGGTAATGATGTAAGCGTCTTGAGTCGAGAACAGAAATTCGAAGTTTTTAAGTCCCGCCCATTCGCTGCCCCATATTCCTTTGGAGTAATTCATATTTTTGAATGCAATCACAATCCCGAACATCGGAAGATAGTTATTCAGCAGCAAGTAGAGCACACCTGGCGTCAACATCAGCAGCAACGCTTTGTGTTTTCTCAGTTTTTTGAAAAAGGATGATATCGACATGGCGTTCGGAAAGTCTCCCTTCAAGTAAGCATGGCTTTATTCTAGTCTGCCGGAAGCAGGCACACACACCGCGGCAGTGACCTGTATTTGTACTTTGGTGACTTCCTGAATAACAAAAAAAAGCGATTCGGTCCGGCCCCGAATCGCTTCTCCGCTTATTATTGGGTTGGTATCCGGCGCTCATCGTCCTCGCCTCAAGCTTCTTCCGGCCGCTCCGCCTCTTCGGCGCCGCTCCGCTCCTCGCTCTTGCGGTAGTCCGTCGGCGTGAGCCCGTAATGTTTTTTGAATATCCGGTGGAAGTACGACGTATTGGTGAAGCCCGTCCGCTCCGCAATCTCGGCTATCGCCATATGCGTCTCGCCGAGCAGCGTCATGGCATGCTCGAGCCGTACCTTCTGAATCATGTCGACGATCGTCTTCATCGTGTACTGCTTGTACAGACGTCCTACGTAGCTCGGAGAGATGTTCATCTGCTCGGCTACCGAATTGAGCGACAGATCGGGGTTGCCGTACTGCCGGCTGATCAGCTCATTGATCTGGACGATCAGGTCCTCCTGGCGATTTTTGCGTTTGCCTTCCACCTTGATCTGGGCTTCCGACAGCAGCTCTCCGATCAGGGCATCGGCTTCCGCGCGTGTCTCGATCCGGGACGTCGGCGGCCAATGCCTGTCCGGATGGTTCGCGAACTCGATGCCGTGATTGCGCTCGAGCATCGTCAGCGTCTGGGCGAACGCCGCCTTGAGCCGCGCCAGCAATTCCTCGGCGGCCTGGATCGGATAGTGCCGCGTCTCGCCCAGCAGCTCGGCGCAGATCGCGCGCGCTTCGTCCGTCTTGCCGGCCAATACGGCTTCGGACAGCCTGCGCTCGCGGTCCGCCGGATACCGGTATTCCTTGACCGGCGGCACGATGGTGTCGGGCGCATACAGAATCGCGCCCAAGCCTGCGTGGAACCGGTACTTCAGCGCTTCGGCCGACTGGCGGTACAGCGCGCCCAGGTGCAGGAACTGCCGGTCGGAGGCCGTGTAGGCGATCGACAGCCCGAGTCCGAGATGCTCACGGGTCGCATTCTGAATCTGCTTGAGCATCGAACGCATGTAGGTCTCGTCCAGCTGCTCGGCCGATACGCCGGACATGCCGAGCAGCAGCAGAACATGCCCTTCCTCGAGATCGATCGTCTCTGCCTGATAAGCCTGATTCGCAAGCTCCGACGCGATGTTCATGATCGCATATTTGTATACATGCACATCCGGTCCCCGCGCTTCGTCGAATGCCGGGTAGCCGTCGATCCCGAGCAGGGCGATCCGGTACTCCCCCTGGATATCGAAGCCGATGCCCATGGCGGCGAACCGCTCGCGCAGCGTCTTCGGATTAATTGGCTCGCGGCCGAGCACGAGATTGCGCAGATACGTCTGCCGGACCGAGAATAAATTGTTGCGCCGGTCGACCTCCAGCATATTGACCCGGTTCGCCATCTTGTCGATCGGCGCATACAATCTGCGCGTCTGGATCCATGACAGCAGCAGTCCGAATACTAAAATTCCGAGCGTGATGAGGACCGTCGTTCGCCGCATATCCTCCACCTTGCTCGTGAGGGCGGCATAGGAGCTCACACGGACGTAGCGCCAGTCCATGTCATCGGCCTGCGTGTAGGAGACGAGCGACCGTTCCCCCGCGTAGCGGCCGACAAAGTAGCCTGCATCCGGACGACTTGCGATCCGATCGACCAGTTCGCCCGCATCCTTATCATCGCTGTCGTCGTCCGCGAATTGCAGCTTGCCCGTATTGTCGATGATGAACGTCTGTCCGATCTTGCTGCTGCCGGTACCGCCGATATCTTTGTGAATCCAGTCCGCATCGATGTTGACGACGATCGCCGAATTGAGCGAGTTGTCGGGCGAGCTGATCGCATCGTAGAACAAATAGGTGTATACCGCCTTGCGCTCCGAATGCGCCTCATCGGTCCACACATAGCGGGGAATCGGAACCAGAGGCTTGTAGGCCGTATAGTTTTCCAGCAGCGTCAATATATCTTTGTCGGCCAGCTCGCTCTTGGCGTATTGGCCGTTCTGTCCATGGGCAGCCGCGATATAGACGTTCGCGGTATTCGGATTGTAGGCATATACCGAATCGATATAAGGCATCGTCACAATATAATTGTTCATCTCGCTCAATGCGGCCACCATGTCGTAAACGTTGGGCGCGCCGTAATAGAGCAGCTGGGTGATCGTCGAATTGCGGTACATCTGAAACGTAAGCGTCTGCGCGCTCTCGGTCATCGTCCGCACCTCCCGGCTCGTCTGTTCGAGGCTGTCGAGGTCGGAGCGGTATACTTGGCCGAGGGCGATCCGGTTAAAATAAAAAAACAAAATCGTCGAGGCGACCGTCAGCGTGACGGCCGTCACGAGTACGATCCCGAGCAGCAGCTTCATATAAAGGTTCATCTGGCGAAATGCGGTCAACAGTCGCAAAGGAATCCCTCTTTCCGTCCTCGCATGATAACCGCCAAGAGAGCCTGCCGGCAACCCGGCACGGCTCTCCTGCGGCTAAGCTGCCGCTCCTTGGGACAATCGCAGAATTATTTGATGCCTGCGTCTGCCGTATAGGCCAGCCATTGCTGCTTGTACGATTCCTGTATTTTTTCCAGACCGGCCTGTTTGGCTTTGGCCATGGCGGTGTCGATGCCTTTCTGAATGTCGGGCAGAAGTCCCGCATACAGCGGGTAGAAATATTGCTTCTCGACCTGCTCGAGTGCGGCGCGCTCGGGCTGGTAAGTCGAGTAATCTTCCGCGAAGCCCGTGAACAGGTCCGGCTTCGCGACCTTGTCGAGCTCGTCGAAGATGGCTTTGACCCCGTCGTAGCCTTGATCGAACAGCATGTACTCGGGATTGCGCCATGCCCAGCCCTGCATGCCTTCGCGCGGGAAGCCGTTCGACGAGCTGTCGCCGACCATCTTGTAGTAGCCGTTTTCCACCGTATAATTTTTGCCTTCGATGCCGTATTCGGTCAGTTGGTTATACCGCTTGTCCGTGACCAGCTTCTCGTAGAAGGCGAGCGCCCGCTCCGGATTGTCGCTGCTCTTCGGAATCGCAAAGCCATTGTGGATCGGATGCACCGGCGTAGCGAAGCCGCGCACTTCCGCATACGGCGTATAGCCCAGCTTCCAGTCGGGATGGAGCGACTGCATCTTGGTGTTGTACTCGTTGAAGCGCGTCGGATTGTCGCCGAGGAGCGCCGCCGCCTTGCCGTTGACGACGAGGTCGCCGGCGATTTCCTTCTGGTTCAGCACGTTTTTGGGGAACAGCCCCTTCTCCGCCCAGCGGCGAATCAACTGCAGGTCGGACGCCTGCTCCTCCGAGCCCCAGTAGGAGTATACTTCGCCGGGCGAATGATACTTGATGCCGATGCCGTACGGGAGCTTGGCGCCAACCGTATCGTCCGTCAGCTCGCGCAGCGGATAGACGAGATTGTCCGTGACGCTGTCGATCGCCAGCGGCATCATCGCAGATTCGTTCTTTTTGATTCCGTCCAGGTACGCCTCCATGCTGGCGAGATCCTTCGGCACGGGCAGATCGTACTTCTCGCGCAGATCCTCGCGGTATACGAAGCCGTTTGTCACATATTCCTTGTACGTCGAAGGCACGGTATAAATCTTGCCCTTGACCTTCACCGCGTCCCACATGTCCGCCGGCACGAACGCCTGCAGCTTGGGCGCCGCCTGCGGCAGCAGATCGTCCAGCGCCAGGAAGGCGCCGCTGTTGGCATAAACCTGGAACTGCGTCCACTCCGCCGTATAGAGGAGATCGACCTGCTGGCCCGAGGACAGCAGCAGCTTGTACTTCTGATCCCAGTCCGTCCACGTCGTGAAGTTGAACTTGATCGTCGCGTTCAGCTCCGCCTCGGCCATCTTGTTCACCTCGGCCTGGATCACATCCAGATCCTTGGGCGCGTCTCCGAGCATGTAGAACTGCAGCGTGACATGCTTGGACGTATCGATGCCCGCCGGAGCCGCGGATGCGGACGAGGCGGACGCCGACGGCTCGGACGGTGCGGCGGCACTCGATGCGGATGACGCCGACGGAGCGGATGTGTTGTCGTTGCCGCCGCTGCAGGCGGACAATGCCGAAGCCAGCGTCAGCGCGCCCACCGACAGGGCAAGCGCCTTCTTTTTGTGAGACATGTGAATCCTCCCTTAATCTTCATAGTATATATGTTAGCCGTCCGCGGGGCGATGCCCGCGGCGGTTCTAACCGAGAGTTAGCCCTTGACTGCGCCGATCGTGAGTCCCTTGACGAAGTAGCGCTGCACGAACGGATACAGCAGCAGTATCGGCCCCGTCGCGATGATCGCCATCGACATCTTCATCGTCTCGGTCGGGATGTCGCCGCCGAGCGAGACGCCGTTGCCGCCCATGGACGCCATGAACGACACGGTGTTGATGACGTTGTACAAATAATATTGAAGCTGGTACAAGTCCGCGTGGTTGATAAACAGCGAGGACAGCAGCCAGTCGTTCCAATAGCCCAGCGCCAGAAACAAGCCGACGGTCGCGATCCCCGGCATCGACAGCTGCAGTACGATGCGGCTGTAAATCCGGAAATCGCCGGCGCCGTCGATTTTGGCGGACTCGGTCACTTCTTCGGGCACTGCGGAGCGGATAAAATTTTTCATCAGAATGATGAGGAACGGCGTCATCAGCCCCGGGAAAATGAGGACGGTGTACGTATTGGTCAGCTTGAGATACTTGGTGAACAGGATGTACCAAGGCACGAGTCCGCCGCCGAACAACGTCGTAAAATAAATGATAAAAGCGAACACATTGCGGTATCGAAAGTCCTTGCGCTGAAGCACATAACCCGCCATCGTGATGAAAAACAGGCCGAGCAGCGTGCCGGCAATCGTCGTCAGCGACGTGACGCCGTAGGCGCGCAGCACCTGATCGGGAAACTTGAATATCATCTCGTAGCCCTCGAACGACAACTTGCCGGGCCACAGCCGGTAGCCCTCCCGCACGAGCGTATCGTTGCGGGTAAACGATGCGGATATAATGAGCAGAAACGGCAGCAGGCACAGGATCGTCGAAAAGGTAACGACCGCGTAGGCGATCCATTTGAACAAGCCCGAGTATTTTTCCTCTTTGATTTTCACAGCTGCGGTCCCCCTAGAATAAGGCGTAGTCTTCGTTGATCTTGCGGATGATCGCGTTGACGGTCATGACGAGCGCGAATCCGAACAGCGATTGATAGAAGCCCGCCGCCGAGGCCATCCCGATGTCGAATGTGACCTTAAGCGAACGATACACGTACGTATCGAGAATGTCGGTGGCATTGTAGAGCATCCCGTTGTTGCCGATCAGCTGATAGAACAGATCGAACTGACCCTTCATAATGCTGCCCAGCGCGAACAGCAGCAGGACGACGAACGTCGACTTCAGCATCGGGATCGTAATATAGCGAATGCGCTGAAAGATGTTGGCGCCGTCGATCTTCGCGGCCTCGTAGTACTCGTCGCTGATGCCCGTAATCGCGGCCAGATAGATGACCATGCTGTAGCCGAGGTTTTTCCACAAGTAGAAGAAAATCAGGAGCGGCACCCACACCCAGGGCGTGCTGTACACGTCGACCGGATTCATGTTCCAGCCCTTCAGCAGCGTATTGAGGAAGCCGCTCTCATAATTGAAGATGTTGTACACGATAACGCTCAGGATGACGAACGAGATGAAGTAGGGCAGGAACATGATCGACTGGCTCAGCTTTTTGAACCACTTCAGCTTCAGCTCGTTCACAAGCACCGCAAGCACGATGGCCGCGATATTGCCCAGAATGATGAACGCCGCGTTGTAGCCGAGCGTGTTGAGCGTCAGCCGCGTCAGAATGCCCGACCGCCAGAGGAACTCGAAGTTCTGGAATCCGACGAAGTCGCTGTCGAACAGACTCTTGTTGAAGTCGAATCTCGTGAAGGCATAATAGATGCCCACCATCGGCAAGTAGTTGTTGACGACAAAAAACGCGACGGTCGGAATCAGCATCAGGAACAGCATTCGGTTGGTGACGATCTCCCGCAGGAGCATGCTTTTTTTAATCACGGAAAGCCCCTCTCCTTTGTGTCGGCTAGCGTGTCCGGTTAGCCTGCTTGTGTGACTTCAGTCTAGGCGGGGCAAGGACTTGCGGGCTATAGTAAAGATTCGCAAAAGGTGAACAATCTCGCGATTCGACGTTGCATTATCTCGACCGGAATGAATCATTTCCGCGACATTGCCGGATTCGCTGGCGCGGCCGCCCACGATCGGTATAATACGAGTTGATCATGATCGCAGCGCCTTGCAAGCGCTTCAATTCAGCACGGAAGCCAGCAATCAAGTCAGCATGAAATCAGCAATGAAGCGTACGAAAATCCTGTTCGATGGAGGGATGATGATGAAGTTGAGGAAAATGAAAGCTGCGGTATGCGCCCTGCTGTCTCTGTCCATGCTCCTGACCTTCGCGGCCGCCGCCTCGGCGTACGCCCACCCGGCCAGCAGCGTGACCGCCAGCGAGTTTGCCGTCATTCAAGCGAAGGTCAATGCCAATCAGTCGCCCTGGAAGGAAGCGTACGACGCCTTGATCGCCGACGCGAACGCCGGTCTGTCCGTGACGAGCCATGCCGTCGCCGTCTGGAATATCCCGGGCTACTACGCGGACGCCGCCGGCCACGACGCGGCGAAGGCGCTGCTGGACCGCGATGCCGGCGCCGCCTACGCCGCCGCGCTTGCCTACAGATTTACCGGCAGCACCGCCTATGCGAACAAAGCCAAGGAGCTGATCAACGGCTGGGCGTATACGAATACGTCCACGACCGGGTCGGACGGCCCGCTCGTCTCCGCCTATCTCGGCGTCGGACTCATTCTGGCCGCCGATCTGATCAAAGATTACGGCAGCTGGAGCCAGACCGACCAGACCCAGTTCAAGAACTGGATCGCATCGGTATGGCTGCCCAAGTGGGACAGCATGAACAGCCGCAACAACTGGTGGGACTGGAGCCTGTACGCGCAGCTCGCATACTATCAATTCACCGACAATACGACCGCCTTCGCGGCGGAAGTCGCCAATCTCAAGACGCAGATCGACACCTCGATCGACGCGAACGGATTTCTGCCGGAGGAGGCTTCGCGGGGCGGCAACTCGCTGTGGTACCATTACTTCGCGCTGGCGCCGATGACAGCCGCGGCGGAGATCGTGAAGAATACGACGGGGGAAAATCTGTTCACCTGGGTCTCGCCCGGCGGGAAGAGCATCAAGCTGGCCGCGGACAAGCTGTTCTATTATGTTAACGGCCATGTGAACGAATGGCCCTACGGCAGCAACCAGGGCTATCCCGCCCAGCTCAACTCGCATCAGTATCCGCTCAATATGTACGAGGGCCTGGCCGAGATTTATCAAAACATGAATTATGAAATCTACGTTACGCAGTACCGGCCCGTCGGCGCAGTGCTGAACGGAGATCGCATCCATTCCTTCGCCTGGGTCTATCCGACCCTGCTGCGGACCGATATCCCGGTCATCCCGGGACCCGGATACGCCAAGATCGAGGCCGAGAACTATTCGGGCAGCTACAAGATCAGCACGGCTGCGACGGTGGACGAGGGCGGCGGCCTCATGGTCCGGTCCACGGACAACAACGACTACGTCTATTATACGAACCTGAACATGGGCAACGGCACGAATGCGTTCCAGCTTCGGTATGCGACACCCAATACGGACGGCACGGTGGAGTTCAGAATCGGCAGCCCGACCGGTACGCTGCTCGGTTCGCTGCTGCTGCCCTCGACGGGCAGTTGGTCGACCTATACGACGGCAACCATCCCCGTCACCGGCGCGAGCGGCATTAAAAATGTGTATATGGTGTTCAAAAAGGCATCGTCCGGCAGCGTAGCGGACATCAACTGGTTCGGCTACACGACGGCCACAACGGTAGAAGCAGAAAATTATTCGGTCCAGCACGGCCTCAGCGTAGGCGCGACCTCGGACACGGGCGGAGGAAGCAAGCTCGGCTCCTCCGACAACGGCGATTATGCCGGGTACAACAACGTGAACTTCGGATCGGCAGGCGTGTCCGCGATCGAGGTCAGGTACGCGACGCCGAATACGAACGCCACGATCGAATTCAGGTCCGGCAGTCAGACCGGGACGCTGCTCGGCTCCATCCTGCTGCCCGCGACGGGCGGCTGGGGCACTTACAGCACGGTCAGTGTGCCCGTCTCCGGTGCGACCGGCGTGCAGAACGTGTACCTGGTGTTCAAAAAACCGGCCAGCGGCAGCGTAGCGGACGTGAACTGGTTCAGATATTAATGAAGCTTCTCCCGTAAATAACAAAGCGAGCGGAATAAGCCCATGGCTTTTCCGCTCGCTTTATGCTTGATTGACTCTCTGTTTGCAGCTTGTCGTCGAAGGGTCAGAGACCCGGTGCGATCAATAGATGAGCCTGCCTCACACCTTGTAAGCCTTCATCGCCTTGAATACTTCCTTGAACGAAGGCTTCTTGCCGTACATGAGCACGCCGACGCGGTAGATCTTGGCCGCGAGCCAGCCGATGGCGAGCACCGAGGCGATCAGTAGACCGACCGACAGCACGATCTCCCACCAGGCGGGATCGGCGAGTCCGATGCGCAGGAACAGGATGAACGGCGAGAAAAACGGGATGAACGAGCACACGGTAATGAACGTGCTGTCTGGATTCGTCAGGCCGTAGATGGCGATGTAGAAGCCGGCGAGGGTCAGCATCGTGACCGGCATGGACGTCTGGCTGAGGTCCTCCGTCCGGCTTACTAGCGAGCCGATGGCGGCGAACAGCATCGCGTACAGGAAGTATCCGAGCAGGTACATGACGATGGCGAAAATAATCATCTTGGGCTCGACGCTGGAGAGATCGATCCCGTACTTGTCGAGCGCGCCCTTGTTGTGCGGCAGCATCAGATTGCCGACGGACGCGCCCACGAGCACGACGAGCTGGGCGAGACCGACGATAAAGGTGCCGATAACCTTGCCGAACATCTGCTTGAGCGGTGCCACGCTCGTGACGATGATCTCCATGACGCGGGAGCTCTTCTCCGCGGTGATCTCGGTCGCGATGAGCTGGCCCGTGATCATGACGGACATGAACAGCAGGATGAGGATGGCGTAGGTCAGCCCGATGGCCGTGCCCTGCTGGGCTTCCGTCTTGCCGTCGGCGTTTTTATCCGAGATCTGCACGGTGTCGAGCTTGACGGGGGTTGTCAGCTTCGTAAACTGTTCGTCGGTCAGATTGGCGTCGCGGACGGCTTGCTGTGTCTTCACGAATTGCAGCCCGGTCTGGAGCGTACCCGACGTATTGGAATCAAGCATTTTTTTGGAGTGATAGACGACATTGGGGAATCCGACTTCTTTATTTTCGGTAAATGTAAGATAGCCTTTGATCTTGCCGCCTTCGATCGCCTGCTGTAGCGCAGCGTTCTTGTCTGCTTCGCTGCCGCTTGCTTCGACAGGCACGAGCTCGACCTTGCGTTTGTCGTCCAGACCGAACTGCTGCTCCAGTCCCTTGACGATATCGTCCTGCTCGCCGGCGATATAGCCGACCTTGGCGGCCGAGCCCGGACCCGTCAGCTTGTCGATGAAGTACGGCACGTTCGCGCCGACGACGAGCAGCACGCCGAGAATGATCGTCGTGATGATAAACGACTTGCTGCGAAGCTTGTTCCGCATCGTAAAGGCAATAACCGTCCACATGCTATTCATGGCTCTCACCTACCGTCTTAATAAAGATTTCGTTCAGTGTCGGCTCCAGCAGCTCGAAGCGTTCGACCGTGGATTGCGCCATCGCGTGCTTCAAGATGTCCTGCGCGGCTTCCTTGCGGGAGACGAGCAGGTCGTAGCCCCGCTCCGTACGGGTCGCGGACACGACGCCCGGAATCCGGTCCAGCCCGGAGATGTCCGTCTCCGCGCCGATCACGACCTTCTCCCGCGGGAAACGGCTCTTGATCTGGCGGATCGGCCCCTGCAGCACCGGATTGGACTTGTGCATGATCGTGATGTTGCGGCACAGCTCCTCGACATGCTCCATCCGGTGCGTCGAGAATACGATGCTCGCGCCTTCGTCGCGCAGCTCCTTGACCGTCGACTTCAGCAGCTCCACGTTGACCGGGTCGAGACCGCTGAACGCTTCGTCCATGATGAGGATGCTCGGCTTATGAATAACTGCCGCGATGAACTGGATCTTTTGCTGATTGCCCTTGGAGAGCTCTTCGACCTTCTTGTTGTAATATTCGGGCACCTGGAACCGGTCGAGCCAGCGCTTCAGGTTCGCGTCCGCGTCCCTGCGCGACATCCCGCGCAGCTGAGCCAGGTAGAGAATCTGCTCGCTCACCTTGATCTTCGGATACATGCCGCGCTCCTCCGGCAGGTAGCCCAGCATGGACAGCTGCTCCGTGCTGTACGGCTTGCCCCGGTAGCGGATGCTGCCGCCGTCCGGGAGGATCAGTCCGAGCACCATGCGCATCGTCGTCGTCTTGCCCGCGCCGTTGGCACCGAGCAGGCCGTAGATTTCCCCTTGTGCGACCTCGAAGCTGAGGCCGTTCACGGCTGTCTTGTCCCCGTACTGCTTGTATACCTTGTCGACTATGAGCGGATTCATCTAACCGCCTCCCCCTTTCGTACTAAACAAGCCATAATCTCTTCCAGTTCCAAGCGCTGCGACGAGAGAATGCGGTAGCCCGCGCTCCTGCAATAGCGCTCCGTCTCCTCCGGCGCATCCGACTCGAGCTTGCAGATGCCGGGCCCCGCCTCGAGCGCGCCCTGCACGCCGGGCGCCTCCCTGAGCAGCCGGGCCGCGTCGTCCCTGCCGGCGGCTCCATCCTCCCGCTGCACGGCGAAGACGCGCCAATTCTCGAACAGCCGATCCTTCTCGTACAGTCCGAGGCACTGCCCGCGGTGCATGAACAGCACGTAGTCCGCGAGGCGCCGCACCTCCTCGGTAATATGAGTGGCCAGGATCAGCGTGCGGTCCCCGCCGTTCATATAACGCGTCAGTTCGTCCAGCAGCGTCTTCCAGGCCGACGGGTCCAGGCCCGAGGACGGCTCGTCGAGCAGCAGCAGCTCCGGATCGTGCGCCATCGCCACGGCGAGCTCGGCCTTGCGGCGCATCCCCTTCGACAGCTTGCCGAGCTTCTTGGTCCGGTCCGCGTCGAAGCTCTTCATGAGCCGGGTATAGCGATCCCAGCTCCAGCCCGAATACCAGAGCGAGGCGAACCGCGCCTTGTCGTCGGCGGTCAGGCCGTTCTCATAGGCATGGGGCAGCTCGGTCACGAAGCCGATCCGCTCCCGCAGCTGCATGTCGCTGTCCGGCTCCAGCCGCCGGCCCAGCACCTCGATCCCGCCCTCGTCGTACGGCTCCATTCGGAGCAGCATGCGCAGCAGCGTGCTCTTGCCGGAGCCGTTCGGACCGACGATGGCCGTGACCATGCCCGCCGGGATCGACACCGTCAGCGGTCCGAGCGAGAAGCTCTCGCGGCGGATGGCGACGCCGCGCAGCCTGGCCGCGGCTTCGACGCCCGCATCGTCCTGGGCCGGCCAGCGGTCCGAGCGCTGGCGCTCATGATCCGCCGCAAGCGATGCGCCCGTCCTCTCGTCGGGCCCGCCTCCCGAGCCCGCAGCTTGCTCCGCCGGCAATCGGCGTTCAGCGTTCATCTGCCTTCCTCCTCTCCTCCGGCGCCTCGGCACTCCGGCGCTCATACGCCTCGCGCCAGATGCGCTCCATTTCTTCCCTCGTGCACTGCAGCTGCAAGCCGGTCTCCACGGCACGCTCGAAGGCCTCTACGACGCGCTCCAGCCTGTAGCTCTCGCGCGCTTCCTTGTCGATGCCCGACACGAACGTACCCGTGCCTTGCCGCGTGCGCAGCAGTCCTTCGTTCTCCAGATCCTGATATACGCGCCGCACCGTGATGGCACTGCATCTCAGGTCTGCCGCGAGCTCCCGGATCGAGGGCAGCAGCGTACCCTCCGCCAGCTGGCCGCTGAGGATCAGGCCGCGCAGCTGCACCTCCACCTGATGGTACAAGGGTTCGGGCCGGTTCTCGTCTATATGTACGGGGATCCACATCTGCCTCGCCTCAACTCCGTCCCGCTGCGTTTAAAAGGTGAAGCTCCTGCTCTCCATACGCTTGATCAGCACTCTGCGCATGACGGCGAGCACCGCCGCCGCGATCAGCACGGCCGCCAGCGGCATGAGCAAGGGCGCCGCCTTCGCCGCGTCCAGCAGCTCCCGGAACAGGCTGATACGTTCCCATGCGACGAGCGCAGCCAGCAGCCCGAGTCCGAGGCAGACGCACAAGTAAGTCTTGACGTATACCTTGCCGCTGAAGCCCATCTCGAGATACAGGTAGAACGAATTCAGAGCAAGCCCATAGCACAGCCAAGTTACCGCGGCCGCTATCCATGCGCCGATCCCGACCGTCTCGCGAAGCTCATGCGTCAGCATATATTGGCTGGCAAAAAATATCGTGCCGGCCGCGGATATCGTCACCACCGCCAGCAGCATCCGCGCGCTCGCCATCCCGCCGATCGGGATCGGCATCGTGCGCCAGTGCGAGAGCCGCCTGGTGAAGATGTCCTCGCGCCAGAAGCCGAGCACCGTGCGGTTCATCGCACACCCGAACGCCGGCAGCGCAAAGGTATAGAGCCAGTCCGTCATGCAGCTCATATAACGCGAGGGCGATTCGGAGCCGAGCGTCGCTTCGATCGCTGTGCTCATGATCATGCCGACGTACAAGGCGAACACCGCTGTCAACGTCATGCCGAGCCAGTCCCGCTTGAATTCGAATGCGGCCAATGCTCTCGCCGCTCGCCATTCGGTCATTCCTTCTGCCCCCGCTGCACAGTATAGTGTGTATATCCACATACACACTATACTCAGTACTCTCCCTTATTGTCAACCCTAATTATGGTAATTGGTATGTTCATGCAGAACTGCCGCAGACCGGAGTTTGTTGCCCAAGCTATAATCCATTAGAATAGAAGAACCACACCTGCCGCGGCAGCGGGATTGAGCAAGCGAGATTGCGGTTGACGGCGGGCGGTCACGACCGGAGGGAACGAAGCGATGAGTCAAAAATATAACGAGAGCAACGGGCGCACGGGACAGAAAAATGGCGAACGAACGGGCGGCGGCAGGTCGGACGGCACAGAGGGCAGGCCGGGCACGGGCGGCAGGCAAGGCGCGGGCAGCAGGCAGGGCGCGGGCAGCAGGCAGGGCGCGGGCGGCAGGCAGAGCGCAGGCGGCAGGCAGAGCGCAGGCGGCAGGCAGAGCGCAGGCGGCAGGCAGAGCGCAGGCGGCAGGCAGGACGCGGGCGGCAGGCAGGGCGCAGGCGGCAGAGCCGCTGCGGACAGGCAGGGCGCGGGCAGCAGGCAGGGCACAGGCAGCAGGCAGGGCACAGGCGGCAGAGCCGCTGCGGACAGGCGGCCTGCCCCGGCCGCGCGGGCCGGCCAAGCGTCCCCCGCAGGCGGCGGCGCGCGCAGCTTCACCGTGCAGGAGCCGGGCGAGCTGCTGCCCTTCCTGTTCGCCAAGCTGAGCGGCCAGGGCCGCAATGCGGTCAAGTCGATACTTGCCCGCGGCCAAGTATCCGTGGACGGCGCGTCCGTCACCGCCTACAACCACCCGCTTCGCCCGGGGGCCGTGGTCGCCGTGAGCAGGGAGCGCATCGAGGAAGTGCCGCAGCTGATCGGCCTGTCCATCATCCACGAGGATGACGACCTGATCGTCGTCTCCAAGGAGGCGGGCCTGCTGTCGATCGCTTCGCCGCAGGAGAACGAGCTGACCGCCTACCGCCAGCTCACCGACCATGTGCGACGGTCGGACCCGCGCAGCCGGATCTTCGTCGTTCACCGGCTCGATCGGGATACCTCGGGCGTCATGATGTTCGCCAAGAGCGAGGCCGTGCAGCAGTCGCTCCAGAATAATTGGCAGGAAGCCGTGACCGAGCGGGTGTATGTCGCGCTGGTCGAAGGACGCGTCTCCAAGCTTGAAGGGACGATCTCGTCCTGGCTCAAGGAGAGCAAGACGCTCAAGATGTATTCGAGCCCGTATCCGAACGACGGTCAGCACGCGGTGACGCACTACAAGACGCTGGAGACGCGGCCGCAGCTGTCTCTGCTGGAGATTCGGCTGGAGACCGGCCGCAAAAATCAAATACGCGTACACATGCAAGACATCGGCCATCCGGTCGTCGGGGACAAAAAGTACGGCTCCAAATCGAAAGTGCTCGGCCGGCTCGGACTTCATGCGCGCGTGCTTGCATTCGTGCACCCGACGACGGGACAACAGCTTCGTTTTGAGACGGATATTCCGAAGACCTTTGTTAACGCCCTTAAAATTTAACGCAGCATTCGCGGCATCCGCTTCCAGACAATGGGAGCGGATGCTTTTTTTATACTTAATGTGTAATTAGGCCTATTCAACTCGCGGCGAACCCGGTAGAATCAATATGTCGATTGTTGTCATTTATTGCCTAGAAATCGGGAGTAAGGATGGTCACGTTGATCGAACTTCAAAGCTCATACAATGCGACCATGATCGTCCTGTCTTGTATGATCGCCGCACTCGCTTCCTATACGGGACTCAGCATGGCGCTTCAATACGCTGCCGCCGTCCGCGGACGCTCCAGGCTCGTCTGGCTCGGCTCGGGAGCGGCTGTCATGGGGACGGGCATATGGGCGGTCTGCTTCTATGAGATCAGCGCTTATCAGCTGTCCGTCGGCACGAACTACGATTACTTCATGGTCGTCCTCGCGCTGGCCGTGGCGATCCTCGATTCGGCCCTCATCCTGCGGGCCGTCAGCCAGCGGCAGCTCCGGCGCGGATATTTGCTGGCCGGGGGCGGGACGGTCGGCGCAGCGGCCGCGATATTGCCTTATATCGGGCTGAATGCGATGCATGCGAACCTGCGCCCGCAGTATGCGCTCTCGTCCCTTCTGCCGTTTATCGCAGCCGCGGTCGGCGCGTCCATCGCCCTTCTGTGGATCTCGCATCGTTTTCAGACCGCCGCCGGTCCCCGCCGCAAAGCCTTCGCAGCCGCGCTGCTCGGGACCTTCTTCAGCGCAGCGATCCATACCGGCCTCACGATCGCCGTCTTGAAGCCTTCCGGCGACCTGGCGGCCGGCCCGGCCGGATGCTCATCCTCCACGCTGTCGTTCATACTGGGCTTCGCAACGCTGTTCGTCATCGGCATCGCTCTGGCGGCCATAATTATCGAGCGGTTCTGGAAGGCGCAGATGCGGCGCCAGCTCGAGCGCGACATGCGGCTTGAATCGCTGTTCAGGCACAGTCAGGACGGCGTATTTTCCTGTACGCTGGAGGGCAAGATTCTGGACGCCAACCTGGCCGCCACCCGCATCACGGGCTACGACAAGGAGGCGCTGCTCAAGCGCCAGGCGCGGGATATCATCTGTCCCGAATACCGGCATATTACTTCGCTCAACTTCCAGCTCACGATCGCCGGACAGTCGCGCAACTTCGACAGCGCCATCATCAAGCGGGGCGGCCAGCGGATCGATATTAACAATACGAACGTCCCCGTCCTCGTCGAAGGCCAGGTCGTCGGCTTGTACATGATCGTACGGGATATTACGGAGCGCAAGCAGACCGAGTGGCAAATGAACTATATGGCGCATCACGACGATCTGACGGGGCTGCCGAACCGGCGCCTGTTCGAGCAGCAGCTGAACAAGGCGATCTCGGAGCATCGGCAGATCGGCGCCTCCGCGGCGGTGCTGTTCCTCGATGTCGACCGCTTCAAGCTCGTCAACGATTCTCAGGGACACGACGTGGGCGACCTGCTGCTGCGGTCGACAGCCGAGCGGCTCCGCGGCGCCGTCAAGGACGAAGGCATCGTAGCCAGGCTCGGCGGCGACGAATTTTCCGTGCTGCTGACGGGCGGCATCTCGCGCGAGGCGGCGCGGGACATCGCCTCGCGCATCATCCGCGAGCTGGATATTCCGTTCTCGCTGCGCGGCAAGGACGTGCATATCACAGCCAGCATCGGCATCGCGCTGTATCCCGAGGACGGCGACTCGCTGATTACCTTGATGAAAAACGCGGACACCGCCATGTATTCCGCCAAGGAAGACGGCAAAAATACATTCCATTTTTACAATCAGGCCATGAACGACTCACTGTCCGAGCGGGTCCAACTGGAGAACGAGCTTCGCAAGGCGCTCGACCGCGACGAGTTTTTTCTCGTCTATCAGCCGCAGGTGGATATCGCGACAGGCGCGATCGTCGGCGTCGAGGCGCTCATCCGCTGGCGGCACGGCAAAAAGGGATTGATCTCGCCGGATGCATTCATCCCGCTGGCGGAGGAGACCGGCATGATCGTCGCGATCGGCGAGTGGGTGCTGCGGACCGCATGCAGCCAGACGATGCGCTGGTGCCGATCCGACATCGGTCCGCTCCGGATGTCCGTGAATCTGTCCAGCCGCCAGTTCCTGTCTCCGGACTTCTCCGAATCGGTAGCGCGCGTGATGCGGGAGACGGGGATGGCGCCCGAGCTGCTGGACCTGGAGATCACCGAATCGATGACGCTGGACGTGAACCGCTCGATCGAGACGCTCCTGCAGCTCAAGCGGCTCGGCGTCTCGATCTCCATCGACGACTTCGGCACCGGCTACAGCTCGCTCAGCTATCTGAAGAGCTTCCCGGTCGACCGGCTCAAGATCGACCAGTCCTTTATCCGTCAGATGCAGTCGGACACCAATGACCGGTCCATCGTCGCCACGATCATCGCACTCGCCCACAATCTGAATCTGCAGGTTGTCGCCGAAGGCGTCGAGACCGACGGCCAGTCCGACTTCCTCGCCTCGCACGGCTGCGACGAGATGCAGGGCTACCTGATCAGCAAGCCGCTCGCAGAAAGCGAGCTGGAGCGCTTCATGGCGCAGAAGTCGAGCTAGCCCGTAGCTGTGCGGTCTGCTCACCTCCAAAGCGCACAAAAACACCGCCAAGGCGCATTGCCCTGGCGGTGCTTTTGTGTGCGTACCGATTCGCTGCCGGTTCTACCAGCCGAATATCGCGTCGATGACGGGCTTCGTGTGACCGCCCGGATAGAGCAGGTACAGCAGCACGTAGACGGTAATGCCGGTAATCGCGGTAATAAACCAGATTACGGCCGTCACGCGGCCCCAGCGGCGGTGCTTCGCGTACTTTTCCTTGAAGCCGAGCACGAGCGTCGTGATGCCGAATACGGCCGCGACCATGGCCAGCGTGATATGGAACAGCAGGAAGATCAGATAGATCGTCTTGAGATGGTCCGGTCCGCCCCACTCGGTATTGCCGACGAAGATCGTACGAGACACATAGATGATGAAGAAAATGACCGCAGCGATCGCCGCCATAATCATCGTCTTCTTGTGGGCTTCGCGCTTGCCCTTGATAATCAATGCCCAGCCGATCGCGACGAGAATGGCGCTAATCGCGATAAAGCTTGTACTGATCGTTGGCATAATGGTATAGCTTGACAAGTGGGCTCACCTGCTCCAATGACATGTTAGACACAACTGCTCCCATTTTACCCTGCAATCGCCCGTAGTTCAATGAATGCGCGCGCTCTTCACACATTGTTCAAACGGCCGGACGACGCATGATCGAATGTCGGATCGTCATCCTGCGCCCGCTCTCTCCGATACCACTGCATGAAGACGGTGTACAGGGCGACGATATTGACGAACTCCTGGAGCAGCTTCATGATGATGCCGCCAAGCTGCTGATCGTCGGTCGGAGACATCAGGCTGAAAAAGGCCGGCCCGCCCTGGAACCGCGACAAAAAATCGGCCGGATTGCCGGATATGCAGTAGCCCATGGCGCGCACCCAGGTGTCGGGATCGCTGTACACGCTGAACAGCGGCGTAGTGGCGAAGATGATGAGCACGCAGGCCGGCGTCAGCAGCAGGCCGTTCAGGAAGATGAAGCCCAGCTTGCGAAGATTCGTGAGCCTGCTCCACTCCGGTACGGGACACATGACATGCCACCAGCTGATCATCGCCGCCGCCAGCATCGCCAAATAGTAGAAGCCGTGGAACACATAATGCGTCATGATCCAGTCATGATTGGCCGGCATATGGTACACCGAGAACAGCAAGTTAAACGCGAACAGCCCGAACAGCGGATTCATGAGAAACCGCAGCGGCCGCCAGACCGGACGGGAAAAAGTCGACCGCCACAGCCATACCGGCACGCCGTAGATCAGCAGCGCCGGCACGATAAAATATGAGATCGCCATCGCCGTCATATGGAACGTAAACATCAGATGCCCCATCAGGCTGAGCGGTCCGCCCTGGGCGAGGTAGAGCAGCAGGATACCGGTTATAAACGCCGCCTGCCGCCGCTTCTCGACCGGCCCGCTGCCTGCGAAGCGCTCGCGCCACGGTCCCGTGACAAGCGAATACAGCAAAATGATCAGCAGCGCGATCACCATCATGACCGGACTCCATAAATCGGCGAACGAGAAATATTCAAGTCCCATTCCCATTATATTTCCTCCCTTCCCCTGCATTTGAGGCGAACACGCGACTGCATCCGCTTGAGTCGGTCATACGGGCTTAATCGTTAAAAAGAGAGGCGGCTTGTAGGCGCGCCTCTCTTCAGTTCTGCTTGTCTTACCACCAAACCCAGTACAGCGCCATGATCACCATGGTGAACACGACGATAATGCCGAAAATAATGCCCATCGTCGCGAACAGATGTCCGCGATCCTTGAGGTGCATCCAGAAGGCGAGCTGCACGAATACCTGCAGGACCGCCATGCCGACGAGAATAATGTACGTGAAGGTCGTGTTGATCTCGCCTGCGGATACCGCCGCGAAGGCAATGATCGTCAGGACCAGCGACAGTACGAACGCGACGACATGCTTCTGCGGGCCTTCATGCCGATGGCGTCTTCTAGGATCCGACGAAGCGGCCGAATGGTCGTTGGCCATGTGGTTAACCCACCTTTCCCATCAGGTACACAACGGTGAAGATGAATACCCAGACGACGTCGATGAAGTGCCAGTAGATGGCAGACACGTAGATCTTCGGCGCAGTGACGACGGTGAGGCCCTTCTTGAAGATCTGGGCGATGAGCAGCCCGATCCAGAGCACACCGAACGCGACGTGCGCGCCGTGGAAGCCGACCAGCGTGTAGAACGAGGAGCTGAATGCGCTCGTCGTCAGCTTGTGGCCTTCGGACACGTACGTGTTGAACTCGTAAATCTCAAGCCCGAGGAAGCTCAGGCCGAGCAGGATGGTGATGATCAGCCAGACGATCATCGCCTTGACCTTGTGCTGGTGCAGCGCCTGCACCGCGAACACGCTCGCGAGACTCGATACGAGCAGGATCATCGTCGCTGCGAATACCATCGGCAGCTCGAACAGATGATCCGCGGTCGGACCGTCGAGCACCTGATGGCGAAGCGCGATGAAGGCGGCGAAGAGGGTTCCGAACAGAACCGTCTCCGCACCGAGGAACAACCAGAAGCCGAGAATTTTGTTGCGGCCTTCTAACGTCGCCTTTTCGGGCTCATGAGGAAGGTGTCCGTCTAAGTGATGGTCGTGTGCGCTCATGCGTGCACCCCTTTCTCCTGCTCCTCAGGCTCGATATGGAAGCCGTGATCGTCGAATACAGAGCGGAGGAACATGCTTCCGAAAGTTACGACGAGCCCGCCGATGGCGACAATCAGATGGTCGTACATGAAGCCCAGCGCCGCAGCGAACAATCCGATGCTCATGACGAGCGGCAGGATCGAAGGCGAAGGCATGTGGATCGGTCCGACCGGCTCGGCCGGCGGCATTTCCGTGTTGCCCTTTTGCTTTTCGTTCCACCATGCGTCGTAGCTGCGCACGAGCGGGAGCTGCTTGAAGTTGTATTCAGGCGGCGGCGAAGGAATCGACCATTCGAGCGAGCGGCCGTCTTCCCACGGATCGTCCGCGACAGGCTTCTTGTTGGCTGCGCTGACGATGACGTTGACGATGAACAGAATCGTGCCGATGCCCATCAGGAAAGCGCCCACGGTGCTGACCGCATTCATCGTGTCGAAGTCCTGGCCCGGCAGATACGTCCATACGCGGCGCGGCATGCCGATCAAGCCCAGGAAGTGCTGGATAAAGAATGTCATGTGGAAGCCGATGAAGAAGGTCCAGAACGTCGCCTTGCCGAGCTTCTCGTTCAGCACGCGTCCGAACATCTTCGGCCACCAGTAGTGCAAGCCGGAGAAGATGCCGAAGATCAAGCCGCCTACGATAACGTAGTGGAAGTGAGCGACGACAAAGTACGTATCGTGATACTGGAAGTCAGCCGGCGCGACGGCCAGCATGACGCCGGTGACGCCGCCCATGACGAAAGTCGGGATGAAGCCGATCGCGAACAGGCTCGCCGAGGTGAACGAGATCGATCCGCCCCACAGCGTGAACAGCCAGTTGAAGATCTTGACCCCCGTCGGCACCGCGATCAGCATCGTCGCGATGGAGAACAGGCCGTTCGCTACAGGGCCGAGACCGGTCGTGAACATATGGTGAGCCCAGACCATGAAGCCGAGGAACGCGATCAGAACCGTCGCGAATACCATCGAGCTGTAGCCGAACAGCCGCTTGCGCGAGAACGTGCTGACGACTTCGGAGATGACGCCGAAGGCCGGCAGGATCAGGATGTACACCTCGGGGTGACCGAACACCCAGAAGATGTGTTCCCAGAGCACGGCGTTGCCCCCGTTGCCCGTCTCGAAGAAGTTGGCCTGGAACAGCCGGTCGAACGTCAGAGCCACGAGGCCGACGGTCAGTACCGGGAAAGCGAATACGATCAGGGCGGAAGTGATGAAGATCGCCCACGTGAACATCGGCATGCGCATGAAGGACATGCCCGGCGCACGCATGTTGATGATCGTCGCCATGAAGTTGATGCCGCCGATCAGCGTGCCGATACCGGCGATCTGAAGGCCCATCAGGTAGTAATCGACGCCGTGGCCGCCCGCATACATCGGGCCCGCCAGCGGCACGTACGAGGTCCAGCCCGCATCCGGAATGTCGCCGGCGAACCAGCTGATGTTCAGCAGGACGCCGCCGGCGAAGAAGGTCCAGAAGCCGAGCGAGTTCAGGAACGGGAACGCGACGTCGCGCGCCCCGATCTGCAGCGGGATGACGGCGTTCATAAGCGCGAACAGCATCGGCATCGCCGCCAGGAAGATCATCGTCGTCCCGTGCATCGTAATCAGTTGGTTGAATGTGTCCGCCCCGACGAAGTCGTTCATGGGCTTAATGAGTTGGATCCGGATCAGGATCGCCTCAAGGCCGCCGATCAGGAAAAAGAACCCGCCGGCGATTAAATACAGAATGCCTATTTTCTTGTGGTCGACGGTCGTCAGCCAGTCCATCAAGCCTCGGTACCGCTTGACTGTGTGCGCGTGTGCAGCCAAAGCCGCGTCCTCCTTCATTCCCCGCAGAAGCTAGAGTATTAGTATTCGAGCTTTTGGCTGGCCAGATACTTCGCGATGCCGTCGAGCTCCTCTTGCGTGAGGCCGGTAGCCGTCGTTCCCTTGCCCGGTCCGTAGGATACGTCCGTGCTGACATCCGGCATCTGGTTGCCCGGCTTGATCGTCTGCGCATGGGCGATCCAGTTCTTCAGGTTCTCTTCGACAGACTTCTCGTCATTGTACAAAATACCGCCGACCGTCTGTCTGCTGCCGATGCCGGTCAGGTTCGGAGCCGCGCTGCCCGCGTTGGTCTCGCCGATCGCGTGGCAGGAGAGGCACTTGCTCTCGAACGCGGCCTTGACGTTCTCGTCGGCCGGCATGGCGACCGGCGCCTTCATCGCCGCGACCCAGCGGTCGAACGATTCCTGGCTGACGGCCTTCGCCTTGAAGTCCATCAAGCTGTGGGACGGACCGCAGAGCTCTGCGCACTTGCCTCTGAATACGCCTTCCTTAGGGAATTCCAGGTACAGCTTGTTGGTCGTGCCGAGTCCCGCGTTGGTGTCGATCTTGCCGCCGATGGACGGAATCCAGAAGGCGTGCGTCACGTCGCCGGACGCCAGCTTGAACTGGATCTTGCGCCCAGTGGGCACGATCAGATCCTGAGCGGTCTTGATGCCGTACTCGGGATATTCGAACTCCCACCAGTACTGATGCGAAGTCACGGTGACTTGCACTGCCTCGGGGTCCTTGGAATAGTCCTTGGACAGGCCGAATACCGAGTTAATTGTCGGTACGCCGAGAATAAGCAGCAAAATAATCGGAATCACAGTCCAGATAATCTCGAGCGTGTGATTTCCTTCGACTTGCTTCGGCACCGTGTTGTCGCCCTTGCGGCGCCGGAAGCGGATCAGCACGTAAATACAGATCGCAAACACGACGACAACGACAAGCGCCATGATCGAGATCGAGAGCGTCATCAGATCAAATTGCTTTTGCGCGACGGGCCCCTGCGGGCTCAATGTCGACAGATCGTCCCTACCGCAAGCCGACAGCAAGAGCGCCATGCCGGCCATGAGCGGCAGCAACCGCTTAAATACGCGCCACCGATTCATCATCCATTCATCCCCACTTTGACGTAATCATGAATTGCCTTCTTCTCTAGATGTGGCGGCGGCAATCCATGTACTGCGCGTTGTCGAACTTTGGTTCACGCACGTTCCTAAACCCTCTAATAAATATAAAGATTGGTACGACAGTTTGTCAATGTTCACACAACAGTTCACAAATTGTTCTCAAAACTGTCAAAATCGTTGTGCCGCAAGGGTTTCAAGGCGCGATAGAGCGTTTTCGGGGGTTGCTGCCGCTCCCTTGCAAAGGCTTTCTTGGGCAGGGCGGCCCGGTTTCGGTTTGCCGCCGTTTGTTTCATTCCTTTCCATCAGCTTTTACCAACGGCGGCTTGTTTTATGTATGCGGCGTCGGCATAGATTTATGGCCGGGGCAAACAATAACGTCAAGCCAAGATACCCGAGAGGAGTCAGGTTATGAACAAGCGCCATCTCGCTGTTTTCCTGTTCGCCGCCACGCTGCTCGGCACGATGAACGGCTGCAATTATAAAGCCCATCACCAACAAAGCGCCAACGACTACGGCAGCAGGACGGCGGGCGATCCCAAAATGTCGGGCATCCGCTCATACAGCCGTCATGCGGCCGATCCGCAGCTCCACGACAACCGGTACTTCGAGTACAGCTCCGCCCTGTCTTACCGCATCTCCAACGTACCGGGCGTCAGCTCCGCCATCGTCATGCTGACCGACAAAAACGCCTATGTGGGCATCACGACGGACCAGACCGCCACCGGCACGCGGTCTCACGGGGGACTGCGGACCAAAGAGCAGGACAACACGGGGACGACCGAAGGCGTATATAACGTGGATACCGGCAGCAACTCATGGGATTTGACGAAAATCGTCACGCCGTACAATTCCTACTTTTCGCACAAGGACGTATCCGATCTGTCCACAGAGTTCCGCCAGACGATCGCACAGGAGGTCCGCAAAATGGCGCCGAACGTCTCCGGCGTTCATATATCGGCGAACATGGAGTACATGAATCAGCTGCTCGGCTATGCCAAGGCATCCTGGAACGGTCAGCCGCTCGCGCCGCTCACGCCCGGCTTCAACAAGCTGGCCAAATATATATTCAGCACGGGCCATGCGGTCCCCACGCCGATTCCCGAGCCGACCGCGCGCGGCAGCTCCCGATAAGCGCATATGCCATATATAAAATGAAACGCAAAAAACAGAGGCTGCTCCGAAGAACGATCCGTTCTCCGGGCAGCCTCTGTCGCGCTATGCCGCAAAAAAAGCAAGACCCTCAAAAGAGCCTTGCGCTGTGTCGCTGATTCAAGAAGCGGAGGAATTGATCTTCATGAGCTCCCGCTCGACGATTACGGTCAACTCATCTTCATAGCCGCCGGTTATTCTATATTTCCGGATGTAGTCTTTAACGAACTTGCGCGGATCCTTGGGGCGAAAAATCCTCGTCATTTCCTGCAGGCTTTCCTGAACTTCGTTATGACCGCGCTTTGCCATGCCATAATCCCTCCCGGCGGAAACTTCCCGCAAGATTCGTACAGAGCTGACGTCCGGCTGCCTACTGAAGATATTTAATTCCTGCTCAACCCTCATTATACCAGTTCATGCCTGGGTTTAACAGAAAAACCGTCTTCACCCCTGAACCTCGAACCACTGCGAATCGCCGGACAAGGCGAATCGCTCTCCCGACCGGAGCTCGCGGCGGTCGCCCGCGGCGATGCGCGTGCCGTCCATCAAGTATGTACCGTTGGAGGAACCGTGGTCGACAAGCGTAAATACGCGGCGCGACGGGTCGTAGCCGACGGTGCAATGCCTGCGGCTGATCTCTCCGTGGCCCTCGGGATAGACGAGCCCGCACTGGGCGCCGTCCCTGCCGATCACCACGGGCCTGTCCGAGAGGCGATAGCTGCCGCCCGCGAACTCGCCCTTCAGACAGACGAGCCGCGGCTCGCCGCCCACGGCAGGCTCCGGCCTTCGGTTGTTCGGCCCGCTCGCGGACGAGCCGAGGCTGCGGAGCGGGATCGTATAGCCGATCGGGTCGTCCGCGATGTCATCCGGCTCGTCCGCCCCGCTCGCTTGGTCCGCTGCATCGGCTTCGGGCGCCTTCGCGCGCTGGCCGTCGGAGGACTGGATATGGTTCAGGATTGAAGGATCGTAGGCAAAATCCGGATGCTTGAATTCGTCATCCTTCGTTCCTTTACCCTTGGAAGTCATCTGCAGAAACGCTAAAACCGCGATTACGGACACGGCGATGCCGATTGCCATGGCGGCGAGCAACGGCATCATGCCTTCGGAGCCCGAGACGGCGGCTTGCGCGGCGAACGCCCGCGCCTTCGCCGTCCCGGCCGCCGCTGCAGAGCCCGGCCATGCCTGAACCGCGATTGCCATGACGGCGACCGCCGTCAGCGGTCGGCCGGAGCTTCTGTTCACAACGTGCTCCTCCATTCCATGTAAACGCTTACTAATCCATATGCGGAAAATTATTATTTAATACGGCTTATGAATTGATTATATCCTGATTCAACCGCCCGTTCAATCTGACACGAAATGACGCCGCAGACGCCGCAATTACAGAGGCTCGGCTCAGAGCCCCTCGATCAGACGCTGAATATCCCGCAGCGAAGGCAGCTTGAACGTCACGCGAAGCCCGCTCGCATCGGATTCGACGCGTTTGATATGAATTCCCTGCGGCAGCTCCTCGCCCAGCGGTATGACGACATCGTCGAACCGGTCGGCGGGCAGGTCAATGCCCCTGATCGAGGCCTGCTCGACCACAGCCGTCAGGTTCGGTTCGCTCCATTCGAGCCGGTACACGATGGACAATCCGACAGGCACTCGGCTTTTGACTTTAAGATTGAGCTCGGCCGCGAGCCGATTGTCCGCCAGCAGCCTGAACTCGGCGCCCGTAATGCGGATATCCGGCGCGTACTGCGGGTTGGCCGCGATGGACGCCTTGGCCAGATTGTTGACATCCGCTTCGGACAGGACAAGCTCCGTGGACATCTTCTTCAGCATCTGAACCGCCCGGTTCTCGATCGGAACCGGCTCGTAGGCGAGATCGAGCGGCCGGGCCGGCGCCACGTAGCGATATATAATAAAGCCTCCTGCGGCCGCAAGCACGACCAGCGCGACGAGCGCGATCAACAGTTTTTTCAACGAATTGGCCTCCTCTGGCTGTCTGCCGGCGGATCGGCGGCGGCGCAGGCCCCGCTTCCCGGCCGATTGACTTGGGTCCGTGCTTAAGAGTATAACATTATTAACCAAAATGTCGGGCATGGTACGCTCGCCGAATGGATCGGGCACATGCCGCCAGCGTCTTCGTCAGCCGTCCCCAGGGGACGGCTTCATTTATTTCCCAAGGAAGGAAGATCGCCATGTCTGAATCATCGTCGCAGCCTCTCCCCGGTTCCATCCGCATGGAGGACATCCTATTCGCCGCCCATACGCTGCGCGGTGTCGTCACCTCCACGCCGCTGCAGCACAATCGCGGCCTGTCGGCCAAGTACGGCTGCAGCGTCCACCTGAAGCGGGAGGATCTGCAGGTCGTCCGCTCCTTCAAGATCCGGGGCGCCTACAATCTCATCTCCGGGCTGCCCGAGGAGGAGCGCCTCCGCGGCGTCATCTGTGCGAGCGCCGGCAATCATGCCCAAGGCGTCGCATACTCCTGCCAGGCGTTGGACATTCCCGGCATCATCTATATGCCTGCGACGACGCCCCGCCAGAAGATCGGTCAGGTCAAGCTGTTCGGCGGCGACAAGGTGGAGGTCCGGCTGATCGGCGACACGTTCGACGATGCCTATGCCGAAGCCCAGCGAGCGGTGATCGAGACGGGTATGACCTTCGTCCATCCGTTCGACGACGCCCGCATCATCGCAGGTAACGGAACGGTGGGTAAAGAAATCATGGAGGCATGCCGGGAACCTGTCGACGTGCTGCTCGTGACGGTAGGCGGAGGCGGGCTGGCCGCGGGCGTCGCGTCCTATGTCAAAGCGGTGAGCCCCAAGACCCGCATCATCGGCGTCGAACCCGAGGGCGCGCCGTCCATGCTGACCTCGATGGAGCAGGGCCGCGTCGTGCCGCTCGACGAGATCGACAAGTTCGTGGACGGCGCCGCGGTCAAAAAGGTCGGGGATCTGACTTATTCGTTATGCCGCGAGCTGCTCGACGAGGTGATCGTCGTGCCGGAGGGCCGGGTATGCACCACGATCCTCGAGCTGTACAACGAACACGCGATCGTCGCCGAGCCTGCCGGCGCGCTGACCGTCGCCGCACTGCCCATGCTGGCGGAACGGCTCGCGGGGCAGAGCGTCGTCTGCGTCGTGAGCGGCGGCAACAACGACATCGACCGGATGCAGGAGATCAAGGAACGCTCCATGATTTTCGAAGGACTCAAGCATTACTTCATGGTCAACTTCCCCCAGCGTGCGGGAGCGCTGCGGGAATTCCTCGATGACGTACTGGGACCGGGCGACGATATCGTCCAATTCGAATACACCAAAAAGCACAATAAGGAAAACGGTCCGGCGTTGGTCGGCATCGAGCTCAAAAGTCCCGACGACTACAGCCCGCTGGTGGATCGCATGAACCGCAAAGGTTTCCGGTACGTAGAGCTCAACAAAGATCCTCTGCTGTTCAACCTGCTGATCTAGCGGTCCAGTCGGCCCGGCTGGAGATCGCATGCAGATTATGGCTATAATGATAACGTCATGCATCCCGCCCGCCGCCAGAGGGCTTCAAAGGAGAATTCCGTTGAAGACGTCTTCGATCAAATCGCTGTTCACGAAGGAAATATCGCTGCTGGCGATCATCTTATATTTTGTTGAGTTCGTGCGTGGAGCGGCGCTCATCAGCTTCCTGCCGATCTACGGCAAGGAGACGCTCGGCCTGGATCTGGACGTAATCGGAGCGGCCATCACCGCCCACTATCTGATCGACACCGCGGTCAAGCTGGGGATGGGCTATCTCGTCCACCGGTTCCCGGTGCGGCGGATCATCCAGGTCGGCCTGCTCGCTTCGCTGTTCGGGATCGCGCTCATTGGCTGGGCGGACGTGCCCTGGATCTTCATCGTCGCCGCCGGGCTGTACGGGATCGGCATATCTCCCATCTGGATCTTCTGCCTCACCAAGGTCAAGGAAGAAAGCCGCGGCGCCCAGATGGGCTTCCTGTACATGATCTGGCTCGTCGGACTCGGGTCCGGGCCCGTCGTGCTCAACCTGGTGCTCATCCGCAGCGAGCTGCTGAGCTTCTGGCTCATGGTGATCATCTCCGGCGCAGCCTTGCTGCTGTCCCTGCTGATCCCGAAGGAAGCCCGAGCCCAGGTCGAGGTCGTGCCCTTCGGCAGGCAGCTGGCCGTGCTCGGCACGCATCTGAAGGACATGCGCCTGCTGCTGCCGGGCATGATCCTGCAGACGCTCGCCGCAGGCATGCTCCAGCCGATTCTGCCGAGCTTCGTGAAGGATCATCTCGGCATGGCGCCATGGCAGTATACGCTGCTCTTGCTTGCGGGCGGCGGATTCACGGCCATCGGGCTGATCCCGATGGGCAGGCTGTCCGACCGGTTGGGCAAAAAGTGGTTTCTGGTCGCGGGCTTCCTAATGTTCGGCGTGGCGCTGTACGGGCTGACGCTCGGTCCCGTGCCCATGCTCGCCTTCATCTGGGCGGTAACGCTGGGGCTCTCCTATGCGGCCGTGCTGCCTGCCTGGAACGCGCTGCTCGCGGCCTATGTGCCTCCGGAGCAAAAGGGGCTCGGCTGGGGCGTATTGTCCGCCGTCGAAGGTGTGGGCGGCTTGCTCGGTCCGATCATCGGCGGCTTCGCGGCTACAGGCTTCGGCGAGCCCGCCGTCGTCTTCAGCACCGCAGCGATATTCGGTGTCATCGGCGTTATCTACCTGCTATTCCCATTCCGGCTGTTCCGCGGGGAAAACGCCGCACAGCGCTCGTGAGGTAAACTATGCTTCAGCTATTGACGGACAGAATAACCGCATTCGCCGCTACGCGCTGGCATGAATGGATGACTTATCTCAAAGGCATGAGCCTGGACGATATCCAGGCGCTGCTCGACCGCTACTCCGCGCTCGGCCCGCTGCCGGGCATCCTGCTGCCGCTGACCGAGTCGCTGCTTCCATTTTTGCCGCTCATCGTCATCGTGGTGGGCAATGCCTTGTCATACGGACTATGGTGGGGCTTCCTGTATTCCTGGATCGGCGCCTGCTGCGGCGCGACCATCGTATTCCTGCTGGCCAGAAGATTCGGCTCCCGCTACGGCGAACGCATCCGCAAGCGCATGCCGCGCATGGAACGCTTCTTCTCATGGGTCGAGCGCAAGGGCTTTACGCCCATTTTCATATTGTCCTGTCTGCCCTTCTCCCCTTCGGCAGTCGTCAATATCGCATCCGGCATCTCCAAGATCCCCACGCATACGTTCGTCACGGCCATCATCATGGGCAAGGCGGTCATGATCTTCACGCTCTGCTTCCTCGGCCACGACCTGAATGCGCTCGTCCACCAGCCGTGGCGCCTGCTCGTCGCTGGCGCGATACTGGCGGCGCTGTGGTTCGCCGGCAAAAAGCTCGAGGGGCGGTATGTCGGCTGATCCCGCGCGCGCCGCTGCGGCGGAAGAGAGGCACCTTGCAGGCGGCCGTGCTGCGGGGCGACAAGCCTCAAAGCACAGTCGGGCGGTGCCTGTGCTTTGATGCGGCGAGCTGTGAAGACGGGGCGTTCGGAGCATAATGCCTCCGCCCCTGTGGCAACCTATCCGGGAGTCGACGATATTTCCGGAAGGAGGGATCGCATGTCCGGCGAACAACCTTCAAGCGCCCAGATCGAGGCGAGGGAGGCGCAATCCAAGGCCGACAGAACGGGCTCCGGCAAGGCAGCGGCCAGCCGTCTCCAATCGGAATCCGACCACTCCGCCATGCGCAAGCACGGCAAGTAATCATAGCGAGGGCGGTGACTTGTGATGAGCGAGAATGACGAAATGCTGCCCGTGTCGGGCGAGAAAGTCGAGTCCGACGGCATATACCGCGACGAGTGGGGCCGCGAGCTGAAGCTGAATCGCGGGGACGAATATCCCGCCGATCCGATGGTCGGCAACACAGAATGGGAATGGGTCGAGGCCGTCTACGACAACCATCACGACGGAGAGACCGATCCGCGCCTCGTGCCCAAGGAGAAGGACATCAACAAGCAAGAGAAAATCATGCACCCGCGCAGGCAAGTGGATCGAGGCTCCAAAGGCTGAAACATAAAAGCGGCGACCGTCTCCCGATGAGGGGAGACGGCCGCCGCTTTTATGTTGGAATGGTGCAGACTGCGCGCGGACGGGCGAATAAGACGATGGCGCATTCTTATTCGGCGCGCGGGGCTGGTTGGCGGGCAAATAAGACGATGGCGCATCCTTATTCGGCGCGCGGGGCCGGTTGGCGGGCAAATAAGACGATGGCGCATCCTTATTCGGCGCGCGGGGCCGGTTGGCGGGCAAATAAGACGATGGCGCATCCTTATTCGGCGCGCGGGGCCGGTTGGCGGGCGAATAAGACGATGGCGCATTCTTATTTGGCACGCGGGACTGGTTGTCAGGCGAATAAGACGATGGCGCATCCTTATTCGGCGCGCGGGGCCGGTTGGCGGGCGAATAAGACGATGGCGTATTCTTATTCGGCGCGCGGGTCCGGTTGGCGGGCGAATAAGACGATGGCGCATTCTTATTCGGTGCGCGGAGCCGGTTGGCAGGCGAATAAGACGATGGCACATTCTTATTTGGCGCGCGGGGCCGGTTGGCGGGCGAATAAGACGATGGCGCATTCTTATTTGGCGCGCGGGGCTGGTTGGCGGGCGAATAAGACGATGGCGCATTCTTATTTGGCGCGCGGGGCCGGTTGGCGGGCGAATAAGACGATGGCACATTCTTATTTGGCGCGCGGGGCCGGTGAGCGGGCAAATAAGACGATGGCACATCCTTATTCGGCGCGCGGGGCCGGTTGGCGGGCAAATAAGACGATGGCGCATCCTTATTCGGCGCCTGGGGCCGGTTGACGGGCGAATAAGACGATGGCACATTCTTATTCGGTGTCTAGGGCTGGTTGGCGGGCGAATAAGACGATGGCACATTCTTATTCGGCGCGCGGGGCCGGTTGGCGGGCGAATAAGACGATGGCGCATTCTTATTCGGCGCGCGGGGCTGGTTGGCGGGCGAATAAGACGATGGCACATTCTTATTCGGCGCGCGGGGCCGGTTGGCGGGCAAATAAGACGATGGCGCATTCTTATTCGGTGCCTGGTGAGGCCGGCTCGTCCACTCGCTCCCTATAGTCCCAGCAAACGCTCCGGGTCCTCCGTCGCGCCATCCCGCCGGTCCTGAAGATGCTCGATCAGCTTGTCGAGGCGGCGGAGCCGCTCCTCATAGGCATAGATGGCCGACGCAACGACGAGCAGACGCGCACGGCCCTCTTCCGTCGTCTCCGGCGCGCTCGAGATGGCCTTGAGCAAGGCTGACGACTCGGGGGGCGGGGCGGCTGAGGAGGCGCCCGGCTTGAGCAGGCCGTCCCACTTCCACATCAGTTGCTCATGATAGCTGCAGAGCGCCTCGATCTGCCGGTCGACCTGATCGCGCCACCGCGCGTCCGAGGCCGCGGGGAAGTAATGCACCTCGACCGCCTCGATCAGCGTCACGCCCCGCTCCAGCGCGTTCAGCATGCCCTTGTAGATTACGAGTAATCGCGCGCGGTCCGCACGGGACACTTTGCGCACGACGCGTTCCTCTGCGTAGAGATCGTAGGCGTCCTCTAGCTTGCGCAGCTGTCCCTTCAAGCCCGCAAGCTCCTGATTGAACACATTTTCCCGCAGCTCGTTGGATACCGAAGTGCGCAGCAGCAGCGACAGCTGCGTCTGCGATCTCTTGACCTGGGCGACGAATCTGCCGCGGTGGCGGGGAGGCGCGATCGTGATGTTGACGACAAATGCCGTCACGATACCGGTCAGCAGCGCGGCCAGACGGTCCATGACCAGCGGCCAGCCCAGCCCGTGCGCCTCCATCAGCACGACAACGGTCACGACGGTGAGGCCGATCGTCTCCTCCGCCTTGAGCCGTATGCACAGCAGGATCATCATCACGCTGACGATGCCTATCGCCAGCGGACTGCTGCCGACAAGCCACACCGCGGCGATCGCCGCCGTCGCGCCAAGCACGTTGCTCTGCAGCTGCTGCAGCACCTGGACCCAGCTGCGATAGATCGAAGGCTGGATCATGACCACCGTCGCGATCGCGGCGATGAGCGGCAGCTTGAGATCGAGCAGTCCGCCGATCCAGAGTGCGATCGCGACGGCCAGGCCGGTCTTGAAGACGCGTGCGCCGATCGTCAAGTCGTCCCCTCCTCCGCTCCCGGAAGGGCCAAGCTCGGTGCCGCGCCAGGAGGCTTGTCCGCCGCTGCCGGCTCTCCGGCTGCCTTCAGCGCCACCTCGACCGATGCCGTCTCCTTCCCGTTGACGATGAGCGCCAGCGTGTGCGTCCCCGGATAATGGCGCCTGGTCGACAGGTCCTTGAAGGAGAGCCGCCTGGTCCCTTCGATGGCCTCTCCATCCTGAATGGCGCGCTCCGTCAGCCTGAACAGCTTGCGGTGGCTGCGGCCTTCGCTGCCGCGCGGATAAGTGACGGCCAGCTCGAGCCTGAGCTTGCGCGACTCTCCCGTCGGCAGCGGCATCGCGACCGCGTACTTGACCTGCACCGACTCGCCGATCGCAGCCTCGTCCGGCGACACCTCCCACGTCCGGACGACCGCTCCGTGAGCCGGGAGCAGCCCGAACAGCCGCATCGCATCGGCGTCCGCCCGCCTGCGGATGAGACTTCTGCAAGCATGGCGCAGCAGCGCGTCCGTCTGCGGGTTCGCCCCGTGCCAGCGGGCGGCGAGTTCCATCACGAGATCCGGGTGGTCCTTGGAAATGTCGTTCAGGTTGTTGGCGACGCTGCGGCGCACATACTCCGACGGGTCCGCCTTGAGGGCGTCCAGAATCGGCAGGATCGGCGCGGGGTCCCGCTTGAAGCCGGGCAGCGCGTCCGCCCAAGGCAGGCGCGGCCGGCAGCCCTCGCTGGCCAGCCTGCGGACATGTTCGTCCGGGTCACGGCTCCAGGCCAGCATCTGCGCCATCATGCGCTCGGGATCGCGCTTGATGAACGGCCGCACGGCGAACTCCGAGGAGGAAGACGGCGTGAACAGCGCCAGCGCGCGCACCGAGCGCTCCCAATGCCCGAGCCCGAACACCTCCACGAAGTCCGGGAAAAACAAATAAGGAAAGCCGCGGCAATCGCCGGCCATCCCCTCCAAAATATCCAGCGCGCGCCCGTAATCGTCCGGCAGCACGGCGCCCAGCGAATGCGATATGCGGCGGATGCGCCCCTTCAGCGCGAGCGCATCCCAGCCGTCCGCCAGTACGAGCGAGACGAACAGCTCCGTGTCGAAGGGCTGCCAAGCGCGGACCGCCCGCTCGCCGAATCCTCGCATAAACGCTTCATCATACATATTCTTAAGCGGCTCCGCCATGATAAGTCCTCCTCTATTCGGCGTCCGTCTCTCGCCTCAACGCCGAATCGAAGCTATATTATACCATGCGGCCAGACGCCCGGTCAGCACGGACAAAAAGGACGACACGAACGCCGTCATCGCACCAGTCTCCAGACATTCCTCGATCGTCTGGAACAGACGCTCGCTGGCGCGGCTCATGCTGCGGATATCGAGCGTGTCGAGCGATACCGCGCAAAAGGCGAGCAGCAGGCCGGCAGCCATAAAAGCGCGGGCGGCCCTGGAAGCGCCCAGCAGCTGCCACAAGCCCCACACCGCCGCAAGACCGCATACCGCATAGATCGGGATGATCCAATCCCCCGCTTCCATCCACGGCAGCAGCTTGACGCCGGTCTGCTTCAGATAGCGGTCCCGGAGCCGCTCGTGTACCGCGAACCGCTCGTCGAGCGCCAGCCAGGCGAAGGCCGCCGCCACAATCGTCCAGGCCCAGCCCTGGCGCCGCCGCAGCAGCCCGGACAATGCCCCGGCCCCGCGCGTACGCCCTGCACCTGCGGCGCGACGTTCCGGTCCGCCTGCGCCCGCACCCGCAGCTCCCCTGTCCGGGCCGCCGTCGCCGCCCCGGCCCCGCATCGGTCCGCTCGCCTCGGCGGCGGCCGCGAAGGCGTTCAGCCCCGCCATGGCGGCCGCCAGCACGAGCAGCACGCTCTCCAGCCAACCCTGGGGCGTCGTCTCCGCCGCAATATAAATCCAATACCGGGGCCAGCCCGCGGCCAGCATCCCGAGCGTGAACAGCAGCACCGCGAGCCAGAGCGCCGCCAGCAGCCTGCTCGCCGCCGGGAAAGCGGTCACTGTGCGCTGCCTTCCATCCTTCTCTTTAACATCCTGCATACGCGGTTCTCCTTTGGCGCCCGTCATACGAGATTGCGCGGCTCGCCCGTCGCCAGCCCGCACAGATTGTCGATCCAGGTGTCGTAGCCCCGCTCAAGCACTTCGACCGAATACCAGGCCGTATGCCCCGTCTGCAGCAGCCGGCCCTCGGCGATCTGTCTGGCCGCCCGCTCGTCCTTGTCCGCGAGCGGGAACAGATCGTCCACCGCGTAGCCGCGCAGACGACCTTCTTCGATCGCGTGCACGACCGCATACGGATCGACGAGCGCGCAGCGCGATACGTTGATCAGCGTCGCTCCCGCCTTCATGCGGGCCAGCTCCGCTTCGCCGAAAACAGCCGGCCCCTGCCACTGCGCCGGCATATGCAGGCTCACGATATCGCTCGAGGCGAGCAGCTCGTCGAGCCCGACCATACGGACGCCGCCCCCGCGCCGCTCCCGCGGATCGCATGCGAGCACGCGCATGCCGAAGGCTGCCGCCAGCTCGGCGACGCGCGCGCCGATCCGGCCGAGCCCGACGATGCCGAGCGTCTTGCCGCGCAGCTCGAAGCCGAGCACGCTCGTGCCCGCCGGCACGCGGCCCCGTACGCGGTCCTGGCTCAGATGGATGCGCCTCGACATCGTCAGCATCATGCCGAGCGCATGCTCCGCCACGGAGTCGGCGGAGTACTCGGGCAGATGACTGAGCGCTACGCCGCGCTCGCGCAGCCAATCGACGTCGATGTAGTCTACGCCCGTCGCGAACACCGCGATCCCCTTGAGCCGCGGCAGACGGGACAGCCAGGTGCCATCGATCGCGGGCACGGATCTCGGGGTCAGTCCGCATATATCGGCCCCTGCCAGCATCTCCACGAGTGCGTCGTGGGACAGCGGGCCGGGAGCGGTGAGGAAGCGCACGTCGGCCACGCGCTCCAGACGAGCCGCCTGCGCTTCCGCAAATGTGCTTCTGCCTCTGGCCGTAATGACGACGGCTTGGCATTTGGACACGCCAGGCACCTCCCGTAATCGAATCTCAAATTCAACCTTCTTCTAGTTATAACCCAATTCCAGCCGTCGCGATCAGTACGCCTCCCTCGGATCGGCGGATCGGCGGCGCAAGTTGGCTCAACCGATCCTGGCCGGCTCGTTCTCCGGATAACGGAAAGGAAGCAGGATCTCGAAGGTCGTGCCGCTCCCGAGCTGGCTGTGCACCTGAATCTTGCCTTGATGGTTGTCCACGATCTTGTAGCTGACCATCAAGCCGAGCCCGGTTCCCTTGTCCTTGGTCGTATAGAACGGCTGGCCCATCTTGGCCAGCTGGCTGTCCTCGATGCCCGGCCCTTCGTCCGTGATGCGAATGCGGACCGAATTGTCGACGCGCCTCATATGGACGCGTATCGCACCGCCGTCGGTCATCGCTTCGATCGCGTTTTTGATGACATTGATGAACACCTGCTTGATCTGGCTCTCGACGCCGTAGATCCACAGCGGATCGGACCCGAAGTCGCTGTCGATCTGGATGCTGTGCAGAATTGCCTGCGTCTCGAGCAGCGTCACCGTCTCTCTCATCACGTGCCGGATATCGTGGTACGAGAGCTCGTATACTTGGGGCTTGGACAGCATCAGCATCTCGCTGACGATATTCTCGATGCGCGTGAGCTCCGACTTCATGATGTCGTAATAGGTGCCGGTGTTTTTCCTGCCTGAAGACAGCAGCTGCAGGAAGCCCTTGAGCGACGTGAGCGGATTGCGGATCTCGTGGGCGATACCGGCCGCCAGCTGCCCGGCCACGTACAGCTTTTCCGAATTGATGAGCAGCTCCTCGTTTTTCTTGCGTTCGGAAATATCCCGAATGATGATCTGCAGCGCCGGCTCGTTCTCGATCGACGTCATCAGCTCGACGATCTCCGTATTGAGCGTTCGTCCCTTGAGCGTGATCCATTCCTGCTCGAGCGGGCCGCTGTTGCCCGTGATGACCAGGTTGTGCATCCTCTCCCGCACGGTATCGTGGTCCCTCGGCTGGAGAAATGCGTAGATGGACGAACCTAGCAGCTCACCCGGCTCATCCGCATCGAACATCCGCAGCCCCGCCTCATTGACGAATATCCACTTGTCCTTTTTGAAAATGGCAATCGTATCCAGCGAATTCTCCACAAGCAGCTTGTACCGTTCATCCATATGATTCATACGCTTGTCGATATACCAGGTGAACAGCGTGGATACGAGAATCAGCAGCATGCCGATGCCGACGATAAACGCCAGCCGGTAGATATCCTCCTGCAGCTGGTCCGCCGAGGCGTACGCGGCATTGTCCTGATATTGAAGCAGCAGCGCCTGCTTGGACACTTGGCTCTCGATGAATACGGCTGCGCCGAGCGTCAGGCTGGCAAGCCACTTGTTCAGTTCGCCGGACCGCTCGGAGAGCCTGAGCGCCGCATAGATGCCGCTGAACAGCAGAAAGATGCCCAACACGATATAAGCCAGCCCCGCCTTGACCCCGGATACGGGACGACCCATCTCGCCGAAGTAGCTCATGAACGCCACGCCGAAGGAAAGAATGACGCTGCCCGCCGCGAGCCGGTATCGGATGAGGTGCTGGAAAGCGAGCATAACGAAAGCCATCGAGCAAAAGAAAATCGTGAACAGCAGCGATACGACAGCCGCCCATGTGAAAATAACCGTCTTGTCCCAGGCCAACGTGGAAAGAAACTGCTCCACCCACATCCCGATGCCAAAAACAAAAGCGCCGCCCGACAGCCAGAACACGCGAAATTGATTATCTTTGCGCTGGACGTTGCCTGTGAAGTTGAACATAGTGTAGGATGCGATTATGCTGATAATAAGCGCCAACAGCAGAAGGCTAATCTTCCAGGACGTCTCGGAATCGTACATCGCGTGATCCCCCGTTGTTGAAGATGGTATGAAGATAAGCATTCTTTGGTCTGAGTTTAACATTTCGACAGCATCGTAAAAAATCCTACTTTTTCCATAATTAAAAATGGAGGTTATGCAGAAATGCTACGAAAAATGACAGGCGAATTCAAAACGTTCGCCATGCGCGGAAATGTGATCGATCTCGCGGTGGGCGTCATCATCGGGGGCGCGTTCGGACAGATCGTCAGCTCGCTCGTCAACGATATCGTGATGCCGCCGATCGGCCGGCTGCTCGGGGGCGTGGATTTTAAAGATCTTTTTTGGCGGATCGGGGATTACAAGACTGCGCCGGCTGCAGGATTTAACGAGCATTCGCTGACGGAAGTACGCGCAGCAGGGGCACCTGTCATCGCGTATGGTCAGTTCATCAACATTCTCATCAACTTCCTCATCATCGCCTTCTGCGTGTTCATGCTGGTGAAGGTCATCAACAAGCTGACGGAGGGCCGCAAAAAAGAAGAGCCGCTCGCCGAGCCGACGTCGAAGGAATGCCCGTACTGCCTGTCCATCGTACCGATCAAGGCGACCCGCTGCGCGCATTGCACGTCCGAGCTGGAGGCGTCGGCTAGCGCATGAGCGCGGGGGAACGCGGGGGCGTTAGCGAGCGCGGGAATGAGGGGGAGCGCGAGGGCGTTAGCGAGCGCAGGAGCGCCGAAGAGTGCCTGAGTAGTGAAGGGTCCAGGGCCGTTGGCGAGCGTGAGATCGGCCAGGGGTACGTGAGAATGGACGAGCGCGAGATCGGCCAGGGGTACGTGAGAAAGGACGAGCGTGAGATCGACCAGGGGTACGTGAGAATGGACGAGCGCGAGATCGACCAGGGGTACGTGAGAAAGGACGAGCGTAGCGGAGACGATTGCGGGGGCGGCAAACGCCCAAGCAGAGATACGGTTGAGCGCGGGGGTGCAGGCCTAAGCGCGGACATGAGCGATGGGGGCGGCGGCGAGGAGATATTTGATATCTACGACGCGGACGACCGCCACATCGGTACGGCGACGCGATCGGATGCGCATGCCCGCGGGCTGTGGCATCATACGTTCCACTGCTGGCTCGTTCGCCGGGGCGAGGATGGGCGGGCGTGTGTGCTGTTCCAGCGGCGCAGCCGGGACAAGGATACGAACCCGGGACAGTACGACATCACCGCGGCAGGCCACCTGGCCGCCGGGGAGACGGTGCGCGACGCGGTCCGGGAGCTTGAAGAGGAGCTGGGGCTCCGCGTATCGCTCGAGGAGCTGACGCGGCTCGGGACGTTCCGCGAGGAGGACGAAGGCGAAGCGCAGGGCGTGCGGTACATTGACCGCGAGGTCAGCGAGGTGTACGGCTGCGCGACGGACTGGAAGCCGGCGGCGTTCCGGCTGCAGCGGGAAGAGGTGGCCGGCCTGTACGAGGCCGAAGCCGGTGCGCTGCTCGCGCTCATGCGCGGCGAGACGGAGACGGTCCTCGTAGCCGGCGTCGTGCTGGGCGAGACGGGCGAGGCAGTGCCGGTCGAGGGCGTCCGCGTATCGCGGGACGACTTCGTCGCGCGGGACCCGGCGTATTACATACGCGTGTTCGAGGCGTTAGGGGTACTAGTGGAAAGTTAGCGTTGCCGCATCATCCGCATCCGAGTGAAAGACCGCGGCTGTATGCGAGGCATAGGGTGCTGTAAGCGCAAAATGTGCTCTTAGAGCGAGCGTGGACGTGGCATAGGGCGCTGTAAGCGCAAAATGTGCTCTTGGAGCGAGCCGTGGGCGCGGCATACGGATCAGAATGCGCAGTTGCAGCGAGGCGCGCCTGTGCCAAGCGAGATTTACGCTTTAGAGCATGGCAAAACGGCATCGACCGGCGGTGATATCCGTCGATCGATGCCGTTTTGCCATATTTGCATGTCGCCGCTATGTGCGGCATGCCTTGATTGGCTGCCAGCGCAGTCGTCCGCCGCTGATCCTGCCTTCGCGCCACTGGCCGTCGGCAGGATTATAGTACAGCGCCTCGCTGCGGCCGTCACCGTCCGCATCCCATACGCGCAGGAATTGCGGATCGGGCGTCGCGCCCAGTTCGGCGCAATCTCCGACGAGCCGCCAGTTCAAGCGCAGCGTGCCCCCTTCGGCTCCCGCGCGCGCTCTGCCTCTCCCCAGCCACCAGCGTCCATTTTCCGGCACGTAGCGCAGCACCTCCTCCGCACCGTCAACCCCTTCGGATTCGCCGGAGAAGCGCCCGCCCCATTCGAGCATGCCTTGATTGACTTGGCCCGCAGCTTCCCAGTTCCGGTACCAGCCGTCGATCATGCCGTGGATGTTGTAGAACACCGTATTGCGCGGGGCGACGTCGAAGTCGTTGATGTCGGGCTCGCCGTAGACGTCCGCAGCCGTCTCGTGGATGCAGCCGTGCAAGCCCGAGCCCTCGATGAACAGGCCGAGCTCGTCGGCCGTCCGGAACGATTGGGGCTGCATGACGATCCTCGCCTCCGCCGATCGATCATAGCATGGCGCCCTGCGGATCTGCTCAGGCACACTCCGCCAGGGGGCGACGAGGGAAGTATCGTAATTTTGCCGTCCGTACCAGTCCAGCGCCCTGCGTATGAACCCGCGGTGGAACTGGAGGAACTCAGCCCCGTACCCCGGCCTCAATTGCTGCGGGTCGCTCACGTGATGCATGTGATGCCACATTTTATGTTCTTCCAGCAGATTCGCCGGAAAGTTCGCTATCGTCGGCATAACCGTTCGCCTCCTTGCGCCTTGCAGCCGCATGGGCTGCAGGGCATTCGCCTTGTCGCCACATCATATGCGAATTGCGGGGCGAATGGTGAATCCGACGACAACTCCCGTATCTGCCGCACCGTGCGCGTCTACTCGATAATCTCTATTTTCCGAAGGCGATAGATCTGGTACAGATGGGTCACGATTACCTTGAGCACCGCATAGCCCGGCACCGCGAGGAACATCCCTAGCAATCCGAACAGACTGCCCACGATGAGCAGCACGATGATGATCGTGAGCGGGTGAATGTCGAGCTTCTTGCCCATAATCTGCGGCGACAGCAGCCGGTCCTCGATCTGCTGCGCGATGACGATGACGACGATCGTCCAGACGACCTGCCACGGCGAGTCGATGAACGCGACGATGATGCTCGGCACCGAGCCGATGAGCACGCCGACATACGGGATGACGTTGAGAAAAGTAAACACGATCGCGAGCAGCAGCGCGTACTTGAGCCCGATGATCAGGTAGCCGGTGAGCATCATGATGCCGAGTCCGATGCTGACCAGTATCTTGCCTTGTATGTAGGCGCTGAGCGCCCTGTCCATCTCCATCATGATTGCTTTGGCCTGCTCGTCATGGCGGTCCGGCACGACCTTCACGACAAAGCCCGGCACCTTGTAGCCCGTCTTGAGCATGTAGTAGGCGATGAACGGTACGGTGGAGAGCAGCAGCACGAACTGCGAGATGAAGTTCAGGATGCTGTTGAAGGCATTGCCCGTGTTGGAAATGACCCCGTTCACCAGATCCGGTATGCGCGAGGTCAGGTCGAACTTCGGATCGTTCAGGTACTTGGTCGCCCACTCGTATTCCCGGAGCTTGTTCACCTGCTCCTGCGCCATATTGACGAGCTGCGGCACGTTGTCGATGAGACTGTCGATCTGATCGCGGATGATCGGACCGACGAGCATGATGACGAACGTGAACAACGCGGCGAGCGCGAGATAGACGATCGCGATTGCGGTCGACTTGTTGAGGCCCCGCTTCTCCAGCACGGCGACGACAGGACGCAGCAGATAATACATGATTGCCGACAGCAGCATCGGCAGCAGCAGCACTTCGAGCACCGTTACGACCGGGTTAAAAATGAACTTGACCTTGGACGCCAAGTAGATGATCAGCAGCACGACGATAATGCCGTACCCGATCCTGAAATATTTGCCCTGCGGCATGCAGCCCACCGACCTTCGAAAAGTTATAATAAGATATAACCTTCGATGGCCGGCGGGAAACTCCTTCTTACTGGACGGGTATGCCGGCCGCTTTGCGGACCTCGTTGGCGAGGCGGTTGAACTCCGCCTTGTCCGCCTTCGTCGTCGCCGCGAACCAGGCCGCCGACAGGAACTTGATGATCTTGTCCGCATCTTCCGGCTTCATCGTAATCTCCTCCTCCGGTGGCGCCGGCGGATTCGCGTTCCACCAGCCCTCATTGCCATAAGACTCGTTCAGATCCAGCGCAATCCCCGACACCTTGGTGTCGATCTTGTATTGCAGGATGTTGGCCCGGCTGCTGCGCTTGCCCTTGCTCCAGGCATAGGTCTGCCAGAAATGGGTGCATGCGCCGCGCTTGGCCATCTCTTCGACGACGGCGTACGAGCCGTAGACGCCGGTCTTGTAGCCTGTCGTCTGCTTGGCCGCCGCTTTGAGATAGGCTTCGATGTTGTCGTAGTCTCTCTGCTGCGCGTCGTAGTCTACGGCGAAGTAGATGGCCGTGCCCTTGGGCTGGCCCACCGCGAGCGCCTCCGCGTAGGCGGCGGCCCCGTCGTTGCGGCCGGCGTCCGCGCCGCTGGCGGCCCGGTTCGCCGTCGTCTCGAATACGGAGACGATCTGCATGCCCGCCGCCGTGATCAGCTTCGCCTCGTCCGACGTCATCCGCTTCCATGCGTAGGAAGGCGGCACCAGATAGCGCGCGGCGAACTCATAGCCCGCAGCGGCGAGCGTCTTGGCCTGCGCGGCCGTGAAGGGCGTGGCTTTGTCGATGCCTTTGGGCATGGGGGTGGCTCCTTTCTGATTGGGCTAAGCTGCTGTGACGCAAATGGCGATTGGATGAGTCAATAATGCTTGGAGAAACGGTCAGATGATAGTTTATGTCCGTGCGTCGGACGAGGCAACGGCGGTTGTCCGAGCGGGGGACAGGGTGGGGTGCGATGGCGTAATGAAAGATGCCATGAGCAGTCGTCACTGGCTGCGCTCGGCTCTGCGTTAGAAAACGGTGCCCGCCTCGCGATCCGGTTCCGTGTGAAGGTCAGTGACGGCCGTCTCGGCGACGCCTCCCGATTTGATTACGGCGTTGTAATCGAGCACCGCCTTCTCGATCGCGGCTCTGACCGTCAGCACATCGATCTTGAGGCCGAGCCCGCGCAGCCTGCCCAGCGCGTATTGCAGCGCGGCATCCAGCTTCTCGGCTGCGCCGACGCCGCGCAGCTTCGCCTCCGCCAGCGCCATCCCTTCCTCCGCCAGGCGGTGCAAAAGCTCCCGCTCCTGCGCAGACGTGCGGGCCGCGAGCCAGGCACTGACCCGGCCCCGCAACGACGCGATGACGCCGAGCGCCAACACAACAAGCAGGCCCACAAGGGCCTGCACGATTTGATCGATATAGGATTGCATAGCTGCCTGTCCTCCTAAAATAATTTGATGGCCGCGACGATCAGGCTGCCGGCCGTGAACATGATGCCGATCAGCCAGTGGCGATCGGCCTTGCGCTCATGCTGCTCCGCCTTGAGACGATCCGACGCCGCTCTCGATTCCGCTTCGATCCGCGCAATGAGTGAAGTGGTCTCCGCCTCCACGCGCGCATTCAGCAGGCGAATCTCGTGATCGTAATGCGTCTCGACCTCGTCCAGCCGCTTGCAATTCTCGTCCAGTCTGTAATGCGCCGACTTGGCCGACTCCAACGCCTCACCTGCCTTGTCGCGGGCGTCGAGCTGCAAGTCCAGCTTCGTCTCGACACGGGTGAGGCGCTGCAGGATCTCGGTTTGAATGTCTGACTCTCCCAGCTCGACCACCTCCAATCCCAATAAATAAGATTCCGCTGCAGCGGAGCCTATATATCATATTCTCAGACATAAAGCTTACATCCGATATCCTGTTCGCTTCCGCTCGTGTTGGTAATGCAACGTTAGCTCGTCGGTCGGCAGGATCAGAATGCCCCGGCCATATTTCTCCGTTGTGTTAAAGGTTCCGAAGTTCCCGTTCTCCACGTAAACGCCCAAAGCATTTCCGTTGAGCGTCAAGTCCTGAGAGCGAGTGTTAGCGGGTACGCTCATTTCGAGGTGTACCATTCCGGCAAGAACAAGGGATACGACTGGTAATCGACCCTATTCGGTACGTGGCTTACGCCGTAAACCTTTTTAGGCGTGACCGTATCGGTGTTGAGATATACTCCCCGCATCCATTCCCCTTTAGCACTCGTTTTGCGGGCGCCATCTTCGCTAATTCCCGATACCCATGTCATCTGAATCGTTCTCCCCTATTTTGATGTCCGGTCGCTTGGCGTAAATCTCCGCCTCCACGAGGTCGCGATCCTCAGCAGATAGATTGTAGCTGCCGACAATATCTTCTATCTCACGCTCGCCGCCGTTGTAGCGCGTAATGCAAGCGTTAGCGATCACGCAGGTCTTGTACATAGCCATTGCCATATCAAACATCCCCCCCCGTGAGCAAATCGGCCAGTACCAGCTCAACGTCGGCGAGCCGCCGTTCTTGCTCCGCTACCTGCCGCGACAGCGGAGGGCGATAAACGGGCAGTTCCTCAGGTTGTGCCGGATCAGGGTACGAAAAAAGCAGCGACGGATGCTCGCTACTTACGTCTACCCGATATCCATTTGCGGCCATAAAGTCTTCGGCGAACTCGCCATACTCCAACTGAAGCATGCCGACCGTTTCCGGGTCGCGCTCCTTCAGCGCTTGGAATACCTCGAAGTCCTGCTCGACTGTCGTCTCGACGACGCTGCCTGAACGATCACCCGTGTCCTGAACGATATCGCCGGTTAGCTTGTCGAAGTAAACCCTTCTCCCTATATTCATACTTATTGCCTCCTATTCTTAAGCAAATGCCCACCAGTTCATCATGCTTCTCGCGAAGCCTGTTTGTCCCGAGAATCCATCGCTCGTTATAGTCCAGCTTGGATCGGACGACATTTTGCCCCCATCAAAATAAGAGCCGAATGTGTTGTAACTTGGATAACTGGTGTCTGCGTGGTAGATGTATCTACCGCCATAAGTTGTGTTTGGTATTTCCATGATTACAAGTCTTGGTGTAAATGAAAGCCCGCTTACCTGTCCCCTACCCGAGGTCAGTATTTGGATGGACCCGTTGGCGTAAGGTTTACCTGCGATCACCGATCCCGCCACGCCGAATATCGACACTCCGCTGCGAATGTTCGCGGCCACGAAGTTCGGGTCTGAGGCGGCAGCGGAAGCCCAGCCGGCGCCGAATCCACTGTCGTTCAGATAGGCGCCGGTTGGGAACCCTACGGACAAGAGACCGTTCCCGTCTGCCCAACGAATACCAGAGTTCTGGTCGTTGGCTCGAGCGGGCATCATGCCCGTAGTCCCCGCAATCATCACCCCCGCGAGCACCTTATATGGGTCAAACGAAACGCCGGCCACGGTGCCGCCACTCGTATAACCCGCCGGGATCGTCTGCGCCGATGCTCCTGGTGTGATCGATATCGTACCGTTGTTAGGCATAGAGCCGGATACGATTCCGGCATCGATACCGATGGTGTACCCCGTCAGTACCTGACTGGCGGCCGCAGTACCATACTCCCCCCCTTCACCCTGTAAGATAAAAGCTGAACCGTTATAACGCAGCGTATAAACGCCGTTGGTAACGAACTTACCAGATGTAAGAGCGGCCCCCTTTGAAGTGAGGATGCTCTTTGCGCCCAGCCCGTTTACATTTAACGTCGATGCGCCTGTATTGGCCGCGTGAATCTTGATCGCGACGGAGACGCCCTCTGCGTAAGCCGCAAGCCCTGGAGACAGTGCAAGCGTGTAGGTGTTGGCGCTACCGGCAGTTGTGCCGTAGCCCGGTTGTCGAATATAGTCTACTTTGGCATTTGTCTGAGCAGCGATGGCTTGGGCTGTTAGGACAGGTGTCATATATTTATTCACGGCAGCCCCGGATTCAGCTTCCGCCTGCGATGCGGCAGTAAAGTTTTTCGCTGTGAAGAGAGCGTACGTCGTGACGCCATCGGTATATTGCGGGCTCGACGTACTCCGCAGTCTCACAATAGCCGTATTCGTCGTATCTCCAATTTGCAGCGTGCCTCCCGCTTGGATTAACCCGAAGCCATCGGTTCCCGCCACATTGTTAAGAGTCTTAATCCCTTGTCCATCGGGTAACGTCAGGCCGTCAGGTGTGCCGGGAAGATAGCCCTGAGCCTTAACAAACGCCGTCGTTGCAATCTGCGTATTATTCGTATCGACTGCAGCCGTCGGCGCGCTCGGTATGCCCGAGAACGTCGGCGACGCGAGCGGCGCTTTTTCAGTGTTCAACGCTGCGAGCGACTTCACAGGCACCGTCCGCCAGGTCGCGCCGCCCGTAATCGCCTTAATCATATTAGCCAGCCAACCAAACAGCGTCGTTACCGTGCCGCTATCGCCGGTCGGCGCAGTCGTGTCGCTGATGGTTCGGTTCCCGATCACCGCATCCGTAGCAGTACCCGCTCCGCCGGCTCCAGTGGTGACGCTGTCCAGCTTGCTCTTGTCGGCCGCGCTCATGAAGCCCCCCACGGAAGTTGTAGCCGCAGCGTGCGACGTACCACCGGTTCCAATATGCGCGGTCAAGTTGGCCTGCACCACATTCGCCTTCGTCGCAGCGTCCGTGGCAGCTGCACTGATCGCCGCAGACTGCGCAGCGTTTGCCTTGCTCGTCGCATCAGCAGCGGCCGTCGATATAGCGGCGTCCACCGTATCCTTGCGTGCAATATCCGCCGAGGCCGAAGGCGCCGCAACCTGGGCACGGCCGGCGCTGTCGCGAACCATCATCGTCGACGCAGTCGGCGCAGATACGGCGCCGTGAGCCACAGTCGCATCCATATGCGACTTGGCTGCCTCCAGCGTCGTAGCGGGCGCCGTTCGCCAGCTCGTTTTGCCAGTAATCGCCTTAATCATGTTCGCCAGCCAACCGAACAGCGTCGTCACCGTCCCGCTGTCGCCGGTCGGCGTCGACGTATCGCTGATGGTTCGGCTCCCGATCACCGTATCCGTAGCCGTCCCCGCTCCGCCCGCTCCCGCGGTGACGCCGTCCAGCTTGCTCTTGTCGGCAGCACTCATGAAGCCGGCTGCCGAGGTCGTAGCCGCAGCGTGCGACGTACCGCCAGTGCCGATATGCGCAGCCAGGTTCGCCTGCACCGCATTCGCCTTGCTCGCAGCGTCCGTCGCGGCCGCACTGGTCGCCGCAGACTGCGCGGCATTCGCCTTGCTCGTCGCATCGGCGGCGGCCGTCGCAATCGCCGCATCCACCGTATCCTTGCGCGCAATATCCGCGGCTGCCGAAGGCGCAGCAACCTGAGCACGACCCGCACCGTCCCGCACAACGGCAGTCGAGGCCGTGCCGGCAGCGTCCAGCGGCGCCTGCAGCATCGTGAACGTCAGCGCGGTCGTGCCGAGCGTGACGGTGCCGACGGTGCTCAGCACGAAGCCTTTTCCGCCGTTCAGCGTCCCTTCGCGCACATACACCAGCAGCCCGGCTGTCAGCTTGGCGGAGGAGTCTGCGTCCGCAGCACGCGTCCAGGCTCCGGTCGCCGCGATGTAGATACCGTTCTGGCTGCCCGTCGTCTGGTTTTTAACCAGCACGCGATCCCCTGCGGCCAGCGATACGCCGTCTACCGTTTGCAGGCCGGACAAGGTCGTGTTGTTCGTAGTCGCAGCGCGCACGCTGCCATTGATCGCCTTGAGTGCCATGGCGGCGTCGATTTTGTCCCAGTTATCGTTCAGCATCGTCTGGATATTGAACGTATCCGCGCCGTCCGTAGCCGGGTTCTTTTTCAGCAAGTTCAGTATGCTTGTAAACAAAGCCATGCGTCAGCCCGCTCCTTTCCTCTCATGCATCCAAAAACGGCGCGAAGTCCGTCAGCGAATGAGCTTGCATTTGGTTAATTGTCTGCCCGTTAACCTCGTTAATCGTTAAATATCTGAAAGAATAAGTGACCGCCAGATGCGCAGGCACGATCGCCTCCAGCGCGGCCTTGATATCGTCCATGTTAGGCGGCAGCCCCAGCGTATCTACGAAACGCACCGTCACGCGGTACAGCGCCGGCTGCTGGGTCACCTCGATCGCCCCGTTAACGAACGATTCGGCTACGCTGCGCATGAGCGCAACCGTCACCGTGCCGGTGCCTCGCAGCTTGGACTTGACCAAACTGCGGCGCTGATCGAGCGGCTTGGACGTGTCCGTCGCAATATCGAGATCCCGCTCCCACCGCTCCAGCCCCCATGTCGCCGTATCGACAAAAAACTGCGCCAGCGTCTCATCCAGCGCCTGCCGTAGTTCATCAAGCTCCATCCCTTCGGCATCCAGAAGGGATCTCATCACACGGGAGGACGCGTAGTAGCCCGGCAGAAATCCGAGCATCTCCGGTCCCAGCGAGCTTGTCATCGTCACCGCCTCAGACACTGGCGTTCACCGTCCCGGGCACCGCGACCTGGCCGATCGACACTGTTACATTGGCGACTCCGCCGTTAACTGTCAGATTGCTCAAGTCCACGATGGCCGGCACGTCGAGCAGCAGACTGTTCACACGGGAGTAACGCACGACATTATCGGTAAAGGCGAGCGTCTGCAAATATTCAGTCAGCGCCTCCCGAATGCCGTTCGTCGCCTGCGCCAGCGTCCAGCCGCTGCGCAGCGTCAGCTTCACACTGATGCCGATCGGCACCTCGGTCGCTGCGGCGATCGTCACGCTGGCGCCAATCGGCGCCTTGCCTGCTCCGGCTCCGGCCGCGCCGGGCGCGATATCCGCCTGTACGGCCGCGACGAGCGCCGACGAAGCCGCACGCTTGGCTTTGTCCAGCAAGTACACCTTGACGGTGCCGGGACCGTTCCACAGCGGATGCACCTGCGCGCCGCCGACGCCGTCCACCGCCAGCGCCCATTGGAAGTAATCCGCCCGGTTGCCGCTTGTGCCCGGGTTGCGCACCTTGAGCAGATAGCGCTCGAGCAGCGATTCGTCGCTCTCGATATCGGCCCCGCCCGCAATAGCCGCGGTATTCGCAATGCCTGTCACACCGGGCACCGCCTCGACCAGCACTGCGATCGCACCGGCAGCGATATTGCCCGAGACGCCCGGCTCGACGGCCGCGACGAGCACTTCGGCTTGCCCCGTTCCCCCTAGCGTCACCGCCGCCAGCGTCTCGAACTCTACCGACGGCGTCGAGGTCACGGCATCCGCCGCCGTCGCTACGCGGGTTCCGGCGGGCACGACGATACCTGCGGCGCCGGAGAATGTCACGCTGCCCGTCGCCCGCTCTGCGGGCCGCCGTTCGAGCCCGTGCTCGCCGCAGCGCAAATCCAGATAAGCGCCAAATGTCGTCGCCGCGAAGCCGCGCCGCAGCACCTCCTGCGCCCACTCCGCCGACTGATACAGCTCATAGGCTGCCGGAGCCAGCGCATCCCATATATAGGAGCCCTCCGTCTTGTCCACGTCGGCCGGGATTCGCGCCAGCATCCGCGCTCGTATGCTGTCTTCCTGTTGCTCCGTCAAATAATCCGGCAACGCCGTCATCACAAGCTCACCACACTTCCCTGTATAGTTCCCGTCTCGTCCCGCACGCTCGTGACCTGGCATTCGAAGCTGCAAGCGTCCCGCTGCCAGACAAACGAAAACGCGCCGACACGCGCCGTGCGCGGATCGGCCAGCAGCGTCTCCGACGCGATACGCGCCAGCTCGCTCTCGACCGCCGCCCTGGACAGACCGAGCCCGATCAGCGACTCAAACTCCTGACCGTACAGCCTCGAGTACACGAGATGACGATAGCGTTCCGTAGCGAGCGCCTTGCGACACCACTCCAGCCAGGCATCCGTGTCCTCGGCACCGGCGATCCGGCCGGTCGGCGTCAGCACGAACTCTCCCGCATCGAAGTCGAACCGCCAACTGCGGCCGAACGCTACGCTCGAAGTTGCTACATCCGCCAGCAGTTCATCTGCCGCAATCATTGCCGCCGGAAATAAATCAGCCATTTCCAATCACCACCCTGCATACGACGACCGCCTGACTGCCACCCGCGACAGGCACTGCCAATACCCGATCCCCCGGCAATAACAGCAATCCTTCCGCCATCAGATAGTCCGGCATCTCATATTTAAAGGAATCCAGCTTGAGGCCGGCGCCGGTCATCGTTCCCAATTCGGCAGGCACACCCGCCACCTTCTGGGCCGCCACCTTGTTCATCCGGCTCTCCAGAGCCGCCGCCAACTGCTTGTAAGGATCAGCCACACCAATCCCTCCTCACCTTCGCTTCATGCGCCAGCTCCAATTGCATATGGCCCGGAGCGCCCAGTTGATGCCGCACCGATGTTACATACAGCCGCTGTCCTTCCAGATCGACCAGATCCCCGGCACGAATCAGATTGACATCGAGCGCTGTCACCGACAGCGTCTCCTGCAAGCCGAGCAGCAGCGGCTCCGCAGCCTTGCGCGCCTGTGCCGGCGTCTCGATCGCGCAGTCCTGCAGCACCTTTTGCAGCGTGCCGTACTTGTCGACCTCGCCCTTGACGATCGCCAGCACCGGCGACAGCTTCGTCTCGCTGCCCTCGTTGCCGAGCACCTTCACCTGCGTGACCGCGCCCTCCAGAGTCCGCTTCTGCGTGATCGACTCCAGCGACTCGAGCTGCCACACCTGCGCATTGCCGCCCAGCTTGACGAGCGTCAGACCGGCGGGTGTCATCCTCGGCCTGTACAGGTCGCCGCCCTTGCTGGCCGTCTCCTTGATGTCCTCCAGAATCATGCTGAAAATCGACTGGCTGCGCTTGACGCTGCGCTTCAGCTTGATTTTCGTATCCGGCAGCGCACCCAGCGGGATGTTCCAGCCCGCCGCGTACGACGCCAGCCGCTCCGCCGCCGTCTGTCCTCCCGGCATCAGCCGCTCGTCCTCCGACTTCGACAGATACAGCGTCCGGTCATAGGCCGTGACGTTCAGATGTTTGCCGCTGCCCCCCGTATGCTCGCTCTCGCATTCCCACACCATCGCGGGATGCAGCAAGTAAGCCATCGACTGGCCGCCATACGGAATGCCCGATATGCGAATGTCCTGACCCGGTGCGATGAGCGGCATCCCGGACTGCACCGAGAGACGAATATTCGCCCGGTAGGCGATCTCCTCCAGCGAGTCCTCCAGCGTGATCTCTTCCACCAGATCGCCCAGATAATATTTGCCGTCCAATACGACCTCGTAGCTCATGGCATCACCAGCTTCTGCCCGGGCCGGATCAGATTCGGGTCGCTGCCGATCAAGGCTTTGTTTTTCGTGTAAATGTCGCGCCATCTGGCGCTATTGCCAAGCTCAAGCTTGGCTATGGCATAAAGCGTGTCGCCCTGACGGACCGTATAGGTTTTCGGCACCGGCTTCGTATCCGTGCGGGGAGCGGCGCTTGCGGCCTGCTTCCTGACCTTCGGCTCCCGCCAGGTTCGAATCGTGATGTCATAGTAAATGTCGCCCGGCTCGCCGCCCCGCAAGCTCGTCGCATGCGAGGAGATAAGCCCCAGAATGTTGATGCCCGCCCCCGTGATCAGGAGGCGGACCGGCTTCTTGCTGACCATATAGGTCGTGAGCAAATTCATTGAACCGATCGGGTCCTCGTCCGCAGGGAAGAAGGAAGAGAAAGAAATCTCCTTGATCTTCTCCGCCTGCGGGAGATCCACTTCGCCGAGAGATAAGATATTGACGGTCTCAAGCTGCTTTTCGCGCCGAATCGAGACCTCCTCCGGGTTAACGGGGAATTGGAACTTGTCCTTGCCCGACGCGTCGATCAGGTAAAATTCCACGCTGCTCCTCCTTCCGCCGTGCGGTATCTATGTTAAGGCCGATTCTCCAGCGTCTGCCGGATCGAGGCCGTGAGCTTGGCGCTAACCTGCGCCGAGATCGCATTGTAGTCGATGTCGGTTTCTTTGACCGTGAGCTGGACGGCGCCTGCGGGGATGTTGATGTTAATGGCCGGCGCCTGCGGAGGCATACCTTTTCCCGCGGCAGGTAGAGCATCCGCCGAATATACAGGAATTTGCGGTTTGGGTAAGGAAAGCAGCGGCGTCCCCGCAGGAGAAAGCGACTTGCTTAACTGACGAATGTCGGAAACGCCCAGGCCCAGGGAGGCGCTTAGAGCCATCGAGGATAGCAGATTAGTTTGGGCGTTCGTCATAGCATTCGCCTTAATGGACGATGACACGGCGGTACTGGCGCTCATCGAGGCTTGAATGCCGGCGCTCATACCGGATAGGCCCGTTGACGAAGCTCCGGCATTGTCGGAACCGTCCGTCTGCGAAGCGTCGTTTTTCTTTTTCTTTCTTTTTCCTGTGAACATACCTAGCGCCTTATTGGCAAAAGAGCCGAGTCGTTCTCCGACGGCGCTGCCGCCCAAGCCGCCGATTGCGCCGCCGAGCAAACCGCCGACAGCCGTGCCGAGGCCCGGAATTACTGATCCGATAGCCGCACCCATAGCAGCCCCGCTCGTAGCTCCGGCCCAGCCGCCTGCCGCACTGCCGATTGCGCGAGAGCGCTCATCTCCGTTTTTGGCCGTTGCGATGCTCGCCACATCCGCGACTATCCCTAGCGGGCGCAGCAGCTTGCCGCCAAGCTTGCCTACTTTCATTAAGCCTTTGAGAGCTTTTCCGGACTTCGGGAGATTGCCCAACTCGGCCGCTTCTCCCGCCACCGCTCGGCCCACATTGCCGAGTTTGCCGAACAACGACTTCCCGGCATACGCGGCATTGCCCGCGGCACTCTTCGCCGCGCCTGCCGCACGGCTCGCAACCGCGCGGCCTTTGCCCAGCGCCTGGCCCGCCAGCTCCTTGCCGCCGTTCCACAGTCGGCCGGCCGTCTGACGGCCCGCGTTCACGGCGCTGCCCGCCGCTCGCCTTGCAGCTCCCGCGGCACTCTTTACCGCGCCTGCCGCACGGCCCGCGACCGCCCTGCCCTTGTCCAGCGCCTGGCCCGCCAGCTCCTTGCCGCCGTTCCACAGCCGGCCGGCCGCCTGACGGCCAGCATTCACAGCGCTGCCCGCCGCTCGCCTTGCAGCTCCCGCGGCACTCTTCACCGCGCCTGCCGCACGGCCCGCGACCGCGCGGCCTTTGTCCAGCGCCTGGCCCGCCAGCTCCTTGCCGCCGTTCCACAGTTGACTGGCCGTCTGCCGCCCTGCGCTCACAGCGCTGCCCGCCGCTCGCCTTGCAGCTCCCGCGGCACTCTTCACCGCGCCTGCCGCACGGCCCGCGACCGCGCGGCCTTTGTCCAGCGCCTGGCCCGCCAGCTGCCTGCCTTTGCCAACGACTTGGCCGACTGCGGCCTTCCCTTTGTCCAGCACTTTTCCGGCCGTGTTTTTACCGGCAGCAAGTGCCTTGGACGCGATACCTCTACCGGCGCTCAACGCTTTTCCCGCCAGCGCTTTGCCGCCACCCAGCAGCGTCTTGACGATCAGACCTTTGCCGATGACGCGCACCAGGCCTCCGAGCGCTTTGCCCACACCGCCGATCGCACGTCCGAGCAGCCCTCTCGCTCCGCCGGCACGTCCGCCTCGTCCGCCAGCTCCACGACCTCCACGGCCGCCCCGGCTCCCTCGCCTGCCGCGACCGCGACCCCGATCGCCGCCGCCATAGCCGGTTCCATTGCATTTGCATCGGCAAATACAATTGACCTTCACGGTGATTTTATCTTTGCCTTCCTCTTCTTTTTCCTCGGGAAGCAGTATTTTAAGCCAACCCATGCCGGGAATGCCGGATAGCGCCTTTATGCCTTTATCAATCATGCTGACCGACCACGTTTTGAGACGGTCCTTGTATTCGTTAAGAATATCCTTGCCCAGGTCCTTGATATAATCGAGCACGCGCCCCCAGAAGGACTTGTCCTTATCCTTGTCCGGCGTCCCTCCGCCGCCACCCGCTCCGGATCCGGCCGCCGCCACAGCGACCGCCGATACGCGCACATTCACGTTGACGCTCGTATTCACCACCGTGTTGACCACGGTTTTGACCGACACTTTCATAGCTGCCTTCATCTTTTCCGTCAGACTGGCCTGCATGCGGATACGCCAATCCTTCTTCGTCAGCATCTCCAGATGCGTCCGAATCCGCTTGATCGGCTCGCACAAGCAGTCGCTCAGCCTCACCGGAATCACGACCCGCATCCGTGACAGCCGTTCGACACGGCGCTGGATGCCTTCCACATACCGGTCGATCGTACGCAGCAGGGACACGCTTTCTTTCAGCCCGTCGGCATTGATAATATAGTCGTAAGGCAATGCGTTTTTGTCCGCCATACGATGTTCAACCTCCTTTCCCGCCGTTCTGCGCCCGCTCGGCTGCGAGCTCCAGCTCCATGCTTGCCATCAAAAAAAGCTGCTCCCCCCGGGGAAGCAGCCAGAACTGTCCGGGGCGCAAATGATGCCGGACCCAGATGGCATGGAGCATGCCGGCCAGCGCCCCGGAAGCGATCAGTTTTTTACGTCTTCAAGCTCCGTGTTGAAGCCGGACAGGTCGAGCACGACATCGCCGAGCGCGGACAGCTCGCCCGCGAGCAGGATGCGCTTGACGACTTCCTCGGCACTGCTCGCGCTGTACTTGGACAGCAGCTTGCCGTCGCCCCAGGCGGGGGTCACGGTCGCCGCGGCGATGAGCGATACGTTGAACAGCTCCTCGTCAAGACGTTCGATCGTCTGGCCGCGCTTCTCCTTGCGCTCCGTGCAGCGTTCACGGATGCCGAATACCTGCTTGCCCGTGAGGCCGCGGATTTTCACCGGAATGCCGAGCCGTTCGAGCAGCACCGTGCGCTCCGGCAGCGTATCGGCGTCGAGCAGTCGCTGCAGCACCTGCTCCTCCGTCATTTGACCGTATTCGATACTCATATTCGTTTTTTTCCTCCTTCAGCGAGTTGACAGGCAGACAAACCAGTTAGTGGAAAGCAAAAGCCTGCGAATATGCATCTTTATCTCGAGCAGCAGACTTCTCCGCACAATAAAGGATGCAAATCTGCAGGCTTTTCCCGCTTCTCCGCCCCTATTCGGGGTGCCGAGGCGTAAATAGATGTCGATTTGCAGGCTTTACGGCAAGCGACGGCAGAAGTGGACCGAAAGCCTGCACGGATGCAGGCTTTTTAAGCCACCGCCTTAGCGGCGCACCACTTCGTATCGCTCCGCGCCGTTGCGCAAAGCCGCGCATCCACCTCCAGCGTCACCGACGGCATATCACCGCCAACATGACCGCCGGCGTCGCCGCTGTCGCCACGGGCACTACGCCCCCGCGTCTCTCCGGACGCCAAGCCCCCGGCTCTCCTCCGGGCCCCCAGCCTCAGCGCGGGCGCAGCAGCCGCATCAGCCCGCCACGATCGGGTCGAGCAGCTCGTAGCCCTCGAACGTGAACGCCGTCTCCTCGGCCACTTCCTCGCCGGCCGTCCAGTTGGCCAGCTGCAGCTTGTCCGCCACACAGTTGATCAGTCGGATACGCTCGAAGCCGTAAGCTTCCGGGTCGGACAGCTTGTTGATGATCTCGAACTTGGCGAAGCCGCGGGCGAGCATGTCGCTCGTCACCTTGTAGCCGCTCATCGTGCCGGTGCCTTTCTTGGCGCCCAGCTTGTGCGTCGTCCATTCGGAGCCGGCGAGCTTCAGCTCGCGCTTTTCCACCTCGACCGAAGCCTCCAGGTGATTGATGTTCGTCTGCCAATTGCCGTTGATGAATACTTGTCCGTAAGTGCCGAGAATCGCTCTGGTCGGATCCATCATGCGCTTGTTCTCCCCCTTTTTATTGCACGATGAACGTGCCGAAAATTTGCTCGACCACATCGGTCAGGCGCGCTTCCCACTTCAAGAACACCTGGTCCGCCGCGGCCGGAACCGAAGCATCGACAGCCACGTCGTAGCCGGTCGCCTCGATGACGCCGGCTTGCGCCAGCCCGGCCATGTATTGCTTGCAGGCGCCGATCAGCGCCAGACGGCCTTCCTCGGTGTTGTTTACCTTGCCGATATATTGATCCTCGGCGGTGCGCTGCAGATCGCCGTTCACGCTGTCGAGCACGCGGATCGTGCGGATCTTTTTCCACGCTGCGTTCTGGCCTGCGCTCAACGAGACCAGGCTGTTCACGCCGCGCAGCGCCTTGACCATCCGCCCGTCGTGGACGAGCAGGAACACCCCGCCGCGCACAGCCTGCTCCTGCTCGGAGCGGGTCCAGCGCCGCACGACGTCCTGGAACGGCGTGGACGCATACGTCGTCGAAGCGTTCAGCGGCTGACCGGCGATGAGACCCGCGACATAGGCCGCGAGCTGCGCGGAGCTGTATTCGGTGCCGCCCAGCACCGCGCCGGTGCCGACATTCACGACGCCCTCGTGATTGAACGACGCGCTGCGCTGCGCCGCCTTGCCGACGGCGTCGGCCGCCTTGTCGTCGGAGAGCGAACCGCCGAGGACGGCGATGACGCCATGCCCTTCGCCGCGAATGCGCGCTACCCAGGCGACGAGGCTGGCGTGCAGCTGCGCATCGGATACGCCGTCCAGCGCGATCGTGTTGAACGACTGCGTCTCGAAGGCGGACAGCGCATCGACGTAGTCCGCGTTCACGATGCCGGCGATACCCGAGGCGCCGCCGGTCAGCGCGACGCCGGATACCGGCGCGAGCGAACCGCTCCCTGCGGCGACCTTCGAAGCGGTCACCCAGATGTTGGCCGCGTCCTGATTGACGGCATCGACAGCCGCCTGGACGGAGCCGTCCGCGAAGGTGAAGGTGCGCAGCAGCGTCGTGCCTTCATAGAGCTTGATATCCCGTTTGCCCGCGTCCGCAGGGTTGGCTTGAACCGTCACCTTGAAGTTGTTGCCGCGGGCGCCGGACAGCTTCGCCTCCAGCTTGAGCACGTCGACGGGCGTGCCTGCCGTATCCTTCAGCACTTTGGACGCCTTCGCGTCTGTGCCGTCGGACAGGCGATAGGCGAGCACCTTGCTCGCGCCGCCCATCAGAGCGAGCCGCAGCGCTGCGGCCGCCGTAGCGCCGCCCGATTCGTCCGTCGAATACACCTTCGCGATGTCCGCTTCGCTCGTGATTTCCGCGAACGCCTTGACCGGTCCCCAGTGGGCCTTGACCGGCAAGATCACGATGCCGCGTTCTCCCGTCTGGACGGCCGCTGCGGCCGCCGAGCGGAATGCCATATAGAAGCCGGGCAATACCGGCAGATCCGTCTGATTCCAAGTGCCTCCAGCCATGCTCAGTTCACCTTCCTGTTCATAAATTGGTCTACAAGTGTCCGTGCGTCCTCAATCGTGAAGACCGCCGCCGCATCCGTGCCGTACAGCGCGCCCTGCAATGCCTCCGGCATCACGCCGAACAGCTCGTCCGCATAGGCGATCAGTTCGTCCCTGCCGTACGTCTGGGCCGAAGTTTCATCTGCTTGCTTTTTTCCTGCCATGTGGGCACCTCTATTCTTCTTTTTGATGAAAGGCCACTTCCCGCATCAGCGGCGCCTCCGCGGACGGGCGAACCGCTCTTCTGCAGAGCGTCAGTTGCAGCTGGCCGTCCGCAATCGCATCCGCCGTCAGCTCCGCGGCCGCCTGCCGGATGCGCAGGTAGCGCCGCTCCGCCGCATCGAGCGGCAGCTTGTACGCCACGCCGAGCGCGCTTGCGAGCAGCCCCACCGCCAGCGCCTGCTCCGCCGGATCGCGCCCGAGCACATGGCCGGCATATCGCCGCGTCTCCTCCGCGAAGGCTGCGCTGGCCGGCTTCGTCTCGGCGCCGGTCAAGCGCCACATCACCGCGGGCCGCTCTACCTCCGCCGGCCAGCCGCCGGCATGCACATGCCACTGGGCATCATCAAGCGCCTGCACCGTCCAGCCCGCGAGCGCCTCGAGCCAGCCGTCCTCTCCGCTCATCGAAGCTCTCCTCTCTCGATTGCCTGGCGCATCTTGCCAGGCAGCCTTCAACTATGAGAACGTTTGTTCTTATTCTCATCTATAGGTGGCAATCGTACGACAGCCTATCCGACGCTGCTGTCTTCGCCTGCACGCAGGTTCGTGTCGATCTTGCGGCGGGCCCGCAGCAGGTACGTGCCGACGCTTGATTTGCTGATGCCCAGCATCTCCGCGACCTCCGTCAGCGCGAAGCTCTCCGCCTGCGACAGCCTGAAGCATTCCCGTTCGCGATCGGTCAAGCCCCGGAGCGCCCGTTCGAGCGCCAGGCGCGGAGCGGGCTGCGGCTCATCCGCAGCCGGATAGCGGTCGCAGCCTTCCGCCGCGATGACCGCGCCGAGCAGCGCCGGGTCGGTCGGCACCTCGCGCTGATACCCTGCCCGCCGCTCGATCCCCCGGCGATGGCCCGGCATGCAGCCGGATTCCAGCCACTCGATGACATACGAACAATCCGCAATCATCTCGATGACGAGCTTTCTTTGACTTTCCGCTTCCAAAGCCGTGGACCTCGCCATCATCGTATCGTTAGTCGCATCGGCCGCCGCCGTCATCTGACGGGTCAGCCTGTCCGCCGCGATCATGAGCTTGCGCCGCGCTTCCTTGTAGCTCGTTGGCGTCGCTTTATCCGCTTGCTTTGTCATCCTTATCCGCCCTCCATTTTGCCATTTTGGCAAACCCCATTCATATAAAGTCAATGCGCTTAGACAACTCAACCTGCACCGCAAGTTTCTACTTGACGCCAAATTGGAACGCCACCCCATAATAGGAACATACATTCTCATATTGAATGTGAATCCATCATATATTGCCAATACGGTAATTGTCAATCCTTTTTAAGCCTCCTCTTCCACCACAGATTGCCGTATCGGAAAAGATCCGATATAATGCAGTTAACTCGCTACCGGAAGGATGGATCCTCATGTCGCTTGGAACCCGCCTCAGAGAACGGCGCGAGCGTCTGGGCAAGACACAGCTGACGGCAGCCAGGGAGTTGGGCATCAGCAACGTTCAGCTGTCTCGCTATGAATCGGACGACCGCAAGCCAGAGCCCGACATGCTCGGCCGGTTCGCCGAGTATTACAGGACGACCGCCGATTACTTGCTGGGGTTGACGAACGACGCGACGATGGATGGCCCCGCAGCGGCCTCAACCTCGGCCTCGGAAGCCGCCGCCTTCGAGGAATTCATACGCAATCCGGAGCATGGCTTGTTTTTTAAAGATTACCTGGACGCGCCCGAGGCGCGGCAGGAGGAGATGCTGCGGTTCTGGACGTTTCTGCGGGAACAAGAGCGTCTGCGCAAGCCGGATCGCGACCCGGAATGACCGATGACCTGTGACTGATGACCGCCGCCCGTAACCAACGGGCGTTTATTTTCACCATTTATACGAACATACATTCCTAGATTGAGGTGCCCGATGCTTCAATATTATCAACCGACGCCGCTGGAGCAGTGGATCGAAGCGCTGTGGAGCAGAGCCGGCATCGTGACGCCGGACCAGCTGACCATCCCGGAAGTGTCCGAGCGTCTGGACGTCTGGGTTCATTATATGGATGCGACCAGCAAGGCGCTGGAGTGGATGGGCATCCGATCGGTGCTGATCGACCTGCGCCTCACCGCCGAACGCCAGTGGGAGGACTACCTGCATGAGCTGTGCCATATTCTCAGACATGCCGGTAACCAGACGGTGATGCCTCGCTCATTTCTCGAGCATCAGGAGGCGGACGCGAAGCGATTCGTGCTGTATGCGGCGATGCCGTATTCGATGGTCAGGGAGGTGGGCTTGCCGTCCGCCCGAGGAGAGGCGATCCAGCTGCTCTCCAGGCGGTTCGGCGTGACCTGCGAGCTGGCCGCGCTGCGGCTCGACCAGTTCCAGCGGCGGGCGTTCGAGGCGGTGCTGTGGGAAGAGATCGGCAGATGGAATAAGGAAAAAGCGAGCAAAGGAGCGGGGCTTGAGGAACGGCGACACCAGGAGCGCGAGGAGGGTTTTGACGAAAACGAAAAAGACGCATCCGGCCATTAGCCGCAATGCGTCCCGTATACGATAGAGATGGGGCACTTCAATAAGCGTTGACGCCCAGCTTGGCGATCGTCTCGCGGATGAACGCCGGCTCGTCCTCCGGCTTGCGGGAAGTGATCAGATGGCCGTCCACGACAACCTCCTGATCGACGAACTTGCCGCCCGCCGCCTCGATCTCGCCTTGAATGGAGGCGGTCCCGGTCAGCGTCTTGCCGTCGAGCAGCCCGGCTTTGGCGAGCACTTGAGGACCGTGGCAGATCGCCGCGATCGGAATGCCTGCCTTGTCGGCTTCGCCGATGAAGGCGATGATAGCCGGGTCCTCCCGCAGCTTGGCCGGGGAGCTGCCTCCCGGGATGACGACCGCTTCGTATTCGCCGGCCGATGCTTCCGATGCCGCCAAGTGGGACGTATACGTCACCGTCCCCTTCTTTCCTTTCAGCTCCTTGCCCTTCTCGGTGCTGATGATGTCGATGTCGTTGCCGTTCTCGACCAGCGCATCGTACGGATTTTTCATTTCCGAGTCTTCGTAGCCTTCCTCCAGCAGGAACGCGACCTTGCGAAGTCCTTGCTTGACGGTTGCCATATACGCTCACCTCTTCTTCCCTTGGTATGTACGGAAGCAGACCGCAGCCTGCATAGCCGCGATCTGCTCCCCGACTTCTATAGGAAAACTCGTACCAGAATATTCACGTTCGACAACAACTTCGTTCGCTTCGCGCGGGTGCCTGGGAACACTAAGACGGTTGCCCTTGAACTGCCCTGCCTCATTCGAACTGAGGATTGTTGCGGGCGATTGGCGGTGACCTGAGCAAGCGTCGACTCGAACCCTTGGCCGTGATGCGGCGGAGCGCTAAGTCCGCTCCGCGATTCCGCGCGGCAGGTCCTGCTCCAACGGAATCACATCCTGTCCATAGGCTATAGCAAGCTATGCTATGCCATGCCATTCATTTACGGGATTGCGCGCTGACGTCTTCAGCGCTCGCTCGCGAATCTGCCGTGATCGTCACGGACCTGATTCGCAATATCGGGCTGATTGCCTGCCCTTTGATCCCATGATGCCCTTGATTCGGCGCCTTCGCGCCCCAACGCTTCGTAGTCGTGTTCACGATCCGGAGATCTTGCCCTCGCTTCTCCGCCGTGCATGGTGGCTTCGCGCCTCGTGCTGACAGCTGGATCTGCTCGTGCCATATGAATCACTCCTTCAAGGGTGGAATGGCCTTGCCTTTTATTATTACCCCTCTCAGCTCGTCCGAACCGGATTTAAGCGGTTGCAAATATTAAATGATTCTCATGAAAAGGGCTGCGCAATGTGCGGCAATGCGGAGGAAAGCGTCAGGGAGGATCGTCGTGACCCTCTTCGCGCGCGTATGAGCCGGCATCTATGTAGTTCGTTCCCGGCAAAGACTAAGTTGGCGAGTATGGCCGCGAGCAGGCACGATTTGTTTCCAGGCGAGACTTCTTTCGTTGGCATGGCCGCGAGCAGGCGCAATTTGTTTCCAGGCGAGACTTCTTTCGTTGGCATGGCCGCGAGCAGGCGCAATTTGTTTCCAGGCGAGACTTCTTTCGTTGGCATGGCCGCGAGCAGGTGCAATTTGTTTCCAGGCGAGACTTCTTTCGTTGGCATGGCCGCGAGCAGGCACGATTTGTTTCCAGGCGAGACTTCTTTCGCAGGCATGGCCGCGAGCAGGCACGATTTGTTTCCAGGCGAGACTTCTTTCGCAGGCATGGCCGCGAGCAGGCACGATTTGTTTCCAGGCGAGACTTCTTTCGGAGGCATGGCAACGAGCAGGCACGATTTGTTTCCAGGCGAGACTTCTTCTTGGGCCATACGCCGATAAATCAAAAGCGCGGCTCCGAAAACCGGAGCCGCGCGTGTTTAAGTTCTAAGTGGTGCTGATGAAGGGATTCGAACCCCCGACCTACGCATTACGAATGCGTTGCTCTACCAGCTGAGCTACATCAGCAAGAACTCTTATAATATACCGAATCCGACATCTGCAGTCAAGCCCTTTCCCGTCCTTTTCTCAAAAAAAGTCGCGCGCCTCTCGTCGGTAAATGATGGCTGTCAACGGACCTGGATTGTCTTATAATGAAGCTCAAAGGAGTGAACGCGGTTGTACACCATTCTGATTGCCGACGACCAGACGCTCATGCGGGACGGTCTCGAGACGATATTGCAGCTTGAGGACGACATGGACGTCGTCGCGACGGCCGAGAACGGCGAGGAAGCATGCGCGCTCGCGCTGAGGCACAGGCCGGACCTCGTCCTGATGGACATCCGCATGCCTGTCATGAACGGCATCGAGGCCGTGAAGAAGCTTCGCCAGGAAGCGCCAGAGATCAAGGTGCTCATGCTGACGACCTTCGACGAGGACGACTATATTATCGAAGCGCTGGCGAACGGGGCGATCGGCTTCCTGCTCAAGGACATTCAGAGCGACAAGCTGCTGCAGGCGATTCGCGACGCAGCCCGCGGGGAGATGATGCTGCCTGCCGGCATCGCGGCCAAGCTGGCGGCTCGTCTGGCTTCGCCGATGCCCGGCAAGTCCGCCTCCATGCGCGCGCGGGGCCGGACCGACGGTCCGAAGTTCACGGATCGGGAGCAGAGCATCATCGCCCTCATGGTCGAAGGACGCACAAATCGGGAGATCGCCGCGCAGCTGTTCATGAGCGAAGGCACGGTCAAGAATTACGTGAGCACGATCTACGACAAGATCGGGACGAACGATCGCACCCAGGCGGTCATCTGGCTCAAAGAGATGATCCAGGCCTGACCGCTTTACTCGCGGATTGAAGTTTGTTATTCTGAATAGAGAACATATGTTCTCTATTTTTTTATGAACTTCACCGGGAGGCGCCGTCCGATGAACCCGACCCAATACTTGCCCATGCACTCCAAGTCCATACTGAACGCCGTCACCGCGCCGTCCATGCCATTCGACTGGTCGATCAATCCGTACCGCGGCTGCCAGCACGGCTGCAGCTTCTGCTATGCGCGCAGCACGCATGCCTTCCTCGGCGAAGCGGCCGACGATACGTTCCAGCATCGCATCTTCTACAAGGACGATGCGCCGGCCATTTTGCGCCGGCAGCTGGCGCGTCTGCACGCGCGCGGCAAGCTCCCGTCGCATGTGGCGATCGGCACGGCGACAGACCCTTATCAGCAGCTCGAAGCCAAGGCGAAGCTGACCCGCGGGTGTCTGGAGGCGCTGGCCGAGTATGGCGTCGGCGTCAGCATCACCACGCGCTCGCCGCTCGTGCTGCGGGACCTGGATCTGCTGCGCGGCCTGCCCGGCGCATCGGTGAATATGAGCATGCATACGCTGGATACCGCGATCTGGCGCACATTCGAGCCTTCGACGCCATCGCCGCAGCGGCGGCTCGAATGCGCGCGCACGCTGACGGACGCCGGCATTCGCGTCCATGCCTTCGTCGCACCGATCCTGCCTCATCTGACCGACGGCGAAGCCGATACCGACGCGCTGATCGGGGCGATCGCGGACGCCGGCGTGCGGTCGATGATGTCGTCGTTTATGAGGCTGTCCACGCCGGAGGTCAAGAGCTGGTTTTTCTCGGTGCTGCGGGCTTCCCACCCCGAGCTTGCCGAGACGTACGGCCGGCTGTACTGGCATTCGGCCCGGCTGCCGGACAGCTACCGCAGGCCGGTCTATGCCCGGATCGCCGCGCAGATGAAGCGCTACGGCTTGACGGAGATCGGTGCCATGGAGGTGCCCAAGGGCGATGCGGCCTACGCCACGAAGCTGCCGGCAGCCTCCCCTTACGCCAGGGCTGACACTTCGGCGCCCGCCGACCGCTCCGGCTGCGGCGATCAATTATCTGCAGGCTCCCCCTGCCAGCCGGTACAGCTGGCGCTGTTCTGAATACTCGTTCGAACGCACCGCCGTTCGCCGCTTCTTCGCTCGGCAGTGGCTGCCGGATGGCGCATGTCCGCAGCACCCCCTCGCTCTCTCGCGCATAAGCTGAGATGACAATCGCCTATCTCGCAGGCAAAGGGGAATGAAGATGAACGTACAAACGCTGATGCTGCCGATCGCGATCGAGCGGACCGAGAAGCCTCCGCTCAAGCTGAGCACGCCCGTCGTCACGGGCGGCACCGGTGAGGCCGCCCGGACCAAGATGAACGAAGCGATCAAGCATGAAGTCGACACGCTCATGTCGAGCCAGGGCTATCCGTCCCCCGACGTGCAGGAGATGGACGGCACGTTCGAGCTGAAGACGAACCAGCGCGGCGTCTTGAGCCTGTCGCTGCTGAACTATGTCTTCACCGGCGGCGCGCACGGCAATACGATCCAGAAGTCGCTCACCTTCGACGCCGATACGGGCCGCTCCTACAAGCTGAGCGAGCTGTTCAAGCCGGGCGCCGATTACAAAAAGAAGCTGAACGCGCTGATTGAAGCACAGATCAAGGCGCGCAAGCTGCCGCTGCTGACGTCCTATCCCGGCATCGCCGAGGAACAGGATTATTACATCGCCGACAAGGCGCTCGTCATCTACTTCCAGCTCTACGAGCTGGTTCCTTACGCGTGGGGATTCCCTTACTTCCCGATCTCCGTATACGCGATACAGGATATTATCGATGAGGACGGACCGCTCGGCGCGATGATGTATTGAACGTACGAATCGCCGTCCGCGCATATCCGGCGAGCCCCGCTCCGCCTCGATTGCAAACAAAGGCTCCCGCTCCCGCCTGGAGACGGGATTCGGGAGCCTTGCTTGCCATTTACCACTTCGAAGGATCGATATCCTTGGCAGTCAAGCCTGCCCATACGTTCGGTACGTTGACCGAAGCCGGATCGTTGAATACGAGGAATGCGGTCGGCAGATAGCGTCCGCCCTCGCCTTTGGAGGACGGCTTGTTCACAAGCTCGCCGCCTTCCTTCACCAGTACGGTGGACGAGCCGCCGTCCAGGTTGGCCGCGATGACCGCGCCGTGCTCCAGCAGGATCTGCTGGCAGTCGTACAGATCGGCGCCGATGCTGTAGCCGATCTGCCGGCCGTCGATGATGAGGAACAGAATCTTGCCGTCCGCCCGCTGCCCCATGACCGTACGCGGCGCGATGCCCCAGCCGTTGGCATGATTTTTAATGAGTCCTTTGCCGTTCACGATGATGCGCGGCTCGAAGCTGACAGCCTCGGAGATATTCATATCCATCAACTCTTTGATAGAGTAGTGGCCCGCGACCATCTTGCCGCTCTTGTCGATGCCTACGATCTGCGTGCTGCTGTTCTTGCCCAACCCGTTGTAATAAATCTTGCCCTGCGTGATGACGAGCCCGATCGGCTGGAAGCCGTTGCCCTGCCAGTTCGGATCGGCGAAGCCGCCGGCATTGACACCCGCGACGGCGCCCGTCCGCTTGACCATGCTCGGCACTTTCTCGCCCTTGCCTGCCTTGGCGGGGACGACCAGCCGGATCTTGGTCGGATCGGACACCGTCAGCAGGTAGCCGTGATAGCCTTTGCCGTCCACCTCTTCGATCGTCGTGAGCTGCTCCGCCGTCTTCCCTGCACCCTCCCCGTCGGGGTGCGCCGGGAGGGCGATCTCATGCGTATCCTTCTCTTCGCCCATCGATTTGAATTGTGCGGCATAGGCGGCTACCCGCTGGTCGAGGCCGTCCTTGCCGATCAAGTACTTGGCGTACTCTCTATGCTGCGTGGTGATGACGGCATCCGCCAACCGGTAGCGGACGGATGTGCCTGACGGCGTGAAGTAGAACCATATAAAAAACAGCACAGCCGGTATAAACAATATCCAGAACAACGCGGCCAGCTTGCGCAGGAAGCCGCCCTTCTTGCGGCGACGGCCGGCAGGTCCGGGGCGTGCTTTTCCGGCGTTGGCCTCCACCCTCGAACGGCGCGTCGGCACGCCTGCGTTTGTCGTAACTTGTTGGTTGGAAATGTTGAGCACACTCCTGTCTATTTGCAACTCAGTTAATAGACGATCAGAACCTTTCAAGAGTTGCGCGTCTATCGTTGAATCCGGCAGGCGCCGGACGCTTCTTGAATTTCGACACCATTGCCCAGGAAATTACATCACAAATTGTCGATGAAGCTTCGCATTTTCCATTGGAATTGGTTACGATATGGCGGACGAACTTGTTATAATGGACCAAACACCCGCCGAGCGGGACAAGCTCGCGATTAAGATCGGAGGACTGACCATGCGTACGGATACGAACACCAAAGTCTACGAAGTATCGAGTCATGTCGATACATATCTCGTCTATGAACTGATCGATCGCGCTACCGACTCCAAGGTAACCATCAGCCCGGAGCGCGGCGGTATCGTCATCGGCTGCCGGCTGCACGGCGAAGAGCTGCTGTATCTCGACCGCGCCACCTATCTCGACCCGTCCGCGAATATTCGGGGCGGCATTCCGATTCTGTTTCCGATCTGCGGACAGCTTGCGGACGGTGCTTACGAATGGGACGGCCAGACTTACCGGATGCGCAATCATGGCGTCGCCCGCACCGCCGCATGGGAGGTCGTCAACGCCTATGCCGACCAAGGCGAGGCAGCCTTGACGCTGGCGCTGCACAGCAGCTCGGAGACGCTCGCTTCGTACCCATTCGAATTCGAGCTGCACTTCACTTATCGGTTGAAGGACGGCAAGCTCTGCATCGAGCAGTCCTACAACAACCTGTCCGAACGGGATATGCCCGTCCAGGCCGGCTTCCATCCGTACTTTGCGCTGTCTGACAAGAAGCTGCACTACACGTCGGATGCGACCAAGCTGCTGGATTACAACGACGGCGAGATCAAGCCGTTCCAAGGAACCGTCGACCTCGGCGACCTGGTAGAATCCGTCGCGCTCCTCGACCCGAAGACGCCGGAGATCTCTTTCCCTTCGCCTGCCGGACGCACGGTCAAGCTGGGCTACAGCGACGTATTCGGCGTAGTCGTCCTCTGGTCGGTGCAGGGCAAGCCGTTCGTCTGCGTCGAGCCTTGGACCGCGCTGAACGAGGCGCTGAATCGCAAGGAAGGGCTGATCCTCGTACCGCCAGGGGACAGCCTGGACGCAGACTTCACCATCGCCGTCGAAGGTTGATCCGACCGGCATCCGGCCTGGGCTTGGCACATTTCATGTAATAAAAAGCGGCCTGCCGCACCTTGCATCCGGACGGATGGCACAGGGCGGCAGGCCGCTTCTTTTATTCGATGTTGAGCATAGCGCCGGCTGCCTCGAGCTTGGGCCGCCAGGCCGGGATGCACAGCTCTCTCAGATAGGCGAACAGGCTCCGCACGGCGATGCGGTCCGGGATCGGCTGCGCGAGCTCCTCGAGCAGCCGGCCGGATGTCTCCAGCAAGTCGGCGCGATGTGCCGGGACGACCTCGTCAGGCCCGCTCTCCTCCACGACGCTGACGAATTCGAGCAGGACCGCCCTGTAGTCCCCATCTGCGTGCGGGAAGCTCTCCTCCGGCGTGTACAGCAGCGTGGAGGCGGGACGCCCGATGAAGGCGGTCATCAGATCGTCCAGCCGCTCCAGCAAGTATTCGCCGACCCGCTCCCCCTCCATCTTCCTTTTGTCCATGAGGCAGGCATGCATCGTCTCGTTCAAGATGCCGCCGAGCAGATGCGCGCCATCCTGTGCGTAGACGGCAGCTTTCTCGCCGTATATCGCCAGAATGTACTGCCGCTTCCACAGCAGCAGACGGTTGCGCATCTCCAGCAGCAGCTTTGCCTTTTGCTCGTGCCCGATGTCGACCTGCGTCTCCTGCATGAGCATCTTGAGGAAGTCCCAGTTGTTCTGGAAATATTCGAAATGCCGCACAAGCTGCAGCCTGAACTGGTCCCTGGGAGAAAGTTGCCGCTCCTGCGGCAGCACCGCGAGCGTCGCCATCATCTGCTCCACGAAATGCCAGATGACGGCCAGCAGCAGCTCTTCCTTGCCCTTGAAGTAAAAGTAAATCGAACCTTTGGCCATGCCGAGCTCGTCTACGATCTCCTGAATCGAAGTTGCATGGAATCCCTTGCGGGAGAAGCAGCGCATGGCCGCCTCTATGATCTGGCTTTTCCTCGTGCTCACGATTCGGACCTCCTCCTTGCGGAAGAAGCTCTTTTTATGCGCTTGGCTTCGGCTTGCGGCTCAGCTTCGCGCGTAGCTTCATCAGCGTTTCATAAGCGATCGGCACGATCAGCAGCGTCAGCAGCGTGGAGCTGACCAGACCGCCGATGACGGTGACGCCGAGCCCCTTGGAGATGATGCCTGCGCTCTCGAAGCCGAATGCGAGCGGCAGCAGCGCGCCGATCGTGGCGAGCGCGGTCATCAGAATCGGACGCAGACGCGTGCCGGCCGCTTCCAGGATGGCATCCCGGGTGGAGAGGCCTTCCTGCTCCTTGTGGATGACCCGGTCGATGAGCACGATCGCGTTGGTGACGACGATGCCGATCAGCATGAGCGCGCCCATGAGCGCGGATACGCTGAGCGTCTCGCCGGTCAGCCACAGGGCGACCAGACCGCCGATGATGGCGAACGGCAGCGAGAACATGATCGCGAACGGCGCGAGGCCGCCGCCGAACGTCAGGACGAGAACCAGATACACAATCGCGATCGCCGCGGCCATCGCCAGTCCGAGCTGCGTGAACGTCTCGTTGATCTGCTCCGTGACGCCGCCGTAGCTGACCTCTACCCCTTCAGGCAGCTTCAGCTTGTCTACTTTGTCCTGCAGACCGGACGACGCCTTGGCGACGTCGGATGCCGTGATCTCCGCGCTGACCGTCGCGACCAGGCGGCCGTTCTCGCGGGCGATCGAGCTGGGAGCCGTGCCTTCCTTTACGTCCACGACATCCTTGATCGGCACCTGTACGCCGAGCGGGGATTGCAGCTTCACATTGCCAATATCGTCGATGCTGCCGTACGTGGCGGATTCCTTTTCTACGAAAACATCGTACTTCTTGCCGCCGTCCTCGATCTGCGCGAGCGCCTGGGACTGCTGCTGCGGCATGAGCGCCATGGCAACCTGACCGGCAGTCAATCCGTACTTGCTCAGCTTCTCCTGATTCGCGGCGAGCGTGTACTGCTCGTATGTCTTGGAAAGGCTCGTATCGACCTTCTTGAAGCTGCTGTCCTGCTTCATAAGATCGGCCACCTGATTGGCGGCGGTGCTGATCGAATTCAGATCGTCGCCGTAGATGCTCATGCTGAACTTGCTGCCGCCGACGCCGCCGGAGAAGTCCATCTCGGACCAGGTGCCCTCCGGCACGAGCTGCTGCAGGTCGGCGATGATTTTTTCCTTTTTGTCGGCAAAGTGCTTGGTCTCGTTCTTGAATTGCAAGTAGAACAGACCGCCCTTGGACGGGCCGGGTGACAGCGGGTTGCTGCCGCCGATCGAATATTGCATGTTCGTGATGTCGCTATCCTGGCGCAGCTGCTCCTCGGCCTTGAGCGCACGCTGCTCTACATCGGTGAGGAGGGCGCCCGGCTCGGGCGAATACGTAATCATCGTGTACTTCTCCTCCTCCTCGGGGAGGAAGCTCGCGCCGATGACCGGGATCAGGAACAAGCTGGCGACGAGAATGACGACCGAGATCAGGACGGTGATCACCTTGTGGCGCAGCGCGGCGGACAGGATGCGGCGATAGCCCATCGCCATCTTGCCCGGCTTGTCCTCGTGGTCATGGCCTTTGCCCGGCTTGACGCCGTTCTTGAACAACGTGTGCGCCAGCATCGGCACGACGGTGATCGCCACGAGCAGCGAGGCGAGCAGCGCGAATACGATCGTCAGCGCGAACGGCAGGAACAGCTGCCCGACCATGCCGCTGACGGTGCCGAGCGGGAGGAATACGGCGATCGTGACGATCGTCGAGGACATGATCGGCAGGAACATCTCGCGGGTCGCCTCGCGGACGAGCTCCTTGCCTCGCAGCTTCTCACCGGACAGCGACATCCGCCGGTATATATTCTCGATGACGACAATCGAGTCGTCCACGACCCGTCCGATGGCGACCGTCATCGCGCCGAGCGTCATGATGTTGAGCGAGATGTCGAACTGCTTGAGCAGCAGCACGCCGATGATGAGCGACAGCGGGATCGATAAAATGGAGATCAGCGTCGTGCGGATATTCCGCAGGAACAGCAGGATGATGATGATGGCGAACAGCGCGCCGAACAGCGCCTTGCTCAGCATCGTCTCGACGGACTTCTCGATCGGCTTGCCCTGGTCGAGCAGCGTCGTCAGCGTCAGCTCCGGATGGTCGGCCTTCAGCTCGTCGGCCTTGTCCTTGACCGCATTGACGACATCGACCGTATTCGCATCGTTGGACTTGACGATCTGGATGCCGATCGAGTCCTGACCGTTCGTACGCGATATCGATTCGGACTCGCCGACCAGCTCTACGGTCGCCAGCTCGCCGAGCTTGACGGTCGGGATGCCGGCCGCTGCCGCCCCGGCTGCCCCGCCTGTGCCGGAGCCTGCGGCCATACCCGCGCCACCACCGGCTGCGCCTTGGCCGGGCGCGCCTTGGCCCGCGCCTGCCGATGCCGGCACCGCCGGGATCGCGAGGTTCCGCAGGTCGTCCAGCGTCGCGACGCGGCCGTCGACGAGGATGGACTTCTCCGTCTTGCCCAGCGTGAAGATGCCAAGCGGCACTTCGACGGCGGAAGCCTGGATCATCTGCTCGACCGAAGCCTCGGTCAAGCCATATTGCGCGAGCTTGGCCTGATCGAAGGTCAGCTTCGCCTGCTTGACGACCTGGCCGGAGATCTGGACGGACGCGACGCCCGGAATATCCTCGAGCGCGGGCTGTACGACGTCGGTCACCGTCTTCGTCAGTTCCTCGAGGCTGCCGCCCGATGCGCTCAGCGACATGACCGGGAAGGTATTCATCGAGAACTTGGAGATGGTCGGTGTCTGCGCGCCCTCCGGCAGCTTGGTGGCTGCGATCGCCTCGCGCACGTCGCTCATGGCCTTGTCCATATTTTGACCGAAGTCGAACTCCAGGTTGATGCTCGACACGTTCGACATCGACGTCGACGTGACGTTCTTAACATTCTCCACGCTCTGGAGACGCTGCTCCAGCGGCGCCGTCACCTGCTCGATGACACCCTGCGGGGCGGCTCCGGGCACGACGGTCGTGACGCTCAGAAAGGGAAACGACAAATTGGGCAAGCTCTCCTGCTTCATGTTCACGCCGGAATACAAACCGGCCACCAAGACGATAATCGTAATCATCCAGACGGCGAATTTGTTTTTCAACGAAAAACCGATAATGCTTCTCATGCACTCCGCTCCTTTTTATCTCTCTGACGATGCGCCCGCCCTTGTCTGCTTGGCCTGAACAGGGGCTTCCGCAGTCTTCTGATGCCCATCCTATCGAACGACCGTTCAAATGTCAAATTCGGCAGCCTGCCAGCGTATTCCTCAATCCCGAACCTATGCTGGCAAGCGCTTATCTCAAACGATTTGAACGATTGTTCGAGTCATGTTCAATCATGGCTATCCGACTAGGATGTACAATTTGCAGCGACAAGTTGCCACATAAAAAAAGACACGTCTCCACTTGTATACGGAGTCGCTCCCGACAACGTCGCAAGGACTTCGACGGCAAGGCGGCAGGGCGGCAAGCCGGCAAGGAGCAAGGTGCTGTCATGCGGAAGTACTTGGCAGGCAGGCGGGGTCACGGGGCTTGCGGGGTCCGCGGGATTCGCGGGATTCGCGGGATTCGCGGGACTTTACGAAGCCTGCGCAGGCGGCGGGGGGGACGCTGCTGTCCGTCACAACAAACTTCGCCCCCAGCGTTGTCTCGCGACAACGCTGGGGGCGAAGGGTCATATTGGCATGGCGCGTCCTGTATAGTCGACGAACCAGGTTTCCGCCGGCACCTCTGTCGTGCCTTCGATCAGGTCGATGATGCCGAGCGCGCTCTCCGCCGCAGAGAGAGGCGCCGACGATCCGCCCATATCGGTGCGGATCCAGCCCGGGTGTACGGCGAGCGCGCGGATGCCGCGGGGCCTCAGCTCATCGTTCAGCTGCTTGGTGAACATCGACAGCGCGATCTTGGACAGCGCATACGGATAATCGCCGCCGTAGGCGCCGGCGAAGCTGCCTGCTTCGGATGCGACGTGTACGACGATCTTCGCGCCGTCGCGGCCGTCCCGCATGAGCGGCGTCAGATGCTTGGCCACGCTCATCGGGCCGTACAGGTTCACCTCGAACGTGCGCCTCACCTCGTCCAGCTCGAGCGAAGCGATGCCCCCGCCGCGGCCGAGCAGGATGCCCGCGTTGTTCACGATCGCATCCAGCGCGAAGCCTGCGGCCTGCAGCCTGGCAGCCAGCTCGCCGGCCTGCGTCTCGTCCGTCACGTCCAGCCTCTCGATACGCACCAGCCCGGGATAGCGCTCGGCCAGCGCCGCCAGCTCGCCCTCGGCCTCGGCCGAGCGTATGCAGGCCGCTACCGCATGGCCTCTGGCCGCCGCGATCCGGGCCAGCTCGTAGCCGAGTCCCCGACCTGCTCCCGTGATCAGCAGGTTCATCGGTCGTTCTCCAGCAGCTCGACCAGCAGCTTCAGCTGCGCGGACGTATCGATGTAGGCGTATCTGCCGCCGGTATATTCGCCTTTTTGCAGCAGCTTGTGCCCGTTGCCCGCGAGCAGGTCGATCTTCTGCTGCATGCCCTCGATGACGAAGGCGATGTGATGGAAGCCCTCGCCGTTCTGCTCGAGCGCTTCCCGCCAGGTGCTCTGGTGCTCGTCTGGCTCGATCAGCTCCAATTGCAGGGAGCCCATATCGAAGAACGCCAGCTTCGCCCGCGCCGCGGACGGGGCTCCTTCATATTCCGTCTTGGCGACCTCGGGAGCGTCCGTCCAGAACCAATCCGGCTTGTCGATACCAAAAAAATCGGCGTAAGCGCGGGAGGTTTGCTCGATGTCGCGCACCACCAGTCCGATCTGCGTAATCACGTGGTTGCCGAGCAGGTTTTTATCCATGAATGAACACTCCTTGTCGTAAAGTCTTAATGTCGCTAACGCTTGAATTCGTCACAACGGACGGCATGATTCCCGGCGGATGAGCTTCGAATGGGACATGTAACGCGCGCTTGAAGCCTCGTTGCCTTCGATGTGGCCGATCACGTAGTCTGTCAGACTGCTCATCATCTCTCCGAAATCGATCGCCACCGTCGTCAGCGCCGGCTTGTATCTGGCGCTAAGCGCGTGATCGTCGAAGCCGATGACGGACATGTCGTCCGGCACCGATAGGCCGGCCTCCTGGAACGCGCGGATGGCGCCGAACGCCACGCTGTCGTTGGCCATGATCATGGCCGTCGGAAGCGGGTCCGCTTCCTTCAGCAGCTTAAGCGCCGCCTGGTAGCCCGCCTCCTCGTGGAACGCGCCCGGTCTCACCCACTGTTCCCGGACCTGCAGTCCGTATTCTTGCATCGCGGATAAAAAGCGCTCGTACTTGTCCACGCCGGAATAACGGTTCAGGTCGCCGTTGATGATCCCGATGTCGCGATGTCCCAGCTCGTGAAGATAGCCCACTGCCAGCTGCATGCCGCGGTCGTTGTCGAAGTTGGCGATGATCCGGTTCGGCTCCTGCCTGCCCGGCAGATGCTGGTCGACGATGCCCACGGTGAAGCCCTCGGCGATCAACTCCTCGATGAAGGGCTCTTCGTTGGCCGCTCCGATGAAGATGCCTCCGTCGATCCGCCGCTGATAGAAAATATCCTTGACGCCGCGGACATTCTCCTTGTCCGACGTATTGCGGATAATATACGTCAGCACGTAATAGCCTCTGGAGGAGGCGTGCTCCACGACGCTGGCCAGCAGCAGGTTCGTCAGCATATCGCCGGAGATGCGCCCCGCCTCGATGACGAACAGGCCGATCGTGCGCGTCCGCTTGCCCGCCAGCACCTGGGCGGACAGATTGGGCACATAGCGATGCGCCTCAATGACCTCCATGACCTTCCTCCGCGTCTCCGGCGGCACATTCGCATAGTTGTTGATGACGCGGCTTACCGTGCTTCGGGATACGCCGGCCAGGCGAGCGATCTCGACCGAGTTGATTTCCGTTTTTTTCATTAGCATCGACACCTTTCGGTTGTCGCCATAAACGCGCGTTCACAACCTTATTCTAACGAATTCTGCACAAGCGGTCAATCCCGCGGCATTTATAAAGCGATTGACATTATAATTAAATTACTGTATTATAGGTCATTAGACAAGTGTTAACCCTCTGATTTTTCCTCTCTTAATGGGCTGAATTCCACCCGTTTCCCACACCATTCCTGTTACCAAGGCTGCTGGAAGGACACGAATTCAAGACTGGCGCGGTCATAGGAACCGCAAGAACGACTGAGAGGCAGGGCTTTCGTTGCTTTCGTGCAAAGTGTTTTTCAGGAAGAATTGCGCGGTTATGCTTGTAGTATCAAGTTTGTAGTTTGTGCTGACGGTATTAGCGGATAGAACCAGTTGCATAGCTTCAATCAACAAGACCCCCGCAGGGTTGCCCTGCGGGGGTCGTCCAATTGTGTGTATGGTTGCCGCGGGCTGCGCCCTGCAGCTTAGCCCATCATCATATGCGCTTCGGCTCCGGTCTCGCCTTCGGGGAGCGGATTCTTCGGCTTGGAGAGCAGGACGCCGAGCACGAGGCCGACGACGGCGACGCCTGTCAGCACGAGGAATGTGTAGCCGAACGCATCCGCGTACGTATGCAGATCCGGCGTTTGCTTCTGCTGATCGACCATGATGTCCTTCATCCGCGTCGCGGACAGCGTCGTGAGTCCGGCCACCGCGAACGACATCATGACCTGCTGGGCGGCGTTCGTGAGCGAGGTCACGCGGCCGACGAGATTTTGCGGAGCGGACTGAATCAGGTACGTATTGAGCGGCATCATGAACAATCCCATACCGGCGCCGAGCAGCGCGAGCGGTACGATGATGGCGGCTCTGCCGTCATCGGCCGAGATGCCGGACAGCAGGAACGCGGATGCCGTCGTGATGACCATGCCCGCCAGCACCAGCGGACGCGCGCCGAACTTGTCGCTCAGCTTGCCGCCGATCGGCATCATGATCGCCGAGGCGAGCGCCTGAGGGATCATGATGAGCCCCGTCTCGAACGGCGAATAGCCCTTGGCCTGCTGCAGGAACAACGGGACGAGGAACATCGTGCCGAACAAGGCGATCTGCGACACCCACTGCACGATGATGCCGCGGGTGAACGTGCTCGAGCGGAACACGCGCAGCTCAAGCAGCGGATCGCGGCGTCTCAGCTCGGCGACGATGAACAGGATGAGCGCGACGACACCGATCGCGATGCCGGTCAGCGTCGTGGACGCCGTCCAGTTGTTGCCCGTCGTCACCGTCTTGCCGCCTTCGGACACGCCGTAGACGAGCGCGGCGAATGCGATCGGAGCCAGGATAATGCCCATCATATCGAGCGAAGCGACCGACTGGCGCTCCATCCGCGGCAGCGTGCGGATGCCGAGCAATATGCCGATGATGCCGATCGGCAGGTTCAGCAGGAAGATCCATTCCCAGCTCGCGTATTCGACGAGCCAGCCGGCGATGACCGGGCCGAGCGCGGGCGCGAGCAGGATCGGGATGCCGAGCATGCCCATCACCTGGCCGACCTTGCCCGGAGGCGACAGTCTGTAGATAAAGGCCATGGCGATCGGACTGACGACGCCGCCGCCCAGCCCCTGCAGGATGCGGAATGCGATCAGCATCTCGACCGACGACGACAGCGCGCACAGCACCGAGCCGATCGTGAACAGGCCGATCGCGATCAGGAATACCCGCTTCGCGCCGAAGCGGTCCGACAGCCAGCCCGCAAGCGGGATGACGGCGGCTTGGGCCAGCGCGTAGCCGGTGACCGTCCATTGGACGAGCGACAGGCTGCCCTGTTTGAACTCGGTCATCAGCTGCGGCAAGGCGACATTGACGGCAGTACCGTCGAGGATAACCATGAAGATGCCGACGATAATGGCGATCAGGGGCGCGAATACGTCCCGGATGGATGCCGACTGACCGGGTGATGCAGAATTGACTGGCATGGTTGCTCTCCACTCTCCCTTGAATAGGCCGCTCGCTCTCGCACCTCTCTGCGACACATGGCGTCGTTGACCGCCGCGAGGCTTCAACGGTACAATAGGGTCGTCAGGGTCGTCGGGATTTAGAGATCGACGGCTTCTACAAACGGACAATTGTCCGCTTTTCATCGCTATGTTACCGGACAATTGTCCGTTTGTCAATTGTGACTTTCTATTTCCTTGGAGGGGGTGTCGGGGATGATCAAGCCTCGCAAACGCAGCGACGCCGCCGAGAACTGCCGGTTGATCCTGCAAGCCGCGAAGCGGCTGTTCGCCGAGAAGAGCGTTCAAGCCGTCAGCATGCATCAGATTGCCCAGACGGCCGGCGTCGGCCAGGGTACGCTGTACCGCTGCTATGCCCACAAAGGCGAGCTGTGCGCGGCGATCGCCGAACAGGTCGCCGTGGATACGATCAAGCAGCTGGAAAATTATCTCGATACGAGCGGCGGTCTGCCGGCCACAGAGCGCATCGGCGGCATACTTCAATACATTATTCAATTCATCGACGATAAATTTCAGCTTCTTCTGCCGATTCATACGGTTCACGATTGCGAGGACGAATCGGCTTATTTCCGCTCCCCGATGTATCGCTTCGTATGGGATAAGCTGACCGCCCAGTACGCCGAGCTGGAGCCCGGCTATGTACAGAACGCGCCCGACACCGCGGAGCAGCGCGAAGCCTGGAGCCGCGCCTCCGCCAAGGCCCATATCCTGCTCAGCTCCCTCCACCCCGCCGGTGTCGTGTTCATGCGCGAAGGCATGGGATTGACCAAGGAGCAGATCGTGAGCCGCTACTGCGAGCTGTTCGCGAGATAACGTCAAAAAAAGCTGCAGTCCGGATCAAACTCCCGGGCATGCAGCTTTTTTTTTGCGAAGCACTGTCGGCTATTAGGAACTGTAATACGTGCTCTTGGCGCGGCTCTTGGCGCGGCTCTTCGTGCGGTTCCCGGCCGCCAGCTCCCGCGCGATCCAGCGCTCGGCCAGCACGACGACCGGCAGTACCAGCTCGACGAGCGCGATGCCCGCGATCAGATCCAGCACGACGTGCTGCTTGATGAACTGGGTGGACAGAATGATCAGGCCGGAGCCGATGCCGATTAGCGACAGGCTGCGGCGTGTCTTGAAGCTGCTGCTCGCCAGGATGCGGAACACCATGTAGCTGGAGAAGCAGTGAATGCTCGGGAAGCAGTTGAACGGACGGTCGCGATTGTAAATGTAGGCGACGAGCCGCGTCAGCGGATCGCTCCCGTCAAGCGCGGGACGCGGCACGGTCGTCTGGAACACGCTGTAGACCAGGTAGCACAACAGCGCGCATACCGTGTACGTCGCAATGGCGCGGTAGAACGTCCGCACATCCTTGACGAAGAAGAACAGCACGCAGATATAGATATATATGATCCATACGGAATACGGGACGGCAAACCACTTGATGAACGGAACGGCCTGATCGAACGGCGTGACGAGACTCCACACCTTGTCGTCCACGCGGTTGACGGCCGCGTAGATCATGCCGAGCACGGGGAAGATCAACATTGCGAGCAGCGGCGCGAATCGCTTGCTGAACAGTTTTTTTATATAAACGTTCAAGGCTGTTCACCTCTTTCTGTATACTTACTTCCGCTCCGGCAAGGACCGCACATAGCCGTCGGACATGCTGAGGAGCTTGATGGCATTGTCATAATTCGCGCGGCTGTCTCCGCCTTGCTTTACGCCTCCCCCGCCGAAGCCGAGCGTGTGCCCGTCCTCGAAGCCGGTGCCGGAGATGAACACGCCGCTGTCGTCGATATAGGAGCCCGTCGGCAAATAGTAGCGTTCGGGCAGCATATTGCCGGTTGAATTGAGCAAATCCTGGCCAAAATGAAGATGACCGGTCATCGGCAGCCCCGCCAGATTGGCGATCGTCGGGAAGATGTCGGACTGTCCGCCAAGCGTATCGATGCTGCGATGCTCCTCGGCGCTCGCCGGCAGCTTGATGAGCAGCGGAATGTTGAGCATGTCGGTCAGCTTGTAGTCGCGGCCGAGCAGCTCTCTCATGAGCTTCTTCTCGCCCGAGGTCAGCGAGTAGATCGGCAGTCCCTGATGGTCGCCGTACAGCACCACGGTCGTATCGTCCCACAGTCCGCGCGCCTTCAGATCGGCGATCAATTGGCCGAGAGCGAAGTCCGCATAGTTCTGCGCCCGGATATAGTCGCCGACGAGCGTATCCTCGAATCGGCCGGGCAGCTCCATCTTGTACTTGCGCGACGGAATCTTGTACGGATGGTGGCCCGACATCGAGATGAGCTGCGCGTAGAAGGGCTTGCCGCCCGCCGCCATCTCGGCGAGCTTCTCGACCGATTTGCCGTACAGCACCTCGTCCGAGGCGCCGAACATGACCGTATCCTCGTCGCCGAACAGCGTCTTGTCGTAGTAGGTCTGCCAGCCCAGCGCCGGATACAGCTCGGTTCGGTTCCAGAACACCGCATCGTTCGTATGGAACGTCGCCGTGTCGTAGCCATTGGCGCCGAACAGGCGCGGCATGCTCGGCAGCTCCCGGTCCGCATATTCCTGAGACGCGGCGCCGTGACTCGGCACGAACAACGACGTGTTCACGACGAATTCGGCGTCCGCCGTATTGCCCTGGCCGACCTGCTGGTAGAAGCGGTCGAAGTAGAGGCTGTCCTGTACGAGCGCGTTCAGGTTCGGCGTGACGACCTGGCCGTCCACGGACTTGCCGATCAGGAAGTTTTGCAGTGCCTCCATCTGCACGACGAGCACGTTTTTGCCGGCCGCCTTGCCCCAGTAGAGCGGCGTCCCCGACGGCGCTGCATAGCCCTTGAGCTGATCGATCTGCGCCTGGGTCATGCCGGATACGTCGACCGGCTTATCCTTGGACGGCGCGAAGGCGGCGTACACCTCGTAGTTGACGATGCCCATCTTCTCCGCCTGCACGACCTCGTTCATGCTGTGCCGGTAGGGCCAGACGGTGAAGATGCACGCCGCCAGCGACAGCACACCGATGACCGACAGCACGCTGCGCCGCTCGCGCACCTTCAGGCTGCGTCCCCATGCCCGGAAGGGGCGGCTCAGGCAGAGCAGCAGCAGCAGGACGACGAAGTCCGTATAGATCAGCAGGAAGTACGGGTGGAGCAGGGAAAATACGCTGCCCTTGACCTCCGTCACCTGGTTGACCTGCTGGAGCGCGTGATAGGTGACGATGACGCCGAAGTATTTGTAATACATAATGACTGCAAAATAAACGGAGGTCAGAATGCCGTTCGCCGTCAAATACAGGCCGAGCTTGCGTCCTGGCCCAAGCAGCTCGATCAGGCAGAAGACGACCCAGACGGACGGCAATCCCGTCGCCAGCGGCAGCCACAGCCGCCAGCCCTCGAAGATGACATACCCTGCCAAGTAAATTTTCAATATCATCAGAATGGAGAAAAACACAAACGGCTTCGTAACCCACGAACGGACGTGCTGCCATGCCATCATATATAATAGACCGTCCCTTTTTCTCGGAATCTGAATATCAACGCAACAAAAAACAAAACCCGCAAGTCAGCCGGCCATCAAATCAACTTCATCATTATAGTCCTTTGAAGCCGCCAAATAAAGCAATGCATGCAATTGCCAGCCGCCGCCGGAATCGGGACGCGCGCACCCTCCGCGCCTGGAAGAAATAAGTTATACTATGGATAGAAAGAAAGGAAGTGAGCGAGCGTGGCTATTCGCTATACAAGACCCTATGACGAGATTCTGGATGAGCTGTCCGAGGCGCTGGCGACGATCCCCGACTGCTACGAGACGTTCGAGATGGAGGCGCAGGAGTGGGACGGCCTTGCCCAAGCCGAAAAGGACGTATGCATCCGCACGCTGGCCGACGATCTGTTCTACGTGCTCGGCGCGGAGAAGTCGGCAAGCGCCGGATCGGGCACCGTCGAGTATGACAAGGCGCATCATGTGATCAAGGTGGCTTCGACGCCCCAGCTCGTTCATATCGTAGGTCTCAAGGAAAAGGCTTGAACAAGCGAGGAGCGGTCGCTCGAGGTCCTCTGTCCTGACGGGACGGAGGGCTTTTTTTGACGCGCATGCGGGACCGACTGATATTGATTCAGCCTGTGATATAATGAAATATTACCATTCGCGCGAAGCATGCGGGGAAGGAAGCTGGTCATGAGTCACTATCCGACCCTTCAGCAGATCAAACTGCTGTGCGGTCAAGCCGCATTCGAGCGCGGCATGAAGCTGAATCAGGCGGGCAAAGCGATCGGCGCCGGCCAAGAGCGGGACGACGACCGCCGCTACGAGGCCTACGTATGGAGTACGGACGGCCGCAGGAGCGTGCGGGTCGACCTCGACGATACGGGTGTCGTCGACGCCCGCTGCGACTGCCCGACCGCGCATTCGCAATATTACTGCGAGCATATCGCTGCGGCGCTGATCCATCTTCATGATGAACGCAGCCCCGAGCTGCCGGCGCCCCCGCCGTCCGCCGCGCCTCCCGCGAGGCGGGAGACGATGATCCCGACGCGGGACGTGCTGTTCACCAAAAGCCTGATCTCGCTGTTCGACGGTCTGCCCGCTGCGGATGCCTCTGCCGAAGACACGGGCGCCGAGCCGGGAGAGACCTTGACGCTCGACGTCGAGTTCATATGCAAAGCCGTGACGGAGAACACCCGCTCTCCGCTGCTCGCAGTAGAGATGAAGGTCGGTCCGAAGCGGCTGTACGTCGTGCCGAAGCTCAAGGAATTTCTGAGCCGGATCGAACTCGGGCAGTCCTGCGTCTTCGCCAAGCACTTCGCGTACGATCCGGCCGTCCACGTCTTCAGGCCCGAGGATCAGGCAATTATCGACAAGCTCATCGTCATCGCCCGCAGCGAATTGGCCTACAGGGACGCCCTTCGTTCGCCGCAGGGCGCCTCGGCCTTCTCCGTGGACCGGCTGCTTGTCCTGCCTCCCCTCGCCTGGGAGGACCTGCTGCCTCTGTTCGCAGGCGCGAGCGCGCGGTTCGAATACGGGATGCGCATGGCGGACACCGTCACCGTGACCGACGAGCCGCTGCCGCTCGTGTTCGGGCTGGACAGCGCCGAGGATGTGGAGGGATACCGTCTCGATATCCACGGCCTTGAGAAGCTCGTCATTCTGGAAAACTACGGCTACGCACTCGCCGACGGCGTGCTGCACCGCACCGGTGAAGCCGCGATCCGGCGCCTGGAGGAGCTCAAGCGGATGTTCGCCTACAAGCCGGCCAAGCAGGCGCTCATCGCCCCCGCCCAGATGGAGTCGTTCATGGACCGGGTCGTCCCCAGCCTGAAGCGGATCGGGCACGTCGATATCGCGCCGCAGATCGCGGACCGCATCGTCAGTCCCCCGCTGGCAGCCCGGCTCGACCTCGACTGGCTCGCCGGCCGGCTGCTCGCGCGGCTCACCTACCGGTACGGCGATACGGAGATCAACGCGCTGCAGGCAGACAGCCCGCTGAGACGCGACGCCGGCGAACGGGATGTCATCCTGGTGCGGGACATCGATACCGAGCACCGGATCATGGCGCTGATCGAGCGCGCCTCGTTCAAGTACAACGGGAGCGAGCTGTATCTCGAGGACGAAGACAGCATCTACCGGTTCCAGTACCGGCTGCTGCCCGAGCTCACGCGGCTCGTGCAGGTGAACGCCACGTCGGCGATGAACGCGATGCTGCGGGATCTGCCGCCCGCCCCGCGCATGACGATCGACTACGACGCCCATACGTCGTGGCTCGAGGTGCGCTTCGACGTCGAGGGCATCGGCGACGACGAGATTCGGGACATCCTGCGCAATCTAGTCGAAAAGAAGCCCTACTACCGCCTGTCCGGCGGCGGGCTGCTGTCGCTCGAGGACGGCAGCTATGCCGAGATCTCCCGCCTGATGGACGAGATGGGCGTCCGCAAGTCCGAGATCAAGGGCGCGCGGCTCGATCTCGCCGCCGTGCGCGGCCTGACGCTCATGGATGCGGACATCCGCAGCGGCAGCGTCCAGCTCACCCGCTCGCTGCGCCGGCTGCTCGACGATATGCGCAATCCCGACAATCTCGATTTTCCGATACCGGAGGGTCTGACAGCCACGCTGCGCGACTATCAGAAGCTCGGCTATCAATGGATGCGCACGCTCGCCCACTACCGGTTCGGCGGCGTGCTCGCCGACGACATGGGCCTGGGCAAGACGCTGCAGGCGATCGCCTTCGTCGAATCCGTCTGCGGCGAGATCCGCGCATCCGGGCGCCCCGCGCTGATCGTGTCCCCCGCCTCGCTCATCTTCAACTGGAAGCACGAGCTGGCGCGGTTCGCGCCGGGCCTCAAGGTGCGCATGGCGGCGGGAGACAAGCAGGAGCGGGCCGACACGCTCGGGGAGATCGAAGGCGCGGACGTCGTCATCACCTCCTATCCGCTGCTGCGGCGGGATATGGAGCTGTATGCGCAGCTCCAGTTCTACTGCCTGTTCCTCGACGAAGCCCAGGCGATCAAGAACCACGTCACCCAGACGGCCCAAGCCGTCGGACGGGTGCGGGCGGGCATCCGCTTCGCGCTCACGGGGACGCCGATCGAGAACTCGCTCGACGAGCTGTGGTCGCTGTACGACGCCGTCTTCCCCGAGCTGTTCGGGAGCCGGCGCGAGTTCGCCTCGCTCTCCCGCGAAGCCGTCGCGAAGCGTGTGCGCCCCTTCCTGCTGCGCCGCATGAAGCGGGATGTGCTCAAGGAGCTGCCGGACAAGATCGAGACGCTCCAGCATTCGGAGCTGTCCGAGGACCAGAAGAAGCTGTATGTCGCCTATCTCGCCAAGCTGCAGGCCGAGACGCTGCATCAGCTGCAGGAGGAAGGCTTCCAGCGGAGCCGCATGCGCATTCTGGCCGGCCTGACGCGGCTGAGGCAGCTGTGCTGCCATCCCGCGCTGTTCGTGGAGGGCTACGAGGGCAGCTCGGGCAAGCTGGAGCAGCTGCTCGAGATCGTGAGCGACGCGCTGGACAGCGGCAAACGCCTGCTGCTGTTCTCCCAGTTCACCTCCATGCTCGCGATCATCCGCGAGGAGCTGTCCCTGCGCGGCTTGCCCTGCTTCTACCTCGACGGCCAGACGCCGGCCGCCGAGCGCGTCGAGCTATGCCGCAGATTCAACGAAGGAGAGAACGACATCTTCCTCATCTCTCTGCGCGCTGGCGGCACGGGGCTTAACCTGACGGGCGCGGACACGGTCATCCTGTACGATCTGTGGTGGAACCCCGCGGTCGAGCAGCAGGCGGCGGACCGGGCGCACCGAATCGGGCAGAAGAACGTCGTGCAGGTCATCAAACTCGTCGCCGAAGGCACGATCGAGGAGAAGATGGTCGAGCTGCAGCAGCGCAAACGCGATCTGATCGCCGAGGTGATCCAGCCGGGCGAGGAGAGTCTGAGCGCGATGACGGAAGAGGAGATCCGGGAGCTGTTGAATATATAGTCGGCCGGTCATTGACCGCAGCATGCCGAGGGGATATGATGAATGCAAGCGTACGCTTGCATTCGCACAATCGCTTCAACGATGGAGGACCTATGAGCCGTTCCCTTCCTACCAGTGAAAAAATTATGCTTGCCGCGCTGGACCTGATGGCGGAAAAGGGCTACGACAGCACGACGACCAAGGAGATCGCAGCAGCAGCCGGCGTGAACGAGGTGACGCTGTTCCGGCATTTCGGCAGCAAGCAGAATCTGCTTGAGGCGACGGTGGACCGGTACCACTATGCCGACGAGATGACAAAGCTGTTCGCCGAGCGCCTCGAATGGGACCTGCACCGCGACCTGCTGCTGATCGGCACCACCTATCATCGGCTCATGAACCGCAACAGCAAGCTGATCCGCATGATGCGCCACAGCGCGGAGAGCCTGCCCGAGGAAGTGCGTGAGCGGTCGCATCGCCATCCCAGAATTTTGAAGCAGCTGCTGACCGATTATTTCAAGGCAATGACCGAGCGCGGCAAGCTCGTCTCGTCGAACCCCGAGCATCAGGCGCTGGCCTTCATTTGGATGAACTACGGCGCAGCGATCTCGCGCATGAGCGGAGACGATCTGATCTCCGGTCCGCTTGAGGCGTATATTGAAGATAGCGTCGGCATATTCGCTAGGGCATTAACGCCCTAGCTTTTTATATCGCTTCATGCAAGCATGTACTTGCATACATTTTAAAACGAAGGATGTGCGACCGCTGCCATGGATATCTCTCCATCCGCTTCAGCTCCATCGCCGGACAAAGGGCCGATCCTGATGCGGCTCATGCTGCTCACGACCGCCCTGACGTCGATGAGCGCGCTCATGCTCAACATCGTGCTCCCGCAGATCAGCAGAGAGCTGCATCTGTCGCTCGGCCAGGCGAGCTGGCTGTCCACCTCCTATACGCTCATCTATGCATTGGGCACAGTCGCCTACGGCAAGCTCGCGGACCGCTATCGGCTCAAAAATCTGCTCACCTTCGGCCTGGTCGTATTCGCTGCCGGGTCGCTCATCGGTCTCGCCTCGCAGTCGTTCTGGATGACGCTGCTCGCCAGATGCCTGCAATCCGCAGGCGCCTCGGTCGTCCCGGCCACGGCCATGATCGTGCCCGTCCGCTACTTCGCGCCCGAGCGCAGAGGCTCGGCCCTGTCCATGACCTCTGTGGGCCTCGCGATCGGCAGCGCGCTCGGGCCCGCCGTCTCCGCGCTCATCGTCAGCTTCGCCCACTGGCGCTGGCTGTTCCTGCCGCCGCTGCTGCTCCTGCTGCTGCTTCCCTTTTACCGCCGACATCTGGACCTCGCGCCGGCAGACCGTCCCGGCAGCTTCGACTGGGTCGGCGGCGGCCTGCTCGCGGCCTCCATCGCGCTGCTGCTGCTCGGCGTCACGAACCGCAGCGCGACGCTGGCCGTCTGCGGCCTGGCCGCGCTCGCCCTGTTCGCCCTCCGCGTCCGCCGCGCCCGAGAACCGTTCATCCGGCCTGCGCTGCTCCGCAATCCCCGCTACGCGGCGGGTCTGGCCGTGATGTTCGCGCTGGGCGGCATCGGCTCCTCCCTGTACTTCGTGACGCCGCTGCTGCTCGGCGAGGTCCACCGCATGAGCTCCGCCTCGATCGGCTTCGCGATGGTGCCTGCCGCCGCAGCGGCCGCCATCCTCGGGCGATTCGGCGGCCGCCTGGCCGACCGCAAGGGCAACATGTGCTTGTTCGCCGCCGCAGCCTGCATGCTGGCCGCCTGCTTCCTGCTGCTCTCCACCTTCGCCGGCGCCCCGCAGGCCTGGATCGTGGTATCCCTCGTCCTCGGCAATGCCGGTCAGTCGCTCATCGGCATCGCCATGTCGAACACGATATCGCGCACGCTGGCCAAGGACCAGGTCGCGATCGGGATGAGCCTCTTCTCCATGACGGGCTTCATCGCGCAGGGGCTGCTGGTCGGCATCTATGCGATCGCGATCGGCGGGAGCGCGCCCGTCTCCTGGAATCCGCTGAACAGCATACCCGGCAGTTACGTGTACGGCAATCTTTACTTGCTGCTGGCCCTGTCGATGCTGGCGGTGCTCGTTGTCTACGCTGTAACGTTCGGGACTCCCGGGCGCAGATCGGATGCGCCGCGAAGCTTCGGGACGACCGGCCGCAGCTAGGCATGTCCGCATGCACGGAACCAGCGCATGGCGCCGAAGTATTGCGCCGAAGCATGGTGCCGAAGCATCGCACCGAAGCATCCTATCGAAGCGTCCCATCGAAGCATCCTACCGACTCATCCTATCGAAGCATGCGACGGCCCGATGAAGAAAAACCGCGCCCTCTTCGGCAACATGCCGAAGGGGACGCGGTTCATGGACCGATGAAGCGATGCAGCCTACGGGTCGAAGCGGATGATCAGCCCTCCGTATGCGGGCAGCGTGAATGCGGCGGCATCCTCGCGCCACTCGCAGCTGCCGGCGCCGAACAAGGGCTCCCCGGTCCGCACGCCGGGCAGCTTCCTGAGATTCGGCTCCGTCTTCACGATATTCGGACTGTTGTTGATCAGCACGGCGAGGCACTGGCGCCCGCATCTGCGCACATAGCCGAGCGTGTTGGCCGCTTCGTCGACGAACCAGATGTCGAAGCTCCCGTCCGTCAGCGCGGGATTGTCCCGGCGAAGTGCGATCAGGGTCCGATAATGGCTCAGCAGCGATTGATCCTGCCGCCTCTCGTCCCAGATCATCGGACGGCGGCAGTCCGGATCCTCGCCGCCCGTCATGCCGACCTCGTCTCCGTAATAGATCATCGGCATGCCGATATACGTCATCTGGAACAGAACGGCCAGCTTGAGGCGCGCCGTCTCCTGCTTCTCCTGCCAGCCCCATCCGCTGTGCGAGCATGCGGTCAGGAACCGCTCGGTATCGTGGCTGCCCAGCAGGTTGAACATGGCGGAGTTGGCGGAGTCGGTGTACAGCATCCGGACGGACTCGATCTGGCCTGCGAAGGCGCGGGCCGTCGTGGTCTGCCTGGCGAAAAAATCGACCATCGCGTCGCGCCACAAGTAATTCATCACCCCGTCGAACTGGTCGCCCCGCAGCCAGGCGCCGGACTGGTGCATGATCTCGCCGACAAGCAGCAGCTCGGCGCCCAGCCCCTTGACCCGGCGCCGCAGCCGCCTCCAAAATTCGTGATCCACCTCATTGGCGACATCCAGCCGCCAGCCGTCGATGCCTGCTTCCTCGATCCAGTAAGCCGCCACGTCGAGCAGATACTGTGCCGCATCCGGATGGCGCGTATTGAGCTTCGGCATCGACGGTGAATGAATGCCGAACGATTCGTAGCTCGGCTCAGGCGACTGGACGACCGGATAGCTCCGCACGTGGAACCAGTCTGCGTAGGGCGATGCGGCTCCCTGCGTCAGCACGTCGCGGAAGGCGAAGAAGCCATCTCCCGAATGGTTGAATACCGCGTCGAGCACGACCCGGATTCCGCGCGCATGCGCGTCCGCTACCAGCGCCTTCAGCTCCTCCAGCGTGCCGAACGCCGGATCGATCTTGTAATAATCGGTCGTATCGTATTTGTGGTTGGACGGCGACTCGAACACGGGCGTGAAGTAGAGGACGTTAATGCCGAGATGCTGCAGGTAAGGCAGCTTGTCGATGACGCCCTTCAGGTTGCCGCCGTATACGGAATGCCGCGTCGGCGCCGCAGTCGCAGTCCATGCCTCGGTCGCGGCGCCTTCGCCTGACGCGCCGCTCCGCGCGAACCGGTCGGGGAAGATCTGATACACGACCGCATCCTTCACCCACGAAGGCGGAGCCCCGTCGTCCTGTGCGGCCAACGACGCACAGTGGAATGCGCCGGCCGCTCGCCGGCTCTCTGATGCGCCGTACTCTCCGCACCACACCTCCGCCCCGTCATAGCCGGTCAGCAGGAACTGATAGCGCAGTCTTTTAACTTTTGCATACACGACGCCTTCAAAATAATCGTGCAGCTCCGTCGATGCCGCCAGCGTGAGCTTCAACATGTCTCCCGCTCCCGGAGGACGGTACCGGTCGGAATGAACGACCGAGCATTCGGAGACGTCGCCGCGTTTGGCGCGAATGCGCAGCTTCACTTCATGCTCCCCCACCTTGAACAGGTAGGGGATGTCGTTGCAATGATAGATCGCTTCCTTCAGCATGCCATACTGCTCCTTAACGCATATTCGTTATCCCTTCGATGCGCCGGCCGTCAAGCCGTCCACCAGGAATCGCTGCAGCCAGATAAACAGCACAAGTACGGGAATCGACAGCAATACCGCCCCTGCGGCAAAAAAGGTGAAGTCCGTCGATGTCTGCTGGTTCACGATGTCGTACAGACCGACAGCGAGCGTCTCTTTGTCAGCGGTCTTGAGAATGAGCCGGGCGAATATGAAGTCCACCCAGGCGCCGTTGAAAATTATGAGGCTGACGTAGGTCAGCATCTGCTTGGAGAGCGGGATCATGATGCGCGTGAACACGATCCAATGGGAGGCGCCGTCCACTCTCGCGGCTTCGTCCAGGCTTCTCGGAATCGTGTCGTAGAAACCCTTGGCGACGAACACATTGCTGATGAAGGCGCCGGAGCTGTAGACGAGAATAAGCGCCCAGTGCGAGTTGAGCAGATTGAATTGCAGCAGCAAAATGTAGATGGCGACCAGCGACATGAAGCTCGGGAACATGTTCAGCACAAGCAGCCCCATCAGGCCGAACTTCCGGCCGGCGAACCGGAACCGCGCCATCGCATACGAGCCGAGCAGCGTCATCAGCGTGCCCAGCAGCGCCGACAGGACGGCGACCTTGGCCGTATTGGCGTACCAAGTCACATACTGATAGCGGGTGCTCGTGAACAGCTCCTTGTAATGGTCGAACGTGAACGCTCTCGGGATCAGCGTCTCGCTGTACAGACTGTTGCCTGCCTTGAAGGAGGACATCACGATCCAGAGCGCCGGGTACACGATGGACAAGGTCAGCACGGTGAGTACGATATACGTCGCGATATGACGCGGCTTCATTGGATCAGGTCCTCCTCTCTGAAGGACCGGGTCTGCCTGTAATTCAAGATCGATACAGTGGCGACGACGACAAAAATCAAGATGCTCAGCACCGATGCGAAGTTGTACTGATTGTTCGTCAAGGTCAGCTTGTACAGCCATGTCACGAGCAGATCGGTGCCGCCTGCGTATACGTAGTCCGGCATGATCGGGTTGCCGCCCGTCAGCAGATAGATCACGTTGAAGTTATTGAAGTTGCTCGCAAACTGCATGATGAAAATCGGTGCCGTGGCGTACAGGATGAGCGGCAGCGTGATGACCCGGAACGCATAAAACCGCGAGGCGCCGTCGACTTCGGCCGCTTCGTACAAATCTCTCGGTATCGTCGTCAGGATGCCGGATACGAGAATCATGATGAGCGGGAAGCCCAGCCACGTATTCACGACGATGACCGTCGCCCTCGCCCAGGTCGGGTCATTCAGCCAAGGAATGCCGTGCAGCCCGATCCTGGTCAGAAATTGATTGACCGGACCGAATTCCTCGTTGAGCAAATTGCGGAATACGAGCAGCGACACCAGATTCGGCACGGCGAACGGGATAATCATGGCCGTGCGCCAGAACCGCTTGAGCCGGATGCCCCGCTGCTGGATCAATACCGCGACGACCGTGCCGATCAAGTAGGTCGTCATCGTCGCCAGCGCCGCCCAGACGACGGTCCAGAGCGCGACGCCGTACAGCGTCTTGCTCCATGAACCGAGCCTGACCAGCTTGCCGAATATATCGAACCCGACCCAATGCACCAGCTTCGCGGGCGGCAGGTTCGGCGCCGCGAAGTCCGTAAAGGCGACCAGCACGGAGAAAATGATCGGCATGACCGTCAGCATCAATGCGGTCGCAACCGGTATCGCCAGGATCATATATGGAAAATTGCGGTTCGCCAGATTGGCGAGCGTGCCGGCAAAGCCGTGCGGCGCGATCCCTTTCTCACGGTTTAACGCCGTTAACCTGGCATCACGAATGTTCAAATAGTAGACATACACGAATAAGGCTACGATAATTAGCGCGATTAACCCTTCGACCATCAGGAAAATCGAGTGATCGCCTTCGACCGGCTTGTATACCTTGCCGACCTTGACCATCCCTCTGGGCGTGACCCCGAGCGTATACAAGCCCTTCACTGACTTGGCCAGGCGAGTCGCGATCCAGTAGATGCCGGCAGCTTCGATCAGGGCGAACAGCAGCGCCTTGCCCCACTGACGGTTGTAGCCTTGCCCGAGACCCATGAACAACAGGGAAAGCAGCGTAGCTTGAGGGGCATATCTAGTCATGCTTGATCGGTGCTCCTCTCCTCCCGGAGAACCCGGCCCCCGCCGGATTCCCCCGACCGTTGACTTGCTTTATTGCGAAGCCGTCGAGCTCATCAGATCCTTGGCGGACTGCACGGCTTTGTCCATCGTCGCCTTCACGTCGGCATTCGTATTCCAGATGGTCGCGAACGCCGCATCCGTCGGCGCATACAGGCTGTTCATCTCCGGAATGGACGGCATCGGCTTGGAGTTCTTGAACTGCTCGACGATGCCGCTGAGGATCGGATCGTTCTGGATGAGCGGATCGGCGCTGGCTTCCTTGTTGGCCGGAATAATGCCCGCGAGCTCGAAGTCCTTGAGCGCGTTCTCTTTGGAGGTCAGGAAGTTCGCCAGCAGCTTCGCCGCGTTCGGATAGGCCGTGTACGAGTTGACGTAGAACGATCGCACGCCCGACAGCGACATCGACGGCTTGCCGTCCGGGAAGGCCGGGAGCGGCGCGATGCCGAAGTCGACCTTGCCCTTGTAGGACGCGATCGACCATGGGCCGTCGATCGACATTGCCACCTTGCCGGATGAGAACAGCTCGGCCTGGATGTCGAAGGTCAGATCGCTCGTCTTGATCGGCATGATCTGCTTCAGACCCTGGTAATACTTCAGGCCTTCAACCGCCATGTCGCCGTTCAAGCCGATATCGGCTGCATCCGTGCCGTCCTTGCCGAAGATGTAGCCGCCCTTCCAGGTGATGAACATGCTGTTGAAGTAAAGATTGTGGAGCCACGTAATCGCATACTTCTTGCTGGCCGGGTCGTTGTAGGTCTTCGCAAATGCAATCACCTCGTCCCAAGTCTTCGGCGCTTCCTTGACGAGCGCCTTGTTATAGAACAGTCCGTAAGTCTCGATCGTCTGCGGATAGCCGTACAGAATGCCGTTGTAGGTGCTGGCCTCGATCGCCGTCTCCAGCGTCTTGGCCTTCGTCTCCTCCTCGAACAGATCGTTCGGCAGCAGCAGGTTCGCGACCGCCAGCTTGGACAGCTTGTCATGCGGGAGCATCAGCACGTCGGCCGCGAGCTTCGCGGGACCGTCCGTCTCCAGCTTCTCCGCCTGGTTCGGAATGTTCACTTCCTCAATGGCGACGTCAACGCCGTATTGCTGCTTGAAGTCGGCAAGCGCGCTCTCGATGAACGTCCGCTCGGTCTTATCCGTCCAGATCTTCAGCTTCGCGCCCTCTTCCGGCTTCACGTCTTCCGTATCCTGTGCAGCGCTTTCATTCGATGCCGACGGACTTGCGCTTGCGGACGCGCCTGCAGTCGCTGCTGTGTCCGAAGACGCTCCTCCGGTATTGTTTGAATTGCCGCATGCTGCGAGTACGGATACCATCATCGTTGCTACCGCCAACCATCCGAGCTTTTTTGTCATCATTTTGTTGAACCCGCCCTTCAAATCGTTTATGATGGAGGAGGAAACCGGTTTCCTTGATCTCAAAGTAACATACCTATTTCGGGAAAGCAATAAGATTTTTGCCAGAGATTGGGCAGCCGGACTGGAGCGCGTTATAATAAATATCAGTATGAATATGCAGGGGAATTAACGGGGGCCGCCTATGAAAACAACGATTAACGATATCGCGAGGGCAGCGAACGTAGCCAAATCTACGGTGTCCAAAGTGCTGAACGACGCGCCTACCATCTCGGAAGCGACAAAAGCGAAAGTACGCGCCATCATGAAGGAATTGCAGTATACGCCCAGCAGCATCGCCACCCAACTGGCGAAGCAGAGCAGCATGAATATCGGGTTCATCATGAACTTCGACCGCAAGGACGACTTCCTGAACCCTTTCTTCTACAGCTTGCTGGGCGGTGCCGAGAGCGTGACCTTCGAGCATCGCTACGAGCTGACGATCGCCAACATCACGAACAGCAACGAAGACTTCATGAACCGGTACGTCTACAGCAAAAAGCTGGACGGCATGCTCATCAATCCGTCCTTCCTGAACCGGGATGTCGTAAGCGAGCTGGAGCGGCTGGAATTCCCCTATGTGATCGTCGGGCAGCCGAAGGAGGACTACGGTGCGGACTCCGATTGGGTCGATATCGATAACAACGAGGGCGGGCGGATCGCTGCGAATCATTTGCTCGAGCAGGGCTACGCCCGCATCGCCTTTCTCGGCGGCGTGCCCGGCGAGGCCATCTCGCGCAACCGTCTGGCCGGCTACCAGAATGTCATGTCCGGCGCCCGGCGCGATCTCGTCTCGGACAATCCGTATATCCGGCAGGGAGAGACGAACGAGGCGACGGGCTACCGCCTGATGAATGAGCTGCTGGACCTCGACGCCCCGCCCGACGCGGTCATATGCGTCAACAACTTCATTGCGTTCGGCGTCTTGAAGGCTGCGCAGGAGCGCGGAGTCCGCATCCCCGAGCAGCTCGGCATCGTCACGTTCGACAACTTCCCGCTCGCCCCCTACACGACGCCGGCCCTCACCGCCCTTGAGATCGATACGTTCAGCCTTGGCGTGCTGGCGACCAATGTCCTGTTCGGCAAGCTTGGCTTGATTCAAGCGGCGGACGCCGAGCTCCGTTCAATCAAGCCCGAGCTGATCGTACGTCAATCCAGCCTGCGGAACGGCTGATTGCAAGGCGGCATATAGAAGCCTCCGTACCCGGATGGGTCGGAGGCTGTGGTGTTGGGGCTCTGTATGCTTCACCCGTTCTTTTCCTGAAGAGCCGTTGTAAGCATGCTGCGTTATGATAACCTTGTTCACTGCTGAGAACGGCACGAATATGTAAAAGAAGATGCGAATACCGAAAGGACATCTCCGCCGCGCGCACGCTCTATTGCTTTATTTATAATCAGGCGGAAGCAATATTCTAACGAGAGAGTCAGAATTAGTGTCAGATGAAGCAGCCACTTCTTCAGTGACTGCCACTTCTGAAATGTCTGCCGCCTTCTCTTCCAAGTTTTCTGTTGCATGATTATCTGAATTATTAACTTCCTGTTCCAGGTTATGCTCCTTGATTTGTTTCATTTCAAACCTAATGTGTAGGATCGACGCCTTAGGTATAAGGTATTTATTTCCATCCTTATCATCTGCGTTTTTAACAAGCAAGGACGCTCCATCGATACTTGCCCTAATAATCGTTACATTCTCCATCACTTCGTTTGTTATTAGCTTGATGTGTGCAATCACCTTTGTTGATACGTATAAATTTCCCGCATAGATCAGTTGCCCGTAAAGCAGGCGCAATGTCACATATAAAACCAAGTAGAGCAATATAAAAATTATGCTCGCATCCACTGGAACTTTCGAAAATAAATATCCTGCGGTTTCGCCAGTAAACGTTATATTTAACTTGAATGCTATACCGTAATAGAAGGATATTACACCTAGAGCGCACGCAACTAAAAATAGAGGAAAAAATACATAAGCATATATAATAATTAGTATTATTAAAAAAGTAAGAATGAATCCTTTTCGAGTTTTTGTTGATTTGTTTATTTCGGTGAATACTCGAATTCTATAGCTTTTCTTAACTCTGAGCATGAGTAAACCAAGAGAAATAAGCGCAGTCAATACGATTGAGATCTGAATTAATAGGGTTGGAAAAGGAAAATCCGAGACAAAAGGAAATCGATTGTTTCCTGAATGCCCTTTGATCTCAAACGTTCCGAGAATGATTGCCGCAGTTGTTATCAATAGAAATTTTCCAATTTCACTCAGCAGTGTTGTGAAAATTTGAATACTGGGGCTTAGTAATAACTTTTCCTCACGTGTTATTTTTAAAATCGAAACAATAATACTAATGAATGGAATAAGCGGTGGCACTAATAAAGCTGTGGCCCATCCGCTGAATGACACATCAAAATCCAAAATAACCCCTCCCAATATCCCCGTATTGATAATATCGGGAGGGGAAATGCAATTCATGACGACTTCTTCCAAATAATCACTTTTTCCGGTATACAATCAAGTTGTTGCAGTGAGACTAGAAGGTTTTTGGGCCGGGCCGTTGTTTGGCTGCTACTAGGGTTTGGGCGATGCGGACCAGGGCGGGGGTGCCTTCTCCGCCGGAGAATAGCGGACGGATCGCGGCGGGCTATCTGTGGGTAGGGATCGTGAGGCGGGGACGGACAAACGTAGGACACCGAGGTCACGTGCGATCCCCTGGGTCAGGCGCTGCAATTCGGACAGCGATTCGGCGATCCGGGTCGCGATGGAGAGAGCATCGGCGAGCGACTCGGCGACGGGCAGCCCGCGGGTGTGTTTTTCCTGATGAGCCGCACTCGGCATCATGGAGAGTTGCACGTACAGGGCGGCGGCACGGAGAAGATCGGCAATCGCTTCTTCCTGGCGAATGAGGGCTGTGCGGACCGACTCTTCGAATTGAGCCTGATGTATCCCGCGCTCCGGATCGATTGACATGCCGGCACTCGCCTCCATGAATAATATAGGCGTTTTTCCATGTGCCTATATTATTCTATGACAAGCCCCCGTACAGACAGAACAGGCTTGCTCATAAACCCGACGCCATCGTCCGCTGCTCTAGTGCGGCATCACACGCACAGCGGCTTGCTTGCCGCTGACCTGTATACCAGTTTCCTTTGTGCCCAGCTGAGCGAGTTCCTTGAGCATGCGCTCCAGCAGCTCTTTGGCGCGCGTGCCTTCCTTGGCGTTCCCGAGCTTGACCGTGAGCTGGACGGCATGTCCCGAGGACAACAGCTTCTCGGACTGCCGCAGCTTCGTATCGTAGTCGTGATCCTCGATCTGCGCAGTCAGACGGATCTCCTTGGTCTTGATCTCGCCCTCCCGCGCACGCTCGGCGCGCTTCTCCTGCGAGACCGCCTGCTTGGCGGCGCCCCGCGCGACCAGCTTGCACGGCGGAGGGCTGCTGAGCAGCGAGGTGCAGACGAGATCGGCTCTGGCCTGCTTCGCCAGCGCCAGCGCCTCATCGCGGGTCACGACGCCCAGATCCTCGCCGTCCAGTCCGGTCAGCGCAACCTCGGAGGCTCTTATTTTTTCGTTCATAATCAGCATGGCGACTCTCCTCGTTTTCTCATTTGCGTGACTGCCACACTTGCTGCCGCTTCGTCTATATCGCCCACACACCCCAAAGTACTGTCAATCGGAAGCACTCGGCGGAATTGCGAACTCTGGCAGGCTGCCACCGCATGAGCGCCCACGACGTTGTCCTCCGCGGCGGCCGTGTGCCGTCTCACCCGTTCAGCAAGCCGTGCTGTGCGGCCGTATGCAGGTCCCGCCATGCGCGGTTGACCGGCTCGTGCTCCATCAGCCCGGTCATGCCCAGCATCGGCAGCAGCGCGTGCGCGCACGCCGTCGCCGTCCGGGACGCTGCCCGGCAGGCGGCTCCCACGCTTGCGACGGCATCGTCGGACAGCGCCTGACGCTCGACAAACGCCGTCCACGATTCCTCCGTCTCCCGGTAGAATACGTCGACCACCTCGTCCAGCTCCCGTCGCCGCGCTGCGATCTGGTCGGCCACTCGCGCATAACGGCCGGCATAGGCACGGTCCCACGCGACGCGCTTGGCATCCGCGAGTCGTCGGGCTTCGTCCAAAAAGCGTCGGCCGAGACCGACTGCGACTGCGGCGAAAGAGACCTGGGCGAACGGCAGAAACGGGTAGCGGTATACCGGATCGCCGTAGCGCGGCGGGGTGGCGATATCAAAGGTTCTCTCCTCGGGAACGAAGGCGTCCGTCACGCGGATGGTGTGACTCTCCGTAGCCTTGAGCCCCATGGCCGCCCAATCCTGGACGATCTCGACCTGATCGGGCAGGAATGCGAACGAGCGGATTTCAGGCGGCTTACTCTCGACCTCCGGAGCATCTCCGCGAATGTCCTGCTGCTCCCCATCGCCGACTGCCGCACGTACCGCGCTATCCGTCAGTCCCTTTTCGCCGTCGTCAACTGCCGCTCCGTCCCGCTCCACCCGGCAGTTCGCCGTGAAGAAGCTGGCATGGCCGGCTCCGCTGCAATACTGCCAGCTGCCGCTGACCCGATAGCCGCCAGGCACAGCCGTCGCCGTCCCGGTCGGATGGCCGCTGCCGGCAATGACCGCCCGCCTGTCTGAGAACAGCGCCTCGGCCGTCGGCTCCGGCAGCGTAGCTGCGAAGAAGCCGCCGCCCGAGCCGATCGTCACGAGCCAGCCGAAGCTGCCGTCTATGTAGGCCGCCTGCTCGAAGATGCGAGCGGCCTCCGGCAGCGCCGTCATCCGCCCGCCCAAGGCATCCGGCACGAACAGCTTGAACAGCCGCTCCTCGTAGATCATCTCCACAATATCGGACGGCAGCCGGCCTTCACGCTCGATTGAAAGAGACGCCGCTTGCACGCGTCCGCTCAACGCTTGCGATATGCCCCTCGCCTGGTCAAGCTCTCGCTCCCCGCCCGTCTTCTTCTCCGCTTCCAGACCTGTCTCTCTTTCTATCATCTCTACAGCTCCTTATTGTTGACGCGTTCTCCCCAGCCAGCCTCGCGGCTCCCCCGAATATAGGTCTCGATCTTGTCGGTCAGGCTCCCGAGATCCACGGGCTTGGTCATATAGAAGTCCACGCCCGATTCCAGGCATTGCTCGCTATCGGAGAAAAATGCCTTGGCCGTCAGGGCAATGATCGGCACGCCGCTGCGTCCCGGCATCGAACGGATGCGGCGGGCCGCCTCCAGGCCGTCCATGCCCGGCATCATGATGTCCATCAGCACGAGGTCGACGACAGCGCTGCCGGAGAGCAAGCCGAGCGCTTCGACGCCTGAATAGGCGGTCAGAATGCGGTAGCCTCTGGCATCGAGCGCCGCCCGCAGTGAATAGACGTTGTGTTCGTCATCGTCGACGATGAGCAGTCGGTGCGGCCTGGCCTCTACTGGGTCGGAGGCGGAGGCAGACCTGCCTGTCCGCACATCCGCCGCACCTTCCGCGCCGCCGGCGCTTCTCTGCGCCGCCTCTCCCGCATCCGCACCTGCCGCCGCGGCACTGTCGGCCCCCTCGCGGGCAGCCTCCGCCTGCGGCCAGGCAAGCCCGGCCCGCTCCGCCGAGCGCTCTCCGCTCGGCCACTCACGCGACGGCTCCGCCCCGTCCGGCGCCCCCGCGCACTCGTCGCGCAGCAAAGCAGCCGCCTCGAGCGTGCTCAGCGCCGGCCAGGGCAGCAGCAGCGTGAAGCGGCTGCCCGCCCCCGGCTCGCTCTCGAGCATGATGTCGCCGCCGAGCATGAGAGCGAACTGCTTGGCGATCGACAGGCCGAGTCCCGTCCCCCCGTACGCGCGGCTGATCGAGCCGTCCGCCTGGAAGAACGCGTCGAAGATCGCTTCCTGCTTGTCCGCCGCGATCCCGATGCCGGTATCCGCGACGATGAACGCCAATCCGCCCTCCTCAAGCAGCCGGCCGCTATCCACGCGCGAGACGGTCAGGCTGACAGTGCCCCGCTGCGTGAACTTGAGCGCGTTGGAGAGCAGATTGCTGATGATCTGCTTCAGACGCTGCTCGTCCGTGTAGAGATACTCGGGCATCTCGCCTTCCGTATTAAGACGCAGCATGAGCCGCTTCTGGTCGGCGATCGGCCGGAAGCGCTCCTCGATATGCAGGAGCAGCTCCTCGATGCTGAACGCCGAGCGGTCGAGCTCCAGCCGCCCGGCCTCGATCTTCGACAGATCCAGCACATCGTTGATCAGTCCGAGCAGCTCCTTGCCGGAGTGGCGGATGATGCGCGCATAGCCGACCTCCTCGTCCGTCATCCGGCCGTCAATATTTTCCTCGAGCAGCTGGGCGAGTACGAGTACGGAATTGAGCGGCGTACGCAGCTCGTGGGACATGTTGGCGAGAAACTCGCTTTTGTAGCGGGAAGCCGCCTCCACCTGCTTGTACATTCCCTCCAGCTCCACCTTGGCCAGCTCCAGCGATTGCCCCTTTTCCTCCGATATGCGATACTGCTTTTCGAGACGCGCCGTGTAGAGCTCGAGCTTCTGCTTGCGCCTGTCCTCGCGCATGAACTCCTGCAGGATGAACATGAAGCCGAAGCACAGCAGCATACTGACGAGAAAAGTGCCCGGCGCGATATCCACCAGGTAATGGCGCGGCGGGATGATGCCGAACAGCGCGATGAACAGCACGTTGCCGGCATTGACCGAGAGGACGAGCGTGACCAGCTTGCGCAGCTCTGTCAGGCGGTATCGCCGTGCGAACCAGAGGATGAAGATAACGAGCAGACTCATCGCGATTACGTTCAGGCAGCCGACGACCGCCGCCTTGTTCACGCCGAAGGACAATCTGGCGAGACCGATCCCAAGACCGATGACCAGAATCGACAGCCGGTTGCGGACGAACAGCGGCGATGCGATGAGCACCAGGTACCTGAGGTCGAATATGACCGTATCGGAAAAGCGAAAGCCAAAACGCATCGTCGTCCATCCGCATGCGATCGCGAGCACGACAAAAAGCGCTTCCTTCTGGCGCGCGCTCCATTTATAAACGATATATTTGTATAGCAGACTCGCCAAATAAAGCATCGTCATCATCGTGCTCGCATTGATGAGAAAAATACGCAAAAACGCGCTGATGTCGTCCATGGTACACCGCCTCGGTCGAACTTCTACGTACATTATAGCAAATCGTCCGACGTCCGTACTTCACATATGGAGACGCTCGAGGCGGGCAGCCGTCGGCTTGGTCGAAGACGGGGCGCGATCCGCCGAGCAGCCTGCCCCGCCCTGCTCGGCCAATCTCAAGCGAGCAGGTTGACGCCTTCGAGCACCAGCCCGATCAGGAACCCGCACACGGCGCCGTTGACGCGAATCCACTGAAGATCGCCGCCGATCTTGTCTTCCATCATCCGGATCAGCGATTCGTTGTCCAGCTTGTCGATATTCTCCTGGACGAGCTTGCCGATCTTCCAGTGATTGCGTTCGACGAAGTCGCTGATGCGCTCCTGTACCCAGGTCTGGAACGTCTCAATCAGCTGCGGGTTGGCACGCAGACTGTCCAGCAGCCCCGTGATGGCGGGCTGCACGTACGCCTCCGCGAAGCGGGGTTCGCGGACGAACGCGAGCGCCCGCTCCCGCTGCGTCTCGAGCCATGGGCCCAGCCAGCCCTCGATCGCGCCGCCGTCCGCGAGCCGTTCCTTCCAGCCGTCGAGCTCCGACACGACAGACGGCTGATCGGGGAGCCTGCGCAGCGTATCGCGCATCGTCTCCAGCAGCATCTCGCGCAGCGGATGGTCCTCCCTCGCCTGCATGTCGGCCAGCGTGCCGAGGATCGCATTTTGCAGCATGCCGCCCAGCTTGTCCTCGTCCATGAACGAGACGAACGCATTGACGGCGAAGCCCATCAGTCCGCCGACCTGCAGATTGTGCAGCGCTGCGGACCCCATGATCCCGAGCTGGCGCCGGGTCTCCTCGCGGGCGACGAAGCCGCCCGCTTTGTCCACGAGGAACAGGAGCGCCTTCTCCTCGTAACCTCTCGCGAGCGCCTCCTCCGATACTTTGCGCAGCAGACCGACCGTATCCAGCTCGCGCAGCTGCGCGCCGATCGCGCGGGAGAGCATCGGCACGATGCGTTCCATCGGCAGACGCTCCAGGAGGAATTCGCTCACGCGAACCGCCACGCCCGCCGCCTCGGCACGATGCGTCTCGAGGAGGCCGAGCAGCCGCTCGCCGATCTTGAACTCCGTCGTCTTGGTCACGATGCTCTCCTTGGTGAGCAGCTCCGTCTCGATCGCCTGGATGAGGGACCGGACGACCTTGTCCCGATTGCGCGGCAGCAGCGCCGTATGCGGGATCGGGATGCCGAGCGGGTGGCGGAACAGCGCCGTGACGGCGAACCAGTCGGCGAGTCCTCCGACCAGCCCCGCCTCGAAGCCGCCATGCAGCAGCGCGCCGCCCCAGCCTGCCATCGGGAACGTAGCCAGGAATCCCGCTCCCATGATGCCGAGCGAGACGGCCGCCGTATGCTTCGCTTGTCCAGGCATATCGATAGACTCCTTCAACTGTTCGATTTGTCTTATGTATTCTATATTACCCTACGTTGATCGTCCTGCAAAAAAAACAAAACGGCGGCTACGCGAGTAATCCCGCATAACCGCCGTCCGTACGAGCCCCATCTTATTGATCATCCGCTCCCGGCTTGGGCCCGCCGCCCTCCGGCAGCGCCGGCAGCTGCTTGGCGTAGCTGTCCGACATGTTCAGCAATCTGAGCGCGGCGTTGTACTGCGCCTCGGTCGATCCGCTCGCGCTGATGCTGTTGTCCTTGACGTCGTAGTTGGTGCCGTCCTCGAATCCGACGCCCGGCAGGAACATCGCCGTATCGCCCACGAACGAGCCGGTCGGCAGGAAGTGACGCATCGGCAGCAGGTTGGTCTGCTGGTTGAGCAGGTCCTCGCCGAAGTGGATCTGATCCTTCATCGATACGCCGAGCAGGTTGGCGACGGTCGGCATGATGTCAATCTGGCCGCCGGTCTGCTCGAAAGTCTTCGGATAGGTGACGCCCGGCGCATGAACGATGAACGGAATATTGAACATATCCGTATAGCCGTATTGGCGTCCGAAGATGCCTTCCATCAGATCCTTTTCCTTGCCGCTCAGGGAGTACAGCGGCAGACCCTGGTGGTCCCCGTAGAACACGATGACGCTGTCGTCCCACAAACCGCTGCGCTTGAGCTCGTCGAGGAACTGTCCCATGGCATAGTCGGCATAGTTCTGAGCCATAATATAGTTCCCCACAAGCGTGCCGTCGTACGAAGCAGGCAGCTTGATCCGTTGCTTGTCGTCCGGCATCTTGTACGGATGATGGGCGCTCATCGAGATGACCATCGCATAGAACGGTTTGTCTTGCTGATCCATCTTGACCAGCTCGGGCACCGTCTTGGCGAACAGTACCTCGTCCGAAGCGCCGAAGGCGATATGGTCATCGTCTCCGTAGAATTGCTGATCGTAGTACTTGTCGAAGCCGATCGCCTTGTACAGCGCCGAGCGGTTCCAGAACTCCACGCTGTTCGTATGGAACGTGGCCGTATTGTAGCCGCTCGCGGACATCAGACGCGGCAGGCTCGGCAGCTGCTTATCCATGTATTCCGACGACGTAGCCGCCTCATGACGCGGCACGTAGAGCGACGTGTTGACGACGAATTCCGCATCGGACGTCGTGCCCTGACCGACGTTCGTGTAGAAGTTGTTGAAGTAAAAATCGCCCGCCGCGAGCTTCGTAATATTCGGCGTGATCTCCTGCCCCTCGATCGTCAGTCCGATCAGGAAGTTCTGGAACGATTCCATCTGCACGACGATCAGATTTTTCCCTTGGGCTGCGGCCCACTCCGCCGGAGAGGCGGGCTGCTTCGCGCCCTTCAGCGCATCGATCGCATCCTGGTTGATCTCGTTCATGTCGATGACTTCTTCGTTCGTCGTGCTGTCGGCGAAGATCGTATATACCTCGTAGTTGAGGATGCCCATGCCCTCGGCCTTCTTGTTCTCGTTCATGCTGGCATGATTGGGCCAGATGTTGAAGATGCACAGCGCTGCAGAGACGATGAACGTAGCGAGCAGAGCCGTGCGGTTCACGCTGCGCATGCCGATGCTGCGGAAGCGCGCGATGTACTTGGGCCGGAACATATAGAAGGCGAAGATGATGATATCGATAAAGATGAGCAGGTAGTACGGATCAAGCAGCGAATAGGTGCTCTCCCCGACCTTCGTCACCTTGTCCGCCTGCTCGAGCGCGTGGTACGTGACGATGACGCCGTAATATTTGTAGTACATCAGCACCGCGAAGTAGAGCAGCGTAATCGACAGGTTCGCGATCATATAATATAGCAGCTTGCGCTTGGAGGCGAACCACTCGATCAGGCAGAATACGATCAGGATAAACGGAATCTCTGTCAGCAAGGTCATCCAGGACGGGCCGTCGTCGAAAATGACGAACCAGGCCAAAGCGCCCTTCAACAGCAAAATCAATGAAAACCATAGGATCGGCTTGGACTTGATCGCATTCCATAGTCGCATGTTAAGCACTCTCCTTTCTTGCAGCATTGCGGGATGTCGAAGCTGTATCAATGCGCGCAATTTCATTTTTTTGTAATCTGTCTGTAAACAACGTGTTTAATTATGCACCGAACGAAGTCGCATGTCAAAAGACAGGAGCCGCGAAAAAAGCTGAAATTCCGGCTTAAAACACGCAATTGTCGGCCAAATCGGGATAAAATGGCGCATTAGTCTGGGAATAAATTGAAGCCAGTCCCCATAAATAAGGCTTTATCCTTATCTTACGCTTCTTTACTATTAACGAAGCAAGAGCAGCCAAGGTTCTAAAGATTCGTTAAAACGCAGGCGGAAACGGAAAACGGGCTTCACGGGAGGTTTCCCTCTCATGAAGCCCGCAGCCTTATGCAAATTGCGTTTCTACTATAATAGTAATATTCGTTTATTTGCTGACGATATCCTTGACCGCCTGATCGAGCTTGTCGAACAGCTTATCCTTGTCGATCGAGCCGCCTTGGTATTCCTGCATCGCCGCGCCCCAGCCTTGCGGCACGCCGTCCGGATACCGTCCCCAGTTCCAGCCGCCCGCTTCCTTCGCCATGCCGGATACGGCTGCTCCGATCTGCCCGATGTCCTCGGGCGTCGCCGGAATCGTCGCCAGCGCGGGGATGAACTTGAACTCCTTGGTGATATAGCTCTTGCCCGTCTCCGACGTGACCATCCACTCGAGGAACTTCTTGGCCTCGTCCGCGTGCTTGGACTTGCTGTTGACGATCCAGAAGTTCGCCGGGCCGGTGTAGATGCGCGCCTTGCCGCTGTCGTCGATCGGAATCGGCAGCAGACCGAGGTCGAGCTTGGCGACCTTGTCGATATCGCCTTGAATCCAGTTGCCCTGCTGGATCATCGCTGCCTTGCCGCTGGCGAAGTTGGCGACCTGGGTCGCATAGTCGGTCGTCAGCTTATCCTTTTGCGAGTACTTGAAGACGAGATCGACATAGTGGATCCACTTCTCGAATACCTCGTTGCCCTTGAACGATGCGGTGCCCGCCTTGTTCTCTTCGATGAACTTGATCGGGTCCGGCTGCTCGGAGAGACCGACGTTGATCGTGTGATGGCCGATCGACCACCATTCGTTCGTCGTGGAGAACGGCGTGATGCCGGCGTCCTGCAGCTTCTTGGCCGCGTCTTCGAGCGCGGTCAGCGTCTTGGGCAGCTCGGTGATGCCCGCCTTGGCGAACAGCTCCTTGTTGTAAATGATGCCGTAGCCCTCGATGTTCATCGGCATGCCGAGCAGCTTGCCGTCGACGCGGGCCGGCGCTGCGGCGGCGTTGATGACGTCCGAGGCCCAGGACTCGCCCGACAGGTCGGTGGCGCGGTCATAGTAAGGCTCCAGCGCCGCATAGCCCTCGGAGTTGAAGATCTCGGGCTCCGAGCCCGAAGCGATCTCGGCCTTGAGCAGCGCGTTGTAATCTTCGCCGCCGCCATGCGTCTCGACGTCGACCTTGACGCCCGTCTCCTTCTCATACGCTTCGGCCATTTTGTTCAGCGCGTCGGCGATCTCGACTTTGAACTGGAACACCTTGATCGTGACGTCCTTCTTCGGCGCGTCGGACGAAGCGGCCGCCGAGGATGCCGGTGCGGACGAGGCAGCGCCCGAGGATGCCGGTGCGGCGTTGTCTTTGTTGTTGCTGCCGCAGCCTGCGGCGACCGTCATGAGCGATGCGATTAGAATGCCTGCGGAGATTCGTTTCATTAATAATGACCTCCCGTATATTCGTTGTTCATTAACTGGCTACAGTGTCGAGTATAGCGGGGAAAACGTTTGCACAACACCGATTATGTTGATCTCAATAGTGTAACATATTGACGCCCTCACCCTTTGACCGAGCCCGCCGTAATCCCTTCGACGATATACTTCTGCAGCAGCAGGAACAGCACGACGATCGGGGTCACGCTCATCGCCAGACCGGCGAGCGCCAGATCCCACTGCTTGGTATACTGTCCGAAAAAGCGCGTGACCGCGAGCGGAATCGTCGTCAGATCCTTGTTGGAGCCGATGATGAGCACGGGCAGCAGATAGTCGTTCCAGATCCATAGCGTGTTCAAGATGACGACGGTCACCGCGATCGGACGGAGCAGCGGGAACACGATCCGCCAGAAGACGCCGTAGGGCGAGCAGCCGTCCATGACGGCCGCCTCTTCGATCTCCAGCGGCACGCCTTTGATGAAGCCGTGGAACAGGAAGACGGACAGCGAGAGGCCGAAGCCGAGATAGCAGACGACGATGCCGAGCAGGTCGCCCCGCAGCTCCAGGAAGCTCGTCACGCGCACAAGCTGCAGCATAACCGACTGGAACGGAATGATCATCGACGAGATGAACGCCAGGAACAGCAAGTTGTTGAAGCGGGACGGCCGGCGCACGAGGCGGTAGGCGGTCATCGAGCTGAGGATGACGATGCCGGCCACGCTGATGGCCGTGATCGTCACCGTATTGCGCAGCGCGGTCGGGAAGCGAATCATCTCCCATACCCGGCTATAGTTCGTGAACCTGTATGCCTCGGGCAGCGAAGCCGCGTCGACGAGAATCTCGCCGAGCGTCTTGACCGAGTTGACGAGAACGAAGTAAAACGGCGCGAGGAACAGCAGTCCGAGCAGAACCGCGAAGATCTCGATGCCGGCCAGCCTGTAGCGAAGCGCGCGGACCCGGTTCATGCTTCCACCTCCTTGCGCTTGGTGAGCCATACCTGCGTCACGGCGATGATCGAGACGGCGAGGAAGAACAGCATCGCCTTGGCCGTACCGAGCCCGTAGCGGTTGTTGACGAGCGCCTCCGCGTAGATGTTGTAGGCGAGCGACTGCGTCGAGGTGCCCGGCCCGCCCTTGGTGAGCGACAGATTCAGGTCGAACATCTTGAAGGCGTTCGAGATCGTCAGGAACAGGCATACTGTGATCGCCGGCATGATGAGCGGCAGCGTGACCTTGCGGATGCTCTGCCAGTAGCCGGCGCCGTCGATCGTGGCCGCCTCGAGCATGTCCTTGGGCACGCCGGTCAGCGCCGCGATGTAGATGACCATCATATAGCCCGCAGACTGCCAGACGAATACGATGACGAGGCCCCAGAAGCCGGTATTCGGCGTGCCCAGCCAGGGCTGCTCGAAGAACGACCAGCCGGTCATCTCCCCGATCGTCTTGAAGCCCTTGGTGAAGATGAACTGCCATATATAGCCGAGCAGGATGCCCCCGATCACGTTCGGCACGAAAAACACCGTACGCAGCAGGTTGCGCGTCTTGAGCGCGCGCGTCAGCATGAGCGCGAGCAGGAAGGCCAGCAAGTTGGACGTCAATACCGTGATGAAGGTGAAGCGGAGCGTGAAGCCGAAGGCGGCCCAGAATTTGTCGTCGTTCGTGAAGATCCGGTGCAGATTGTTCATGCCCGTCCACTTCGCCTTGTTCAGATCGAGGCCGTTCCATTCGGTGAACGCGTAATAAAATCCGAGCAGAAACGGCACCAGTACGATAATTGAGAATACGACGAGGCCCGGCCCCACGAATACGAGCTGTTGCAGCCATTGTCCGGATTTACCGCTGCGTTTGGTCATGAGGTCACACTTCCTTTCCGATATTCTAAAATATAAATCGTTATTGCGGCGCTGGACACCGATAGATATGATGGGTTTGGTGTAATATATTGACCTCGGGGGAATGGTCTTGAAAAAAAGCATTCGCGCGAAGCTGACGGTGCTGCTGCTCGCCGCCACGATCATCCCGATGGCGCTGTCCATGATCATCTCGGACTTCTACATCAAAAACCAGGTGACGGACAAGTCGATCCTGGAGAACCGCAGCCTGCTGCAAGTGGGCAAAAACAACATCCTGAACTACATGAACACGCTGAACCGGAATTCGCTCAGCGTCTACAACTCTATTAATTCGCCTACGTCCCTGTATGCGCTCATCGAGCGCTTCGGCTCCCCCGGCGTCGATCCCGAGACCGCCGATCTCGCCTACCGGACGACAATCTATCAGCATCTGCTCAACATGTATCAGTCGGACAAAGAGATTCATCAGATTCATCTGCAGATCGGCCAGGGCGAGGACAGCTGGTCGTATCTGCTGGCGCGGGGCATGTTCCGCAGCGGGCGGGAGTCGGACGGCGGCTGGCCTGCGGGACGGGCGGACAACCCGCTCCCGTTCGTGGAGCCGGCCCACAAGAGCGCCAACTACGAGCTGGACGTCGGGCGGTCCGTGAGCGAGCAGGACGTCATCACGCTGCGCAGGCCGATTATCCGCACGCCGAGCGATCAGATCATCGGCTACTTGTCCATCGACGTCCGGCTGGACGAGCTGCACAGCATCTGCGCCCAGCTCGCGCAATCCGCCGAAGAGCGGCTGTACCTGCTGGACCGGCAGGGGGGCGTCGTCTGCGCGGCGGACGAGGCCGGGAATCGGGTTGCGGTGCGAGGCGGGGATGCGGACGGGAACCGGGACGGGGATGCGGACGGGGGCCCCGATGGGGACCGGCAACTGCGCAATGCGGCATGGACGCGCGACATTCTGGGCGGCGAGGGCGGCAGCGGGGACTTTAAATGGTCGGATAAACAATTCGCCGGCTATGTGATCTACGATACGCTGCAGACGCAGTTCATGGACTGGATCGTCGCGAAGCAGCTGCCCTACTCCTATCTGTATCAGAACGCGCGCGGCATCCGCACGATCAACTCGCTCATCATCGCGCTGTCGCTCGTGGTCGCCGTCATCGCGACGGCGGTCGTCTCCCTGCAGTTCACGCGTCCGATCAAGAAGCTCATCGCGCGCATGAACCTCGTGCAGGCGGGCAAATGGAGCGCAGGCGCGGACGCCGGTCTCGCGCAGAGCAGCGACGAATTCGGCGTGCTGGAGCGGCGGTTCGGCACGATGGTGTCGACGATCGAGGAGCTGATCAACCGGGAGTACAAGCTGGCGCTCGCGAACAAGACGAACCAGCTCAAGATGATGCAGGCGCAGACCAACCCGCATTTTCTGAACAATGCGCTCCAGTCGATCGGGACGCTTGCCCTGCAGTCGGGCGCGCCCAAGGTATACGCGCTGATCGCGGCGATGGCGCGCATGATGCGCTACAGCATGAATACCGAGGAGACCGTCGTACCGCTGTCGGCCGAGCTCGCGCACGCCAAGGCTTACCTCGAGCTGCAGCAGCAGCGGTTCGGCGAGCATCTGGCCGTCTCCTACGAGATCGATCCGGAGGCGCTGGATATCCCCGTGCCCAAGATGGTGCTGCAGCCGCTCGTCGAGAACTGCTTCAAGCACGGCTATGCGGCGAGCGCGAGCGCCGGCGGCGGGGCGGGTGGCAGGGCGGCGAGCGATGCACAAGGCGGAGGCGGGGCAGCGAGCGCGAGCGCCGGCGGGGAGGCGAGCGGCAGAGCGGCGAGCGAGGCGCAGGGCGGCGCTGCCCCCAGGGCGCAGGGCAGCGAGCTCCGCATCCGCGCGCGGCCGGATGCCGGGCGCGGATGGCTGCATCTCGAGGTCGAGGACGATGGCCGGGGCATGGCGCCCGGTCCGCTGGCCGAGCTGCGCGGCCGCTTGGCCCGCGCGGGAGACGCCGACGGCATGGGCGGACAGATCGGCCTCGCCAACGTGTTCATGCGCCTCCGGCTGTACTTCGGAGACGAGGCGGAGATTGCCGTAGACAGCTCGGCCAGAGGCGGGTTCAAGGTCAGACTGACCATCCCGCTGCGAGAGACGGCGAAGGCAGAAGACGATGCAGGAGGACCGGCGCTGCGCGCGACCGGGAGCGATGGGGAGGAATCGAGATGAAGATCGTGCTCGTAGACGACGAACGTCATGTGCGGGAGGCCGTCCGGCTGCTCGTCGATTGGGAATCTCTCGGGATCGACGAGATCTATGAAGCCGCCGACGGCGAAGAAGCGGCGGCGCTGATCGAGCGCGAGCGGCCCGGCATCGTCATCACCGACATGATGATGCCGGTGCGCGGCGGGCTCGATCTGCTCGCCTGGCTCCAGGCGCATCGCCCCGAGATTCAGAAGATCGTCATCAGCGGCCACGACGACTTTCACCTCGTTCGAGGCACGATGCAGCACGGCGGACAGGATTATCTGTTGAAGCCGATCGATCCGGAGCAGCTGAGCGGGGCGCTGCGGCGCGCTGCGGACCGCTGGCGCGAACAGGATCACTCCCGCAAGCGCGAGCTCGCGAGGAGCATGGAGATCAATCAGCTGCGCCCGGTCATGCGCGACCGCATCTTCTCCGACCTGCTCGGCGGGAGCGATCCGTACGGCAATGCGCATCATGCGCTGCAAGAACTGCCAGGCGCCCCGCTGGCGTCCGCCTGCCGCGTCGTCATCTTGAGCGCAGACTCTGCGGCCGCCGAGGTCGCGAACCGGTACGCGCGCAACCGCGACCTGCTCTACTTCACGCTCATCAACATCGCGGACGATGTGCTGCTGCCCGGCGGACATGGCCTCGCCTGCCGGAATCTGCGCGAGGACGGCGAGGTGCTGCTCTTCTGCTGGGCGCCGCCCGGCGCAGCGCGGACAGCGTCGCCGCCGCTAGCGGAGCTGCTGGCGAAGATCAACGACGGCTGCGAGCTGACGCTGCGCAGCCGCTTCGACTTCGGCATCGGTCCCGTGCAGTCCTTTCCGGATGGGACGGCGCTCTCCTATCAGGCCGCCAGGGCGGCGCTGCGAGAGCGGGATGTGCTGGCCGGGCGTACGCACTACTATTCATACGACCCTGCCGTGATGCGGGTCTCGGCTCCCGCTCCGCGCCTCGAAGCCTACGAGGAGAGTCTGCGGCTCGCCGCCCTGAGCGGATCGGACAAGCCGATCCGCGATGCGGTCGGCCGCTGGATGGCCGACGTGCGGCGCCTGCCCCGCATCAGCGCGGAGCAGCTGCAGCGGTGGCAGGCGGAGCTCGCGGAGATGCTCCGGCGATGGCTGCAGTCTGATAGCGGGCGATCCGGCGAGCGGCAGGATGCGCAGGCGACCGCCGACGCACACGACGCAGCCATCGATACCAGCGGCCTCGCCACGCTGGATGAACGAGGCCGACTCGATCTCGATCGTCTGGAATCCGAGCTGATCGCCATCTTGAAGGCATGGTCGCACGGTCGCGCGGCCGCTCATCAGCCCAGCCAGAGCGCGATCCCCGCCGTCGTCCGCTATATCGAGCAGCATTACAACAGAGAGCTCACCCTGCAGGATATCGCGAGTCATTTTTACCTGAGCCGGGAATACATCTCCCGGAGATTCAAGCAGGAGACCGGAGAGAATCTGATCGACTTTCTCTGCCGCATCCGCATCGACAAAGCCAAGCTGCTGCTCGAGAGCCCCCACTTCAAGATCGCTCAGGTGGCCGAGATGGTCGGCTATGCCGACGAGAAGTACTTCAGCAAGGTGTTCAAAAAATGGACCGGCGTGTCTCCTAATCAGTATCGGAAAGGTTAACATGCGAAGATCCCAGCAATGTCAGCGCAGCCCGGACGAACATCGACGTCTGGGTAGCCATCGCTTGCTCGTCGATCGTGAACCGGGGATGATGATGCGGATAGACAATCCCCTGCTCTGCATTGCCCGCTCCGACGAAGAAGTAAGCGCCGGGGATTACCGTCTGATAGGCGGAAAAATCCTCTCCCCCCATGGAAGGATTAAGCGGCTCTATGCACCCGGCGCCGTATGCTTCGATCGCGATCTGACGCAGCGCCCGAATCAGCGCCGGATCGTTCATCACGGCCTGGTATCCGGGCTGGACCGTTAATTCATACTCGGCTTCGTGCGCCTGGGTAATGCCCCCGACAACCGTCTCCATCCGGCGGACAATCTGCTCCCGGACGTCCGGTACGAAGGTGCGGATCGTCCCGCCCAGCTCTACCGCATCCGGAATCACATTATTGGCGGTCCCGCCGTTGATTTGGGTTACCGATACGACGGCTTGATCGAATGCGCTCGTATTTCTCGCTACGATATGCTGCAGGTTTGTGATGACTTGGGCCGCGATGGCGATGCTGTCGATCGTGCGGTGGGGAGACGCAGCATGCCCCCCTTTTCCCTTGACGACGATGCGGAACGAATCCGTCGCAGCCATCGCCGGACCCTCGATAAACGCCATTTTCCCTAAAGCCAAATGAGACCATAGATGGGCGCCGATAATCCAATCCACGCCGTCCAGCACCCCGGCGGCTATCATCTCCCGGGCTCCGCCGGGCGGCACCTCCTCCGCATGCTGGAACAAGAAGCGAATCTCCCCGCAGAAATGCGCGGTAAGCTGCGCCAATACCTTCACGGCTCCCAGCAGCACGGCCGTATGCGCATCGTGGCCGCATGCGTGCATCACACCATCCGTACGGGATACGAACTCGAATTCGTTCTGCTCCTGAATCGGCAGCGCGTCCATATCCGCACGGACGGCCAGCACCTTGGGAACGCCCGGCAGCTCTCCTGTCAACCGGGCCATCACGCTCGTCCGCGTCGGCCGACTCAGCTCCAGTCCTTCGATACTGCTCAAGGCTTCGTATACATAGGCGGCAGTCTTCACTTCTTGAAAGGACAATTCCGGATGCTGATGCAAATACCGTCTCCAAGCGACGACCTCGTCCTGCACACTGTCCAGCAAGGGCCTAACGTCAATTGTCATCGGATAATTCCAACCTCCTGCGCTGCATAGAATTGATTGGGCTTATACACTCAACAATGACATAGACACCGGCCGTTCGCCATTAGAGATAATTGTCTTATGCTATGAAGATATCGCTTCAACAGCCCCCTACGCAGCAACAGCGGCCCCCAAGGGCCGCTGCCATACCGCGCGATCGCTTCCTGCATGTCGTTCCGTCATTACAAATACTGCTGCATATTGCCCAGCACACGGGCGTAGGCGTCCGGATTCATATGAATCCCGTCCGTGGCATACGCTGCCCTCAGATTGCCTTCCTCGTCCATTAATCCCTCATTCACGTCAATAAAAGTATATCCGTGCCGATGCGTCAGTTGGGCGATAGCGGCGTTCGCTTCCCTGAGCGCCTCATTCGTGCGATAGCGGAATACTTCCTCCATCGCGGCCCGAGACACACCGGGGAACTCCGCCTTGGCATTGACCGGATAGTAAGCCATCACATACACCGAGCAGTGCGGCAGCCGTCGTCCGATCCGGGTCAGGATATCGTCATAGTTCGCGAGCAGCCGCTCCAGCCTGTAGTCGGGGGTGCCGACGTCATTGGAGCCGATGTTGATGAATATCTTGGACGGCTCCAGCTCAAAGATACAAGCTTCCATCGACGCCAGCAGCTCGGCGCTCACAAATCCGGCGATGCCCCGATTGTAGATGCAATAGGTGCCCGGCAGCGTTTGCTGCAGCTCGTTAATCGGAAAAAACTCCATCAGCGAGGAGCCCACGAGCACGGTCTGCCCTTTGGCCGCGAACCGGTTCAGCATCCGATAATTGCGCAGTTTATCCAGCTTCTCGCCATCCATCGCCGGGTATGTCTCCTGATTCATAGCCGCCCCTCCTTCGATCCGTTCGCATTCTCCTTTCATCATGGGACGCCTGCGCCTTCCCGTCAAGGCTGCGTGTCCCACTCAGATTCAGATAAGGAACATGGCGACGACCGTCGTGACCGCGAGTCCGATCAGCACCGGCAGCAAATTGCGGCGCGCCAGTTCAAACGGGCTGACGCCGCAGATCGCTGCGGCCGGGATGAGCGCCCATGGGATGAGCGTGCCTCCGCCGACCCAGATGGCCGCCACCTGACCGAGTGCCGTCAGCGTATCCGTGCCGCCGACCGAGGCGCCGAACATCCGGGCGATCGAACCGACCAGCGAGATGCCGGAGAAGCCGGAGCCGTCGAGCCCCGTAATTGCACCTACGATCGTCAGCGTCACCGAACTGACCGCGCCATTCAGCGGCACCGTATTCGCCAGCGCGACGCCAAGATCGTTGACGATGCCGTGCGAGCCCGCAGGCAGCTGGCCGATCAGGTCCGAAAATGCCGAGTCGCCGAGATAGAAGAAGGCCGCGATCGGGATAACGGGACCGAACACCCGGAAGCCGAATTGCAGCCCCTCGATGAGATAATCGGTCGTCGCCTCAAGTCCCCGGTTCCCGTGCGCCAGCAGCGTCACGGCAATCAGGATCAACACGGCCGTGCCTCCGATCAGCGCTGTCGCATCTCCTCCCTGCAGATCGAACAATATCATCGCGCCCACGTCTGCCAGGAACAGCAGCGGAATAATTACAGCAAGCAGCCGCTTGAGCGTCTGCGGCATCGCGATCGCATCCGATCGCCGATCCGCGCCGTCTCCGGCGGGAGCCGCGACCAGGCCTTCGCGGAATGTACCCCGCTTCATGTCCCGTCGCATGAGCCAGAATGCCGCGATCGTCGTGACGACCCCCATCACAGCCACGAGCGGGATGCTCGCCTCCATCACCTGCGCCACCGGCAACCCGGCGGCGTCTGCCGTGAGCTTGGGCGCGCCTTGAATAATATAATCGCCCGACAAGGCGATGCCGTGGCCGAACAGATTCATCGCCATCGCAGCGCCGAGTGCCGGCAACCCTACCCTGACGGCGACCGGCAGCAGCACGGCTCCGATCAACGCGACAGCCGGCGACGGCCAGAAAAACCAGGACGTGACCATCATAATAATCCCGATTCCCCAATAAGCCATCGCAGGTGTCCGTATGAACCGGGTCAGCGGCGCCACCATCACTTCGTTAATTCCCGTGCGGATCAAGATGCGGCTCATCGATACGATAATCGAGATGATGAGGATGGTGCCGATGAGCTCCTTAATGGCATAAATAAAGCTGTTGAATATACCCGACACCGAGCTGCCGAAGCTGTCGGCGGCGATCAAGCCGAGCGCCAATATGCCGCACACACATACCAGCGTCGTATCCCTGCGCATGACGAGCATCGCCATAACAAACAAAATAAAAGCCAGATACACCCAATGCAAGGATGTCAGGGCTACCTCCAAAACAATCACCCTCTGCCTCTCCGCGAAGACTGCTACATCGTATGCCGAGAAACGGGCGGGCGTTCGTCCCGCGGAGCGGGGGGCTGGACTCGCTTTTCCCCCTTTTCTACGGTATCCCCTTCGCACAGGAACAGGGCAATGCTCAAAAAGGATGTACGATGGCACAGCGACCCCGGAACCCAGCATAGCGCAGCAGGCGCCAAGCCGTTAAATGAAATAGGTATCGACAAATGGCACGGCAATCGCAGCAAGATAGGATTTTAAACAAGGGCGAGGTTGTACAAAGGCGGGAATGGCAGCAGGATGCCACGATGAGTTGATGACAGCAGGATGCAACGATGAGCTGATGACAGCAAGCTGCAACGATAGCGGGAAAAGTTTGCGAAGGTCGGCACTTACAGGAAGGTCGCGGGAAGGAGCTGTTTTAGGGATAGCGCACGCGGCATTTTTGCATAGAAACTCAATTCAAATAACATGCGATGAATTTAACAAACCTCTGCGCCACGAAGCCTTGGCTTCCTCCTGCCGGCGATACCTGTCCAACGTATCGGCCGCACATGACGATCCTTGCCCACCAGTTCGGGCTGCGTGATTGTGTTCGTCGAACCGCACAGCGAGAGCAACGTCTCCTGCGCATCCGCGCGAACGTTAAGACGAAAGCAATATTCATCGAGATAGGCTTGAAGATGCTTAGGTCCGATGCCTCCGAACGTCCGTGCCAGCCAGCGAATGACGCCCCGCCAGATTCCTCCAAGCTCCGTCACGCCGAAGCCGTCGTTCACCTTCACGACTTCGATGTTCCTCGTACGGGATTTGGCATCGGCCGCATGGCGCCACACAAAACCGCCGATCGATTCCAGATCGAACACACGGCGCGCAAATCCCGCGGCAGGCATTCGCTTTATTTTCACAGCTGTCAACTCTCCGGTGTCCGGATCGCTAGAAGCGCCCACAATCACGGGCTGCTCCTGTGGGGCCAACGGATCCGAAGGCCAACTCGTCGTCGGACCGGCATAGAAGTTGCCATATACCTGCAAATCGCCCGCCAACGGACTGGCCTCGTCAAGGACCTGAATCGCATGACGAAGCTTGTGATTAATCAGCCACGCCGTCTTGTAAGTAACCAGAATCCGCTCGGCCAGCAGCTTGGCAGAGATGCCGATTTGCATAAGGAACAACGCCTGGAACCACTTCACTAAAGGCGTACGCGTACCTTCAAGAATCGTTCCCGCCGTCAAGGATGTCTGATGCGCGCAAGAACGACATTCGAAGAGCCTGCGACCTCGGGAGGAGATACGATAATAGGCTGAACAACCGCAACGGGGGCACCGAAACCCGGTGGGCCACTTCGCCTGATAAAATGCATGCTCGCACTCCTCTTCATGAAATTCAGGCATCTGGCCGTGAGGCAACTGCTCCAAACTCATCATTTACACCTCCAAACAAATGAGAATATATGTTCTCATTATAAGGTGAAGTTCCAAAAATTTCAACAGAGAATTTGCTAACCTGATCGAAGGGGATATCCGGCAGCGTGATTTTCTTCCACTGGTTCAGCACGGAGCCTGTAATGATCGATCAGCGCCTCCATTTGCCGATCGCCCTTCCCTCTCCTTGGCCCGCAATCCAGAGCACGACACTCGACTGAATGAAATCGATTTCATATTTTGTTGTCGGCGTCGCAGATGATGACCTTGTCCCCCATCCGGTAAGCCGTATTCTGTATCCCCTTGATAATCTCCGCAAAGTAAGCCACGTTGATGTCCAACACGATGACGCCGATGGTGCGCGTACGCTGCGAACGGAGATTTTTGGCGGCGGCGTTGGGATGATAGTTGAACTCCTCGATCGCACGCAGCACGCGCTCCGCCGTCTTTCCTTTTACCGGATTCCTATTGTTCAGCACACGGGATACCGTAGCCGGCGATACCCCGGCCAGCTTGGCTACGTCTGTTAGTTAATGATCCATAATACCTCGTTCCGTCCGTTATGTCCTGTTATCCACAATTATAAAAGTGGTGGACACGGGCTGACAAGCTATCGCAGAAGCCGTCCGTATTTGCACTTTTTAACGGTATCCCCTTCGATCAGGAATGACCCTTTAGGTTGCCGAACTCTCATGCTGGGCGACTGGAAAAGGGCCGGGGTCAGGGTGTACAAAAATGTGCGCAGAGCGGGTTAGCGGGAGATCCGGCCTGACGGAAAGGGATACGGTCCAAACGGTCCAAAGGAGGCTTCATGCGCCGGACCTGTGCGAAGGGGATATGCCTCAAACGTGCCACAGTACGATCCGTGCTCCCCCACGTCCGCACCATCGTTTTTAAGTTTGACAAAGAGTACAGTGAGTGATACGTTTTGATCATTTATACTTAAAGGAGTGCTGTGTGTCATGGCGATCAACCGCAGGCTGACGACCGACGCGGACTTTCAAGAGGCGATGGAGCGCCAGCTTCGCTTGCGGGTGTTCAAGAACGAACATATCGTGGACAGCGGCGGCGTCATTCTACGTTTTGACGACAACACTGTCGTTATTCAGTCCAGTGTCAGCGATCTGGCTTACCACTCGAGGCAAGGCTGCGAATTTTTTGAGCTTAAGCGGCGGACTTGATTCGGAATAGACCTATTCGCCTCCTCTCGCGCATATCCATGGAACAGCGCAAGGAGGCGATTATACTTGAGAAAAGCAATGTACTGTCTGCTCTGTCTGCTCGTCCTGCTCATCTGCTCGTTCCCCGCCAACGCCGCAGCGGCTGCCGCCTCGTCGTCGCAGATCAAGCTGAACGCGAAGTACGCAAGCTACGAAGACTTCATCGTCATCGACAAGTCGCTGAACAAGCTGGCCTACTTCAAGGAAGGCAAGCTCGTCAAGACGTTCCCGGTGGCGACCGGCGCCAAAGCCTCCTATACGCCGGAGGGGCTGTTCGTCATTCACGAGAAAATCAAGAATCGCCCCTATTACAAAGAGAAGATCAAAGGCGGCGACCCCAAAAACCCGCTCGGCGACCGTTGGTTCGGGCTGGTCGTGCCGCAAAAAGACGGCAGTGTGTCCTATGCCTACGGCATCCACGGCACGAACAACGAGAAGTCGATCGGCAAATATGTCTCAAACGGCTGCATCCGGCTGCACAACAAGGATGTCCGCTGGCTGTACGACAAAGTGCCGAACAAAACGCTCGTGCTGATTCAAAAGTGATCGCTTGGACCACAAACAAACTCAAATGCGAACGTGAGTTCCGAATCACTATTGACGGCTGCCGCATTCATCGTGTATATTGAACGAACAAGTACGATTCATATCATCCGACAGGGGAAGCACCCGTGAGCCAAGGCGAATGCCTTGCTTGCTGGTGCTTTTTTGCTGTCCACCATTACTTTGGCGGGAGGAATGGAATATGAGCAAGAGATGGAGAATACTCGCGGTGGCGACGATATTGTGGGCCGTGCTGCTGCCGGGAGCGGCGAATGCCGCGACGTACACGTTCAGCGCTGCAGGCAAGATCGCGTACGAGAAAATGAATGCGTCCGCAGAGACGGCTGTTCGGACCCGGATTCAGGCGCAGTATGCCGAGCTGCAATCGCTGGAGATGAAGGGCGAAGAGACGGACAAGCGAACCTATGAGCTGCACGACCGCAACGAACTGGCGCTGAAGGCGGTCAAGCTGCGGATCAAGGCGATTGACGAAGCGGCCATCGCGAAGCTGGACGGACAGGTCAAGTCAGCGCAGGCGAAGTACAAGCCGCTCTTCGACTCGTACACCGCGCTTAACAAGCGCGCCGAGGCCGCGCGCAAGCTGAAGAACAAGGAAGTGAACGCGGCGCTCAAGCTGCAGACAGATATTATGAAAGTCACTGTGCAGCTCGCCCGCGATGATATTCGCGCCAAGCAGGACAAGCTTAAGCTGGCTAAAAACGCTGCCGCCTCAAAAGCCAAGCGGGCCAAGGAGCCGCTAGCGGCCATCGATTCGTACAAGCCGCGGATTCAGGCCGAAAAGCGCGCGGCCTCGACCGCGAAGTCGGCCGGCAAGACGCTGTGGAGCAGCTTCAACGCGGCCGCGAAGAAGAGCAACAGCGCAGACGCCTCAAGCCATCTGGCAGGACTGCTCAAGCTGGCGGGCCAGACGAATGCGGCCAAGCAGAATCAGTACGCTCTGGAGCAAAAAATCGCGGACGCCATCGCGCGCGCCGAGACGCTTGCCGCCGCCTAGTCCAGCTCCAGACCCAATGTGATTTATAAGGTTATAAGACAGCACAAAAGCCCGGCCATGGGCCGGGCTTCGCTATTTAAGGGGCGTCTCCGCCGCTTAAAATCAATGACTTACAGCTTTACGACGTTCTCAGCTTGCGGACCGCGGTTGCCTTGAACAACGTTGAATTCAACGCGTTGGCCTTCGTCCAGGGTCTTGAAGCCTTCGCCGACGATTGCGGAGAAGTGAACGAATACGTCGTTGCCGCCTTCAACTTCGATGAAGCCGAAGCCTTTTTCTGCGTTGAACCACTTAACTGTACCTTGTTGAGCCATTTGGTATTACCTCCAAAAATGTTTTTTCTACATGACCTTTATTTTGCGTAGAAAATAAAATTCACATATTGTACAAGGTTATTGATGCTTCTAAAATAATAACCCTCTACAATATGTGAACTCAGGTCAAGATTTAGATTGATTTCATCTTATCATATCTTGTCCAGGAACGCAAATGCAGAATCGGTTTAGCTTGGCAGAATAGTTATACCCCTGTCTGTCTTCCCGCTTGAAAGCGTAGAAAGCCTCGCATAGAATTATAATAACCAGATCAAGGCCGCTTTAAACCTACTTTTTAAAATTTTTTTCGAGGATCGGTTACAGCGTATTCGGCGGCATGCGATACCGGTCCCCAGAGCAGCATCCCCATGCGATAAAAACACAAAAATGCCGCCTTCCCAAGAGGAATAGCGGCATCGGACAATGAACGGGGAAAGGGCCGCGGGACCGATTCCCGGCGTTCGTCAGCTTCGGCTCGACATCGATAGGCTCGTATTCACGAGAGCGGGCAGCATGCGTTCGGTCTTCTCCATAGGCGATCCGCACAACGTGCAGGCAGGCTCGGCGGAGAACGCAAAGTTCTCGCGGATCCACCCGTTGCAGCTGTCACTGGCGCAAGACCACACGGATGTCGGCTCAAGCGGAACTTCTTCTAAAGGCTTCTTGCGGGAATTGTACATGGAGCGCTCCTCTCCAAGGCTAAGCCTTGTTCCTGGTATGGGTGTATACCTTGACGATATATGATTCTCCACGTACATGCATTATATCCATCATAGTCCATTCAAGGCCGGATAGCAACCGCAAGCAGCCCATCCGAGCGATTCAAACCTTGCCGAATCCCTCTTCCTTCAAATATTCCGCGGCTTCCGCATAGGATTCGAAGGCTCCGTCCAGGCTGAGTCCGGCATAGACGTACCACATGCGGTCCTCCGCGTCGTATTTGAGCTCCAGAGTCTGCCGTTTGGCATTTTGCCAGATCTCCTCGTTCGCCGGTTCGACATCCGGACCGTCTTCGCCCGTGAGCGAATCGATCGATGCCGCGATGATCTCGCGGAGACGGTCGGCCGTGAAGTCGGCAATATTCACGAAGCCCCTGTCATCGGTCTCATAGCCTTGCAGCCGGCCCGCGTATACGAAGCCATTGCCGCTGCGGTGCAGATGATAGATCACATTTTTCTTGTCGTAGACGCTGTCTTCGTATTGATAATTCACGCGTCCGAGCGACACGTCCTTGCGCGTCAGCGCCTTGAATTCGTCGGCGATCGCCAACTTCTGCTCGAAGCTCAACATGCCTGCACGCTCCTGTCATTGTTGTACGCGGCTCTCCAGCTGCTCTCGCTCTTCTCCAGACGGGACACCGCAAAAAAAACGCATCTGCAGCCTCAGGTCCAGCCCCAGAAAAAACCGTCCCGATCCCAAGCGACACGTCCTCCATGCAGCTTGCGAAAAGCTTTGACCACTTGCTTGTCGAGCGACGTGTGTCCGCGCTCGTTCACAAATACAAAGCGGTCACCGAAATGCTCCCTTATATAGGCGACAGCCTCTTCCTGCTTCAGCATGCCGCGGTGTCTGATCTCCGCGACCATCCATTCGGCGACGTCTTGCGCCGTGTTGTCCATCAGTTCGCCTCCTCGGCTGACGGCTCGCTCCCGGCGCGCCGGTATCTCAATCTCTGCGAAACGATTCCCTGAGCAGCAGCTCCCCGGCGATCAGCGTCTTCTCGATCGGTCGCTCGGTCTCGGCCAGCCTGGCGAACAGCATCTCTACCGCCCGCTTGCCAAGCCCCTCCCGCGGCACGTGAACGGTGCTGAGCGACGGGAGCGCCTGATTCGTGTTCTCGTCGGTATGGTCGAAGCCCGTAACCGCAACCTGTTCCGGCACACGCACGCCGCATCTGGCCAACGCCTTGAGCACCAAGTATCCCATCGAATCATTCGCGCACACAAATGCAGCAGGCAATTGGTCGCTGGCGTACAGCTCGTCAACGACGCTGTCTACGACCAGATAAGGGTCCTGCTCCCCCATCTGCAGGAGCGGGTCCGCACCGGCATCGGGCACTTCGAGCTTCGCCTCGTCAAGCGCCGTCCGAAAACCAAGCCAGCGATCGCGGAAGCTGGGCGAATACAGCGGGTTGCCTACGAACCGCAGCCGCCGCCGTCCGGACTGTATCACAAGCTCGGTCATCGTCCGGATTGCCTCGAAGTTGTTCATGAATACGGCGTCTGTCGGGACCATCGGGTCCTCGTGGTCGACCAATACGCAGGGAAGCTCCAGATGCCGTATCTCCTGGAGAAGCTGCGTCGACAGATAGCCGACTCCGATCAGCCCGAGCAGTGCCTCGGGGTTGATGCTCCTCAGCGACCGCTCGGAATAATGCTCCGTAATCATCAGGACGCCGATCCCCCGCTCGGTGAGCGCCGCCGCCACGCCGTCGACTATCCGCCCCCAGTACAACGATTCGCGGCTCTGGAACCGGACGGTTGGCATGAGAATTACGACAGTGCCTTTGTTGGCGCCGGACGCAGCCCCCCTGCCCTTGCTGCTCCTGGTTCTGACCGGCGTCTGCTCGCGCGGCTTGGGCTGCCGGTAGTATCCCATCTCATTGGCAGTCTGCAAAATACGCTGGCGCGTCTCTTCGGCTACGCCCGGCTTCCCGGACAGCGCCTGCGAGACGGCAAACTTGGATACGCCCGCCTGATCGGCAATATGCTGCATCGTCACTTTTTTCAATCGGATTCACTCCGTTATGCGCTTTACTGACTTTATTGTACCAGATTGTCGCCCATCATTCTCTGTATGGTCCAGGCCCGATAGCCCGATCCACGGCGTATCTCCAGGCCGTTAAGCTGCCGTCCGTACGCGCAACCGCCGTCAATCCCGATCTTGTCCGCGGCGAACCATATGTCAGGGCTGCCATGAAGATCCGTCGCACGGGTATGTCCGAACACGACGGTCTTCGTCGTACGGGTCGGATAGCCGTAGAATGGCTCCTTGATATATAAAAAGTCCCGCCGCGGCTGCTCGCGCCAATCCGCATAGGCCGGATTCAATCCCGCATGCACAAAAATATGATCCTCGTCCTCCTCATAGAGCGGCAAACCGGCCAGGAAATCAAGATGATGCGCGTAGCGAGATTCCATAAGCCGCCTGAAGGCATCAAGATCATGCGGATCGTACTCGCTGCCGGCATAGCTGGCCATGGTGGCCGGGCCGCCGTGCTCCAAAAACTTGGACGCCACGGTCGGGTCGTCTCCTCGGACGAGGGCTGCAAGCCGTTCGTCGTGGTTGCCCTGAATGACGATCGCGCCGTGATCGCGGCAGAGCTGCATCGCTCGCTCTACGGTCTTCATCGAATCCGGCCCTTTGTCAACCAGATCTCCCAGCAGGATCAGACGGTCGGAGACAGGATCGTACGCCATCCGTTCGAGCAAGGCGTCCAATTCACGGCGGCAACCATGTATGTCGCTAATAATTAACGTTCTAAGCTTCATCCCGCCTGCTCCTTCCACATAAGTCCGATCGTTAGTAATTAGCCGGCCGCACTGGCTATTCCTGCCGCATCGGCATATTTGGCAGCATAGAAAAAGGACGATCCTCAGCCCGCCGGCTTGGATCGCCCTGCTTCATTAGCGATTAATAAGACCCGCTTGCTTCAGCAGGCGCTGCAGCATCGCGGCCGCCTCGGCCCGCGTCACATGACCGGATGGACGCAGATTGCCGCCGGCTCCTTGAATCAAGCCTGCCTGTACGGCTGTCGCTGCCTCGGCTCTCGCCCATGCGTGAATATCGGATTGATCCGCGTACGCCGATAGAATGCTTTCCGTTTCTTCAACGCCCGAAACGGACTCATAGCCCGCAAGCTTCATCGCCCGCATCACAATTGTAAATGCTTCCTCTCTCGTCAAGGTGTCGTCGGGCCGGAATCGCCCGTTCGCATCTCCCCGAAGAAGCGCATACGATGAAGCTTGCTCTACGATGCCCAGGTACCATGCGCCTGCTTTGAGGTCAACAAAGGCAGACGCAGACGCAGCTGCAGTCGAAGAAGGCAGGCCCATCGCGCGCACGAGCATCGCTGCGAATTCGGCGCGGCTGACGGCATCGTTCGGGCGGTATAGTCCGCTGCCATATCCGTTCACGATCAGTCTGGATGCCAGTTCGGCGACCGCTCCCTGCGCCCAATGCCCGGCCAGATCGGCGAATTCCGCAGCAGTCGGCCTTACGAGCGCATAAGCGCTGTTCGTCAGGCTGCGTACGACGGCATAATAGTTGCCGTCGCGCTCAATGATCTCCGTCGGCACGGGACGCAGCGTTCCGTCAGCTTCGACGACAACCGCCGTCACGCCTTTCGGATCAACCCCGGCAGGCAGCGCCAATTCTCTTTTTACATAAGAATGGAAGCGAACCACTTCAGAGATGTGATCGTCCTGCACGATCGCAAGCTCGCATGCGACGGGGGATGCAATAACTGCGAGATTCGACTGAAGCGCCGCTTGGGACAGCCGCTGCGCGACAGACTCGTCGGCCGCCCTCATTGCCAGTCGAACAGTGCCGCCTCTGCCCGTATCGCCTCGAACTTCATTCAGCGGCAGCGTGTAGCTGCCTATCGCCGTGCGCAGCTCCAGCACCGCCTGCTTGGCCTGCAAGGCTGACAGCGAAGCTGCGTCGAGCTGAACGGTGACGGCATTCGATCGAATATCCGGCGCCGAGATGACGATTATCGTGCCTTCGGCGGCGCCCGCCAGACCGGCGATCAGCGCCTGCGAACGCAGCACAATGTCCAGACTGCCGTCGCCCGTACTTGCCGCGGTTGCCATATCGGTACGTGCCGTTCCGCCGATAGTGAGACTGAAGGATGTCACCGGCGTTGGGCCCTGGACGGGGAGGACGGGATCGGGCAGTGATTGTTGTCTCTCGATATGAAGCGTGTAAGTGCAGGCGGTGCCGTCCTCTCCCGTAACGACGACTTGAATGGAGGCTGCCGTCGTAGACACCCGGATGTCCGCTGCTGCCCCCTGACGGAGGACAATCGGGCCATAGAGCCGGGCATGATCAGCATCGTACACGCTTGCCGCGATGGACTGACGATCGCTTGCAGCAGCCGCTGTCATCCGAAGGACGTACACATTAGCCTCCAATGTGATCGTATACGCCGTGGTTCCGGCGTCGAAGGCCATATTCCAGGTGCCGGCAGATAGCTCCAGCGCGTCCAGCTTTGGCTCCAGGACCGGATCGGGATCCGGATTCTGGCTCGGGTCCGGATCCGGATTCTGGCTCGGGTCCGGATCCGGTTGATTCGGATTCGCCGTCCACTGGGCGTACAGCTTCACCGCTGCGGCGCCCATCGTCAGCTTCGCGCCTGCCTGGTATGCCGTGCCGCTGCCGTCGGCAGCCAGCGTCCAGCCTGCGAACGCGTACCCGGCCTTCGCCAGGTCGCCAGTGTTGCCGAGTACCGTGAACTCGGCGCCTGCCTCATATGAGCCACTGTCCACCGGCGCGGTTCCGCTATCCGCATCAGGCGCCTCATACGTCACGCCATATGTCGGATTCGCCGTCCACTGGGCGTACAGCTTCACCGCCGCGGCGCCCATCGTCAGCTTCGCGCCTGCCTGGTATGCCGTGCCGCTGCCATCGGCGGCCAGCGTCCAGCCTGCGAACGTATAGCCTACCCTCGTCAGGTCGCCCGTGTTGCCGAGTACCGTGAACTCGGCGCCTGTCTCATATGAGCCACTGTCCACCGGCGCGGTTCCACTATCCGCATCAGGCGCCTCATACGTCACGCCGTACGTCGGATTGGCCGTCCACTGGGCGTACAGCTTCACCGCCGCGGCGCCCATCGTCAGCTTCGCGCCTGCCTGGTATGCCGTGCCGCTGCCGTCGGCGGCCAGCGTCCAGCCTGCGAATGTGTACCCGGCTCTAGCCAAGCCGCCTGTGTTGCCGAGCACCGTGAACTCGGCGCCTGCCTCATACGCGCCGCTGTCCACCGGCACGGTTCCGCTATCCGCATCAGGCTCCTCATACGTCACGCCATACGTCGGATTGGCCGTCCACTGGGCGTACAGCTTCACCGCTGCGGCGCCCATCGTCAGCTTCGCGCCTGCCTGGTATGCCGTGCCGCTGCCGTCGGCAGCCAGCGTCCAGCCTGCGAACGTGTACCCGGCTCTCGCCAGGCCGCCCGTGTTGCCGAGCACTGTGAACTCGGCGCCTGCCTCATATGAGCCACTGTCCACCGGCACGGCTCCGCTATCCGCATCAGGCGCCTCATACGTCACGCCGTACGTTGGATTCGCCGTCCACTGGGCGTACAGCTCCAGATCGGACGTTCCCATCGCTACGGTATCGCCTGCCGCATACACCTCGCCGCTGCCGTCCGCCTTCGTATTCCAGCCGACAAAGCTGTACCCTTTTCGAATAAAACCATCCGTATTGCCGAGCACGGTCACCGAAGCGCCCGCTTCGTATGCCTCGTCGTCGACCGGCCCGTCACCGCCAGTATGACCGTTGCCGCGGTAGATGACATTGTACGTCGGGTTCTTGGACCACTGGGCGAACAGCACGAGGTCCGCTTGGCCGATCGTCGCTTGCTCGTCCGCCGCATATGCGGTGCCGGAGCCGTCCGCCGCCGTGTTCCAATTGGCGAAGGTGTAGCCTGCCCGTACGAGCCCTCTAACGTTGCCCCATATAACCGCCTGTTCGCCTTCATAGTAATAGTAGTCGTCTACCGGCACCTTGCCGCCCGTGTTGCCGTTCCCTCTATAGATCACGCTATATGTAGGAATCGCCACCGTAACGACCTGCTGCATCGTATAGGCACTCTTTTGGCCTGCCTTATCCTTGACGATGACGTTGAAGTAATACGGCATGCCGTCCAAAAGGCCCGTCAGCCGCAAGCTGTCGATGTCGGCCGTATAGGCGTTCACGGCGATGCCCTTGGCCTCGATATCCGCGATGGATTGAATATTGTTCTTGAACGAGCGGTAGACGCGATATTCCAGATCTGTCTGCCCGGACATATTGTCGGATGCCTTGGCCCACGTCAGCGTCGCGCTGTCGGTCGTAACGTCGGAGGCCGCGATTGTGCCTGACGAGACTGCCGGCGGCGTGCCGTCGAGCCACGCCTTGCTCTGCACGGGAACGTTGGACGCGGCCTTATTCCCCGTGCCCAGCTGCCCGTAATCGCCGTAACCCCAGCTCCAGATCGAGCCGTCTTCGCGAAGCGCAGCGGAGGAGAAGGAATTGGCCGCAATCTGCATGACGCCGGATAAGCCGCCTATTGGTACGGGCTTGTTCCGCTGCGTCGTCGTCCCGTCGCCGACCTGTCCGTAATTATTATGTCCCCAGGCCCACACCGTGCCGTCTTCCTTCAATGCGACGCTGTGAAAGCCGCCTGCCGCGATTGCCTTCACGCCGCTCAGCTCTTGCACCTGAACCGGAACGATCCGCTTCGTTGCCGTGCCGTCCCCCAGCCGGCCTTGTCCGTTGTCTCCCCAGGCCCATACCGTGCCGTTCTCCTTGAGCGCGAGGTTGTGGTAGTTGCCCGCGGATATGGCGACGACATGGTCCAGACCCGACACCTTCACGGGCGCCGTCTGCGCCGCCGATTCTGTGTTGTTGCCCATCTCCCCGGCCGTATTCAATCCCCAGGCCCACACCGTGCCGTCCGACTTCAAGGCCATGCTGTGATAGCCGCCCGCGGATACCGCGACAATATCGCTTAGCCCGGGAACCGGTCCCGGTACGGAACGGCTGATCTTCGTGCCGTCTCCCAGCTCGCCGCTCTCGTTGTCGCCCCACGCCCACACCGTGCCGTCCTTCTTGAGCGCCAGCGTATGATAGCCGATGCCGCCCGACAGCGCCGCTACGTCGCCGATATCAATCTGCACGGGCAGCAGCCGGTCGGTCGTCGAGCCGTCTCCCAGCTGGCCGTAATTGTTGGAGCCCCACGCCCATACCGTGCCATCCTTCTTGATTGCGAACGACTGGCGTACGCCCGCCGCAATGGATACGACATCGTTCATGCCCTTCGCGGCTACCGGGATGCTGCTGTTCGTCTTCGTCCCGTTCGCCAGGCCGCCGAACTCATTGCCGCCCCAGCCCCATACCGTGCCGTCGGTTGCCAGGCCGACGCTGTGATAATATCCCGCAACGAGCTGCGGCTCGTTCGCCGGAGCGGCGGCATGTGCGCGCGGACCGTATATGGGAATGATCCCGATCAGCAGCGCCACGCACAGCCATATACTCGTGATGCGTCTCAACTTCAATTCCTCCCCCGCTTGCCGGCGCAAACCGGCTTCTAGCCGCTATTGTAGAGGAGAGGAGCGAACAATTCGATTATCGAAAGTTAATTGCGTTAAACGGAAACGCCGTTAAACGGCAAATAGCCCGCCGATTGGGCGAGCTTGCGGAAAGTTTGACGGGAGCGCGCGATCGTTGCAGGCAGGGGTGGTTTGGGACGTTTTAACGGTATCCCCTTCGATCAGGTTAGCCGCTGGCCGCTTCAGGCAGACGCCTCATGACGGGAGGGCATACCGGTCTCGTCCGCTGCAAAGTTTGCCGTCAATCCCTGACTGAGGGGGATACCGTTCAAATGCGCAGATCGGTACCGTAGCCTGCAAAATCGCCCTGAGCGAAGGGGATACTATGCAGACGCGATCGTTCAACATATTGATAGTGGGCACGAGTACGTAAATACAACGGTTATGGCGAGGCGCTTATTCGTCTGCCGCATCCGAACTGCCGCTTCCTGACCGAAGGGGATACGATGCAAACGCGGCAATAGGAGCAGGTCATATATCCCTCGCGTACCGCCCGCCCGATCAGGCCTGCGTCTCGCGCGTGATCTCCCGCCGCACGATCGGCGCCACCTTCGTGCCGAGCAGCTCGATCGCGGACAGCACCTCGCGGTGCGGCATCGAGCCGACCGGCACATGCAGGAAGAAGCGCGTCACGCCGACGCTGCGGCGCAGCAGCAGGATTTTCTCGGCGACAAATTCGGGGTCCCCGACATACAGTGCGCCGCGCAGGGTGCGCGCCGCGTCGAAGCTGTCGCGGGTGTACGGCGGCCAGCCCCGCTCGCGGCCGAGCTTGCTCATCGCGGCCTGCGTCGACGGGAAGAACTTGTCCGCCGCCTCGGCCGTCGTCGGCGCGACGAAGCCGTGCGAGTGCGTGGCGATCGGCAGCTTGGCCGGATCGTGGCCGGCCTCCGCGGCCGCCCGCTTGTACAACGCAGACAGCTGGCCGAACCGCTCCGGCATGCCGCCGATAATGGCGAAGACGATCGGCAATCCCAGCATGCCTGCGCGGATCGCCGACTCCGGGTTGCCGCCGCTGGCGATCCACACCGGGAGCGGCTGCTGCACCGGTCTGGGGTAGATGCCCAGGTCGTCGAACGACGGGCGGTGTCCGCCGCGCCAGCTGACCTTCTCCGAATCGCGGATCGCGAGCAGCAGCTCCAGCTTCTCCTCGAACAGCTCGTCGTAGTCCTCCAGGCTGTATCCGAACAGCGGGAACGACTCGATAAAGGAGCCGCGGCCTGCCATAATCTCCGCGCGACCGCTGGACACAGCGTCTAGCGTAGCGAATTGCTGGAACACGCGCACCGGGTCGTCCGAAGACAGTACGGTGACGGCGCTGGTGAGTCGGATGCGCTTGGTCACGGATGCTGCGGCAGCCAGAATGACCGCCGGCGCGGAGGCTGCGTAGTCGGGACGGTGATGTTCGCCGATCCCGTAGACGTCTAAGCCGACCTGATCGGCCAGGACGATCTCCTCGATCGCATCGCGGAGACGCTCCGCGTGGCTGATCGTCGTCCCGGTCGCAGGATCGGGCGTCGTCTCCAGGAAGGTGCTGATGCCAATTTCAAACGGTATATCGTGTTCGGCCAAGATGAATCGCCTCCTCGTTTACCCTATCATACTGATTTGCACCGCCCCATACAAACGAAACGAGCGCGCAGCAGCTTCCGATCGTCAGCGCCTCAGATGATAAGGCACGGTCGCGATGACGACGTCCTTCTGATTGTACAGGTAGGCGCGCAGCAGCAGGCTCGATTGATTGTGCAAAATATGCTGCCACCAATGCTTGGCGATGAACTGCGGAATGAGGACGGTAATATGGTCGGTCTCGGCGGTCTTCCACTCGATCGTGTCGATGAACTTCATGATCGGTCGGATGATGCTCCGGTAGCTCGAACGCAGGGTGATGAGACGGACGCCGGGATTCCATTCCTCCCACTTCTTCTCCATCCGCTCGATCTCCTCGTCATCGAAGCCGACATAGACGGCGACGACGTTGTCGGTGAGCGACTTCGCATAGCTGAGCGAGTTCATGACGACCCGGGTGACACCCGCGACGGGCACGACGATCGTGCTGCCCTTGATGCATGGCTTCTCCTTGGCGGGGTCGATGCGCAGCTGGTCGGCCGTATCGCGATAGTGCCTGTTGATCTTAAAAAAGGTCAGCATGACGATCGGCAGGAAGACGAACACCATCCATACGTGCGCGAACTTGGTGAAGATAAAAATCAACGTAATGCTGAGCGTCGTCAGCATGCCGATCGTATTGACAGCCAGCCTCGTCACCCAGCCGTGCGGCCTGAGCTTGATCCAGCGCACCATCATGCCGAGCTGCGACAGCGTGAACGGGATGAATACGCCGACCGCATACAGCGGGATGAGGTTCTCGGTATTCCCGTGGAATACGACGACGAGCAGAGCGGAGAAGACGCCGAGGAAAATAATGCCGTTGGAGTAGCCGAGACGGTCGCCGCGCACCATGAAGGCGTGGGGCATATAGCGGTCCTTCGCCAGCATGAACGCCAACAGGGGGAAGGCGGAGTATGCCGTATTGGCCGCCAGCATCAGAATAAGCGCGGTCAGCGCCTGGATAATGTAATAAATTGTGCCGCGCCCGAAGGTCGCTTGGGCGATCTGCGAGACGACCGTCTGCTTCTCGTCGGGCGCGATGCCGTACCAGTAGGCAAGCAGGCTGATGCCGATAAACATCGCGCCGAGGATCGTTCCCATCATGATCAGCGTGGCGGCGGCATTGCGCTCGGCCGGCTTCTTGAAGTTGGGAATCGCATTGGATACGGCCTCGACCCCGGTGAGTGCCGAGCAGCCGGAGCTGAACGCCTTGAGCAGCAGGAACAGGCTCACGTTGGACACGGCGGCGCCGAATTCGGGCACATGCGCGTCGACGCCGCCCACGGCGTACTTGACGATGCCCGAGCCGATGAGGACGAAGATCGCGACGACAAACAGGTAGATCGGCGTCGCCAGCACGGATGCGGACTCGGTCACGCCGCGCAGATTCATGAGCGTCAGGACGAGTATGATGACGAGCGCGATCAGGACGCGGTGATCGTGCAGCGAAGGAAAGGCGGACGTAATCGCGTCGGTGCCCGCGGAGGAGCTGACCGCCACCGTCAGAATATAATCGACCAGCAGGGAGCCGCCGGCCAGCAGACCTGTCGATACGCCGAGATTGTGTTTGGCTACGATATAGGCGCCCCCGCCTGCCGGGTAGGCGTAGATCGTCTGGCGATAAGACAGGATGAGTATGAATAGTAGTCCGAGCACCGCCAGCGAGATCGGCACCGAATACCAGACGGCCGCGAACCCCGCTGCCATGAGCACGAGCAGGATCTGCTCCGTGCCGTAGGCGACCGACGACAGGGCATCGGATGACAAGACGGCGAGTGCCTTGAATTTGCCCAGCTTCGCGCCCTCGATCTCCGCACTCTTCATCGGTCTGCCGATCAAGAACCTTTTAACTTTGCTGACCATAGCTCTGCTCCTTTGCTGTTCCGGGCCTGGTCGTGCCATCGGCAAAAAGCCGCGGGAAAGAATCTCCCGCAGCTGATTCGTCGGCGAATAGCGGCGCAGGTTCCTCTTCCGGACGCTTGCGAGGTTAGCTGTCGGATTCGGGCTCGGCAAGCAGCCCTACGCTTGAACGCATCAAGCGATTCACCCCGGGATAGCCGGCCTGGCGGGCAGCGGCTTCCTGTTGGTTCCCCCGTTCCCGCTCCTGCGGGATTCAGCGATTAGGATGTGTGATTGAACACGAAATGAATCATAAGGCACGCTCCATCTTCATGTAAACTGCCGCCGATACACATGAAACGGCATAGCGCACCGTTAGCGACGCAAGAGAGCGATTACATGCAAGCGGCTCATGCATTATCGCGTTCGGACACATTCGCGCGCGATTTATCGCAACTTTTATGACGCGAAGCCCTGCCGGGGCGCGTCAGATGCTGCGCAAGGACGTCCTCGCGCGGGCGAGCAGGGCAGATGAATTAAATTCCTGCAAATATGCAGGCTTGAAATGGTGCGCTAACCGGCCGAGCTTAATACCTGCAAATATGCAGGCTTTTCGTCCATTTGGGCGCAAATTCAGCGCCAGGCGCCTGAAAGGATGTACGGATGCAGGAATTCGCTCCGCCGCCGGCATTCGCTGCCTAAAAAGATGCACATATGCAGGCTTTGCCGATGACCATGACCATGTCGATACCAGCACCGATGATCATGCCCATGCCGACGCCAATACCGATTACCAATGCCAATGCCCATGACCCGACGCCAGTGCCGACGCCCATAACCATGCCGATGACCATGCCGAGCCAGTGCCGACGCCCATGACCATGCCAATGACCATGACCATGTCGATACCAGCACCGATGATCATGCCCATGCCGACGCCAATACCGATTACCAACGCCAATGCCCTTGACCCGACGCCAGTGCCGACGCCCATGACCATGCCAATGCCCATGACCCGACGCCAGCACCGATGATCATGCCCATGCCGACGCCAATACCGATTACCAATGCCGACGCCCATGACCATGCCAATACAGCCTGCCGATGCTTGCCGGCGTCCCTGCCGACATAACCGTTGAAGGCGTACAGCTCGAGTGAGGCCGGCAGCGAGCAGCGTCACGCCACAAAAAAAGAACGAAGCCCGCAAAGGCTTCGTCCTTCCTAACACCTATTAGCCGAGCACGACCCGGTCGTCCGCCAGCTTGTGGCCGCTGATGCGCTCGAACTCGCCAAGCAGCTTCTGGACGGTGAGGTCCTGCTTGCGGTCGGCCGGGATATCGAGAATGATGCGTCCCTTGTCCATCATGATCAGGCGGTTGCCGAGCCGGATCGCCTGCTCCATGTTGTGCGTGACCATCAGCGTCGTGAGCTTCATCTCGCGCACGATCTGTTCCGTAATGCGCGTGATCAGCTCGGCGCGCGCCGGATCGAGCGCAGCCGTATGCTCGTCGAGCAGCAGGATGGACGGCCGCGTGAAGGTGGACATCAGCAGGCTGAGCGCCTGCCGTTCGCCGCCCGAGAGCAGGCCGACCTTGGCCCGCAGCCTGGCGTCGAGGCCGATGCCCAGGCGCTTCAGCTCCTGCTTGAACAGGTCGCGCTTGCTCGCCGTCACCGCCCAGCCGAAGCCTCTCCGCTTGCCGCGCGCATACGCCATCGCCAGATTTTCCTCGATCGTCATATTGGGCGCCGTACCGGCCATCGGGTCCTGGAACACACGCCCGATCCACTTGCTGCGCTCGGATTCGGACTTCGACGCCACGGATTGGCCGCCGATCAGCACGTCACCGATATCCGGCTGCATGACGCCCGAGATGATGTTCATGAGCGTGGACTTGCCCGCCCCGTTGCTGCCGATGACCGTGACGAAGTCGCCTTCGTTCAGCTTCAGGTTGATGTCCATGAGCGCGATCTTCTCGTTGGGCGTACTCGGATTAAAAAGCTTGGATACCCCGTTCAGCTCCAGCATCAGATCGCCCCCTTGCCGCGGAATTCCGCCATCAGCTCGGCCGTGCGCCGCTTGGCCTGCTGCCGCTGCTTGGCCGTCCGGCTCACCGTCGGTATGACGAGCGCCAGGACGACGATGACGGCGGTGATCAGCTTAAGATCCGTCGTCCGCAAATGCAGCCATTCGGCGCGCAGCGCGAGCGCGTAGACGATCCGGTAGACGATCGCGCCGATGACGACGGCGAATGTCGCCCAGAAGACGCGCTTCGGCCCGAATATCGCTTCGCCGATGATGACCGACGCGAGCCCGATCACGATCATGCCGATCCCCATGGAGATGTCGGCGGAGCCGCCATCCTGCGCGATCAGCGCGCCGGACAGGGCGACGAGACCGTTGGACAGGCTGACGCCGAGGATCGTCGTCAGATCCGTGTTGCTGCCGAAGCTGCGGATCATGCGCTTGTTATCTCCCGTCGCCCGCAGCGAGAGCCCCAGGTCCGTGTGCAGAAACGCATCGAGCAGCAGCTTGACGACGGCTGCCAGCCCGATCAGCACGGCGATATATCCGAGGCGGACGTCATGCCACTCGTGGGAGGCCACGCCGGATAGCAGCGTGTCCTCGCCGAGCAGCGAGATATTCGGTTTGCCCATGATGCGCATGTTGATCGAATAGAGCCCGATCATCATGATGATGCCCGCGAGCAGGCCGTTGACCTTGCCCTTCGTATGCAGCAGGCCCGTGCAGGCGCCGGCCGCCAGACCGCCGCCGAAGGCCGCCAGCGTCGAGACCCAGGGTGCGTAGCCGTGCGTGATCATCACCGCGGCGATGCCAGCTCCCGTCGTGAAGCTGGCGTCTACGGTCAGGTCGGGGAAGTCCAGGATGCGGTACGTGATGTATACCCCGAGCGCCATCAAGGCATACATGAGGCCAAGCTCAAGCGCGCCGGTCAGAGAATGGAACAAGGACGACACCTACTCTACTATTTTTGGATGATATTTATTGGATGATGTTGTTGCTCTGGTCCTGCACCTTGCTCTTCATGCCGTCGGTCACCGTGATGCCCTCGGCCTCGGCTGCCTTCAGGTTCAGGATCAGGTCAAGCTTCTCCTGCATGCCGACCTTCAGATCGCCGATGTTGGCGCCGTTCTTGAGCACTTCGATCGCCATCTGGCCCGCCTGATAGCCGTGATCGTAGTACTTGAAGCCGTAGGTGGCGAAGGCGCCCTTCTCGACAGTGTCGCGGTCGCTGGAGAAGAACGGCAGATGGTTGTCGTTCGCCACCTTGATGATCGCGTCCACGCTGCTGACGACTGTGTTGTCCAGCGTGATGAACAGCGCGTCCGCGCGGCCAACGAGCGACTCGGCAGCCTGCTTGACCTCGGAGGTGTTCGTGACCGGCGCCTTGACCAGCTCGATATTGTGCTTCTTGAGCTGCTCCTCGGCGTTCTTCGCCATAACGACGGCGTTGGATTCGCCTTCGTTGATAACGAGGCCGACCTTCTTCACATTCGGAAAGTCGGAGGCGATGAAGTCCATCAGTTGCTGGACGGCGACCGGGTTCGTGTCCGAGATGCCGGAGATGTTGGCGCCCGGCTTGTCCAGGTTCTTCACCAGCTTCGCATCGATCGGATCGGTGACGGCGGCGAAAAGGATCGGCGTATTTTTGACGTATTGCGCCAGTGCGGTTGCGGACGGCGTAGCGATGCCGAGGACGAGATCGTACTTCTCGCCGGCGATCTTCTGGCCGATCGACAGGTTCGTGTTCTGGTCGCCCTGTGCGTTGTTGTAGGACACCTTCAGGTTCTTGCCTTCCTCGAGGCCGGCGTCCTTCAGCGCGGCGAGGAAGCCCTCGCGCGTCGCGTCGAGCGACGGGTGCTCCACGATCTGCGAGATCGCGATCGAGTAGGTCTTGTCGTCAGCCGGCGCAGAAGCGCTTGCCGATGACGACGGCGAAGCCGTCGGGCTCGCCGCTCCGCTGTTGTTGCCGTTGTCGCCTTTGGCGCCGCAGCCTGCGGTCGCCAGCATCGCGAGCGAGAGCAGCGCGGATGCCCAGATACGTTTTTTCATTTTACATGGCCCCTTGTTCTAGAAATATTTAATGCGGTTTAAATAACAGTTTAAATGTCCGAGCGACGATTCGTCAATTTAAAGCGTTGTCGTGCAACGCATGAACGCGCTAAACGAACGATCATTTTCTCCGGAAATCGAATCTCCCATACAAGCGCTTTCATTTATATGGTAATCGGCATAAAAAATGGCCCTGAACGCGGGCCGCTTCATTCGCCTAGACGTCGTCGCCTCCATGATTCGCCGTACACCGGGCTGCGGAAGCGCAAAATCGGATCGTCCGACGGCTCGATGCCGGGCCCCGTCGCGGTCGGATCCATCGCAAGGCCGTCCGCGTCCGGATCGTCGATAACGTCCGTCACGTCCAGCATTCCGGCGTCGATCCGATCTCGGTCGTCCGGCCACGGCAGCGTCGGATCATCCATCGGATCCTCCTCCCGCCCCAGCACGATGTTTAAGCGGAAGCGAATCGGCCCTTCCTTCATACGCGCGGCGACATCAAGCTCCAGATAGTCCTCCGGCAGCGACCTGAACTCCGCCATCGGCAGCGTCTCGACGCCGAGTTCCGGCATCCACTCGAACTTGACCGGACGGCGATTCCCTGCTCCATCGATTAGGTTAAAGACGTGAATTGCATAGTATCTGCACGTCGCGTAGCTGGCAGGAGGCAGGAGTTTGCCTATATGCATAAGGCTGTGCCGCGCCTCCGGGAAGTGCGCAGCCAGCTCCGCTGCGGCGGCGACGGCGCCGATGCCGCCTCCCTTCAATCGGTTTGCTTCCTTAATTAAGTCAAGGAAGGACTCGGGTGTCTTGGCGAAGAAAACCGGGATCGTGACGGCCGTCAGCACCGAAGAATCGCTTCCCGGCGGCCCGAATCGCACGGCCAGCCCCTTGCCCGGCGACAGCAGATCGGGCAGCGATGGATCGGACGAGCTGCCCGAGAACCGGACGAACGCCTCTATCTCCCTGCCTTTCTCGCACAAATGCGCTGCCGTCGTAATCCCGGCCGCCAGGCCGCTGGGCGTAAATACGGCGCGGCAGCATACGCCCTTCGCATGCGCGCGTCTTTCCCCCGGATGGACGCCGGACAACCCTTCGAGCGCATCGACGGTCCGGCCCGCCAGATGCGTATCACCGCCCGCTTCGACGGCTCCGGCAGCCGAAGCGATCCGGCCATGGCCTGCAACAGGTTTATGCACCCATCGTTCACCTCCTGATGATGAATAGCCGTCCGCGTCTGTCAGCCGGCGATTGTTATATTTACCCTTTATGCGTCTCGCTACTCGGTTCGCGCTTCGGGCACGCCCTCCGCTGTGCCGATCGGTCAAATCAGTCCCGGTAACGGTCAATTTTTTTTGGAGGCGTCTTGCTATATTGAAGTGGCAATCGACTGCGCCGTACTGTGCGAATTGGAGGAATGCACGATGAGTCAATCCATGCTTTTCCCCGTCTATTCTCTGTTAAAGGACAGCCTGCGGACGCAGGTTTACGCCGACAGGCGGCAGCTCGGACAGGCGGCATGCCGCGACTTCGTCGTCAAGCTGAAGCCGTTGCAGGCGGCCGGCCGCGGCGCTCGCATCGTATTCGCGGCGGCGCCCTCGCAGGACGAATTTCTCGAAGCGCTCGCCGCCGAACCCGGCATCGATTGGAGCCTCGTCACCGCCTTTCACATGGACGAGTATATCGGCTTGCCGGCCCGCGCCTCTCAGCGCTTCGCGCATTATCTGAACGAGCGGCTGTTCGACAAAGTGAAGCCCGGGCGGGTCCATCTCATGAAGCCGGACGACGACGCCGAAAAGGAAGCGCTTCGATACGAAGGACTGCTCCGCGAGGCGCCGATCGACATCGTCTGTCTCGGAATCGGAGAAAACGGCCACCTGGCCTTCAACGATCCGCCGGTCGCAGACTTCGACGATCCCCGCTGGGTCAAGCCCGTCGAGCTTGACGCGGACTGCCGCGCGCAGCAGGTGAACGACGGCTGCTTCGACGCCCTCGAGCGCGTACCGACGCATGCGCTCACGATGACCATCCCCGCTCTGATGTCGGCGATGCATCTGGTATGCATCGTACCGGGACTGCGCAAGCGCGAAGCGGTGATGCGCACGATACACGGCACGGTCGAGGAAGCCTGCCCCGCCACCGCGATGCGCCGTCATCCGAGCTGCACGCTGTACGCGGATACCGATAGTTTCGGCTACAAGCAATCCGTCTAACGAATTTGCAGGTTACTTTGACAAGGAGGTTGCTAAAATGAACCAAAGACCGCTGTCCGCGCAAGACGATATTATGGGGGCTTACCTGACATATATAACGGAACTGCTCGAAGAGATCCGCAGCGAGCCGCGAGATCGCCTGCTGGAGGTGGCGGGCTTGCTGGCCGATCATATTGCGCAGGACAAGCTCGTCTATTTATACGGGCCCGGCGGGCACTCGAACATGAACGCCACGGAAATTTTTTTCCGCGCAGGCGGGCTCATGCACATCAGCGCCATTCTCGACGAAGGCACGATGATCTCGAACGGCGCGCTGCGCTCGATGGCCGTCGAGCGCACGCCCGGCTACGGCAAGCTCGTCATCGAGGACAACAGGCTGGGTCCGGGCGATATTCTGATCTTGGCCAACGCCTACGGCATTAATACCGCCTGCATCGATGCGGCGTTAACGGCCAAGAGCCGAGGCGTCGTCACCATCGCCGTCACCTCGGTCGGCCATGCCGATGCAACGCCCAAAGACCACCCTGCGCGTCACCCGTCCCGGCTCAATCTGTACGAAGCTTGCGATTATTTTCTCGACAGCAAGGTCAAGCCGGGCGATTCCGCGCTGCCGATCCAGGGCCTTGAGCCGAGGATGGGCTCGACGTCCACGTTTGCCAACGCCTTTTTGCTGAATTCCCTGATGATGACTGCAGCCGCCCTGCTCGCCGAGAAAGGAATCGAGGTTCCCGTATGGCGAAGTGCCAACGCGCCCGGCGGAGACGAGTGGAACAACCGGTTCATCGAAAGGTTCAAGGGCCGCGTGCGATGGCTGTAGGAAGGCTAGCAAAGGACCGCGGCGTCAACGATTCGCGAACGCAAGGGAGGATTCGTCATGAAGCTGGACTTGATCCCGCAACCGCAGTATGTGCGTGAACTGATTGAAGACAGGCAAGATGTGCGGCCGCCGGCTGCCAATCTGGATGGCATGCGCGTCAAGCTGCTGATGCCGCGGTCCGACGACAGGCTGTCGAAGCTGGCACGGGAGTTGTTCGGAGAAGCGAATGTCGCGGACGGCCAGTCGCCCGATACGTACGCCCTGATCTCCGAGGACCGGCCGCGACGGCGCGAAGCTGCCGAGGAACGTCTGGCCGGACGCCACGACGGCTACGTGCTCCGCATAGGCGACGGCGGCTTGTCGCTGCACGCCCGCGAGGCGTCCGGCTTGTACTACGGCCTGAAGACGCTGCTCCAGCTCATGCGCAGGTACGATCCGCTGCCTGCCGTCGAGATTGCGGATTGGGCGGACTTGCCGCTCCGCAGCGATTATTTGGACCTCCGCACCGTATATCCGACATTCCCCAATATACTGGCGTACATCGCGGAGATGTCCGAGTACAAGCTCAATACGCTCGTCGTCGAATATGAAGACAAGCTGCCGTTCAGACGCCATGCCTTCCTGCGTCATTCCGAGCTTGCGATGACCGACGAGGAGCATACGCTGCTGCTCGAGACGTGCAGAGACCACTTCATCGAGGTCATCCCGAAGCAGCAGTCGTTCGGCCATCTGGAGTTCATCCTGAAGCATCCTCCCTATATCGCGCTGCGGGAGACGCCGGACAGCGTGGGCGAGCTGTGTCCACACCGGCCGGGCGCATTCGACATGATGGCCGGCATCCTCGAGGAGGTCGCGGCGATGCATCCGGACAGCCGCTACCTGCATATGGGCTGCGACGAGGTGTGGAGTCTCGGAGAATGCCAGGCCTGCCGCGCCTCCGGGCTGACGCGCGAGGCATCCTTCATCGCCTTCGTCAACCGGCTCGCCGCCCGCGTCCGCGAGCTCGGCAAGCAGCCGATGATCTGGCACGACATGCTGATGCACGCGTCTCATGACGAATTGTCGGCGCTCGATCCCGAAGTGACCGTCGTCGTATGGATTTACGGCGGTCACCGCATGAAGCGGGACGCGCTCGACATGATCACGCGGCTGAGGCGAGCGGGATTGTCCGTCATCGGCGCCTCTTCCGTACGCTGCTGGGACGACGAAGGGGACCAGAACTATCCCGTCATCCGCAATCGCCTCGCCAATATCCTGAACTGGACGACGTTGGCCGAGACCGAGCAGCTTGGGGGCATTATCGGCACGAACTGGTCCGCGCCGTTCGCGCTCGGCAGCCCTTACGGACTGTTCGAGACGTCGCGCTATCCCGCCTTCTTCTCCGCCGACCAATGCTGGAATCGTCGTTCCGATCCGGCTACGTTTTTGCCGCGTTTCCTATCGCAATATCATGGCATCGAAGACGCGGCGACGGCAGCGGACGGCTACGAGATCGCGGACTATTACCAGCTCGTGCCTGATCTGCTGCCTGCGATTGCCTTGAATCGTCAGACCGCCGAGCTGATCGGCGCGATGATCCAATATGAGATTCCGGCCAAGCGCCGGCTCCCGCTGTATACGTTTCTGTTCAGAGGCGAATTATACCCGGGCGAGGAAGTCATGACGAGCCTCAAAGACAAGCACCGAACGGGCTACGCCGCGCTTGAGGCCGCGAAGCTTGCCATGCGGCGGGCCCTTGCGCCTTTGCTGCCCCCGGCCATGGCCGAGCTTTTTATCGCTTCGAGATTTTACCGATTCGGCTTGTATGAAGCCAAGCTGCTGGAGCTGGCCGCTCCGGCGGAAGATCGTCGCGGAGAAGGCGAACAGGAGGAGGATGGCCATGCCTGATATGTTGGTCAAGCTGTACGAGCTGCCTGACGACCGGGGCGAGCTGGCCGCGCTCGAGTCGCAAGGGATACGAATCGTGCGCGCCATGACGGCGGACAAGGGACGGTTGGCGGACTTCGCAGGAAAACACTTCCCGGAAAACTGGCGCAGCGAGTGCGAATGCGCCTTCGGCAGGCTGCCGTCCTACGCCTTCATCGCGGTGAGAAACAAAGAAATCGTCGGCTTTGCGCTGTACGACGCGGTCGTACGCAACTTCTTCGGTCCGACCGGCGTAGCGCCGGACTGCCGGGGATCGGGCATCGGCAAGGCGCTGCTGCTAGAGACGCTGCGGGCGATGCGGGACGAAGGCTACGCCTATGCCGTGATCGGCTGGGTGGAGGAAGCGATCGGCTTCTACGCCAAGACTGTCGGCGCGACGGTTATTCCGGACTCCTTTCCCGGCGCATACAAGAACCTGGTCGCATTGAACTAAAGCAGCTCCTTAAATGCGCACGCAGCCGTTCCTGACGCAAAGGGATATTGTTCAAACGTGATCGAGGGGGATTATCCACCGCCATTCAGTCTCCTCTGTACTCGCCCGGCGTGCCGCCGATGTGCTTTTTGAACAGCTTGGCGAAGTAGCTTTTGTTCTCGTAACCGAGGCGCGCGGCGACCTCCTCGACGCTCATGTTACTGCGGGCGAGCAGTTCCTTGGCCCGCTCCATCTTGGCTGTCGTCACGTACTGAATGAAGTTGTAGCCAGTCTCGCGCTTAAACAGCCGGCTGAAGTAGCTGGAGTTGATGTGCAGCATGTCGGCCACCTCCTCGAGCGTGATTTTGGAGCCGATGTTGTGGCTGACATACTGCTGTGCGCGCAGGATTTCCGAGCGGCGGGACTGTTTGTAAATTAATCCGAGCAGCGGCATTCTTTCCTTGAAAAACTGCAGCATCCAGTCCCCGAGTTCCTGGAGCGTGCCGATGTCGCCCAACGTCCGGTGGAGCACCTCCATCGAGAATATGCTCTGGTAATGCTGCAGCGCCAGAAAACGCATCTGGTTGTCGTACAGGATCTTGAGCGTCCATTCCTTGACCAGCTCTGGGCGGCAGCGCTTCTCTCGCACCTGGTCAAGCCAGTCGCGTATCGTCCTCTCCAGCAGCGCCTCGTCCTCTTCGAGGAAGGCATCGCGAATACGCTGAAGCGCTTCGGGATACAACGCGTGCAGGTCGCCCTCCACCGTGACGGGCAGCTCGGCGAGCGTGAAGACGCCTTCGTCGGGCAGATAAAATCGGCCGGCACCGGAGGACAACAGCTGCTCGGCCGCGCGACCGAGCGCGGCAGGCGCCGCTGCGGAGATGCCGATCAGGAAGGTCGCGCAGATGCCGCTCGCCTGCGACAACCGTTCGCCAAGTCCCCGCAGAAAGGGCCGTACCGACTCCACCTTCATCTCCGTGAGGCTGCGGCGAAACGGAAACAACAGCATCGCCTCCCGGCGGCCGTGGGGCAGCAGTACGGTGCCGGGCAGCTCGTACGCCAGCCCTGCAGCCGCCTGGCCGAGGGATATCTGCACCGCCCGTTCGTCAGGCATCCTCCGCGAGAGCTCGGACCAACGGTTCATCGCGACCAGCACGGGCAGCCATACCTTGCCTTCGAAGTCGATGCCCGCGTCCGCCGCCCCCTCCGCCCACGAGAGATCCCGGCCGCCGTCGGCCGTCATCCTTTCCAGCAGGCCTTGCCTGAACAGGAGCGCATTTTCTTCTTTTTTGGATTGCATGCGGGCCAATTGCCGGGTTTGCTCCTCTCCTGCGGCGATCTGGTCCGACAGCTTGCGCAGCAGAGATGCAATCTGCTCCGGTCTCATCGTCTCCTTAAGCACATAATCGTCCACCTGCATCCGGACCGCCTGCTGGGCATAGGCGAAGTCGCCCATGCACGACAAGATGACGCAGCGAATATCGGGCTTCAGCCGCTTCAGCTCGCCGATCAGCTCGATGCCGTCCATCTGGGGCATGCCGATATCGGTGATGACGATGTCGGGCAGCGAAGCCTGCGCTCGCTCCAGGGCGACCGCGCCGTTCTTGCACATCGAATGAACTTCCAGGCGGAGCTCCTTCCAGGGGATGGAGGCGCTCAGATATTCAAGCACCGGGTAATCGTCGTCCACCATCATGACAGAATACATGTGATCCCCTCCCCCATCTTATGAGTACGCATTCTCTCGAACCTATCCGGCTCCCGCGGCCGGCTGCGGATCGGCGGGGATGACGATCACGATCGTAGTCCCTCGGCCTTCCTCGCTGTCCAGCGTCAGGTTGAACCGTTCGCCGTAGACGAGCTGAAGACGCTCGTACACGTTCGAGATGCCGATGCCCGACAGTCTCCCTGCCGCGCTCTCCGGCAATGCGCCTCGCTGCGAACGGAGCTCGGCGCGCAGACGGTCGAGCGTCTCTCTCGACATGCCCGCTCCGTCGTCGCGGACGACGAGCCGAAGCGCTCCTTCGCCTGCAGCAGCGCCCGCGCCGGGCAGCTCCCGGGGTCCGCCGTCGTCCGGTATCCAGCGGCTCGCCTGGACGACGATCGTCCCCGGCTCCTGTCGCAGGCCGTGAATATAGGCGTTCTCGATTACCGGCTGAAGCAGGAAGCGCGGCACCCGGATCGTCAGCGTATCCGAGGCCGCTTCGATGATCAGCGTCGCTTTTTCCTGCTGGCGGAAGTTCAGCAGCTCCATGTATCGGCGCAGCACTTCAAGCTCCTCGTGCAGCGAGGTGAATTCCTCGTCTCTGCGAATCGTCTGCCGCAGCAGGCCGGACAGCGAGGCGAGCAGCTCGCCGTTTTCCTCGTCTCCCTTGAGCAGGAGGCGCAGCCGGATCGAATTGAGGATGTTGAACAGGAAATGCGGATTGATCTGCGCCTGCAGCATCGCCAGCTCCGCCTTGCGCTTTTGCATCTGCTCCGCCCGGATCTCCCCGATCATCCCTTCGATCCGCTCGAGCATCTGATCGAACTGCTTGCCCAGCCGTCCGATCTCGTCGCTGCCGCGCACGCCCGAGCGAACCGTCAATTCGCCGCGCTCGACCAGGATCGCAGCCTCGCCCAACGCGACGACCGGCTTCGTGAACTGGCGCAGCATATATATGAACAGAGCCAGAAATACGAGCGTCGCCACGATCTGCACCGCGAAGCTGAGCTGCGAGACCGAATGCAGCTGACGCACCGCCTCCTTGTAGGGACGAAGACTGACGACGCGATACCCGCCGTAATCCAGATCGTGCCGGCTTAGCAGGAATTGCTCTCCCTCGTACCGTACGGTCAGCGGCGCATCGGCTCGCCGCACCTCGTCTAGCAAAGGGAACATCTGTCCGATTCGCTCCCTGTTGCGGCTCGCAAGGATGCGTCCGTCGCCGTCAAGGAGCATCGTCTCCTGCCTGCCGATATCGTGCTTGAATATCTCCGCGAGCTTGCTCTCGCTGATGCTGATCAGGATGTAGGCATAAGGATCCTTGGAATACGCCAGCCGCAGATTGCGGGCCATCGTGAGCAAGTAGGGTTCGACCGTCTTGCCGTCCGCCGTGTACTGGTCTACAAGACCGATCCAGCCCACGTCGAACGCGGGAAGCGTCTCCACCTGATCCATCCATGACTTTTCCAAAAAGCTGGATGGATTAAACCCGCCGTAAAGATCGAATTGGTAGTTGGTGAAATAGCGTCCGTCCACGGTGAGAATCGTGACATATACCGTGTCCATCGTAGAGGCGATGCTGCTGAGGATATAGCCGATGTTCTTGGCATCGAAGGCGTCCTGTGCCGGATCGGACTGTCCCAGCTTGTACCGCTGCCAGGTTTCCTTCAATGCGACGTTGATGTTGTTGTCGAACATGATGCCGTTGGAGACGCGGATCATGTTGTCGAACAGGCTGGAGAGATATACGCCGGTCAGCTCGAGCGACTTGTTCTCGTTGTCGACGACCTGATCCCTCACAATCCGCTGCGTCAGATAATCTCCGGCGATCAGCGTGAAGCCGGCCGGGAGCAGCAGGCACAGCAGGGCGGTCATGATCAGCTTGCCGCGCAGGCTGCGCACGAATCTGCGTCCGTTGAACATCCCTCTCGCCTCCCGGAGCCAGCGCTTGTGTCTGTATTTTACCATACATCGCCCGCGCCGCCCCCGAAGGCCAACAAACGCTCCGCAGGGAACGATCCCCTGCGAAGCGCAGCCGAAGCCCGGTCCGGGCGGTTTATTGGTTGGCGTCGACGATCTTCTGCAGCGCGGCCGAAGCCTTCTGAATGGTCGTCTCCATATCCTGCTGCCCGAGGACGTACTTCTCGGCTTCCTTGACGTATGCTTCTTCCAGCTCCGATTGATACGCCGGCGGCAGGCTCAGCGGAGTCGTCGGGCTGTTCTTCATGACGTAGGTCAGCGAATCGGTATCGATCATGTCCGGGCTCTTGACCTTCGACTTCAGACCGGCGATGAATTGATCGACGTCCTGCTTTTTCCAGGCCGAGTAGACGTTGCTCCACTGCTCGCCCTTCGTCGTATACCAGCGGATGAAGTCATAGGCGGCTTGCTGGTTCCGCGACTTTTTCAGTACGCTCATGAAGTTGCCGTTGGCCGGACTCACGCCCGACGGATCGCCCGGCTTGTTCGCCGGCATCGGCGCGAACGCGCTGACGAATGTCGCAGGGAATTCTTCCGAGCCGCCCGCCTCCGTGATCATCCAGTTGCCCGTGACGATCATCGCCGCCTTTTTGGAGAAGTACACCGAGCGGTAAGCCAGCTTCTGCGAGATCGTGTCGCTGTAAGGAATGGCGCTCTTGTCCACCTGCTCCGTCTGGCTGCGGATCTCCAGAGACTTGCGTACCTCGGCGCTGTCCACCTTGAGGACGCCGTTGTTCACGAGGTTGTTGTCCTTGCTCTGATTGAGCAATCCCAGCTCCATATACATCGGCCAGGAGTGGAAAAAGGTGCCGAACACCTTGTTCGCGCCTTCCCCGCCGGACAGCTTGCGCGCATAATCGTAGAATTCGTCCCAAGTCCAGTCGGTCGGTACCGGGAGACCCGCCTTGTCCAGCATCTCTTTGTTCAGGAGCACGAAGTAATTTTCATAAGTGTCGGGGAGGGCGTACACCTTGCCGTCCAGTGATGGATCGACCGTATACTCGTCCGTCACTTTGATCCCTTCGGCGCCCAGCAGGTCGTCCAGCGGGGCCAGCAGATCGAGTCCGACGCGCTTGGAATAATCGGCGGCATTCGGGAACATGACGACATCCAGATCGGAGCCCGAGGCGATCAAGAGGTCCAGCTTCTTCAGACCCTCGACGGAATCGTTGTTCTCGACCAGCTCCTCGTACTCCACGGTCACGTTCGGCTTCTCTTTTTTATATTCGGCGAGCACGCCGTCCATCTGAGCCTGCGGAATCCATGAAGCCAGCTTGATCGTGACAGGCGCGTCCGACGACGAAGCGGATGCCGAGCTCGAGGAAGCCCCGGACGAAGACGGCGAGGCGGCAGTATCGTTGCCGTTGCTATTGCTATTGCCGCAACCGGCTAACAGCGAGATCGAGAGTGCGGACGCCATGGCTGCAGATATCACTTTTTTGTTTAACATGATTAACCTCCCCAGTAATTTTGTCGCACCGGCTGATGATTCGCGGTTCGTAACACAATCGTAACATTGGGGTTTTGATGTCGATAAGATATCAGAATTGACTGAAACGGAAAATAATTGACCGTTTTTCTGATGTCCCGGCAAATATGCCGTCGTATGTTAGCCTTTGACCCCGCCCAGGCTAATGCCTTCGATCACCTGCTTCTGCCCGACGATGAAGACGACGAGCAGCGGCACAATCGCCGATACGGATGCTGCCATGACGAGCGAGTAAAACTGTCCATTGCGATCCGCGAATGCATTCATGCCGAGCTGGATCGTGTAAAGCGCCTTGTCGCTCAGGAAGATGAACGGCGTCTGGTAATCGTTCCAAGTCCAGATGAAGCGCAGTATCGCATAGGTGGCGATCGCCGGCTTTACGAGCGGCAGCAGAATACGCGTGAATATCGAGAAGTGCCCGGCTCCGTCGATCTGCGCCGACTCTACATACTCGTCGGATATGCCCGAGAAAAACTGACGAAGCAGGAAGGTGCCTAGCACGCTGAACCCGCCGAGCAGTACCAGACCCGTATGCGTGTCGTACAGCCCAATGGAGCGATAGATGACGAACAAGGGCACGAGCGTTGCCTCCACCGGGATCATATACGTGGCCAGCACGACCAGAAACAATACATTGCGGCCCGGGAACCGCACCTTCGTGAAGCCGTAGGCCGCCATCGCCGAGACGACGACGGACAGCATCGTGGTCAGTACAGTTACCTTTATCGAATTCCAGTAATACAATACGAAGTTGGCTTTGCCGTTCCATACCTTCGTGTAGTTCTCGATCGCCTGCCAGTGCTTCGGGATCCACTCGACCGGATAATTAAAAACGTCGACCTCCGGCTTGAGCGAGGCGGACAGCATCCATATGAACGGGAGCAGGAAGATGATGCCGAACAGTACAAGCAGCACCGTGATCAGAATACGGGATACGGGCAGCCCCTTCCGCCCTGCGGCTTGCGTCTTCATCCTTGATGCACCCACCTTCTCTGTCCGGCCCATTGGAGAAACGTGATCGCCAGGATGATGACGAACAGCACGATTGACATGGCGGACGCATAACCCGTCTTCAGATTAACGAAGCCTTGCTGGTAAATGTCGTATACGAGAACCGACGTGGAATGCGCCGGCCCGCCGTCCGTCAGCACCTTGATGAGCGCAAACGATTTGAAATTGGCGATCAGGCCGGTGATCAGCAGGAAAAAGCTCGTGGGCGTCAGCAGCGGAAAGGTGATTCGGAAAAACTTCACGCGCGCGGAAGCCCCGTCGATGTCGGCCGCCTCGTACAGATCGCGCGGAATGTTTTTGAGACCCGCGGTATAAATGATGAGAGAGACGCCCAGGTCGATCCAGATCATCAGCAGCATGACCGAAGGCAGCGCATAATGGGGATCGGCCAGCCACTTGGGCGGCTCATGGACGCCGATGGCCGACAGAAACCCGTTGACCGGCCCGTAGGACGGATGGAACAGCACTTGCCAGACGACCGCCACTGCGACGATGCTGGATATTTGCGGCATGAAAAAAATGATTTTGAAAAAGGACTTCATGTAAGCGCGTTCGGATATCAACACCGCCAGCAGCAGCGCGACCGCCATGCCGATCGGCACGGCCAGCAGCATGACCAGATTGTGGAGCAGCGACTCGCCGAATTCCGCGTCCTTGGACAGCCGGGCAAAATTGCCGAAGCCGGAAATATGGAGCTTGTCGTAGCCCGTCAGAAACGACCAGTCGGTCAGACTGAAGAGCAGCAGCATAATCATCGGAATGAGCGTAAAAACGATAACGCCGAGCAGCATCGGACCGACAAACACATACCCGGCCGCGATCTCTCTCCATCGTCTGGCAGCCCTCGATTTTGGGCGGTAATGCTGATTGGGCGTCACGGGCTGTCGCCTCCCGTCTTGTCGATTTCTTTCATTATAGATGTCCGCGGAAGCCCGTCATAAGGCCGGAATATGACTCATTTTAAATTATTTTGACCGGGAATCGGACACTGCTGATCCGGCCGTTGGCTCGACATGCTTTATTTCATAATCTCAGGATAGGGTTATGCTTAACGCTTGTGGGTAAAAGATAAAGAACCCGCATACAAACACACACAAGATTGAACACAAGCAGACAAATCATAAATTCGGAGGGATGAACATGGCACAGGAGCGCGGCACACACGAGAGAAGAATCGTCGGCGTATTCGACACGGAACAGGGCGCCGTGAAGGCGATCGAGGATCTCAAGCGTCAGGGCTACACGTCGGACGACATCTCCGTCATCAGCAAAAATCGGGATGACCTCGATTACGTTACCGACGAGACGGGCACCAAGGCGCCCGAAGGCGCTGCTGCAGGCGCGGCGACAGGCGGCGTAGTCGGCGGACTGACCGGCCTGCTCGCGGGCCTCGGCCTCCTCGTCGTACCGGGCATCGGCCCGATCCTCGCAGCCGGCCCGATCGCAGCGACGCTGACGGGCCTCGCGATCGGCGCGGGCACGGGCGGAATCGTCGGCGGCCTGATCGGCCTCGGCATTCCAGAGGACGAGGCCAAGCGGTACGACGAGGATCTCAACGCCGGCCGAATCCTCGTGCTGGTCGATACCGATCCCGACCGCCGAGCCCCGATCTACGATACGTTCCGCACGAACAACACGCTAAACTCGGATACGTATATCGTCTGATTCCAGCCGTCGTATAGGCGACAGACAAGGCCATCTCCAGTCGAGTGCTCCAATCGACCGGAGATGGCCTTTTACCTTGACCGCGCCGACAAAGCGCCGTCGCGGACGCAGAGCTGCGTTCCACCGACTGTCCTCCTACGCAGAAAAAAGAGACTATCCCGGGGGAATAGTCTCTCTTAATCGCGTGCACGATCACAACCGCATTCCGCCGCCGGATGCGAGCGCTAGCGGGATTCGACGCCGTTGCTGCTGTAAGCGTCCGAATAACGGCTGGCGTCGCCTTCGGCCCACACGTCGGAGAGCGAAGGGTCCGTCTGGAATTGGTGCAGCGCATAGGAGCAGGAGGGGATGATCTTCCGTCCCTTCTCCCTTGCCTCGGCTACGACGAAGTCGAGCAGCTGCCTGGCAAGCCCACGCCCCCGATATTCGCCGTCTACGGCAGTATGATCGATGATCCAAGTGTCCGCGTCGGCCATCGTATACGAGATTTGGCCGATCCGGCCTTTGATGCCGCGCAGAATGTAGCCGTTGCCTTCCCGTTCGGCGATAATCTCCTCTTCAGTCCGTACTTCGGCTGATTCATTATCATATAACGCGCTCATAGCCTAGCACCTCCGTCATCAATCTCGTTCTCTATTCATTACCCCGGCAGCGCCTATCCGATCGCCCCTGCACTCAAGGTTTGTGATAATAAGAGACTGGCTTCGCGATGGCGGCGTCGAAGCAGCGCTTGACCGAATGATAGCCGATGGCGAGCTGTCCGCGGACAGGGTCCCAACGCTTGTACTCCTGCAGGGAGGCTACCACCCGATGCGCCTGCTGCTCCGAACGCTCGACGAGCAGTTCAAGCCTGCGGACTTCCTGCTTGGCGTTGCGGCGATTGTACGGCTCGACATAGAGACGCAAATCTGCAATCGCTCCAGCCCGCGCCAGCTTGCGCGCCGCGCGCCCCATATTCGCGTGATCGGCATGATTGCCGCCCAGATCGGTAAATGTCTTGACCCGGGCGCCCGGATATCTGCGCATGTACTCGCGCAGCACGTCTTCGCACCCCTCCACGCTCGTCGCTCCGTCGCGCATCTGTCCGTCCGCGAAGTGGATGTGACTGTCGGGCACGCCGAGCGCCAGGCAAGAACGGCGGAATTCATCGTTGCGCAGCCGCACGATATCCGTCTCCTCAAGATAGCCGTAGCCTTCGGCCGAAGGATCGTAGTAGCGCCGTGTGAGCGCACTCCTGTCCTCGCCGTTGAGCTGCCTCCTCACGCCGGAGGAGCGCCCGTCCGTATACAAGATGACATGGCATTCGTCGCCCACGTCAAGATGGTTGCGAATGCCCGCGCCGAACGTCAGCGCCTCGTCGTCTTGATGCGGCACAAAAAACAAATTAACAGCCATCCGGCTTGTCCCTCCCGCTCCCGTTCAAAATTATGTGCCCGCCCAAGAGGCTGCGGCGCAGATGCGCTGCCTCCCCGACAGCACATGAAGAGGCCCGTCCGGGCGCGCGGCCTCGCGGCCATACGCCCGGACGGGCCTCGCGCGCTCTACACGCCGTTCGCGTCCAGCTGACGGACGAACTGGTCGTGCATGCGCTGCCGCTCGCTCTCGCTGACCTGATAGTAGTAGATGCCGCCGATGCGTTCGCCGCCGCCTGCTACCTGGTCTTTGTTTACGACTTCGATCTTCTTGCGGTAGTTGTTGAACAGCGCCTTCATGTCGTCGACCGTCAGATTCGTCTTGGCGTTGGCACGGATCTGGTCGAAGATGTCCGGCAGCTTGGCCACGGTCGTGAACCGCTTCGCCTTGTCGATCAGCTCGGCGAGCACGCCCTGCTGCCGCTCGATCCGGCCGATGTCGCCCTTGGGATCGTCGTAGCGCATGCGCGAGTACAGCAGCGCATTCTCACCGTCCAGGTCGAGCCGGCCCTCCGGGTAGGTGACGCCGTCGATCGTGAAGCCGAACGGGTTGTCCACCGAGACGCCGCCGAGAATGTCGATGATCCGTGCGAAGCCCTCCATATTCACCTTGACGTAATAGTCGATGGGGACGTCCATGAACCGCTCGACGGTACGGATCGACATGTCGACGCCGCCGAAGGCGTAGGCATGGTTGATCTTGTCGAGCTTGCCCTTGCCGACAATCTCGGTGCGGGTGTCGCGGGGAATATTGTACAGGAGAGCGGAGTGCTTGGCCGGGTTGACGGCGACGACCATGATCGTGTCCGAGCGTCCCGTGTCGCCCGCGCGCTCGTCGACGCCGAGCAGCAGGACGGTGAACGGATCGCCGTCGTTCAGATCGACGGCGTGCGGACCTGTGCCGGCGGCGGGCAGCGCACCGCCTGAAGCCGCCAGCTGCACGGTGCCGCCTGCTGCAGACCCGTTGTCGGCGCCCGCAGACTCGTTCCCGCCGCCTGAGGCCCCCACTCCGACCGCCTGCGCTCCGCCCCCTTCTGGGGCCGGAGCGATCGGCTGATAGATGGAGCTGAGCGTCTCCTTCGCATCATGATAGATATACCAGGCATAGCCGCCTGTTCCGATGACGAGGAGCAGGACGGCCGCAGCTGCGACGATGAGCGATTTTTTTACGAAGGAATGCCTCTTGACAGACAATGGAACTCCATCTCCTCCCAGGTGCCGTACAGATCGATCTCATCCTCTTCCTTCACCGAATCGCCCTGCTGGATCTCGATGAATTCCATGTCCGTCGCCGCCCGCAGCCCGTGATAGGAGCCGGCGGGGATGCGGAACACGTCTCCCGGCTTCAGGATGTACAGCTCCTCGTTCAGCACGAGTTCGCCCTCTCCCGAGACGATCGTCAGCGTATCCGTGCGCTCCGTATGGTAGTGGTAGCTGAGATGCTTGCCGGCCTTCAGGCAGACGCGCTTGGTCAGCACCTCCGAATCCCTGCTCTTGGAGTAATCCAGCACGCGGTACCAGCCCCACGTCCGCTCCTCGTACATCGGACGCTGGTTCGGCACGACCATGTCCTTGATCCGCGGGCTCGCGTTTTTGTCGGAGACGAGGATACCGTCCGGACTGACCGCGACGATCGCGTTGTGAATGCCGATGATCGTGACGGGAATGTCGAGCTCGTTGACCAGATGCGTATTGTTGCTGTCCTCGCTCAGAATGCCGTTGCCGATCACGCTCGCGCCCATGTTGTCCGTGAGCGTGTTCCAGGTGCCGAGGTCCTTCCAGTAGCCGTCGTACGGAATGACGACGATGTCCGATTCCTTCTCGACGACCTCATAGTCGAAGCTGATCTTGGCGAGCTTGCCGTAGTCCTGCTGCAGGTCCTCGTAGCGGATCGGCACGCCCCGCTCGAGCAGCAGGCCGATCAGATAGCCGAGCTTGAAGGCGAATACGCCGCAGTTCCACAGCGCGCCGTCGGCGATGAGCGCCTTGGCCTTCTCCTCCGTCGGCTTCTCCGTGAAGCGCGCGACGCGGCTGTGCGAGTCGTCCCCGCTCCCTTGCTCGGGCACGATGTAGCCATACTTCGAGGACGGGATCGTCGGCGTCACGCCCATGAGTGCGATCTTCGCATCCGTCCGGTTCAGCACATCCTCCAGATCGCAGATTCGCTCGAAGAACCGGTCTTCGACATACGGATCGACGGGCAGGATGCACACGGTCTCGTTCAGGTCGACCTGCTTCAGCGAGTACAGGTAGGCCGCCGCCAGCGCGATCGCCGGGAACGTGTCCCGACGCTCCGGCTCGACGATGATCGGCACCTGGCCGAGCTGGCTTTGCAGGATGTCGAGCTGCTGCTTGCCCGTCGCGATGACGGTCGATTGGTCGAGGCCTACCGCGCAGATCTGGCCCCATACCCGCTGCACCATCGATTCCATTTCCTTATTTTCGTTTTCGAGCACCTTGAGGAATTGCTTGGACCTCGCATCGTTGGACAGCGGCCACAGTCGTTTGCCGGAACCCCCGGACAGCAGTACCAATTTCATTGTTTTATTCCCTCCAGATCTTTTTCTCTTTCTGTTGCAACCGACGGTTGCATCCGACGGCGCCGCTGCTCACGCGGCGAATATCGCGCCGGCGCCTGTGCTCAACCGATTCTCAGCTCTCCGCGCACGCGCTCGGCCGTGGCACCGGCCCCGGTCAGCTCGTGCAGATGATCCCACAGGCCCGAGCCGAGCTCATCGCGCTTCAGGGCGAAGTCGATGTTCGCCTTCAGGAAGCCCAGCTTGCTGCCGACGTCGTACAGCTTGCCTTCGTAGCTGTAGCTGTACATGCTTTTCTGCGAAGCCAGCTGCTTCATCGCATCCGTCAGCTGGATCTCCCCGCCCACGCCCGGCTGTTGATGCTCGAGAATGTCCATAATTTCCGGATCCAGAATGTAGCGCCCGATCATCGCCAGATTGGACGGCGGGTTGATCTTCGGCTTTTCCACCAGGTTCGTGATCCGGTTCAGCTTCTTGCTGATCATGTCGCCCTGGATGACGCCGTAGCTGGAGACGCTCTCCCACGGCACTTCCTCTACAGCTATAATACTGCCCTGCCGCTCCTCGTAGACGTCGATCATCTGCTTCAGGCACGGCACTTCGCTCTCGATGATCATATCGCCGAGCAATACGGCGAACGGTTCGTTATTTATGAACTTGCGGGCGCACCAGATGGCATGTCCGAGGCCGAGCGGCTCTTTTTGCCGGACGCAATGGATCTCGACCAGATTGGTCACGCCCCGCACGATTTCCAGCAGCTCGTTTTTTTGCTTGCATTCGAGATCGGCCTCAAGCTCGTGATTTTTGTCGAAGTGATCCTCGATCGACCGCTTGCTGCGTCCCGTGACGATGATGATGTCCTCGATGCCGGAGCAGATCGCCTCTTCGACGATGTATTGGATCGTCGGCTTGTCGACGATCGGGAGCATCTCTTTGGGCATCGCCTTCGTCGCGGGCAAGAACCTCGTGCCGAGGCCCGCGGCGGGGATGATCGCTTTTTTGACTGTGTTCATTCTGGTTGAACCCTCCTATCTGCTGTGAATACTGGCTGAGCGGCGAGCGCGAGACAGGACGACGGAACTGCGGGGATGACGGGGATTATGGCGTCAAGGGGGGAGCCGGCTGGGCTTCACCCCGGCTTCACGGACTTATGTCTCCTATATACCTTATCGCGTACCGCGTGAATCAGATTGCGATTGAAATAGAATATGACCGCGAAGTAGAGCAGCGCACCGCAGATGACCTGCAGGATAAAGCCCGTATTCAGCTCAAACAGCGTCAGGGACAGCCAATCGAAGGCAAGCACCCCGACGACCATGACCAGGCCGCACAGCATTCCTGGCGCAATACCTCGGAGCAGCGGGGCCAGACTCGGCCCCAGTACGCGCCGGACGGCATAGCTGTACTGGACGCAGAATATAACGAGCTGAACGATCACAAAGGCGATACACAGCCCCTTCATGCCGCCGGCGTAAGCGCCGATGAGCAGGCCGGGCACCTGAATGGCGATGCAGAGCAGCGTATAGCGGAAATACAGATTCATCCGTCCTTTGGATTGCAAGAGCGGCAGCACGGCCACAACCATGGAGCGCAGCAGGAACATGACGCACAAGATCTGGATGAGCGGTACGCTCGGCAGCCACTTCTCGCCGAAGGCGAACGTGACGAGCAGCGGCGCCGTGACGAGCAGGCCCAGATAGATCGGCGCACTCAGATAGCTGATGCCCTCGACGATCTTGATATAACCTCTGCGCAGCTGCGTCAGGTCGTCCTGAATCTTGGCGAATATCGGCAGCGTGACCGAGTTGATGAGCGGCGTCAGCTTCTGGACCGGCATGATGCACAGCTGATAGGCAAATGTGTAATAGCCGAGCGTCTGCGCGCCGTACATGCGGCCCAGAATCAAATAGTCCACGTTCGAAATGAAGGACTGGAGCAGGTTCGAGGACATCTGGTAGACGCCGAAGCTGAGATAGCCCTTGAGATCGTCGCGCGCGAAGTGAACGGTCGGCGTCCATCTGCGCCAGCCCATAATCGCAAGGCCGGCCGAACGGATCAATGCGTTGCCCAGGTAGGAGCCGACCAGCGCGTACACGCCATAGCCGAGATAAGCGCCGCCGAGGGCGATGACGAAGCCCCCGACATAGGCGGCGATCTGAATCTTGGAGATCACGTCGAACTTGAGCTCCTTGCGCGACAGCACCTCGAATTGCTGGCCAAAAGCCGGAACGAGACATAGCAGCGACATCCACCGGACCGGATTCACGAGCTCGGGCTCATCGTAGAAGGCCGCCACAAGCGGTGCGGACAGGAAGATGGCCAGGCTGATGACGAAGCTCGTCGCCAGATTCAATATGTAGAGGCTCGAGAGGTGATCCCTGGTGACGTCCTGGCGGTGAATAATCGCGTTGGAGATGCCCATGTCGGACAGATTGACGGCGGCGGCGACGATTACCATGACCATGCCCATCAGGCCGTAGTCGGTCGGCGTGAGCAGATGGGAGACGGAGATGAGCTGGAGAAGTTGCACGACGATCGAGACGACTGTCGCCAGCGTGGACCATTTGGCTGCGTCAATGCCCTTTTTTTTGAGCGAGGTCATGGTGTCACTTCCTTCCTTCGGTTAGAACTGCCCGGCGCAAGCCTGCCGCGAATTCGAGCAGCGCCGCGGCCTTGGCATCCCAGGCATGGCGCTCGGCCATGGCACGGATGCGCTCGCGCCCGTGCCGGGCGGCGATCGCCGCCCGCACCTGCGCCGGGAATTCGCCCGCCTGCCGGTAGAAGTACAGGAACGGCTCCTCGCGCCGGAGCAGCTCGGGCGTCTCGGTCACGACGACCGGCAGCCCTGCAGCCGCGTACTCGTACAGCTTCATCGGGCTGCGGCCCCGGTTGGCCGCATGATCGCTGAGCGGCAGCAGCGCGACGTCGGCGTGATGGAGGTACCGCGGCACGTCCTTGTACGGCTTCGGGCCGAGCAGATGGACGTTCGGCCGGCCGCCGAGCGCGGCGGCGGCCGCTTCGCTCGGCGGCCCGATGATGACGAGGCCGAGCTCTGGCCACGCATCCGCGAGCCGGCGCAGCGCGTCCAGGTCGAGCCGCTCGTCGAGCGCGCCGACGTAGACGGCGCGGGGCCCCGGGATCGCCCGCATATCCTCGGGCTCCTCGCCGCCCGCCGCGAAGTGGGCGAACTCGACGCCGTTCTCGAGCAGCAGGCTCGGCAGCGCGGGGTTGTACGGCTGCAGCGCGCCGAGCACCGGCTCCGACGTGGAGACGAGCCCGTGCGCGCTCGCCATGATGGCCGCCTCCGCCGCCGCGATCGAGCTGTCGCCCGTCATCTGGGCGTACAGATCGGTTGGCCTGTATACGGTGACGGCCGGCTTCACGACCTTGTCCAGCCCCGCGAAGCGCGGCTGGTCGATGAGCAGCAGATCGACGCGCTCCATCTGCTGCGAACGGAGCAGCCGCTTCATGCGCGGCAGCGTCCAGTTCTTGCCCGTGCGGGCGTAGATCGGACCGGCCAGCTCCCACGGCAGCAGCGACATCGGCACGCTGTTGACCGCCTGCTCCGGACCCGCCTCGCGCTCGCCGCGGTAGATCCGGATGCGCTCGCGGATGTCGCGGTCCTTGTACTTGAGCAGATGCATCGGACTGAGCGGCGTGCTCATATGGAGCACGCGATGCCCAAGCCGCTTCATCTCCCTGGCGAGATGGTGCGAGCCGACGACGAACGGCCCGCCCATATACGTATGGCTCGCGAATACGATGTTCATCGGCTCCAGCTCCCCTCTCCCTCCGCGACGTAGGCCTCCGCTCCCCGATTCAGATGCGGCCGCACCGCGTCCATCGTCTCTCTGGCGCATCGCTCCCAGGAGAAGCTGTCCGCGCGGGCGATGCCCCGCCGGCGCATGCCCTCCCTCAGCTCGCCGTCCGACATGACCTGCCGGATCTTGTCCGCGATATCGGCGGGACTGTGCGGATCGCAGTAGAGCGCGGCATCCTGGCATACCTCGGGAATCGAGGCCGCCCGCGACGCGACGACAGGACAGCCGCAGGCCATCGCCTCAAGCGCCGGGAAGCCGAAGCCCTCGTAGAAGGACGGGAAGACGAAGCAGGAGGCGCTGTCGTACAGCGCCCGCAGCTCCTCGTCCGTCACGTAGCCGAGCTGCCTGACTTCCCCGCCGAGCGCTGCGCCCGCAGGCTTGAAGATGCTGCTGCTGCCGCCCGCGATGACGATATCGAAGTCGACGTCGCCCAGCAGCCGGATCGCCTCCGCGACCGAGGCGAAGTTTTTGTTCGGGCTCATGCTGCTGACGGCCAGCACATAAGGCCTGTCCAGCTTGTGACGCTCGAATACCGTCCTGTCCGGTGCCGTGCGCAGCATATGCTCTTTGCCGTGGTAGATGGTGCTGATCTTGGCCGGCCGAATGCCGAAGTGCCGCTTCAGCTGATCCTCGGAGAAGGCGGAGCAGGTGAGAATCTGCCTGGCATTCATGCCGAGCCCGCGCAGCAGCACCTTGTACCATGTGCGAAAAGCGAAGGAATACGTGTCCGGCGCCGCATACACGGCCGCGTCGTGGATCGTGACGGCCTGGCCGCGTTTCGCCAGCGGTCCGGTGTTGCACAGGCTGAGCAGGAAGCCGTCCGCGGACAGGAACGGCAGGCTCAGCTGCTCCCAAGCATGGCCGGAGCCGCGGCCGGCCTGCCTCGTCTCGATATGGCGCAAGCCCGCATCCTGCAGTTCTCCCTGCGGCGCCAGCACGATGAATTCGCAGGCGGCGACGGACGGATCCCGGCTGCCCGCCAGCTGGTCGAGCGCACGCAGCAGCTCGAGCGCGTAGCGCTGCACACCCGTGATGCGCTGGGTGAGGAAGCGGCCGTTAATATACACTTTGCGACGCGTCATGCCTCGTTCACCCCCGACAGTCGCCAGCTCTTCACTTTGCGACGATTATAATGAACAATCAGCGTGAACAGGAGCAGCGCGACCCAGCACGGGAAGAAGCGACCGCTCGTGAAGTACAAATACCGCGGAAACTCCAGAATGCCCACGATCCAGATCGGGTACAGCAGCATGCCGAACGTATGATTGTTGCGGAAATGCGTGTACAGCACCCCGCTGGCATAGCCGAGCAGCGCCATGTAGACGAGCGCGCCCGCGAAGCCGTAATCGTGATAGGGCAGCATGAGACCGGACGGATTGTTGAACTCCGGATTGCCCATCGTTTCCAAAATGTTGTTCAGCAGATTCATCGGGCGTGCGCCATGAGCTTCGGCATAAGCGTCGCCGCCCGGCGATATCTTCCACAGCCAATCCCATGTATAGTAGGGAAAAGGATTCGCAGGAAAGCCGAGCTCACGTATGTACAGCGTGCCGGTATTGAGCGCAGTGACGTAGTAGCCGAAAAAGCGGGTGACTACGAACTCCCAAAATGAAGGATAAATATGCACGTAATAGCTGAGCCAGGAACGGAAATATTCGCTGACGCCGAAAAATCCGATGACGAAAACGATGCCGATGACCGGGTACAGCCGCACGAGCGGCACCCGCTTGCCCTGCTTGAGGCGCATCGAGATCCAGATGACCGCGGCCGGCACGACGATCTCCATCAGAGCGAGACGCTCCGAAAAGAAGATCGAGCGCATCAGCGTGAGCAGGAACACGACCGCCATGGCCGGCAGGAACGTCTTTTTCCCCGTGAGGCATTGATAGTAGGTTGCCAGAATCGTAAAGGCGATGCCGAAGTTGGTGAACGAAGTGACGCCCGTAATCTTGTCGAAGTTCTGCTTGATCGAATAGATGACGCCGGGTTCTCCCTTGAGCACGGACAGGAACAGCGAGAGTGTAAACCCGCTGCGCACCATGATCAGCAGGTAGACGGCGTAGCCGAACACCGTCATGGCGAACAGCGCGAAGACGGCGAACTTGATGAAGCTCTCCCGCTTCCGGATCGCCTCCGGCAGGACGGAGGCGGGCTTCACGCCCTTGTTCAGCAACCCCGCCAGCAGCCCGCCCAGGACAAAGGCGGCGGCCGGATAGACCGCCAGCCAGATGTTGCCGCTGTCGATGAACTTGTCCACCCGGTAGAACATGCGGTAGTTCTCCCCCGGGATCATATAAGCGCCGGTGATGACGATTCCCATCACGATGGCGAACAGGACGGTCGGGTTCATCCACCAGACCGATGCGTTCTTTCTCATAGCTCGGGCACTCCCTCGTCTTGATTGCGCTTCGGCAGCGCGCCGATCACCGTTCATAGCCGGCGACAGGCTCCGATGCGGATGGGGACAGTCCGCCTACGTGCGGGCGGCCTACGGAGTAGTAGCGCAGCTCCGCTTCGTTCACCTGCTCGCTCGTATACACATTGCGGCCGTCGATCAGCACATTCTGCCGCATGACCGCCTGCACCTCCGGCAGCGCGAGCGCCTTGAACGCCGGCCAATCGGTCAGTAGGCAGAGCGCGTCGGCAGAGCGCGCGGCATCGAGCGCGTCCTCGCACCAGCGGACCTCGTCCGCCTGGCCGAAGATGGCGCGGAAGTTCGCGGTCGCCACCGGATCGTAGGCCTGCACCTCGGCGCCTTCGGCCAGCAGCGCGCCGATGATGTCCAGCGCCGGCGACTCGCGCACGTCGTCGGTGTCCGGCTTGAACGCCAGCCCCCAGATACCGATCCGCTTGCCGCCGAGCTCGCCGAGACTGTGCCGCAGCTTCGTCATAATATTGAACCGCTGGCCCTGGTTCACCTCGACGACCGACTTCAGCAGCTTGAACTCGTAGTCCACGTTGCCGGCGATCTGGATGAGCGCGTTCGTGTCCTTGGGGAAGCAGGACCCGCCGTAGCCGATGCCGGCCTGCAGGAACGACGGCCCGATGCGCCGGTCGTGCCCCATGCCCTTCGCCACGTCCGTGACGTCTGCGCCGACCTTCTCGCAGATGTTGGCAATCTCGTTGATGAACGAGATCTTGGTCGCGAGGAAGGCGTTGGACGCGTACTTGATCATCTCCGCGCTGCGCACGTCGGTCAGCATGATCCGCTCGGTCAGCGGCCGGTGCAGCTCGGCGAGCTTGGCCGCGGCGTCGGGGCTGTCCGAGCCGATGATGATGCGGTCCGGGTGCAGCGTATCCGCGATCGCCGAGCCTTCGCGCAGGAACTCGGGAATCGAGACGACGTCGAACGGATGCTGCGTCAGCTGCGCGACGATCTGCCTGATCTTGTCGTTCGTGCCGACCGGCACCGTGCTCTTGGTCGCGATGATCTTGTAGCCGTTCATCTCCAGCGCGATGTCCCGGGCGGCCTGCTCGATGAACGCGAGGTTGGCTTCTCCGCTCGGCAGCGACGGGGTGCCGACGCAGATGAAGATCGCCTCCGCGCTCCGGATGGAGGACGACAGGTCGCCGGTGAAGCGCAGGCGGCCGAGCGCTTTGTTTTTGGCGATCAGCTCCTGCAGGCCCGGCTCGTAGATCGGGACCTCTCCTCCGTTCAGCCGCCCGATCTTCGCCAGATCCTTGTCGAGGCAGGTGACGTCGTTGCCGATCTCCGAGAAGCAGACGCCGGATACCAGTCCGACGTACCCGGTGCCGATGAAGGTCAATTTCATAGTTGTCTATATCCTCCTATGCGTTCGTCTACGTCTTTACACACCCTTACAGAACCGCCTGCACGCCGCCGCTGCCGGTCTGGCGCGTATTCTGGCGCAGCTTGTTGTCTACATGCTGCAGCAGCTTCTTGCGGAACGCCTCCGGCGAGAACCGCACCGCGTTCTTGCGGCAGTTCGCCGCCTGGATCGCGCCGCCCTCCGTCTCGAAGCGTCTGACCGCCTCGGCGAGACTGGACGCCGTCTGCTCCTGGAAGAACACGCCCGTCGGCTGCTGGACGCCGAGTCCGCGCACCGTCTCGAGCGAGCCGCCTCTGCCGTAGGCGATGACGGGCGTGCCGCATGCCTGCGCCTCGACCGGCGTGATGCCGAAGTCCTCCTCGGCCGCGAATACGAACGCCTTGGCGCGCTGCATGTGGTCGATCAGCACCGCGTCAGGCTGGTAGCCGAGCACCGTGATGTTGGGCGCCTTGGCCGCATGGGCCTTGACCTTGTCCATCTCGGGACCGTCGCCGATGACGACCAGCCTCTTGTCCGGCATGCCCGCGAACGCTTCGGCGATCATGTCCATCTTCTTGTAGGGAACCATGCGCGAGGCGGTCAGGTAGAAGTCTTCCTTGTCTTCGCGATAGGCGAAGGCGTTCACGTTAACCGGGGGATAGATGACGCTGGACTCTCTGCGGTAGACCTTCCATATGCGGCTGGCGATAAAATCGGAGTTGGCGATAAAGAAGTCCACGCCGTTGGCGGTGCGATAATCCCACATGCGGATGCGGCTGAGCATGTACTTGGCGAAGGCGCCCTTCAGGCCGCGCTGCAGGCCGGATTCCTTCAGGTACTGATGCTGCATGTCCCAGGCGTAGCGGATCGGCGAATGAACGTAGGAGATATGAAGCTGATTGGGCCCCGTGATGACGCCCTTCGCGACGGCATGCGAGCTCGATAGAATGAGGTCGTAGGACGACAAGTCGAATTGCTCGATGGCGAGCGGCATGAGCGGCAGATATTGCCTGTATTTCTTTTTGGCGAACGGCATGTTCTGGAGAAAAGAGGTTCGGACCTTGCGGCCCTTGAGGAACCCCCGATCCTTCTCCGGCAGGAAATCGACCATCGTAAAAATGTCGGCTTCCGGGTACACCTCGAGCATCTGCTCGACGACCTTCTCCGAACCCGCATACGTCGTCAGCCATTCGTGAACGATCGCAACCTTCATCCGGCTATTCTCCTCCTGTCTACGCACGGTGCATCTGGCTGATTTTTAGTAGGCGCCCTTCTTGAGCAGCACGCTTCGCACCGTTGCCAGCAAAATCTTGATGTCGAGCGCGAGCGATTTGTGATAGACATAGTAAAGTTCCAGATCGACGCGCTCCGGGTAGCCGACGTCGCTGCGTCCGCTGACCTGCCAGTAGCCGGTGATGCCGGGCTTGACCGACAGGAATTCGCGCTTCTTGTCGCGGTATTCCTTGAGCTCCTGGGCGACGACGGGGCGCGGTCCGACGAGACTCATCTCGCCCTTCAGCACGTTGAACAGCTGCGGCAGCTCGTCGAGGCTTGTCTTGCGCAGGAACCGTCCGATCCGCGTAATGCGCGGGTCCTCGTGCGCCTCGAGCTTGTAGTTGCTGGCGACATACTTGGCATAGAGCTCCTTGTCCTCGCGGAGCAGCTGCTCGGAGTTCGTGTTCATGGAGCGGAACTTGTAGATGTTGAACAGGCTGGCGCCCTTGCCGATCCGGTGCTGCTTGAAGAAGACGGGTCCCTTCGGATCTTCGAGCTTGATGAGGAGCGCGATGACGGCAAATACCGGGAACAGGACAATCAGTCCGATGCCCGATCCGAGCAAATCGATCACTCGCTTGGCGCTGCTGAACAGGTAGGATGTCCCGCTTGTCTTGACAGTAGGTTTGACGATAGGCTTGGCGGACGTCGTGGCTGGTGCGCGGCTGGCGATCTCGAGCTCGTTGCCGACTAGACTCATGTGTAATCTCCTCCGTAACCGTAATAGTTGGCATAGCTGGACTCGACGCGGCCCCGGCTGCTGTTGTTCAGGACGGCGCCGAGAATGCGGGCCCCTACATGCTCCAGGCCGAGGCGCGTGCGTCGGACGGCTTCCTTGGTAACCTTGCCCGAGCGGGCGACGAGCACGACGCCGTCGGACATGGCGCCGACGATCTGTGCGTCGGCGAACGACGAAGCGGGCGGCGAATCGATGATGATGACGTCGAACTGGGACTTGAGCGATTCCAGCAGCTCCAGCATCGCGGCGGAGCCGAGCAGCTCTGACGGATTGGCCGGCACCGTGCCTGCGGGGAGCACGAACAGATTGGCGATGTCCGTCTGCTGCAGCGCATCCTGGAGCTTGCCCTGGCCGATCAGAATGTCGCTGAGACCCGCGCGGCTCGTACGGAAAAACGCTTGGGCAACCGCCGGCCGCCGCAGATCGGCATCCAGCAGCAGCACGCTTTTATTTTCCTGTGCGTAGCTGATTGCCAGATTGATCGCGGTCGTCGTACGTCCCTCTCCGGTGACCGCCGAGGCGACGAGAATGACGTTGACGGCTTGTCCCATTACCGAAAAGCGGATATTCGTCCGCAGCTTCTTGTAAGATTCCGACACCGTAGAGCCGGGCTGGGCCTTGGCGATGTGGCGGTGCTTGCTTGTTTCTCTGGTCATGTGAGATCCCTGCCTGTCCGAGTTTTGATAGGGTTCGAATGTTCAATTAAAGGCGGCTGCCGGCGTTCATGCGTCCATCGGGCTCGGCATCAGCTTATAGCTGGTCTCCTGCCTCGTATCGCCTGCCAGCACGGCATGGTAGATGCGCTCGAGCTCCCTGGTCTGCTCGATCAGGTCGAACGACTCGCACGCCCGCTCCCGGCCCCGCATGCTCATGCGCTGCCAGAGCGGCTCGTCCGTCAGCAGCAGGCGGATATCCGCTGCCAGCGCCCGCGCATCCCGCGGCTCGGACAGCAATCCGGTCTCGCCGTCGCTCACGGCCTCCGGGATGCCGCCGGTTCTGAAGCTCGCGACCGGCAGCTGCATCGAGGCCGCTTCGAGGAAGGAGATGCCGAAGGCTTCCTCCGCTCCGTTCTCCAGCGGTACGCTCGGGACGGAGAATACGCGCGCGCGGTTCATCCACGCTTGGACGACCGCCGGCGGCTGCGTCCCGAGGAATCTGTACTTGGTCAGCATGCTGGCGGCCATCGCTTCAAGCTCCGCTCTTTGCGGCCCGTCGCCGATGAGGACGAGCTCGGCATCCGGCAGTTCGCGCTGAATCTCGCTCATTGCCCGGATCAAGTAGGCGGCGCCCTTCACCTCGACCAGGCGGCTTACGAACAGGACGATATTTTCTCTGGGCACTTCCGGATCGGGCTTGAACAGCGCCGTATCGACCCCGATATAGTGACGGATGATCTTGTCGGGATTGAAGCCCTGTTCAATCAGCTTGCCGCGGATGAAGTCGGATACGGCGATGAACAAGGCGCCTTCCCGCTGCAGCAGAGCGCGCTTGCGGATATAGTTGCGGTGCGTATAGTACGATTTGCGCGCGTAGGCTTCCTTGATCGTCGCGTCGTAGCCGTGAAAAGTGACGACAAGCGGGATGCGCAGCCTTCTGGCGAGCGGCAGCGCCATCACGCCATCCGGGCCGAAGTGCGCGTGCAGCAGGCGGAAGTTCATCTGCTTGAACCGTTCGGTTATCGGGAAGCCGAGGCCGACTGCCTTGAATAGCAGCTCGCGCACCCTCCCGCCCGGGCCGCCGTCGTTCAGCACGGTCACCCGCGCCGGCTCCAACTGGGTGCCCTCTCTTCGCTTCGAGCCGGCATAATGAGCCAGATACTTGCTCATCCCCTCAGCCTGGGAGCGGATGAAAGTCTCTGACGGCGCCAAGAGACAGTCGCGATAAATGAGGATGTTCCGTAGCGTCATGATGTTCCAGTCAAGCCTCCTTCATGTTGCGATACGCTTAACGCGGCTCCTTGACAGGTCTTAGCTCCTGCTTGCCCCGTACGGCCGCTTCTCTGGAGAAGGGTACCGCCGTACGATTGCGTCCCTGCGCGAGATCCTTTTGCTTGATCTTGCCGATGGCGGCGAGCATCGTGATCCCGAGCTCGCGCTCAAGGTCGTCCTCGCTTCTGACTTTGTCGTCCAGGTAGTCGACCAGGAAGGCGATGCCGAGGCCCAGAAGCGCCGCGAGCAGGAAGCTGAAAATATAAAGGACGTTATGGTTGCTGTTGATGGGGCCCGGTACGGCGAGCGGATCCGGCTCGGTGAGCACAGTGATGTTGTTCAGCTTCATGAGCGAGGTGACGCTGCCGCGGAAGGCGCTCGATACGCCTTCGACGATCTGTACGGCCGAGGCATATGTGTCGGCCTGAGCCACCAGCGTGATAATCTGGGCATCCTTCATCGTGTTGACGGCGACTTTGTCGTGAATCTGGGAGGCCGTCAGCCCAAGCTCCGGATGCTCGTCTGCGACGCGCTTCATGATCGATGGAGACTTGATGATCTGCTTGTATGTGTTGATGAGCATGAGATTCGTGTTAATAGAGTTCTGGTCGATGACCTGCTGGCCTGCGACCGTCGATTCCGTCTTGTTGACGATCAGGTCCGTGGTCGCTTGATAGACAGGCTTCGTGTACTGATTGGAGTAGACGTATGCAGCCGTGACGGCGATGACTATCAGCAAGGCAGGTATCCACCAATATCGCTTGACGACCTTCAGATAGTGCTGCAGTTCCATTCTCGTTAGCCTCCGCTTCGGTTGTTTTTTGTGCCTTTCACCCTGCCTGCCGGCTTGCTCATCTATGTCAATCGTCATTGTTTTAACAGTCGACTCGCAAACCTCGAATGAGAGATGAGGACGGCCCTGACGGTCCCAAGAGAGCGCCTAGCGATGCGTCGTGTTATGTAAGTTGCGCCCCTTGTCTGCCCATGCCCGCTCCGTCTCTCCCATTCTTGTCCCCACTTTAAACATTTGGCTTCGAATCTGAAACAAACTAGCAAATAGTGGCATCGCTTTCATAAGGCTTTTCTCATTTTTCTCAAAACGCAAAAAGCGCGCCGTTATCGCAACGGCGCGCTTCAATGCGACAAATTATTAAAATGCTAAAATCCTTCGTTGCCGGCGAGGTGAATCTTGCCTCCCTTGAAGTTGGTAGGCGATCTGCTAGAATCGCTGAGCACGTTGTTCGAGAAATAAATATTGCCCAGCTCGCCATCGCCCCATACGCCGATTCCGTCGTTCACGGCATTTTTGATCGTGTTCTCCTCGAATCGGATATCGTCCAGCTTGCCGTGCGAGGCGTACACCAGGATGTTCGGGTGATCGCTGCTCTTGCGCATGCCCGTGTGCTCGATTGTATTTTTCTCGACCGTGATGTTTTTCGTATCGGCCGTCTCCCATTCCTTTTCGACCGAGATGTAGATGCCGGCCATTTCCGTGCGCTGGATCCGGTTGCTTTCGATCGTGATATTCTCGCCGCCGACGACCGAGATGCCCCGCGCCTTGGAGTCATAGCCAACATCGTTGCCGACGATCGTCACGTCATTCGTCACCGCGCCGTCCTTCAGATAGCTGACGACCGCGATCGCATCGTCTCCCGTCCCCGATATCTTGTTGTTCTCGACGCGGATTCGGGTGCTGCCGTCCGTAATATGAATGCCGTCGGCACCCGTGTCCTGAATCGTATTGTTAGCGATGAGGCCATCCTTGGACGCTTCCTCGACGAGAATGCCGGCCGTGCTCGACTTGTCGATATGCACATTTTCGATTTTGAAGCCCGACGCTCCGCTGACGGTAATGCTGTTTTTTACGTTTGCGCCGTCCCCGCGTTGGACGGTGCGGTCATAGACATGCTCCAGATCGCCGAGCGACGCGCCCTGGCCCTTGATATCGATCGAGCCCCGCTCCGGATCGGTGGATACGATAACCGTCTCGTCCGCCCCCGCTCCCTTCACACGCACGCCGTCGATCTGCCATATATCGCCGATCCGGTATTTCCCCGCAGACAATTGAACCTCCAGGCCGTCCGTCTTGGCCTTGGCCGTACAGGCATTCAGCAGCGCCAGATCGTCCTCGCCGTCGCCGCCGCCCGCCGGGCAGGTCAAGATGCCGCCCTCGATCGTCCATGCCGGCTCCGCGGGCAGCGCATCCGTAGCCTGCGCGGACGAAGGAGCGGGCGGCGCGCCTTCGGGCCCGCCTTTGTCTGCGCCCTGCCGCCACAGCACCCACACGAGCGCGATTACCGCAGCAGCGGCGACGCCGGACCACCATAGCGCCTGCTTTCTTTTTCCGGTTCTCTCCATTCCTGCCTCTTGCCTCCAGTAGCATCATTTTTTTAAATCGCGGGACTTATGAGAGTTTCACCCCTATTGCACCTGGGTAAAACAATCTCGCACATTAAAAATCGTTAAGAAGACCCGGGAAAAAGGCCCAAGCCAAAGCCGGCGGCCCTTCTCCTGGACATAGCTGAAATAAAAAAGCCAACCCAGGTTTCCCTGAATTGGCGGTTCGCGATTGGAATAATTAACTTTTTCCTCTTAGCATTAGAAGCCTTTGTTGTTGCTCAAATGGATCGTCCCCGTCTTGAACGTCGTGTTGTCCCCGATCGTGTTGATCAGCGTATTTCCGGTAAAATAAACGTCCTTGATCTGTCCGCCGCCCCAGACGCCGATGCCCCGGTGCGCCGCGTTTTTAATCGTATTGCCCGTAAACGTAACCTCGTCGATAACGCCGGAAGAGGCATAGACGAGCACGTTCGGATGATTTTCCGGTTCATGGATGCCCGTGTGATCGACCGTATTTTTGTTGACGGTGATGCGGTCGACGTTAACCGTGTTGTAGTTCCCCTCGCAGGCGATATAGATGCCGGCCATCTGAGTATCCTTGATCGAATTGCCCTCGATCAGCACGTCGGCGCCGCCGACGACGGCTATGCCGCGCGCCTGGGACAGATAACCGACGTCGTTGCCCAAAATCTTGATATCATGAACGGCCGGACCGTCGGCCGCATAGCTGACGACCGCGATCGTATCGTCGCCCGTCGCTTTGACCGTATTGCCCTGAATGACGATATCGCTGCTGCTGTCCGTAATATGAATGCCGTCCGCACCGGTCGAATCGACGGTGTTGTTCGTGATGGTGCCGCCCTTGGATGCGCCTTGTACGAGAATGCCGGCGGTGCTGGACTTGTACACGTAGATGTTGTCGATGACGAAGTTCGTCGCGCCGCGTACGGTTACGCTGTTTTTCTCGTTGGCGCCGTTGCCGCGCGCGACTGTCGTCTTATATACATGCTTCAGGTTGCTCAGCTTCGGACTATTGCCTTTAAGATCGATCGAACCGTTCTCCGGATCGGTCGAGATCAGCGTCGTCGCCGTCTTGCCCGCTCCGATCAGCTTGACGCCGTCGATCGTCAGTATTTTGCTCAGCTGATATTCGCCTGCCGGCACATAGACGTACTTGCCTTGTGTCTTGGCCTTGTCGAGGCAGGCTACGAATGCCGCATAATCGTCCTTGCCGTCGTTCGCCACCGCTCCGCAGGTGTCGACGGACAGCGCATACGGATCGGATGTCGGCGTCGCTTGAGACTGCGTTGTCGAGGCGGGCTGCGCCACAGCTTCTGCCGCTGTGAACGAGATCACCGGATCCCAGAGCGTATGGTCGTTGTTCATCGAGCTTACGGCGTTGACTTCAAAATAAACGGCCGTGCCCTTTTCTACCGCAACGCTGTCGAGGCTCGGCGTCACGCCGGCCGTCGTCGTGACGACCGCGCTCCACAGCTTCGACTTGTCCTTCTTGATCGTAGCGAGGATGCCGTCGCCTTGGTTGTCGCCCTTCTTGACAGTGCCGCCGATCGTGATCGTGCCCTTGCCCGGAGATACCCACTTGATCGCCGCGTCGAAGTCTTTGCTCGGGTGCATCGCATCCTTGTTCACCCAGGGATAGCCGGCGTCCGCAGCTTGCCAGCGCTTGTTCGCCGCATTATAGACAAGGTCGGTATAGGTCGTGCCCGAGAGCTTCTGATAGTACCATTGGTTCTGGCCTTGCGCGGTCGCAAAGTTCTGCGGAGCGCTATATTGAACGGTAGAGCTGACGGCATGCGCCTCGAATCGGGAAGTGAACGCATTCGTTAATACGAGACCGAGGACGAGCGCCAATGCCATCAAACCGAACTTTTTCAAATAAAAAACCTCCATCGTGTGTTTAGACTGGTATGACATAGGGTAATGACGGAGTGATAGAAACATTTGCTGCTATATTTGATATATCGGTTGCTGCCGGGTTGTCGTGAATACATGGCAATCGTTTTTTGCATGCCAATTGTTTCCTGCGAATTATTGTAGCATGGATACTGTTCTAGAAAAGCAAAGATTTTATCATCTGCAGGGAGAACTTTATAATCTGCGTCTGGAGACCAATCTATATATAATAGAAGAAACACGTCGGACGGCATCGAACGCGGAAGCAGATTGCAGGTTAATGGGGATAAATGAATGGCATTCGAAATAAGAGGGCGCGTGCGAGACGGACAGAGAAGCGGATGAAATGCGCGGCAACGATGAGAGATTCGAGATAAGAGATGAGAGTTGAAAGAGTAGGGATAAGAGATGAGAGATGAGAGATGAGAGATGCCGAATGCGGCAGAAACGCGTTCATTACTGCGAGGCGTGAATCAACTAAACAATCATTTAAACTCAACGCACATTAATATACCACGATTGCCAAATGGTTGTCCATATATATTTTTATATTATTTTTGAAAATGATTGGATAATGAAAAACAGGATGCTTGTTGCGGCATCCTGTTTTTCTGTTTAATGGGCGCTACGCTGCATCACTCGCCGTAAGCGCTCAAGATGCAGCGGCATTGCGCCAGATACGCACCCCGAAGCTCGCGCGTCCAACCGCCGCTCCCGCAGCGCGCTTGCCAGCGCTCCTCGTCCTGCTCCAGATAGGCGGCGATCGCCTCGACGCCGTCGCGTCCCGCCTGCTCGTCCCGCATACGCTCCGCATGCCGCAGGAACTCGCCGATGACCGGCACGGCCTGCTCGTAGTCGTCGATATCCTCGGCCGGTCCGCCCCGAATCAGCGCGCTCAGAATGCCCGAAGCGCCCGCGAACAGCTTCGGATCGATCGCATCCGCCTCCAGCGCCTCCTGCAGCTCTCCCTTCAGCGCACATGTATACGCCAAAAAGGCGTCCGCGATCTCGTTTCGGAATCCGTCCCGCAGCAGCCAATCGCGAATCTCCTGCGTATCCGGGTCGAGCCGCTCGACGAGATAGATGCGCGCCCAGCCGGTCACATAGCGGGCCAGCTCGCATAGCGCACCGCTCGCCTGCTCCATGCCCAAGAGGGCCGAAGCCGCATACAGCGTGAACTCCTCATGTTTGCCCAGCGTGAACACGAGCTCCTTGTGCCGCTCGCTGCCGTATTGGCTCAGCAGGGCGATGCCGAACTTGACGACGTTGCGGTGTACGCCGTGCCGGGCCATCCAGTGTGCTTCCTCGTACAGATGACGGGCGTTGAGGCCCGGCAGCTTATGTAATGCCTGCAGCGCAGGACCGATCGCATCGAGCGACTCGTCCCGCATGAGCGCGAGGTATGCGGCTCTGCGGTTGCGGACGCTGCGATCGCGGCTGAGACGCGCCAGCGCACGGGCGAGCGCACGGGCCAGCGCTTCGTCTGCTTCTTCGCGGACCGTCCGCTCATCGTCCAGACTGAGCCGCCATAGCGCGGAGCTGCGTTCGGGCTTGTCCGCATATTCATCGTCGTCGGGCAGCGCCTGCGACTTGAGCTTGCCGTCCTGACCCGTACGCAGCACGATCGAATCGTACGCGGACGGTCTGCCGGCCCAAGGATACAGAGGCGCGGCTGCTTTAAAGCTGAGCATACGGCTGTCTACCTCCCTCCCACAATCGCTGTCGTTTTCCTTTGCAACATGGCCGCTAACTATGTATTACCCCTCTGGAGAATTATGTATCTCTCCCGGACTGCGTTTTCTGCGCTCGCCCGGCGGACTCCGAATGCTATAATGGTACACAGAAGATCGCGAACAGATAGGATGAGGGCATAACCGATGGATTCGTATACGAAGCTGAACGATGCCGCATGGGATCGTCTCCTCAGAAGCGTCGCCAAGCAGTTCACCGATGTCACGCTCAAGCGCGGTTATCAATACTACAAGCAAGGCCGGGTCACGCTGGACAATCCGGACGATCTGGAGCATCTGGAAGCCGAAGTGGACGGCACGATCCCCTATGTCGTCGACGTGTACCCCGGCAAGCCGAGCGACAGCGACTGCAACTGTCCCGTCGGCTCGTCGTGCAAGCATATCGCAGCCGTGCTCATGGCGTGGGCGGAGCATCAGGGCCGGTCTGTCCAGTCGCTGGCGAACGCCAGAACGGCAGCCGTCTCCGTCCCGGCCGCCGCACCGCGGTATAAAGCCGAGGCCCAGCGCCTCGCCCAGGAGGCGGTGCGGATTCCCGAGATGAGCGTCGCCCAATGGCTGGCGTTGTTCGAGCGATGCCTGATGCCGATCGCAGATCAGGTGCGCAATACGAACTACGCCAAGCAGGCGCTCGGGCTAATTTACAAGCTCAAGCCAGAGCTGCCGCCGGCGGCCGAGCGTCTGTACGAGCTGAACGCGCTGCTGTACCTGATGCATCATGTCGCGGAGCCGCCGAACATGTACGCGCGCGGCCAGTCGTCCTACCTCGGCTACTTCACGCATATTGCCATCACCGACCTGCATGAAGCCGCGATGGGCTGCCTCGCGCGCGAACTGCCGGACGCCGCCGCGGACGAGCCTCACTGGCGCGACCGTCTGCTCGAGACGGCGGACGCGCTGCGGACCGCGATGCTGCGGCCGGGTCCGACGCAGGATTACGATCTGCTGCATTATGGCGGATTGTGGGAAACGTGGGTCTCGCCGTCGATCGGCAGCGAAGCTTTGTATGCGGAGGAACTTCGCAGGCTGGAGGACGCGCTGCCGGAGCTGCCGCCCCAGAGCAGAGGCGCCTGGAATACGGCCGCGCTGCGGATGCGGTTCAGCCTGTCCGACGACGATGGCGCGCTGGCCCTGCTGCGCGAGGGTGCAGGCCGCAACAGAGACGCCTCGTCGTCCGAGCTCGTCGACCTGCTCGCTTCGCTGGCCCGGGACGGGCAGTGGTCCCGGCTGCTCCGTTGGCTGACCGAGGCGGCCCCTTGGATCGCGAGCAGACGCCCCCGGGATATGGAGGCGTACGCGAGCCTGTGGGATGCCCTCGTCGCCAGGCTGCCCGAAGCGGAGCCGCTGATGTGGGAGACGTTCGAGCGCATGCTGCCCGCCTCCGGACAGCTGTACGAGAGCAGGCTGCTGGCCGCCGGCAGATACGAGGAATGGATGGACATCCAGCTGTCGTACGGCAGAGAGCCGCTCGAGTACCGGGCCACCGAGCTCGCGCCGCTGGAGAAGCATGCGCCGCATACGCTGCTTCCCTTCTATCATCAGGCGGTCGAGCGTTATGTCGCGCTCAAGAACAGAGCAGGCTACAAGTCGGCGGTCAAGCTGCTCAAGCGTCTGGCCAAGCTGTACAAGAAGATGAAGCGCGAGGATCGCTGGGAGACGTTCTACGAGCTGTTCGAGCTTCGTCACAGCAGACTGCGCGCCTTGCAGGAAGAGCTTCGGAAAGGAAAGCTGTCATGAATGCCTACCGGGAAACGATCAGCATCGACTTGCTTCTGAGCGAGCACGGGGATGCGCTTATATACGGCGTATTGGACGGCTACGGCTACGTGCCGGGCGTCCTGCTCAAGCACAAGCTGTTCGCCTGGCATGACCCGTCGTTCTACGGGACGAATCTGGACGTCGCCCAGGTAGAGCTGGCGGCGGGAGCGCACGATCCGGGACTGCGCAGAGCGGAGGTCGTCATCCTGCCCGCCGAGCAGGTCATCCCCTTCTTCGCGGAGCCCAGACTGCTCAAGCATGTCGATTGGAAAATTACGGGCGGAGCGAAGCTGCTGACCGAGCGGGCGCCCGATCTCGCCGACCGGATCGAGAGCGGCCGGTACATCCCGCATCTGGGCGCCTATCGCCAGGGACTGCTCCGCTGGACGTGGGACGAGGAGCTGCCTGCGTCCGGCGGGGACGAGGCGGACGCGGACTTCGAGGCGGGGCTGCATGCCGCCTTCTCGATGGCCGTGCGGGAGCGGCATTACGGCACGGAGCTCGGCTACAGCGAGCTGCGGCAGGACTTCCCGCTGCTGTTCGACAAGTCCGCCGCCTCCGCGTCCGGCATGGACGAGCGCGGCTGGCTGGAGGCGATCGGCTGGCGCCCGGATACGGCGCCGTTCCGCCCGGTGCTGCGGCTGCTGGAGCCGGCCCTGGAGAGCGAAGGGGCGGACGCGTGGCGGCTCCAGCTCGCGCTGCGCAGCAAGGCGGACGAGACCGCCGTGTACGCGGCCAAGCTCGGCGCGGACGGTACGGTGTCTGGGCGCTGGCCGGCCGCCTGGCAGGACGAAGCCCGCGAGCGCGCCCCCGGCTGGCTGGAGCGGCTGCATGCGGTGCTGCCGCCCGAGCGCCTCGCGGGCCCGCCGCGCGATCTGCTCGCCGCGCCGCTCGACGACGAAGCGGCCTGGCGCTTCCTGTCGGCGGACAGCGACCGCCTGCTCGCCGCCGGCTGGCAGGTCATGCTGCCGGCCTGGTGGGAGGCGGCGAGCCGCAAGAAGCCCCGGCTGCGCGCCAAGATCGCCAGCGAGACCGGCGGCAAGAGCCACTCGCTGTTCGGGCTCGACGCGATCGTCGACTTCGACTGGCGCGTCGCCATCGGCGACGCCGATCTGAGCGAGGAGGAATTCGCCGCGCTCGTCGCGCGCAACCAGCGGCTCGTCCGGCATCGCGGCCAATGGATCGCGCTCGATCCTGCGCTGCTCGCGCAGATTCGCCGCATGATGGCGGGCATGGACAAGTCGCAGGGCCTCACGTTCCAGGACGTGCTGCAGCTCCACCTGCTCGGCGAAGCCGATGCGGCAGGCGACGGCGGGCACAGCGGCGAGACCGAGACGTCCGCGGCAGAATCAGCGGCCCGCGTCCAGCTCGAGGTCGAGCTGAACGCGCATCTGGCCGCCTTCTTCGCGCAGCTCGGCAAGCCCTCCGAATGGCCCGTGCCCGAAGCGCCGCAAGATTTGCACGCGACGCTGCGCACGTATCAGCGCGAGGGCTTCGGCTGGCTCACCACGCTGCGGCGCTTCGGGCTCGGCGCAGTCCTCGCCGACGACATGGGCCTCGGCAAGACCGTGCAGCTCATCGCCTACCTGCTGCAGCTGCGCCACGATACGCCGCCCGAGCGGCGCCGCGCCGCGCTGATCGTCTGTCCCACCTCGGTGCTGGGCAACTGGCAGAAGGAGCTCGCCCGGTTCGCACCGTCGCTGGCGGTCAGCCTGCATTACGGCGGCGGACGGTTGTCGGCGCCGGACGCCTTCGAGGCGCAGGCCGCCGTCTCCGACGTCGTGCTGACCTCCTACGCTACGGCGTCGCTCGACCAGGAGCTGCTGCAATCGTACACTTGGGCCGCGGTCTGCCTCGACGAGGCGCAAAATATCAAGAACGCGCAGACCAAGCAGTCCGCCGCCGTCCGCAGCCTGCCCGCCGGCCAGCGCATCGCGCTCACCGGCACGCCGATCGAGAACCGGCTGGCCGAGCTGTGGTCGATCTACGACTTCATCGCGCCGGGCTATCTCGGGACGCAGCGCGCCTTCCAGGAGCGGTTCGCCACGCCGATCGAGCGCAATCACGACGAGCGCCGGACGGCGGAGCTGAAGCGGCTCGTCGGTCCGTTCCTGCTGCGCCGCAAGAAAAAAGATCCGAGCATCCAGCTGGATCTGCCGGACAAAAACGAAATGAAATCCTACGTCCCGCTCACGCCCGAGCAAAGCGCGCTCTACGAGCAGACGGTGAACGAGCTGCTCGAGCGCATGAAAATGCTGGAGGGCATCGAGCGCAAAGGCGCGATTCTCGCGGCGCTCACCCGCCTGAAGCAGCTGTGCGACCATCCGGCGCTGCTGAACAAGGAAGCGCCGGCAGCCGCGTCCGGCGCCTCTGCCCCGTCCGGCGGCACGGATGCGGGCGCCGACGGCCTCGAGCTTGCGTCCGCGGCGCCGGACCTGGCCGCGCTCGTCGCCCGCTCCGCCAAGCTGGAGCGGCTGCTCGCCATGGTCAAGGAGCTGCGGGACGAGGGCGACCGCTGCCTTATTTTCACCCAGTACATCGGCATGGGCGAGATGCTGCGCCTCGTGCTGGCGGAGGAGCTCGGCGAGCCTGTCCTCTATCTGAACGGCAGCACGCCGAAGAAGACGCGCGACCGGATGATCGAGCAGTTCCAGTCGCAATCGCTCCCGCAAGGCGAACAGCCGGGCGTATTCATCCTCTCGCTCAAGGCGGGCGGCGTCGGTCTCAATCTGACCGCGGCCAATCACGTCTTCCACTTCGACCGCTGGTGGAATCCGGCCGTCGAGAACCAGGCGACCGACCGCGCCTATCGGATGGGCCAGACCAAGGACGTGCAGGTGCACAAGTTCATCTCGCTCGGCACGCTCGAGGAGCGTATCGACGAGATGCTCGAGAGCAAGCAGCAGCTCAGCGACAACGTCATCTCCTCCTCCGAGGGATGGATCACCGAGCTGTCGACCGACGATCTGCGCGAGCTGATCTCGCTGCGGCGCGGCATGACAGGCTAGGCGGAGCCCGCCATCCTCTATCGGCACAGACATGGATCGCCGTGCCCGCCTCCAATTCGAACAGCCCCTCCAATCGCTTGCGACAGGAGGGGCTGTTTGTTTTTCTCAGATGACCGGATAATTCCCCACGTACCGGGGATTCGCATAGTATGGCGGCCTGGGACCGATCACCGGCAGCGTCAACGTAAAAAAATCCGCGTAGGCAATCTTGACCCTATCCTCCGTCTGCTTGACCAGCAGCAGATCGGCATTCCTGCTGAACGAGTAAGGCACCTTCATTAGATTCATCCTCCCGTCTGCCTGATGCCCGCTCCTCTACCCTATGCCGACGCGCCCACTCGTGCGCATGTCCGTGCCCGAATGCCCTCCCCCCCGTTGCCGCTAGGCACCCGCCCATTCATCCCCGCATAGTGTAAAGCAACGAAAATACCGGCCAGCCGGTCCCTCGACCGGACAGCGCCCGCATGCAGGAGGCTGACATGAGCGATCAACAAAGCAAAGAACTTGAGCAAATCCGGGATATGCAGCGGCAATTCGAAGAGGCGAAGCTTGCGAATCCCTATCCGCTCTATCCGAACTACGGCACGGTCACACAATACGAGGATGTGGCCATCAGCGTGCCCGAGCAGCGACAGTATCGCCAGCCCGGCATCGAGAGCCTCATGGTGCCGAGACCGATCGTGGACAATCCGCATTATAAAGGAAGCGGCAAGCTCGAAGGCCGGGCAGCGTTGATCACCGGGGGCGACAGCGGGATCGGTGCGGCGGCCGCGATCGCCTTCGCCAAGGAAGGCGCCGACATCGCGATCTCCTACCTCGACGAGCATGAGGACGCCGAGCGGACCAGAGCCTGCATCGAGGCGTACGGCCGCCGCTGCCTCCTGCTGCCGGGCGACGTACGCGACAAAGCGGTCAGCGAATCGCTCCCCCATGCCGCGGCCAAGGCATTCGGACGGCTCGACGTCCTCGTCAACAACGTTGGCATCCAGTTCCAGCAGAACAGCCTCGAAGACATCAGCGACGAGCAATTCGAGAATACGTTCAAGGTCAACTTCTTCTCCCACTTCCATACGACACGCGCGGCCCTGCCCTACCTGCAGCCCGGCGCCTCGATCATCGGGACGGCTTCGGTCGTGACCTACGTCGGCGAGAAGACGCTGATCGACTACACCGCCACCAAGGGCGCCATCGTCGGTTGGACCCGCGCGCTCGCGCGCAACCTGGCGCCGAAGGGCATTCGCGTCAACGCGGTCGCACCCGGCCCGATCTGGACCCCGCTCATCCCGAGCAGCTTCAGCGCCGATCGAGTCGCCGTCTTCGGGACGGAGACGATGCTCGCCCGGCCGGGCCAACCGTTCGAGCTGGCGCCTACCTACGTCTATCTCGCATCCGACGACTCCCGCTACGTCACCGCCCAGGTGCTGCATGTCGACGGCGGTCAGTCTACGAACTCCTGATCTGCGGTTTACGGGCTGCTCTCTTTAATTTTGACTTCCCCCATATCCCGTTGATCGGAAAAGCTTTTTTCGGCGGCGAGGCGTCCCTCCCGGTCTAACGCCTGGATCGTATATTGGACGGCTGAGGAGTCGGGCAGCAAGACGAACCAGAGCTTTTGGCCCGGCTCGTACTCTACGAGCGTGGCCTCAAGTTTGCCCGGAGACCCGCCGCCCACCCTGACGACTACGCTGGCGACCGAAGGATCGGTCAGCTCCCCGAACAGCAGCGGGAACGGCCCCCGGATGCCCGGAAAATGAGGCAAGCTCATATAATTCAGCAATGTCTTCTCGCCGGATACAGTTGAACCGGGAGTGCTATGACCGATGTAGTAACCGCCGCCCATGCCCCATTTCCAGCCCAGCCACGTATGACGCACGAATTCAATCTGCAGATCCGTGCTATCCTGTTTCAGATCGCGTTTGACAAACAACAGCATGCCGCCGTCTACGGCCTCGCGGTGTACGACCCGCATATATCCGAAATTCCGGAACTTCTCCACCGCCTCCTCCGGCGTACGGCCGAGCGGAATCCGGATCGTCCCCGTCAACCCCATCGCGTGCGCCTGGTGCCTGTCCGCTATTCCCCCCGGCGCTTCATAAGCGTAGGCCAGACCGATCAGCAGCATCACCAACGCCAATACAGCGCCCGTCCACGCGAACCGTATGCGCCTTTTGCGCGCAATGTGGCGGCGAGCTTCATGCGCACCTGCTGCTATAAACGCCAGCTGCCGCTCGCTAGGCATCCTCCCGGCCGCGAAGGGCCGTTGCCGAAGCTGCGCGAGCAGCGGGTCCTGAAGCGGATTGTGCAGCAACTCATTATCCGTTGTCCGGCCATCCATCAAGCTTCGCCTCCTTCATTCGATCGGCCAGCATCGCCCTCGCGCGGTGCAGCCGGGACTTGACCGTGCCCTCAGAGATGCCGAGCAGCTCCGCCATCTCCCGGTAGGACCATTCATAATAAGCGAACAGCATGATCGGCTCGCGATATTTGGCGGGCAGCTCCCACACAGCCGACCAGACCTCGTTCGAGAGCTCGCCCCGCCAGTATTCGCTCTCCGCCGAAGACGATCTTGACCCGTCCGGAAACAGGCCGACCAACACCACCTTCCGCCAGAATGCCGACTTGCGATAATTAAACGCCGTATTGCGAGCGATCCTGAACAGCCAATGTTTAACCGGCCCATCGCCCCGATATGAAGCAACCGCCCCCATCGCCTTCATAAACGTCTCCTGCGCGATATCCTCCGCCACATGCTCCCGTCGGGTCAGGAACAACGCATATTGCCAGACATCCTGCCAATGCTGCTTGACAAGCGCATCCATCTCATCGGGGCCCAGCCGCGTTCTGTATATAAGGTCGTGATCCTCGATATTCTCCAAACGGCCTCGCCTCCCCTACTTAACAGACAACGGACGGCAGCGATTGTTCCCGGATGACCGCAGCTTTTTGCACTTTTTAACGGTATCCCCTTCGCACAGGTCCGCCATCGGATTCACCTTCTTTTTTACGGTATCCCCTTCACACAGGTCCACCATCGGATTCACCTCTTTTTAACGGTATCCCCTTAGGTCAGGTCCACCATCGGTTTCACCTCTTTTTAACGGTATCCCCTTGGGTCAGGTCCGCCATCGAGTTCGCCTCTTTTTAACGGTATCCCCTTGGAACAGGTTATAGCAATATCCGTCTTGCTTCTCCGCAAAAAATGAACAAATTACGGGGTTTAACTATCCAATAACAGCCACAACCTGGAAGCCTGACGGAGAGGGATACCGTTCAAGCGCTTCCTGACGGAGGGGGATACCGTTCAAACGTTCCTGACGGAGAGGGATACCGTTCAAACGCTCCTGACGGAGAGGGATACCGTTCAAACGCTCCTGACGGAGGGGGATACCGTTCAAACGCTCCTGACGGAGATGGATATCGTTCAAACGCTCCTGACGGAGAGGGATACCGTTCAAACGCTCCTGACGGAGGGGGATATCGTTCAAACGTTCCTGACGGAGAGGGATACCGTTCAAACGCTCCTGACGGAGAGGGATACCGTTCAAACGTGCAGATCGCGTAAAGGAGCATATGGCGTTCAGCACCGTGTCGATGAAAAAAGGCCACGCTCTGTCCCGGCAGGAGCCGGAACGGGGCAATGGCCTTGTTCGATCGTTTGTTTAGACGGTTTGAAGTCTCTCGGCCGCCGGAGGTGCGGCTTCGGTGCCGGTTGGGGCGGCAGGGCGGATGTCCACCGACAGTTCGCCGGCCGTCTCGTCGACCGTCATCACGGAGCCTTCTGGCGCATCGCCCGCGATCAGCGCACGTGCTACGCGCGTCTCGAGATGGCGCTGGATGAACCGCTTGAGCGGCCGCGCACCGTATACGGGGTCGAAGCCCTCTTGGGCGATGAATCGTACAGCGGCGTCCGTCAGTCGCAGGGCGATGCCGCGATCGGCCAGGCGCTCGCCGAGTCCGCGCGCCAGCTTGCGTACGATTGCTTCGATCTCGGTCCGCGACAGCGGCTTGAACATCACGATGTCGTCCACGCGGTTCAGGAACTCGGGCCGGAAATGGCCGGTCAGCTCCTTCATGACGCGGTCCCGCACCGCCGGGGTGATCTCGCCGTTGTCGTCGACGCCCTGCAGCAGATGGGGGGAGCCGATGTTGGACGTCATGATGACAATCGTATTCTTGAAGTCGACGACGCGGCCCTGCGAATCGGTCAGGCGACCGTCGTCCAGCAGCTGCAGCAGAACGTTGAATACGTCGGGATGCGCCTTCTCGACTTCGTCCAGCAGGACGACGGTGTACGGCTGTCTGCGCACGGCCTCCGTCAGCTGGCCGCCCTCCTCGTAGCCTACATATCCGGGAGGCGCCCCGACGAGACGCGACACGCTGTGCTTTTCCATATATTCCGACATGTCGATCCGGATCATGCCGTCTTCACGGTCGAATAGCGTGGCGGACAGCGCCTTGGCCAGCTCCGTCTTGCCGACGCCGGTCGGACCGAGGAACAGGAACGAGCCGATCGGCCGGTTCGGATCCTGGATGCCCGCCCGCGCCCGCAGCACCGCATCGGCGACGAGGCCGACGGCCTCCTCCTGCCCGACGACGCGCTCGTGCAGCGTCTCCTCAAGCCGCAGCAGCTTGTCGCGCTCGCCTTCGACGAGTCGCTTGACCGGGATGCCGGTCCAGCGCGAGACGATGTCCGCGATCTCTTCCTCGGTCACGGATTCCCGCAGCAGACGCGATTCGCCGTCCTGCTCTGCCGCTTCCTCCGCCGCCTTCAGCTGGCGCTCCAGATCGGGGATGATCCCGTAGCTGAGCTCCGCGGAGCGGTTCAGGTCGTACTCTTCCTGCGCGTCCGCCAGCTCCTTGCGCGCCTGCTCCAACTGTTTCTGCAAGTCGCGGACACCCTGGATGGCGGCCTTTTCCTTTTCCCAGCGGGCCATCATGCCCAGATGCTTCTCCTTGAGATCGGCCAGCTCGCGCTGGAGCGACTCCAGCCTGCGCTTGCTCGCATCGTCCGACTCCTTCTTGAGCGCGGCTTCCTCAATCTCCATCTGCATCATGCGCCGCATGACTTCGTCCATCTCGCCGGGCATCGAATCGATCTCCGTGCGGATCATCGCACACGCCTCGTCGACGAGGTCGATCGCCTTGTCCGGCAGGAAGCGGTCCGCGATGTAACGATTGGACAATGTCCCCGCCGCCACAAGCGCGCTGTCGTGAATCTTGACGCCGTGATGCAGCTCGAAGCGCTCCTTCAAGCCACGGAGAATGGAGATCGTATCCTCCACATTTGGCTCGCTGACGAGTACCTGCTGGAATCTGCGCTCGAGCGCCGGGTCCTTTTCAATATAAGAACGGTATTCGTCAAGTGTCGTCGCTCCGATGCAGTGCAGTTCGCCCCGCGCGAGCATCGGCTTGAGCATATTGCCCGCATCCATCGCGCCCTCGGTCTTGCCTGCGCCGACGATCGTATGCAGCTCGTCGATGAACAGGATGATCCGGCCGTCGCTCTCCTTTACTTCCTTGAGCACGGCTTGCAGCCGTTCCTCGAACTCCCCGCGATACTTCGCGCCCGCGACGAGCGCGCTCATATCCAGCGAGAAAACCGTTTTGTCCTTCAGCCCCTCCGGCACGTCCTTGCGCACGATGCGCTGGGCCAACCCTTCGACGATCGCCGTCTTGCCGACGCCGGGTTCGCCGATCAGTACCGGATTGTTTTTGGTCTTGCGCGAGAGGATGCGGATGACCCGCCGAATCTCGCTATCCCGTCCGATGACGGGATCGACTTTGCCTGCGCGCACTTCGGCGACCAGGTCCCGGCCGTACTTCTCCAGCACCTCGTAGGTCGCTTCCGGCTCGCGGCTCGTCACGCGCTGATGCCCGCGAATTTCCTTGAGTACGGTCAGCAGCCGTTCGCGCGTCAGGCCGAAGCTGTCGAACAGCTCGCGCACGTCGCGATTGCCGTCCCGGGGTGCCGAAGCCATCGCCAGCACGGCATGCTCAACTGCTACATATTCGTCCGTCATCGCGGCGGCTTCCCTCTCTGCCTGCTCCAGCACGGCTACGAGCGCGGGCGATGCATAGCGCTTGACGGTATCCGAGCCGCCGACGCGCGGCCGCCTCATCAGTCTGCTCATCGCCTGGCGATCCATCTCCGTCGGCTGAATGTCGGCCCGCTGCAGCAGTCTCGGCAGCAAGCCGTCTTGCTGCTTCAGCAGCGCGGCCAGCAGATGCAGCGAATCGATCTCCGGATGTCCGCTGGCACCGGCCAGCGATTGGGCGCCCGCAACGGCCTCCTGCAGTTTTTGCGTATATTTGTTGAAGTCCATATGGCGATCTCTCCTTATTGATTAATATGGTCAATTGTTCATGTGCGAAATCGTACCGGCCTTGAAGCCGCTGCTCTCCGCGAGCTTGCGGTAGAGCTCCCGCTCCGCAGCGCCGGGATTCGGAGGTACGGTCACCGCTACGTCGAACAAAATATCGCCATAGCTGCCGTCTGCCCGGCGCAGCCCCTTGCCGGGAATACGCAGCTGTCTGCCGGCCGGGAAATCCGGCGGTATCTTGAGCTTCACCTGACCGCCGTCCGGCAGGCGAACTTGCGCGTCCGCGCCGAGCACGACCTGCCAGGGCGCCGCCTGCACCGTAGCGCGCAAGTTGCCGTCTTCGCCGAGCGCATACACGGCGTCCGGCGTCACCGACAGCGTGATGAGCAGCTCTTCGCCTTCCGGCAAGCCGTTCGCCCCGTCTCCCTTTAACCGGATGACGGTCCCGTCCGCCGCCCGCTCGGGTATGCGCAGGGCGATATCCTTTGTCCCGACCTTCACATTGATCTTCGCGCCCTTCCAGGCTTGCTCCAGGCTCACGTTCAGCTGCGCGTGCTGCGATCGCGAATTCGCGCCGAAGGGATCGTATCCGGCCGAGCTCCGGCCACCCATACCGCCGAAGTCATACTGACCGTACGATCCCGCTCCCGCGCCGAACCCATGCATGCCGCCGATGCCGCCGCCTCGCCCGAAGAGCATCTCGTACAATTCCTCTTCCGACAGCCCGCCCGAGCCCTGTCCGCTCCAGCGCCTGGCGCCTTCGTCCTGTGAACCGCTCCGCCATTCGCTGCCCTGACGGCCCGCGTACTCTCGTCGCATGTTTGCGTACCGTTGTTCCTCTTCGTAAGCTTCCCTTTTATCGTCATGACTGAGAATGTCGTAAGCCTCTGCGATCTCTTTGAACTTCGCTTCTGCCTCGGGGGCTTTGTTGACGTCCGGATGCCACTTCTTCGCCAGCTTTTGATATGCCTTCTTGATGTCCTGCTTCGACGCTTCCTTGCCTACGCCGAGCACTTCGTACGGATTGCCGATCGTCATGGCGTTTCTCCTCCCCCGGGCAGGTTTAGTCTGACCTTTTTTGACCTTATTGTCATTATAAAGCCCGCAGCTCCGATTAACAAAAGCGATTTGAGGCCATATGGAGCGATTTAAGGCTTTGTGAGTCGATTGGATGCGTCCGGGAGGTGCTTTTGATTGATTTGACCTTTTTTGACCTATTTGCTGACTTTCCCGACGGCTGCATCTGCCGAGCCGACGCTCGAGCAGAGCGACCAGCGACAGTCGGCGGAGTCCGGGTCTCATGCGGTCGATTAGCAAAAAATCCCCGCCGCCTGAGCGGAGGGGATAAAGAAGGCAGCACGGTCGGACAGACGCAGCGGCGGAGCGGGCACAGTGCGTGAGGTGGACGCAGTCGGCGCAGTCGGTGCATTCGGCGCAGTGGGCGCAGTGGGCGCAGTGGGCGCAGTGGGCGCAGTGGGCGCAGTGGGCACAGTGGGCACAGTGCGTGCGTTGGACGCAGTCGGTGCAGTCGGCGCAGTCGGCGCAGTCGGCGCAGCCAGCACAGCCGCCCGCGCAGCTTGGCCGCTCAGGACCGCTGTCCGCTCGCCCGTCCGAGCTTGGCGAACAGATCGCGGAAGATCGCGTCTCTGTCGGCGTATGTGACATAGCGGATATCGTGCCGGTCCGGCACGTTCGCCCAGCGGCAATCCGCAGTCACCCGCGGGCCAGGCACCAGCTCGCTCGGACACCAATCCGGATTGATCAGCCAGGCGACGGCCGACAGATCCCAGATGACGCGAGAGCGACCTTCGTGATCGTCCATGCAGGCCAGGAACGTCTCGTACAGGTATCGTCCGAGGGGGCCCTTTTCCATAACATGATCGCGCACTTCGGACAGCGTCGTCGTCAGATGCGACACGACACCCATGCAAGGGAGCAGGACGAGCGGCACCCCGGAGTCGAATACGACATTCGCCGCATGGACATCCTGCGCGAGATTGAACTCCCGCGTATCCTTCCAATGGAATGCGTGCCCGCCCAGCCAGATCAGGACGATCCGTCCGGCGAGCTCCGGCGCCAGTAGCAGTGCCGAGGCGACATTGGTGATCGCCCCGATCGCGACGACATAGAGCGGGTCCGCTTCGTCGCGCGCCAGCGCACGGCGGATCAGGTCACGCGCCGCTTCGCTCTCGACTGGCGTATCCGGTCCCGGCAGATAGGAGGTCGATCCTCTGTACACCGGCAAATCCTCGCGTTCGGCCAATGCCCGGATTTTTAAAATTTCCCTGTAGCTCTTTTCCATGCCGTCGGCAGGGCCGTCCGACAGCTCGTTGTGGAAGGGCGCCGCGTGCACGGCCTCGACTGCGATCGACTCCGGCGAGCACAGTGCGTAGATCAGGGCGAACTGATCGTCGATCTCGTTATAAGTATCGGTGTCCAATACGATGGACACTTGGCCGCCGGGATGCGCCAGCATGCGGGCACGGCGCTCCTCGGTCAGCGACACGAACGGAGACAACATCCGAATCTTCTCCTTTTTATATCTTTTTGGCTGATCGTATCGGGAAGTCTATGCTACAATTCACTCACAGCATACATCTTTTATTGATTATATCGTATATTGATCCGGCCAGCTTTTATCACGATCCGGCTGAATTTGAGGAGGAATAGCTTCTGGGAGCGCGACTTGAATTCCTGTTCCCCGTTCGGCACGGGGCGGGAGCTCGTGTGGGCATGCACAAGCACGGCTGCCATGAACTCGTTTATTATGTGAAAGGGTCAGGGCGCACCCGCATCGGAGAACGGGATTACGAATATCGCGAGGACGACTATGCGCTCATCCCGGCCGACACGCCGCATGACGAGCGCCACGTCATGCCGACGGAGGTGCTGTGCCTCGGCTTCGTGACTTCGCGCGAGCCGCCGCTGCCGGAGGGCGTCTATCCCGCCAAGCGAAGCGGCGACAGGTCTAATGCGAGCGAACCTATCCTGCCGCTGCTGCTCAAGATGGCCAAGGAGATGCGGAACAAGGACGAGGCGTACGCCGACATGCTCGACCTGCTGACGTCGGAGCTGGTGCTGCTGCTGCGCCGCCGGCTGCACGGCGGCACGCCGGCGGACGCGGAGGACAAGTTCCGCTATGCCCTTAATTATATGGACGAGCACTTTCATCAGAAGATCGACTTTCAGGCGCTGGCCGCGATGGCCGGCTACAGTCTCGACCGATACCGCCACCTCTTCAAGGAGCAGACGGGCCTGTCTCCCGGCCGATATGTGCTGGACAAGCGGATCGCACATGCCCGCGCGCTGCTCCGCGGCACCTGGCGCAGCGTATCCGAGATCGCTGCGGATTGCGGCTTCGCGAGCGATTCGCAATTTTGCAGCCTGTTCAGGCGCGAGACCGGGATGAGTCCGGGCACCTACCGCAAGCAGGGCGAAGCTTGAACAAGCATAAAAAGGAGCGCACCGGCGTCAGCCTCCGGGCGCTCCTTCTATCTGTTCGATGCCAGGCGGCATCTTCATCCCAGCAAGCCGCCGCTGCGCTTGGCCAGGTTGATCGCCCTGATCTTGTCCAGCGCGATCTTGGGCGTCCGGTCCTCGGTGAGCAGGCCGTTCACCTCTTGCTGAACGTCGGACACTTGCGTGTAGCAGTACCCGCACACATAATCGGTATCCTTGATCGCCTGCGTAATCGCGCGGAACCGCTCGAGGAACGACGCCTCCGAATCGACCTGGTTGCCGTAGCCCCAGCCCTTGTCGGTGCGGAAGGCGATGCCGCCGAATTCGCTGATCACGATCGGCTGCCCGCGGTATGCGTAGCCTTGGGCAAGCGCGTACTTGTGGTTGCTGTGGGCGATCTCGTTGGACGTGATGGCGTCCTTGTCGGCATAGCGTTCGGCGAAGGCCGCCCCATCCTCCTCATAATCATGAAGTGTGAGAATGTCGGAGATCGTATGCTCCCAGCCGTCGTTCACGACGACCGGGCGGTACGGGTCGATCGCCTTGGTCAGATGATAGATCGATTCCGTGAACTGCTGCTGCTTGCGGTCCGCGAACACGTTGCCGATGCCCCAGGACTCGTTGAACGGCACCCAGGTGATGATCGACGGGTGGTTGTACTGCTGCCGGACGATATCCAGCCATTCCCGCGTGAACCGCGAGACCGCCTCGTCGTTGAATTCATAGGTCGCCGGAACCTCCGACCAGACGAGCAGACCTTTCACATCGCACCAATACAGGAAGCGCGGGTCCTCGATCTTCTGATGCTTGCGCACGCCGTTGTAGCCCATCGCCATGATCAGATCGATGTCCTGCACGAGCGCCTCTACCGAAGGCGGCGTCAGATGGCTGTCCGTCCAGTAGCCTTGATCGAGAATAAGGCGCTGATAGATCGGCGCATTGTTGAGGAGAATCTGGCCCTTCTGAATCGATACCTTGCGCATGCCGAAGTAAGAGCTGACGCGGTCCGCGATGCGGCCTCCGTCCGTCAGGACGAACTCGACCTCGTACAGCTTCGGGTTCTGCGGGCTCCAGTGCTCGACTCGCCACTCCCGCGCTTCGCTGATCAGCTCGACGCTCGCGGACAGGGCGTCGCGGTCGACAGCCATGCTCGTCTCCTTGATGAGCGCTCCGTCCATCGTGATGCGCGTCGTCAATCGAAGATCGGCGCCCGTCTTCGTCCGGCCTTGCACCCGATAGTCGAAGCGCACGGCGTTGGCATCGACGTCCGGGGTGATCTTGACGGACTCGACATGCTGCGCCTCGACGCATTCCAGCCATACCGGCTGCCAGATGCCGGTCGTCTGCACGTACCAGCAGCCGAAGTTCGCCTCGCGCCAGCGCTGCTTGCCCCGCGGCTGCGTACAGCTGTCGCTGTCCTCGGCCTTCAGGACGACACTGTTCGCGCCGTCCGTCAGGTAGCGTGTGATATCGAAGGAAAACGCCGTATAGCCGCCCTCGTGAAGTCCGACATATTCGCCGTTCACCCACAGCTTGGCGACATAATCGACCGCCTGGAAATGGAGGACCACTTGCTTGCCGCGCTGTTCGGCCGGAATCTCGAACGTGCGGCGATACCAGACGTACGGATGGAACTGCTCCTCGCCGATCCCGCTCGCCTTCGTCTCGTAAGCGAACGGCACCTGAATCTTGCGGTCGCCCGGAAAGGTCCGGTACCACTGCTGCGACTCCCCGACGTTGCCGTCGTCGAAGCCGAAGTCCCACTCCCCGTTCAGATCGAGCCAAAATTCGCGGACGAATTGAGGTCTCGGATATTGTTCGCGATAAATGCCTAGCGACATCAAGGTTCACCTTTCCTTCTGCGTAATGTTGACGGTCGTGCTCAGAGCGGCGCAATGCGCGCCCGATCGAACCTAGAAGCCGCATCGATCGACTTGAAGCCGACCTTGCCGTGCAGCAGCGGCCGCGCGCCCCGATCCTCGTACCGGATGACCGGCTCGCTCGCTTCCCCTGCGTACACGGAGATTTGATGGCCCCTCGCCTCGACTTTGAGATGGAGCCATTGTCCGGCCTTCGGCATGTCGTACGCGGCGTCCCGAAGCGCCTCCGAGCCGTAATCCTGCTTGACCAGATGAATGCCTGCCGCATCCAGGTAAATATAGTAGCCGCTCAAGAAATCCGTCCGGTTCTGGTTCAGCTCCATGCCGTTCGCCGGATTCGTCGCCCGGACCAGCAGTCCGGTCTCGCCGCCCGTGTCGGGCACGGTGACATCCGCTTCGAACGTATAGTCCGCATAGCCGTAGTCGCCCCACAGCGTCTTGGCCGGCTGCACCGAGGAAGCGCGCAGCTGGCCTTCCCGCACCGACCACTCGCCTTCGTACCGCGTCCAGCCGAAGTCGTTGCGATCGTCGAAGCCGTCCTCGGCAGCCTCGACCGGCGCATAGGCCCATGCTTCCAGCCAGGCCAGGTCCGTCTGACCCGCCGCGACCTCGAGCCGCCACGTCTGGGTGCCGGCCTTCAGCTTGACGTCATCGGCGCCCACGGTCGTCCATGCGCCCGCACCCGCCTCGCCGCCGCCGACCGCCGGCGCCGCCAGCTCAATCCCCGCGCCGCCGCTCTCCGTCGTCAGGCGGAGCTTCACGCCGTCCGCGCCGGGCTTCACGCGGAGGCGAATGCCGTACGCGCCTTCCTTGGCGACGTTGACGCGGTAGCTCAGCTTCTGGCCGCGCGCCAGGCCGGCCAGATTGAACCCGCCTTCGCCGTCGTCGGCCCGCTTCGCCGCCGCTGCGCCCGCCGCCTCGGCGTGCACGGCGTCCGCCCGTCCCGGCAGCGGCGCGTAGGCGGCGCGCGAACCGCCGCCATCCACCTTATCGCTGAACGCAACGTAGCCGAACGCGGCATCCGCGCCCTCGGCCGCATAGCCGATGCCGCCCGCTGCGAGCGGCGCCTTCAGTTGCAGCGTGACCAGCTGCAGCTCGTCCGCGTACACGCGCAGCGCGAGGCCCGACTTCTCCAGCCGCAGCGTATGCAGCTGCATCGGGTCCACGCCGGCCGGCAGCGGTGCGGTCACCTCCTCGGCAACCTTGCCTTTGCGCAGCACCTGCACCTGCAGCGTCCGCTCGTTCGCATCGATCAGCGCGGTCCCGTAGTTTTTGCCGTCATCATAGGCGAACACCGCGCCGGCGCGTCCCGCCGCCGGCGGCTTCACGTGATATTCGGCCGTGAAGTCGGCCGCCGCGTCCTTTTTCGTTATGAGCAGCGCCCTCTTGTCCCCGCCGTCCGCATCCGTGTCGACGCGCAGGCCTTCGCCCGCCTTGACCGACCAGCTGCCCGCACCCTGACTGCGCCAGTCCTTGCCGGGCTCGCGCCGCTCGAAGCGGTCCTCGAACGTCGGCAGGTCCGGCACCGGCTGCGCCTCGGACGTCGGGCCCCATACCGAGAACCGTTCCCCGTTCCAGACGACGCGGTCGATGTCCATATGCCGCAGCGGGCCGACGACGCCATGGCCCTCGAGATTGTGGTAGATCATATAGTCGCTGTCCAGGTCCGGTCCGCGCACCCAGGAGTTATGGCCGAGTCCGACCGTCGCTCCGTCCGTGCGCAGCAGCACGGGGTTGCCCGCGAAGCCCTCGAAGCCCTGCAGCGGATCTCCGCTGACGGCGGCGTTCACGCGATACCCGGCGCTGAAAACGTGGTTGCCCGTATACGTCATATAATACTTGCCGCCGCGCTTGAACACAGTCGGCCCCTCGGTCCAGCCGTCCATGTATGCACCGGTCAAGTCTTCCTCCGGCGCGACCGTCAGCGGATCGGTCATCGGCGCCGCCTGAATGCCCTGCGGACCGGCATAATAGAAGTACCAGCGGCCGTCGTCGTCGACGAACGTCGTACCGTCGATCGAGCGCCCGAAGTTGTCGGTCGCGATCTTGAACGGCCCGGTCGGACTGTCCGCGACGAGCGCGTAGTGCCCCTGACCGGCGGGCGACGTATACATGTAGAACTTGCCGTTCCAGTAGCGGACTTCCGGCGCATAGGCCGCCGCCGTGAGCGGTTCCTCCGTACACAGCCCTGCGTACGTCCAGTCGATGAGATCGGGCGAACGCCACACCTTGATGCCGGCATCCGTATCCCGCGTACTGACATACAGGTAATAATAGCCGTTGAATTTAAAAACGAACGGATCGCCGAGCCCGTATTCGCCCCACTCGTCCGTCAGCGAGATCGGGTTGGCGTACGTGCGGGCCGGCTGCTCGGGGGCCGGCTCCCCGCCCTTCGCACAGCCGAAGCCGCCGACGCCTAGCATCAGGGCGAGCAGGCCGAGTCCCGCCGTTCGGTATGCACGCTTCATCGCCGGTCGCTCCTCCTCCCGGACGAGGGGCATCCGGCGCTGAAGCTCCGGACGCCCCTCGTCGCTGGCATATCGTGAACCCGCGCCGTCAGCTGCCCCGGACGAGCTTGCGGATCTCGTCCAGCGGCACCTTCGGCTTGCGATCGTACGTGAGCAGTCCGTTGATCTCCTGCTCCACATCGGTCAGCTGCGTATAGCAGAACCCCTGCAGCAGCGAAGCCGCACGCACCGGCTCCAGCACGTCGCCCAGACGGCGCAGGAAGTCGGCATCGTCCGAGGCGCCGGAGTAGCCCCAGCCCTCCCAGTCGCTCTTCTTGAACGAGATGCCGCCGAATTCGGTCAGCAGCAGCGGCTGGCCCTCGTATTCGTAGCCCGGCACGAGGATCCAGCGGTTGCCCGGACGGGCGGACAGCGCCTTGTCCAGCGCGGAGTAGCGGTCGGCGAGCACATCCCGGCGCCACTCGTAATCGTGAATCGTCACCAGGTCCGTCTTCACCAGCTCCCAGCCGTCGTTGGAGATGACCGGACGCATCGGGTCGAGCGACTTGGTCATATGGTACATGGCCAGCGCATGCTGCTGCTGCTGCTCGTCGACGAGGATGTTGGTGACGCCCCAGCTCTCGTTGATCGGCACCCACGCCACGATCGACGGATGGTTGTAGTCCCGCTCGACCGCCTGCAGCCACTCTCTCGTCACACGGCCGACGTACGTCTCGGAGAAATGATAGGAGTTGGCCATCTCGCCCCAGACGAGCAGGCCCAGCCGGTCCGCCCAGTACAGATAGCGCGGGTCCTCGATCTTCTGATGCTTGCGCGCGCCGTTGAAGCCCATTTCCTTGGTCAGCTCGATATCGCGCCGCAGCTCGTCGTCGCTCGGCGCGGTCAATAGACCCGCCGGGAAGTAGCCCTGGTCCAGCACGAGCCGCATCGTATACGGCCGGTTGTTCAGCTGCACGACACCGTCCTCGATCGAGATCTTGCGCATGCCGAAGTAGCTGTCGACGCGGTCCGCCTCCCGGCCGTCCACGAGCAGCCGCAGCGTCAGGTCGTACAGATGCGGCTTCTCCGGACTCCACCAGCGGCCGAGGCCGTGGTCGTTGAAGTCGTGGATGCCGATCGAGCGGGTCTCGGACTCGCGCGCGATCGTGAACACGTCGCGGGACAGGAACGCCCCCTCGAACGATACCGTCGCCTCCAGCGATACATCGCGGCCGGGCTCGAAGCCGCCGATGAATGCCTGCAGCTTGAGCTCGCTGCGATCGATATCGGGCGTCAGGCGGATGCGCGCCAGATGCGTCTGCGATACCGGCTCCAGCCAGACGCTCTGCCAGATGCCCGTCGTCCGCGTGTAGAAGATGCCCGCGGACTTCTCCTCCCAGAACTGCTTGCCGCGGGGCAGCGTGACATCCTTGCTGTAGTCGACCGCCTTGACGGCGACGACATTGTCCCCGTCCCGGAGCGCATCGGTAATGTCGGCGTGGAAGGGCGTGTGCCCGCCCTCATGCGTCGCGACGAGTCTGCCGTTCACCCATACCGAAGCCTCGTAGTCGACCGCGCCGAAGTGCAGCAGCAGCCGCTTGCCGACATAGTCGGCAGGCACGGCGAACGAGCGGCGGTACCAGACGACGTCATGGAACGACGTATCGCCGATGCCGCTCAATTCGCTCTGATAGCAGAACGGCACGATGATTTTGCGGCTGAAGTCGCCCTTTTCGTACCAGCCTTCCCTGTCTCCCGCGCGCGCATCGTCGAATTCGAACTCCCATTCCCCGTTCAGGCTCATCCATTGCTCCCGGACGAACTGCGGGCGGGGATACTCGCTTCTCCATGCTTCAGTCATTTCTCTCCTGCTCCTTTATCTATGCCGATGATGACATATTCACAGATGTTGTTCCGTCCGATGTCGGACGGCTCTCTCTTGCCGGCGGGCGGCCGCCGGACGGCTTCGTGACGATCCACACGCTGAAGGACACGATCGCCAGCAGCGCGAGCGCCATCCAGCAGGCATCAGACGCGCTGAGCATGTAGTCGGACAGCTTGCTTTTCAATGCGAAGATGAGCACGTTGCTCATCACAAGGAACCACAGCACGTTGCGGCCCATCGCCTCGATCGGCGCGAACGGCGCCGGGTAGCGCTCCATCAGCCGCGACAGCAAATAGTAGCCGTACAGGACGAGCGCGGGTCCGACGATCCACCAGACGGTAGGCGGGAATCTGCCGGGCAGCGCCTGGCCTTCGGCCGACAGCCACTTCCACAGGAAGGCGGCGGTCAAGGCGGCCGCGCCAGTCAGTACGCGCCAATCCCATACGATGCGGTGGCGGGCGAACAGCATGCCGGCGATGTAATACGGAAAATATTGCAGCACCGGGAACGAAGCGAAGTCGCGCGTCCCGATGAGCGGTCCGAGCTGGGTCGCATGGACGGAGCCGTACGGCATCCACGTCGCCAGCAGCAGCGCCGCGGCGACCGCGAAGCCGAGCCACTGGCGCTCCGCCAGCTTGCGCAGCGGCACGAACAATACGAGCCCGACGATCATCAAATACGTGAACGACGCGAGGAACTCGGACCAGCCCGGCATATCGTCCAGCAGCAGGATCGGCTTGATATTCGTCCAGGTCAGGCCGCGCCCGTCGATGAACAGGCGGTAGGCCGTGCCGGACAGGTAGAAGGCGCCCAGCGTCTTGATGGCTGCGACCAGCATGCGCGGCGCCGCCCGGCGGAACGGCTTCGCATAGTAGGCCAGCTGCGAGACGTAGCCAAAGGCGAATACGAAGCCGGAGAACGTGATCAGGTTGATCGCGTCGATGAACGGCTGTCCGTTCGGGTACACCTGCTGATCGCTGAAAAACTGCAGCGTATGGCAATAGATCATGCCGATGACGAGCAGCCCCTTGAACAGGTCGATGGCTCTCTCCCGTCGCTTGACCGCTTGCGGCGCGCTCATCCTTTGATGCCCGACAGGCTGACGCCCTTGATGATCTGGCGCTCGAAGATGACGAACAGCAGGATGATCGGGATCGAGGAGATCGTGTTGACGACCATCGGCTTCACGTAGTCCTCGGAATATTGGCTCATCAGCGTCGGGATTCCCATCGGCAGCGTGAACAGATTATCGTTGGTGATCGACAGGAACGGCCACAGGAAGTTGTTCCAGGAGCCGATGAACGTCAGGATCGCCATCGACGCGAGCGCAGGACGGTTCAGCGGCAGCATGATCTGGGTGAAGATGCGCCACGTGCCGCCGCCGTCGATCTGCACGCTCTCGAGCAGGTCGTTGGGCACGCCGTCGAAAAAGCTCTTGAGGACGATGACGGCGACCGGGGACGCGAGCACGGGAATGATGAGGCCCTGATAGGAGTTCAACAGGCCCATATCCTTGGCGACCTGGTACAGCGGGATGATGATCGCCTCGCCCGGGATGAGCAGACCGGACAGCACCAGGAAGAACATGGCGGACTTGTACCGGAAGGGCAGCTTCGACATGACGAAGCCCGCCATGGCCGCGAATGCGACCGTGAATACCGTGACGCAGATTGCGACGAAGAAGCTGTTGAACATCCAATTCGTCAGCTTGGTGCCGCTCAAGATCTGATCGTAGACGGCGAAGGAATAAGGCGGCGTGAACCAGTCGACCAGGGTGATGATTTTCATGCCTTCTTTTTTAATGGAGACGACCAGCATCCAGACGATCGGAGCGATGAACAGGAAGCCGAACAAGACGGATACGATCCGATAGATCCACTTCCACATCAGGCGTTCGCTCCTTTCCGGTTATTGATGAAGTACTGGATGGCGGACAGAACGAGCAGGATGACGAACAGCATATAGGACATCGTGGCCGCGTAGCCCAGATCGTTCTTGCGGAAGCCGGTCTGATAGATGAGCTGGATGATCGGTCTCGTCTTGTCCAGCGGGCCGCCGCCCGTGATGATATAAATTTGCAAAAAGACTTTGAACGAGCTGATAATCTGCAGCATCGCGATCGTCTTCGTAATCGGCGTCAGATAAGGGAGCGTGATCTTCCAGAAAATCGTGGAATCGGTCGCGCCGTCCAGCTTCGCGGCCTCGACGATCTCGTCGGGAATGTCCTGCATCGCCGACAGATAGAGGATAAAGTTGAAGCCGACCGTCCACCACAGCGTGATAAGCGTGAGGGCGATCCAGGAGAGATTCGTCTCATTGAGCCAGAAGATCTCCTTGCTCTCGGGGAGCAGCTGTATCAGATGAAGCAGCGTATTCACGAATCCGTTGTAAGGCTGAAAAATAAAAAGGCCCAAATAAGAGGCTACGGCTACCGACAGCACGCTGGGCAGGAAAAAAACGCTGCGGTACAGCTTCTGCAGCCGCGACTTGCGGTTGGCGATCATCGCGAGCAGGATGGCGAGCACGATCATCGTCGGCGTCGTCAGGATGACGAAAATCGTCGAGTGCCAGATGGCCGCCCATACTTCCTGGTCGTGGAACATCTTGGTGTAGTTGTCCCAGCCGACGTATTTCATTTTTTTGATCAAGGTCCATTTGTAAAAGGTCATCTCCACGCCCTTGATCATCGGCCAGATCGTGAAGATGCCGTATACGGCCAAAAACGGGAGCAAGAACAGCAGCGCAAGCACGTCCGCTCTCATCTTGTTCATTCTCATTCGCGCGTCACCTCATCCCTGATCGCCAGACGAGCCTGCGGCTCGTGTTGAACCGCAAGCTCGCCCGTGCGCTTATGCCTGCCCTATTCGTTCAGGATCTTCTGCGTCGCCTCTTGCATCTTGGCCATGGCGTCCGCCGGCGACATCTTGTTCGCCCATACTTCGTTCAGGAACTTGAAGGAGCTGTTGTCGCGAATTTGCCATACCTTGGTGGACGGCTTGCTGAACTTGACGGTATCGGCGACGGAAGCATAGTCGCTCCGGTACGGCAGCGCCTTGAACTCTTCCTTCTCGAGTACGGACGGCTTGGAAGGGATGTGACCCGCCTTCGCCCAGATCTGTCCGTTGTCCGCCACCCAGTTCGCGAAGATCGCCGCAGCCTTGCGCTTGGCCGCATCGTTCGACTTGGTCGTCGGCAGGATGATCGTGTGCGAGTCGCCCCACGTTGCCGGCTGGTCGAAGATCTTCGGAATCGGCATCGCGCCGAATTCGAGGCCCTTCGTCGATTCCCACGTGCCCGTGGCCCATACGCCGGTCATCATGATGGCGGCCGTGCCGCTCTGGAAGTTCTTATAGAAGTCCGGATCGTTTTTCTTGATATAGCCGGCCGTGTACAGCTTCTGGATATAGTCGGCAGCCTTGGCGCCCTTGTCGGCATCGACCGCGGCCGTCTTCAGGTCGTCGGCCACGACGTCGTTGCCGCCGAGCTGAGAGTACAGCGCCCACCAGAGGCGGTAAGGGTCGTCATTGCTCGGCGACAGCGCGAATGCGGTGTCCTTCGCCGGCAGCTTGCTCTTCAGCGTCTCGAGGAACTTGACGAAGCCGTCGGCCGATTGCTCCAGCACCGGCTTGCCGTCTTCGCCGAGCAGCCCGGCGTCCTGCAGCAGCTTCTTGTTGTAGTACATGATGAACGGGTGGGTATCGATCGGCACCGCGTAGTGCTCGCCGTCGACGACCGTCGCGTTCAGGAGATTCTGGTTGAAGGTGCTCCAATCGATGCTTGCGTCTTGCGCAACATCGTCGTAGGAAGTCACGACGCCTTGATCGATCAGGTCCGGCAGTCGCGATGTGTGGGAGATGCCGATGTCGGGACCCGTGCCGTTGCCGACGGCCGTAATCAGCTTCGTGTAATATTCGCCCCATACGAGCTTCGTGTTTTTCACTTGGATATCCGGATGCGTCTTGTTGAACTCGTCGACCAGCGCCTGCATGTTCGCGCCGTCGCCGCCGTCGAACAACGTCCAGAAGCTAAGATTGACTTTTTCGCCGCTGCCGCCGTTATCGGACGGTGCAGCGCTTTCAGATGCGGGCGCCGATGATGCGGGCGCCGAAGACTCGGCTGCCGAGTCGGACGGAGAAGCATTGCCATTGTTGTTGCCGCCGCATGCGCTGAGCATGAGGGACACCGAGAGTAACGCCGTTACGGACAAACCATAGCTTTTCTTCATGTTTGCCTCCCCTAAAACTTTAAAGTGATTAGATACAAAACAACATTGTTGTTTTATTACATTTATTTTGTATCTATGAGCCTATAATAAACGCTTTAAATTATAATGTCAACGATTTCAAACCATAATGTTGTATTAATAACAATCAAAAAGACCTTGAATTACAGGAATTCTGTAATTAAAGGTCGCCAGGCATGTTTTCATCTAGCGAATAATGCACTTTCATGACGATATCCTGTTCATGATCGCCGAACTGCTTGCCAAATAAATTGACGCCGCCGGCATGTACGGCATCCGGCTTGACGCCGATGCGCAGCCGAATATTCGGACGCTGCATCAGATTCAGGTCGCTCAGCTTCACGTTTGATATTTTGTTCATGTCCAGCGTCGTCCGCTCGGCGTCGATCCGCCACGTCTTCAGCAGCCCGTATTGCGTCGTCCAGTCGAGCCACCACGCCGGATTCAGCTTGCCTCTGCGATCGCCAAAATCGCCGGGGCTCGTCCACATGCCGATCTCTACGCCATTGATCCAGAACGAGATGTCGGACGGCCAGTTGTTGTCGTAATTCGGCGCTTCGGAACAGATCTCTGCGGACAGCTCCAGCGCCTCGATGCGCGCCTTCAGCGGCAGCTCGAGCGGCAGCAGATATTCGACATAGCCCTTGCGGAACCAGATAATCTGGGCGCCGATATGCTTGGGATGATAGAAGCTCGCAGGCTCGTCCTCCCGTATGATCATGCCTTCCGCGTTCGCCATCCCGCATGTCGGCTGAACCTCGCAATCGGTATAGTGTCCGATCGGCACTTCTACTTCGTACAGGTCGATCGCCTTCTTCGGCATCGACTTCTCCAGGCTGAAGGCGATATGGATATCGTCGTAATTCCGGCTGCACACCTTCATGGCTCCGCGCGAAGCGGGCAGCAGCTCGGTGTTGATCAGGTGCGCCGCCTCGAGAATCTTGACATTGTTCGCCACGGTGGACATCGGCAAGCCCAGCGTCTCCGCCAGCTCCGCCACATTCATATGTCTGGTGCTCAGCAGCTTGAGAATATCGACGCGCGACCGCGTGGAGAGCGCGTGCGAGACTTTGACCATTCCTTCCGGATCGTTAAAACTCAGTTCGAGCATATCGTCCCCGCCCTCGCAAATGTGATCTTTTCTACCAAAAGTCTACACGAACGGGGGGATGCAATCAATAATTTTGTATTAAAACTACTTTTTTGTTTTAAATAATTTTTATATCTCCCAAAAATAATAATCAGATTATTCTAAATAGACTTTCTTTTTAGTCCGAAGCTGTGGTAGAATGCTGGTACAGGAAAGGAGGTGCGTCGACATTAGTAGTATAATGTTGAACGTATCCCTTACCCGGTCCAGTCTGTAACCCAGGCTGGAGGCGCGGGATACGGTTCAGTCAAGCAGCGCCGCATCGGGTACGAGAGGTCGTCTTCGGACGGCCTCTTTTGTTGTGATGGGCAGCTTCAGCCGCTGGCCGTCCGGCGTACCGGAGATGCGCCGCCGACGCGTGCGGACTGCGCGCTCAGGTAGGCGCGCAGTCCCGCCAGTCCCGCCTTCATGACCTGGCGGTGATTCCAGACGAACACGGGACGCAGCAGCGGCGCGAGCAGCGTCATCCAGCGCCGCCTGGTCCGCAGCTCCAGCGCGCACCTCAGCTCCGTAGCCTGTCCTGCGCCGTGCAGCCGGATGATCGCCCTCCCCTCCAGATGCCCCGTCACACGCAGCTCGATCCGCTCCGGCGGATGACTGTCCACGACGTCGGCGCGCAGCTTCAGCGTATACGGCAGCTTGGAGCGAAAGACCGAGGCGTAGCCGTTGCCTACGCCGTCGCTTGCGCTGCCCGTCGCAAGCCTGTCGATCGTGACGCCGGGCCACCAGCCCTCGTACTCGAAGTCCCGGATGAGCGTCCACAGCTGTTCTTTTTCCCGTTCGATCCGCCAAACATGCTCGAACCGGTACATCGCGTCACGCATAGTCGCCTCCGCTAAGTCTTGATATATATGTATATAACCGCGATTGCCGCCCGCTCACGCTTGTATCGGCCGGATGCGCGGTCAAAAAAGGAGAGCGCCCGCGCTTGTCCCGCGGCCCGCTCCCAACTTCAAGACGTCAATTTTTTTGCCAGACATCTTCATATTCTTTGTTGCGCTTGAACTGGACGAGTGCATAGGAGCACACGGGCACGATTTTTTTCCCTTGGGCACGCGCCTCGTCGACCACTCTCGCCAGCAGGCGCCGCGCGATATCGCCGCCGCGGTATTCCGGGGATACGTACGTATGATTAAGCAGCCATGTGTCCTCGCCGTCCGGCATATAGGTGATCTCGCCGATCTGCTCGGCGTTCTCACGGACGACAAACGCATTGCCTTCTTTATGAATGACGCCGACCTCGTCTTTTTTCTTCCAGCCCTTGAACGTATCCTTCGCTTCCGTCACGGTGTCCTTCACACTGCCGACCGTGTCCTGGACGTCCGCTTTGATGCTGTCGATATGTCCCTTCATGCTGTCGATTTCCTTTTTGATGCCCTCGATCGGACTGCTCATGGCACTCGCCTCCTCTAATCAGCCGCTATGGCATATACTACTATATACCCTCGGCGGAGGACGTTATTCAGCCCGCGGGCAGTAAGGGAGCGCTTTTATCGATTTATCGGCCGGTCCGGCGGCGGTTCGGCATTGAATCCTGCGGAAGCAGGCATTATAATATGAGCAAGTATTCATATGTAATGCAACTGGCCAAGAGGGAAGGACGGGTCGTCCATGGATAAACGAAACGAGAGGCAGCCGCACGACGATCACGGGCATGATGGTCAGGGGCATGATGGTCACGAGCACGGCGGGCACGGGCACGGCGGTCTCGAGCACGGCGGGCACGGGCATGATGGTCACGGACATGACGGTCTCGAGCACGGCGGTCACGGGCATGACGGTCTCGAGCACGGCGGTCACGGGCACGGCGGTCACGGGCATGATGGTCACGAGCACGGCGGTCACGGGCACGGCGGTCACGGGCATGATGGTCACGGACATGACGGTCACGAGCACGGCGGTCACGGGCATGATGGTCACGAGCACGGCGGTCACGAGCACGGCGGTCACGGGCACGGCGGTCACGGGCATGATGGTCACGAGCACGGCGGTCACGGGCACGATGGTCTCGAGCACGGCGGTCACGGGCACGGCGGTCACGGGCACTCGCATCACGGGCACCATCATCACGGGATCGGCGGGCATCATCACGGACGCGAAGGCGACCGCAAAGGTCTGACGATCGCGCTGGCGATCACCGCCGGCATCATGCTGCTGGAGTTCGTCGGCGGCTTGCTCACCGACAGTCTCGCCCTGCTCTCCGACTCGGGCCATATGCTCAGCGACACGAGCGCGCTGGCACTGAGCCTGGCGGCCATATGGTTCGCCTCGCGGCCGGCGTCCGCGAAGCGGACGTACGGCTTTCACCGCTTCGAGATTCTGGCCGCGCTGTTCAACGGTGTCGCCCTGTTCATCATCGCCGGCTTCATCGTATGGGAAGCGATCCAGCGCATGTCGGCGCCCCCCGAAGTATCCGGCGGGCCCATGATGGCGATCGCCGCCGTCGGCCTGCTGGCCAATCTCGCCAGCGCCTGGGCGCTCACGCGGCAGGGCGACGTCGAGCACAACGTCAACATGCGGAGCGCGTACCTGCATGTGTTGGGCGATGCGCTCGGCTCCGTCGGCGCCATCGCCGCGGGCGTCCTCATGATGGCCTTCGGCTGGTATATCGCCGATCCCATCATCTCGATCGTCGTCTCGGTCCTGATCCTGCGCAGCGCCTGGCTCGTCATCTCGCAGACGGTCCACGTGCTCATGGAGGGCACGCCCGCCGGCATCGATCATGGCGAGGTCCGGTCTGCGCTGCTCACGCTGTCCGGCGTCCGCGACGTGCACGACCTGCACATCTGGACGATCACCTCGGGGCTCGACTCCTTCAGCTGCCATATCCTCGTCGAGGAGGGCGTCCAGTGCCAGGACGTGCTGCAGCGGGCGATCACGCTCATCGAAGGGCGATTCGGCATCAGCCATGCGACGATTCAGGTCGAGAGCGGGGCGATCCGGCACGGCGAGATTACCGTCTAGGGGCCGGACCGCGGCCCATCGCGAGCGGACCAAGCCCCTATCCCTGCATCCGAGGGAGAAAGGCGGAAAACCTGCAAATGTGCATCCTTTTTCAGCTTATGGCGGGTTTTTTGCGATAAAAGATGCAAATGTGCAGGTTTTTGCCGCGTTTCGGTCGTGATCCCGGACTTCGCGGCTCAAAGGATGTTAATTTGCAGGCTTTTTCGCTTAGGCTCGTCGGGTCCACAAAAAGCCTGCATGGATGCAGGTTTTGCGGCCAGACAACCCGCCAAACGACCAGCCAGCCTGACAGCCAACCGACCAGACAACCAACCAGCCAACCGACCAGACAACCAACCCGCCAACCAACCAGCCAACCGACCAGACAACCAACCCGCCAACCGACCAGACAACCAGACAACCCGCCAACCGACCAAACAGCCAGCCGGCCTGACAGCCAACCGCCCGCCAGCCGGCGCTCAACAAAAAAAGGAAAGCGCAGTGTGTGCTGCCGCTTCCCTTTTTTTTGTTAGCGTTTGTTCAGGTAGCTGTTGTCCCTGCGCTTGCGCTCTTGCATGAGCCGGTCCTGCTCGTACGCGTGCTGGACCTCGCCGCGAATGCGCGTCGAGCAGTTCTGGCACAGCTTGCCTTTGCGGATCGGCGCCTGGCACAAGTCGCATGCGTCGGCAAGATTCGGGTAATCGTACACCTTAAGCTTGCCTTTGCGGATCCAGGCACGGATCTTCTCCGGCCGCTCGGATACGCGTTCGGCCAATTCCTCGGTCGTCAGCTTGCGGTTGCTCCTCAGCTCTTTTTCCATGAGAGCCATGAGGGCGTCCTCGGCGGCGGCGCAATTCGCGCACAGCTGCCGGAGGTTGATCTGATAGATTCTGCCGCAACCGGGACAATGGTCTACGCGCAATTCAGAAGTCATAAGCCATCCCGCCCGTCTCGCTGTAGTTGCGTCTATCATACCACAGCCGCCGGCGTCCGCCTATTGCGAGGAGGCATCCGGCATCCGTCAGACAGCGCCCACGGGATATCGCGCTCCCGCCTTGGCCACCGCCTCCTCGGGCGCCTCGCCCCGCAGCATGTCCATCAGCGCCATCGCGTTGGGCGTAGCGTCGCCTGCCGAGTTGTTGTTGAATACGACATGCACGTGCTCCGTCTCCCGCTCCAGCTCGCGCAGTCTGTCCCGCCATTCGGCGAGCTCCTCCTCGTTATAGCGGTACAAGTACCGGAGCTTGCGCCAGTCCGGATGCCCGCTCGCATGCCAGCCGCCGGCGTTGCGGCCGTGCAGTCTCACATAGGTCATGCGCTCCGAAGTGGCGACGGGGACGATCGGGATCGATCCTTCGCCGGCCTGCGGCTCGTCCACGACCGTATGCACCCAGTTTTCCTTTTTCATAAAAGCGATCGTCTTGTCCTTGAACTCGGGCGAATACCAGGTCCGGTTGCGCAGCTCCAGCGCGCAGACGACGTCGCCCATATAGGCGCGCGTCCGGCGCAGCGTATCCACGTTCTCCCGGGTGCAATCGAACCACGGCGGATATTGGAACAGCGCCGCAGTCAGCTTGCCCGCCTCGCGCATCGGCGCGATCGACTCGTGGAACGCTTTGTACATCGTCTCTTCGTCGTCGAAGTAGTTTTTTTTGCCGCGCAGATGCCCGGTCATCCCCTGATAAGCCTTCACGATGAACTGGAATCCGTCCGGCGTATCCGCCGTCCACTTCGCCGTATTCTTCACGGACGGCACGGCATAGAACGAGCTGTCGATCTCCACGATGCCGAAGTGCTTGCTGTATTCGCGCAGGCGCTCGCCCTGCTTCAGCTTGCCGTACAGCTCCTCATGGTCGCCGAACCCCGTCAATCCGATGTGAATCATCTCGTACGCCTCCTCCCGCTGGCAATCTATAACTCTATCTTACACGAGAGAAGGACGAATGAAAGACCTCTTGAATACCGTGCTGTCATATAATAGTCTGTAGTTCGCGGACGAACCCCCGGTCCACGACCATGGCGCGGCAATTTGAACGACAGGAGCCTGAACATGGATGAAGCCAAGCTACGAATGATTCCCGCCCCCCTGCTCTTCCCGTACGAACGGCTGCGCTACGCTGAGGCCGGTTCAATCGTCTACCCTCCCGGAGGCAGATTCGGTCCCCGCATCCAGCAGGACATCCAGCTCGTGATGCTGTACTCGGGAGAGATGACGATCACCGTCGAAGGCCGCCCCCTTCACGTGAAGCCGGGACAGGTCGTCTTGCTGAAGCCCGGACAAGAAGAATCGTTCGTCTTCTCGCGGACCGAGGACACGTGGCACCGCTGGATCGCCGTGAACTTCGAAGCCTTGCCGGAGGCGACCGAGCAAGCGCTGCACGCATTGCCGAGCTGCCTGCCGCTCTCGGAGGAGATGAACCTGCTGACCGATCTCATGATCATGCTGCTGCGCCGAGGCTCGCACGAGGACCCCGAGGTGCGAAGCCTCGGTCTCGCCGCCGTGCAGCTCTATCCGCGCGAATCTCAGCAAGCGCAGCTCCTGACGGAGAAGCACCCTTCCGTGTACGCGGCGCTTGTCTGGATTCGGGAGCACTACGCGGAGGATGTCTCGCTGCCCGAATTGTCGGACCGGGCCGGCGTGTCGCCCGAGCATCTGGTCCGCCTGTTCAAGCAGCATGAGCAGACGACGCCGATCCAGTACCTATGGCAGTTCCGGGTGAAGCGCGCGATCGAGCTCCTCACGAACACCGGCCTCACGGTCACGGAGATCGCCCAGCGCTGCGGCTTCAAGACCTCTCACCATCTGGCCCGCCTCGTCAAGTCGGCGACAGGGCGTACCGCGACGGAGATCCGCCGCCTGTCCTGGAGCGGCTTCCGATCCAGTTAGTTCGCCATATGGCTTGTTAGCCGTCGCGGCGCTCCGCGACCGGCATCATCATGCCGTTCGGCATCCCCATCATACGGACGTCTTCTCCTGCGGTCGTCCCTTCCTCGGCCAGGTATACTTCGGTCCCGAAGACAGGCGAAGCGTACGGCAGATGCGTGGCGCCGCGTGCGAGAATCTGTCTGTAATTGCCCGATTCGCCTTCGAATCCGTCATGATCCCAAGGCACCCACGATCTGGCGTTGCAGTAGTGGCACACGTAGGAGCGGCGGAATCGGTCCTCCGTCTTGTTCGGATACGAGCGGTGGAACAGGTGGGAGTCGAAAAAGAGCACGTCCCCGGGCTCCAGCACGACCGGGATCGGCGGCGGATAGTGGGCGACGACGCGGGACAGCGTGTTAACCTCGTCGTCCAGATGACTGACGTTGTGGACCGCATGCAGATCGCGGAACGCATCGACCGCGTGCACATTGCCCCCGCCGACCTCCTCCGGCGGATAGACGGGCTCATGGTTCGAGCCAGGGACGACCCACAGGCAGCCGTTGTCCTCGTCCGCCCGCTCGAGCGCGATCCATGCGCCGATCAATGTGTCCGGATGCGTCTTGATATAGCAGGCGTCCTGGTGCCAGCCTTGCCCGCCTTTGCCCGGCGGATTCAGGAACATCATCGACTGCAGCGCGTATACGTCCGGTCCGACCAACGCTTCGACGACGTCCAGTACGCGGGGATTCAGCATGCCCTGCTCGGCGGAGGCTTCAATCCGGGACAGCATGTGCACGCGCGTGGCCTGGGCGAATTCTTCCTTCAGCGGATCGCGGCTGGCTTCCGATGCCATGCCCTGCTTCTTCTGGGCTCTGGTCTTGTCCGCCAGCGCCAGCAGATCGTCTATGACTTCCTTGGACAGCAAGCCGCGAACGATGAGGTACCCGTCGCGATGATAATGTTTGTATTCTTCCACCGACACGAGATGACGGTCGTGCGCTCTGGACTTGGGCGTGTAAAAGGTAGCCATGCTGTCATTCCTCCTTGGTTTGATTAGTTTCAATGTAAGGGTTCTCCGTCTGTCCGGCAATGCATGGGGTTAACAGGTTTGTATCCGGTATTGATATCGAAAAAAAGAGCCGCCGCGCGTGCGGTTCCCCGCTCGCGTAACAGCTCTTCTCCGACAGCTCTTCTCCATTCAACTGCGGCCCCCCGTCTCCCGCCGGCCTGCGCCTACAGCTCGGTCAGCACCTCCCCCTGCGGGAATGCCGGACCGGTCAGCAGGTCGGCCAGCTTGGCCGCGGTCTGCTCCGGCGTCGTCAGCATGCCCCCTTGCAGCGCCCCGATGAACACCTCGGCGCTCGGGAAGACGTCCGGGCTCTGTCCCCTGATCTCGGCCTGCATGGCCGTCTCGATCATGCCCGGCCACACCGCTGCGACCTTGATCGGATTGGCCTGCCGCGCCTGCTCCATCCCCATCACCTTGGCGAATACGTCGAGGCCGGCCTTGACCGTACAATAGGCGCTCATGCCGGGCAGCAGTATCGAAGCCGATGCCGACGACACGTTCAAGATGCGCTTGTCCGCCACCCACTGCTGCGTATGTCTCGCGAAGAGCGACGAGAGAATCATCGGCGCCGTCAGATTAACGCGCAGATGTCGGTCGACCGCCTCGCTGCCGCACGCGCCGACGTCTCCGAGCGGCTGGAGCACAGCCGCGTTGTTGACCAGGTATACGCCCTGCGCGCCGCCGGGCGAGACCGCCTCGAACACGCGCGCCATGAGCCGCTCCAGACTGGCCGTCTCGCCCAGGTCCGCTTCGATGTGCGTATATCCGCCTCCCGCGCCTCCCGCCAGCTTGCCGCTATTTGTTCTCGCGATGCCGATCACGCGATGCCCCTGCGCCAGCAGCCGCTCCGCCAATGCCTCTCCGATCCCGCGGGACGTCCCGGTTACGATAATATCAGCCATAGCTCCCGCCTCCTATTCTACCAGCAGCACGAGCGGCGGCTTGCCCAGATAGGGCAGCAGATTGGCCGCATCCGCGGCCACCGCCGCCCAAGCTTCGCCGGCGAGCGTACGGTTCATGCTATCCGCACTCTCGAATATCATCTCGGATACCCTGTACGGCTGTCCGTAGCCCGGTGTGATCTGAGGCGCCGCCAACACTTTGTACAACTGAATCTCGGCATCCGGCACCTGCCGCGCGATCGGCAGATGAACCGACGCATAGTACCTCTCGAACCCTTCCCGGTCAACCGGCTCTTCGAACAATATTACGACCTTAGCCATCGTTTTCTCCTCCAGCTGCAAGTTAGTTTCAATGCCCTTTGATTATGGCGAATCGGGCTCGTCCGCATGAAGTGTCCGTGCTCCCACATCGCGTATGACACGGTCACAATCTTCCGTGACAATCGTTGTGACGTCCGAATCGTTTTGGAAAACAGCGCTTTCATTCGCGGTATGCAGCGGATTTTGTCGAATTTGACGACTCTCTTGACATAGGACTAATATATGGGGAAACAGAAACTATCGTTGGGCGCATCGTCTACCAGAATGGATCCAGCACAGGAGGATTGGCGGATGGCTGCGGAAGGACTTCAAGCGAGAGCCGCGCAGGAGAACGCGGCGGCAACGGATGGCGACTACGGCTGCGGCATTGTCCGGCAGCACGCTTCGCGCGCGGCGGAGACGACAAGCGGGGCGCCGGGATTCGTGCATCCCGGGCCGGCCGGCGGCGGGGATAATCGCCCGCAAATCGCGGGCTCGGCAGGCCCGCCATCCGCCGAAGCGGTCGCACGCATTGACGACAACGAGCGAATCATGAAGCTCGAGCGCGAGCTGTGGCGGACGGAGGAGCGCCTGCGCGCGAGGAGTCGGGAGCTGGCGGCGACGATCGAGATGCTGCGGTCCGCCCAGGATCGGCTGGCGGCCAACGACGACCGCCTGCAGCATGCCAACGACCGGCTGCGGCACGCCAATGAAGCGGTTCATTCGCTGAACGAAGAGCTCGCCGCAGTCAACGCGGCCTTTCAATCCCAGATCCGGGAGCTGTCCGAGCTTCGCGACGATATGGTCAATTTTTTTGAGAGCACGCAGATCGGCATGGTGCTGCTCGACCGGCATCTGTGCATCCGTCGGTTCACGCCTGCGATCACCAAGGAGATCAATCTGCTCGAGATCGACTGCGGCCGGCCCCTCGCGCATCTCTCGCACAACTTCGGCTACGACCGGCTCGTCGAAGCCGCCGCCGACGTACTCGAGAAGCAGACGCCCTTCGAGAAGGTCATCCGCAGCAAACGGGGCGTCTGGTACAACCTGCATATTATGCCGTACAGGACGACCGGCGGCGAGGTCAGCGGCGTCGTGCTGAGCTTCGTCGACATTACCGAGCTCAAGCTCTACAACGAAGAGCTGCTGAAGCTGTCCTACGCGCTGGAGCAGAGCCCGAGCCTGGTCATGATCACGGACGTGAAGGGCACGGTGGAGTATGTGAATCCAACGTTCGTGGAGACGACGGGCTTCACTTCGCTCGATATCCGCGGACGCAGGCTCGAATCGCTCAGCAACTGGTCCCTGGCCGACGATTCGTACCATGCCGTGCTCTGCACGCTCCAAGCGGGCAAAGTATGGAAGGGCGAGCTCGAGAGTGTGCGTATAGACGGCACATACTACCGGGAATCGGCCAAGCTCGTGCCGATTACGGACAACGACGGACGGACGATCCACTATCTCAAGCTGTCGGAGGATATCACCGGACTGCGGCATGCCGAACAGATGCTGCAAAAAAACGAGATGCTGTCCGCCATGGGCCAGCTTGCCGCAGGCATCGCGCACGAGATCCGCAACCCGCTGACCTCGCTCAAGGGCTTCACCAAGCTGATCGCATCCGGCGTGGCCAAGGACAGCTACACGGACATCATGATGAACGAGCTGAGCCGCATCGAGCTCATCGTCGGCGAGCTGCTCGTGCTGGCCAAGCCCCAGGTGCTCGACTTCGCGTACAAGGAAGCTGACGTCATCCTCCGCGATGTCGTCATGCTGCTCGAATCCCAGGCGCATCTGAACAACGTGGAGATCCTCTGCAACTTCGAGGAGCATCTGCCCCCCATCCGCTGCGTAGAAAATCAAATCAAACAGGTATTCATCAATATGATCAAAAACGGGATAGAGGCGATGCCTGCCGGCGGCCGCATCAGCATCCGGGCGGAGCTCGGGGCAGACCGCTACCTGCACGTACGATTCTCCGACAACGGCCCCGGCATCCCCGAGAGCAAGCTCGCAAGGCTCGGACAGCCCTTCTTCACGACCAAAGAAAAAGGAACGGGACTCGGACTGACCGTGTGCTACAAGATCATGGACAATCATCAAGGCGCGATCCGCTTCGAGAGCGAGGTCGGCCGCGGGACGAGAGTGACCGTCTCGCTGCCCGTTCACGACTAAGCGGGTCCAGCGCGCAGACGCCAGCAGGGCCGCCATTCGTGGCGGCCCTGCTTGGCGTTATTTCCAGGCGGCGAGCCGATCTGAGCCGCTCTCATCCCGGCCGTCTCGCCAGCGTATCCGCCGGCGGCAGAGGAAGCTCGAAGACGAAGCATGTCCCCTCGCCCAGCACCGACGCGACGGATATCGAGCCGCCCATCAACTCTACGAGGTCCTTGCAGATCGCGAGGCCGAGTCCCGTACCCTCGCGGCGCTTGCCTCCGGCCGAAGCCGTCTGATAGAAGGGCTGGAACAGGCTGGAGAGCTCGTCTTCGCCGATGCCGATGCCGGTATCGCGGACGCTGAAGCGGACGCGATTCCCCCGCGAGCCGGCCGGCTCTCCCCCGTCCTCGGCCGGCCGCACGTCGACCTCGATCCGGCCCTTCGGCGTGAACTTCACCGCATTGCCGAGCAGATTGATGAGCACCTGGCAGACGCGCTGCTCGTCGCCGCAGACCGCATCCGGCAATCGGCCGCTGACGTGCCACGCAAGCTCAAGCCCCTTTTGCCGGCAGTGGGCATTGAACAGCTGGGCCGTATCCTGCACCAGGCCGCCCAGGCTGAACGGTTCGCTCGCCGCCTGCATCTTGCCCGCCTCGAGCTTGGAAAAATCGAGCACGTCGTTGATGGTGCTGAGCAGCAGGGATCCGCTGCCCTGAATCACCTGGACGAACTCCCGCTGCTCCGGGCTCAGCTCCGTCTCCAGCAGAATCGCGCTCATGCCGAGCACGCCGTTGAGCGGCGTGCGGATCTCATGGCTCATCACCGCCAGGAAGTCGCTCTTGATCCGCAGCGCTTCCTCCGCGGCCCGCTTGGCCGCGAGCAGCTCGCGTTCGGATTCGCGGATACGGGTGATGTCCTGAGAGATCGTATATACGTCCTGCACCCGTCCGTTCTCCACCCAGGGCACCATCGTGCAGCTGAGCCGGATCTGATGCCCTTGTTTGTGACGGATGTTGAATTCGACCGTTCCCGACTCGCCGCGCAGCGTTGCCATGAAGCAGGTCTTGAGCTGCTCGAGCTCCGGCGCGCCCAGCATCTCCGAGCGGATCCGGTTCGGCAGCTCGGCGGTCGTGTAGCCCGTGATGCGCTGCGCCGCCGGGTTTGCCCGCACGATGCGGCCCTTGACGTCGTACAGACAGACCATGTCGGGATGCAGCTCGAAGATCGAGTCGTATCTTCGCTTGCTGCTGTCCGCCAGTCTGAGCGCGAACCGCTTGTCCAGAATCTCGCTGAAGAGCACCAGCACGAGGATGAATATCGTAGCGCCCCCGACTATGACAGCCAGCGGCATATCGCCGGGCAGGCTGCTGCCCACAGCGTGCTGCGCCGCCTCCGCATCCGCATCCGCATCCTCCATGCTGCCGAACGAGACGGCGGCCATCGCGGTATAATGCATGCCGGCGATCGCCGCGCCGAGCACGATCGACAGGATCAGCTTCATGCGATAACCCGGCGTGCCGCCGCTGGTCTGCTGGCGATGGGCCAGCTTCAGCGCGGCGAAGGAGGCGGCGAAGGCGATGACGGCCGATGCCGCGACCAGCACGGGATCGTAGTGCTGGGACATGGGCATGCGGATGGCGGCCATGCCGCTGTAATGCATGCCGACGATGGCCAGGCATAGCCAGAAGCTGCCCTGCAGCATCGATCGCGTGAGAGAGAGGTTGCGGGCGATCATCCAGAAGGCGGCCGATGCCGCGAGCATCGGCAATATAATAGAAACGACAAGCCATGCCGGCTGATAATGGAACGGCATCGGCAGATGATAGGCAAGCATGCCGATGAAGTGCATGGACCAGATGCCGAGCCCCAGCGCAGCCGAGCCCAGCAGCAGCCATAGGATGCGCCCCCCGCCTCGCGGCGACCGTACCCGCTCGTAGATCACGATCGAGCAGTAGGCGGCGAACACCGATATCAACACCGACAATACGACGAGCGGGACATTATAGGAACCTTGAAGCAACCTCATGGAATGTCCTTCCCGGGCGGCGTGCAGCGTCATGGGCCCATTCGTATAGTATAAAGCGATGAAGGCTCCGCAAATCGCTACTATCAGTCTAGCATATCGCACAAATATCACCATATGACGGAAGGCGCTGTAGCGCCCGTTTTTCCGACTTGAATCGACATCTATCCATATTATATATCCATATTATAAAGGAAACTTCTTGCTTGATCATAGCGAATATTTGCTGCCGTTCGGACTTGCTGCAACCCCTGTCCGGCTGTGCTACAATACGAACATCGAACGCCCTGCGGCATTCGCACTCACGAACCAAGGAAGGCTGATCATACGTTCATGCTAATCATCGGCATCGCCGGCGGCACCGGCTCCGGCAAGACCACCGTGGCCCGCTCCGTCATCGAGCGCCTCGGCCCCGGCAAGGTCACGTTCATCTCCCAGGACAGCTACTACAACGACTATCCCCATCTGAGCCTGGCGGAGCGGGCGACGATGAATTACGACCATCCGCTCATGTTCGACAACGAGCTGCTGATTGCGCATCTGAACCTGCTGAAGCAAGGGAAGACGGCGTATGCGCCCGTATACGACTTCAATATTTACGGCCGTTCCGGCTCGGAGCGCGAGCCGCTCGCGCCCAATCCGATCGTCATCATCGAAGGGCTGCATGTGCTGTACGACGACAAGCTCAGAGCGATGCTCGACATCAAGGTGTTCGTCGATACCGATCCCGACGTGCGCATCCTGCGGCGGGTCGTGCGGGACATCGAGGAGCGCGGCCGGACGATCCAGTCGGTCTATCGCCAATATATGGAGACGGTCAAGCCGATGCACGAGGCGTTCATCGAGCCGTCCAAGAAGTACGCCGATCTGATTCTGCCCGAGGGCGGCCACAACCAGGTCGGCATCGAGCTGCTCACTGTGCTGACGGAGAAGTATCTGCATGGCGTTCCCCGCAATTCCTGAATTCATCCTCTGCAATAATCGTGCCAGAATGCCGATCTACATGGTAAGCTGGATACAGACCTTTAATTTCCCTGAAAATGGTCGCGCGAGGTGCCATGAAGCTTATTGTCAAACTGATGCTGCTGGTCGTGCTGCTCACGGTCCCCGTCATCATCCTGTTCGCCAACTCGAACCGGCAGAGCACCGCGCTGCTGAAGCGGCAGATCGACGAGGCCGACCGGCACCGGCTCGAGCTGTTCGTCGAGCAGATCGGCTCGGAGGCGGAGCAATTCGCCGGCTATAGCGACGTCATCCTGACCGACCCGGACTTCGTCGGCTTCGCGGGCGGGCCGCCGCCGAAAAACCGGTACGCCTACGCGGAGGCGCTGCAGCGCATCGAGCGCAAGCTCAGCCTGTTCAGCCAGTCGTCGCGCTGGATGAATCGCATCAACGTGTACTTCCCGCAGTCCGGGATCGCCGTATCGTCCGGCGGGACGCTGCCCTACGACGCCGACGCGCTCGGAGGCCGGCTCGACCGGACCTGGCATCTGCGGACGGCCCAGATCAACGGCATCGCCAAGCAGGTGTTCGTCCGCCACTTCGTCGATCCGTTCGCGGGCTACGCCGACCTCGGCTCGGCGACGACGGTCGTCGAGGTCGAGCTGATGGCCGACAACATCGTCGGCCTGCTCGACAGCTTCAAGTCCAAGGGCGGCAGCGATCCGTTCCTGGCCTCCGAGGCGGGCGATATTCTGCCCAACGGCTCCTCCCCGTCCGGGAGCGCGGAGCTGGCGCTGGGCGCGTTCAAGACGGCGGCTGGCGGCGGCGCATGGAGCGAAGACCGCAGGCGCGTCACCGTCTCGATGGACGGCGAGCACTACTGGGTGTACGCCTTCCGCTCGGATACGCTGGGCATGTGGCTCGTCGATTATGTGCCGCTGGAGGATATTTTGCGTCCGGTGACGGAGGCGCGCAGGCAGTTTTTCATCACGGTCGGCCTGCTGGTGCTGCTCGGCGCGGGCGCCGCCTACCTGCTGTACGCCAATGTGCAGGTGCCGATCAGGCTGCTGACGCGCGGCATGGAGAAGCTCAAGAGCGGCCGGCTGTCGATCCGCATCAGCGCCGGGACCGGGCCGGACTTCGAACGCGTCGTGAGCCGGTTCAACGACATGGCGGCCGAGATCCAGCATCTCGTCGAAAAGGTGTACCGCGAGGAGATCCGGGCCAAGGAAGCGGTCATGAAGCAGCTGCAATCGCAGATCAATCCGCATTTTCTCTACAACAGCCTCGCCTATATCATCAGCATGGTGAATATGAACCGTCCCGGCCCCGCCGTGGAGATGGGGCATGAGCTGGCCGAATATTTCCGCTATACGACGCGCAACAGCGAGCTGGATACGACGCTCGGCGAGGAGCTGGCGTTCGTGTCGACCTACCTGTCCATCATGAAGCAGCAGCTCGGCAATATGACATTCGAGATCGATGTGCCGGAGACGATGCGGGCAGGCAGCATCCCCCGGCTCCTGATCCAGCCGCTCGCGGAGAATGCCGTCGTGCACGGCCTGGAGGGCCGCCTCGGCCCCGGGTCGATCGCCGTCTCCGGGCGCGTGGAGGGGCCGTGGCATGTCGTCATCGTCGAGGACGACGGCGCCGGCCTCTCGCCCGAAGCGCTCTCGCAGCTGCGATGCAGGCTGGACGGCCCCGCGCCGGCCGGGGCGAGCTTCGGGCTGTGGAACGTCAAGTGGCGGCTCAAATACCGGTTCGGCGAGGACGCCGACCTGATCCCCGCGCACGGCGCGGCGGGCGGCTTCAGCGTGACGCTCCGCTGGCGGCCGGCAGACGCGGACGACGACCAACGAGCAATGGGGAGGAACGACAGTTGACGAGCATACTGATCGTGGACGATCACCGGCATCTGGCCGAAAATCTGGCGACGACGATTCCATGGGCCGAGCGGGGCGTGTCGCTCGTGCTGCAGGCGTATTCCGGGCCCGAGGCGCTGGATGCGCTGCGCATGCTCGCCCCGGACGGCGCGGATATCGTCATCACGGATATCCGCATGCCGGCCATGAGCGGGCTGGAGCTGGTGCGCATCGTGCGGGAGACGTACCCGGACACGGACTGCCTGCTGCTGACCGGCTACGCCGAGTTCGAGTATGCGCGGCAGGCGATGGAGCTGGGCGCCGCCGGCTATCTGATGAAGCCGGTCCGCGAGAGCGAGCTGGCCGAGGCGGTGCTGCGGCTGCTGGAGAAGCGCGCCGCCAGGCAGGCGGAGCGCAGCGAGGCGGAGCGGCTGCGGCGGACGGTGCGCAGCGAGCTGCCCCGGCTGCGCGCGGACCTGCTGGCCGCGCAGGCTGCGGCGGAGCGCGCCGCCGAGGCCGAGCGCGCGCGGATCGCCGGCGACCTGCACGACATCGTCGGCTACACGCTCACCGCGATGATCGTGCAGATCGAGGCGGCGAGCAAGCAGCTCGCCAAGGACCGCCGCGAGGAGGGCATGAGCCGGCTTGCGAATTCGGCCCTGTTCGCGCGGCGCAGCCTGAACGATATCCGCGAGACGCTCGGCCACCTGCGCCTGTCCGACCCCGAAGGCGCCGCGCCGCCGGTGCTCGCCGATCTGAAGGATGCGGTGGAGCAGTTTTTGGACGGCGCGGCGCACACCGTCGGGATCGCGCTGGAGCGCCGCATCTCGCTGCCGGGCGCGCCCGACGATCCCGATCTCGTCCGCGCGCTGCTGCACGTGCTGCAGGAGGGCATCACGAACGGCATCCGCCACGGCGGCGCGGAGCGCTTCGTCGTCGAGCTGACGGACACCGCGGGCGAGCTGCGGCTCGCGCTGTGGAACGACGGCAATCCCGCGCCGGCGCAGGCGACGCCGGGCACGGGCCTCGCGGCGATGGCCGAGCGGCTCGCGCGCTGGGGCGGACGGGCCAGCCTCGTCCCGACCGCACAGCCTGACGGCTCGCTGCTGACCGTGCTGCTGCCCTGGCCGAACGAGGCGCGGGCGGACGGCCCGGCGCAATTGTAGCCGGAGGTGGCGGGGATGGCGTATATGAGCATACGCAAGCTGATGCGCGCGGCGCTGCTCGCCGGCTGCGCCGCGCTGCTCGGCATGGCCTGTGCCGCCTGCTTCGGCGGCGGGGGCAGCGGCGATGACAACGGGGCGCCCGGACACAGCGGCGGGACCGCGGCGGGGACCGCGGCGGGGACCGCGGCTGCGACCGTGCTCCCGGCCGCGACGGGAGACTGCGGAGCGGTGACGACGATCACGACGGTCAAGGCGCTGCGGGACTATGAGATTCTCAAAAACGGGGATACGCCGGACAACAATCCGATCACGCGCTGGGCGCTGGACAGCCTCTGCGTGAAGCAGACGAACGCCTGGATGGTCAAGGACGTGGACAATGCGCTGAGCGAGCGCATCCGCGCCGCGCTGATCGGCGGGGAGCAGCTGCCGGACGTGGTGTTCCTGACCAATCACGAGCTGCCCTCGCTGCTCGGCGATCTCGTCCAGGCGGGCGCGATCGAGGACATCGAGGCGGCGTTCGACCGCTATGCGTCGGCCCGCGTCCGCGAGGCGTACAGCCGCTCCCCCGACGCCTGGCGGACGGTCACGCTGAACGGCCGGCGCTGGGGGCTGCCCCAGCTGTCCGACGGCAAACTGGGCGATCCGGTGCTGTGGATTCGCCAGGATTGGCTGGAGACGCTGGGCCTTGAGGCGCCGCGGACGCTGAGCGAGCTGGAACAGGTGATGGATGCCTTCACGCACGGCGATCCCGACCGCAACGGCCAGGACGACACGATCGGCCTGGCGCTCGCCGGGCAGACGGGGCTGAACGCCTGGATGGGCGACGCCAGCTTTTTGTTCGGCGCCTACGGCGATCAGCCGGCGCAGTGGAACCGCGGCGCGGACGGCGCGCTCTCGTACGGCTCCGTGCAGCCGTCGGTGAAGCAGGCGCTCGCCCGGCTGGCGGACTGGTACAAGGCGGGTTATCTGGCGCCGGACTTCGGCACGCACGATGTGAACGAGGCGGCCGCGCTCGCCTCGTCGGGCACTGCCGGGATTATCTCGGGTCCCGGCTGGATGGGCGGCTGGCCGCTCGGCGAAGGCGTCGCGGCCGGGGTGAACTTCAGGGCGTATCCCTATCCGTCAGGAGACGACGGGCGCGCCGGCCGGCTCGGCACCCGCCCCTCCTACGGCGCTTATTTGTTCCGCGCGGGCTTTGACCATTTTGACAAAATCTTCGCCTACTATGACGAGGTGTTCGGCGCCCTCACCGAGGACCCTGCCTCCGCCTTCGCCTACGGCTACGGCGAGGGCTACGACTATATCGTGCAGGATGGGCAGCCGGTGTATGACTTCGACGGCGTGACCAGCTCGATCGGCAACTTTCTGCTCGTCGCGCCGGGCAGCGTGCCGACACCCGCAGGCAGCGAGAGCATCGAAGCCCGCGTCTATCGCGGCCAGACCAGCAATCCGTACGAGCGCAAGCTGGCGGCCACCTCCTCCAAACGCTATCTGGAGGGCCGCCTCGCCGCCGAGGCGCAGCCCGAGCTGTCCCGGCCGGAGCAGTTCGTCGGGCCGTACACCAGGACGATGCTGCTCAGCTGGCGGCGGCTGTCGCAGCTCGAGCATGACGCGTACCTGCGGATCGTCTACGGCGAGGACCCGCCCGCCGCGTTTGACGACTTCGCGGGCGAGTGGTACGCCGGCGGCGGCAGCGACATCGTGCGCGAGGTCAACGAGGCGGACCGGGCCGCGCAGCAGATGGCTCCGGCGGCGGGCAGGACATAGCCGAGCCCGGGCCGAACCTATGACGACAACAAAGGGCGCCGCCGGGTTGGCGGGCGCCCCTGTTGTCGTCTATTGCTGCTTGCGGCCGGTGTAGGCGAAGATGGCGTCGCGCAGAAACGCCGTCATGCCCGGCTGCTTCTCGTAGTAGGCTTTGAAGCGCTCGTCGTCGACGTACATCTGCGCGAGGCCGGCGTGCGCCTCCTCGGAGTAGCTGCTCCAGGAATAGGACAGCCACTGCTTGTGCAGGTCGGCCGTCCGCTGTGCGGCTTCGCCGGTCGGATCGCCCGTAGCGAACGCGGCGGCCAGCGACGCGGCGACCTCCTCGGCCAGCCGGTTCATCTCCGCATATTGCGCCTCGCTCATCCCCCGCAGCTGCTCGTTGGACCGCGCGACCTCCTCCTGGCCATATTTGGCGCGAATTTCCGCGCCGTATTTGGCCTCATTTTCGACGATCAATCTGTCCTTGAGGCCTGCGAACTTCTCTTCGTCGCTCATCGTGACTCCTCCTTGACGGGCGGCCAGCGTTCGATCGACGCTAGCGATCAGCGTCTCCAGCCGCGCCTTGCGTTCGAGCAGCTCCTCGCGATGGGTCCGGAGCGCCCGCACGTCGTCGTAGGCCGGATCGTCCATCAGCGCCTTGACCCGCTCCAGACCGACGCCGAGCTCCCGGAAGAACAAAATCTGCTGCAGTCTGTCGACCTCCGCCCCGCCGTAAATCCGATAGCCCGACGAATTGATTCTGGCCGGCTTCAGAATCCCGATCTCGTCGTAATACCGCAGCGTTCTGGCGCTCACGCCGGCCAGTCTGCCCAGCCTCTGCACCGTATACTCCATGCGATCGCCTCCCGACAGCTTCACTGTACACGTTGACGCAACGTGAAGGTCAATCGTTATTTTATAGGATACACCGATTTTTTTGACTCAAGTGGCTTGCATTTATATAATAATAGCAGATTGTTGTGAACGCGCGTTTATGATGGGAGGACGGATGAAGCGATGTATGACGTAAAAGGAAAATGGGCGCTGCTCACAGGCGCGAGCCGCGGCGTCGGCTATCAGACGGCGCTCTTCATGGCCCGGCAGGGTTGCAATCTGATCCTGCACAGCAGGAAGCCCGAGCATACGGCCCCTGTCCTGGAAGAAGTGCGGGCGCTCGGCGTCGAGGCTTATGCCGTGAGCGCGGAGCTGGGCGCGATGGACGAGGTCGAAGCGATGCTGGACGAGATTGTGGCGAAGGGCACGCAGGTCGACATCGTGTTCAACAATGCCGCGGTGCAGATCGCCTATCGGACGGACTACTGGCGGACGCCCGTCGGCGACTTCGAGCAGAGCTTCAAGATCAACTTCATCTCGGCGGCGCTGATCTGCAACCGGCTCATTCCGAAGATGATTGAACGCGGCCACGGGCGCGTGATCAACACGACGAGCGGCATCCGCAACGAGCCCGAGCAAGCCGGCTATGCGGCGAGCAAGGCCGCGCTCGACAAGTTCACCAAGGATCTGGCGTCCAGGCTGGACGGGACGGATGTCGTCATCAGCCTGACCGATCCGGGCTGGTGCCGCACCGATCTGGGGGGCCCCCAGGCGCCGAACGCCGTGGAGACCGTCATCCCCGGCATCGCCGTCGGCGCGTTCGTCGACGATCGGCGCAGCGGCCGCTTCCTGCATGCGCAGCTGTTCACGGGCATGACGCTCGAAGCGGCCGTCGCCAAGGCCGAGCAGGTGGAAGCGACGCCGTACGCGATCTGATCCGTTGGGCTGAGGACGGACTGGAGGCGGGCTGAGAGCGGGCTTCGGTCAGACGGACTGAGAGCGGGCTGAGGGCGGGCTGCGTTTAGAGTGCGGTCATGCTGCGATTGGGCTGCGGTCAGAATGCGATCAGACTGAGGTCAGGCTGTATGCGTAGCCGCAATAGCGCCTGCCAGCCCCGGACAAGCAGAGGACTGCCCTTCGTCATCGCGGATGACAAGGGCAGTCCTCTTGTCGTCCGGCTGCGCAGCTTGCGACGGCGGCCCGGCCCTCACATTGCGTCTGCCTCGTCGCGAATGCCGGCCAGTTGTCCGAGCAGACGGCCGAACACCGCGTTCCAGTCCTGCGCGGCGGCGAAGGCATGCGCCCGATCGGAGATGGCGCTGCGCAGCGCCGGGTCCGCATGCAGCCGCGCGAGCGCGGAAGCGAAGGCATCCGCGTCCCCCGGCGGGCAGAGCAACCCGGTATCGCCGTCCTGCACGAGATCGGGCAGCGCGCCCGCATCCGCCGCGATCACGGGCAGGCCGCAGGCCATCGCCTCGAGCGCCACGTTGCCGAACGTCTCCGTCGGCGACGGGAACAGCAGCGCGCGGGACGCCTGCATCCAGCGCTGAAGCGTTGCCTGCGGCACGGCGCCGACGAACAGCGCGGCGATCCCGAGCCGCTCGGCGAGCTGGCGCAGCTCTGCGGCCTGCGGCCCTTCCCCCGCGAGCACAAGCCGTACGTCGGCGTCCGTCCTCTCGCTGAACCGCCGCACGGCGAGGAGTGCCGTCCGCACGTCCTTCTCGGGGGCCAGCCGCCCCGCGTGCAGAACCGGGAAGCTGCCTGGCGGCAAGCCGTGCTCGCGCAGCCATGCCTCTCCATCGCCTTCCCGCCGGAAGATGGCGGCGTCGATGCCGCGGCTCCACAGGCCGAGACCGAGCCAGCCGTCCCTGCGGCATTCCTCGAGCACGGACGGCGACGGCACGAAGATGCGCCTGCACGGACGATGGAACCAATGCAGATAGCGGCGCAGCAGCGTGCCCGCCCAACCGAGATTGTAGTAGGGCAGGTAGCGCGCGAAGTGCGTATGGTGTGAGGCGACGAGCGGGATGCCGTGCTTCAGCGCCAGTCTGCGCCCCGTGAGGCCGGTGCCGAAGGGCGTCGCCACATGCACGAGCGTAGGCTTGAAGGCGAGCAGGCTGCGCTCGGCCGCGGCGGAGACGGGCGTCGCCAGCCGGCATTCCGGATAGAGGAAAAACGGCAGGCTCGCCAGACGCTCCGCGGTCTCCACGTAGCCGGCAGCACGGCGCGGCCCCGCCGGTGCGTACACTTTGCAGGCGACTCCCCTTTTTTCCAGATATGCGATCCATCTCTGCAGCGTCTTGGCGACGCCGTTGATCTCCGGAGCATACGTATCGGTAAACAAAGCCAGGCGGATCTCGCTCATGCGACGGACTCCTCCTCTGACAATGCAGTCTGGGCCCATCATACGGCAGCTGCGTCACCGCGAGATCAGCGGAGTGTCAATTCGCGAGATGATCTTGCGTTTACAATCCGACAGGCTGCGCTTCATACCGGATTGACAATTCGCAGCTACACTGAATGGTAAAGGGCGCCGCCCCCCGCGCGGCAAAGGAGTGATGGCCATGGCTCAGTTCTACCGCATGCTCAGCCGCTTCGAGAGCGATTGGTTCCTTCATGTCAACGTCCGCTGGAATCGGGAGGCGCTGAACAGGCTGTTCTGGCTCTTGTCGATCATCGGCGGGGCGACGTTCTCGCTGAGCGTCTCCCTGGCGGCCGGCTTGCTCGCTCCCGGCATCTGGGGCATCGCCGGCTGGCAAGGGCTGGCCGCGGTCGCGCTCAGCCATCTGCCCGTCGCCATCGCCAAACGCGTCTCCCCGCGCTCGCGTCCGTATCAGGTACTGCCCCAGGCCAAGACCGGACCGCGCCCGCTGCAGGACCCTTCCTTCCCCTCGGGCCATACGACCGCGGCCTTCGCCCTGCTGACGCCCTGGATGGCCGCCTCGCCGGCGCTGATCGCGCTGCTGCTCCCCATCGGCGCCGGCGTCGCGCTGTCCCGCATCTACTTCGGTCTGCACTATCCTAGCGACACCGTCGCCGGCATGCTCCTCGGCAGCTCCACAGCGCTGCTCGTCGGCGTATGGATTCATGCGGCCTGACTTAGGTGCTGCCCGCTGACCCCGCCCCCGGCTACCCGCGAAGTAGCTCTAGGTGAGACTACTTTCTTGCCGCTGACCCCGACTGCCCTCGAAGTAGCTCTAGGTGAAGCTACTTTCGTGCTGATGACCTCGGCTGCCCACGATGTAGCTCTAGGTGAGACTACTTTCACGCCGTTGCCCCCGTTAACCGCGAAGTAGCTCTAGGTGAGACTACTTTCACGCCGTTGCCCCCGTTAACCGCGAAGTAGCTCTAGGTGAGACTACTTCTTCGCTGCCGCCTCTCCTTCCGGCCTTCCCTCTGATCGGTCATGCAAAGAAAGGCCTCCTCTGTCATCTCGGATGACAAAGGAGGCCCCTTCTTTATGCCTTCAGCATGCGCAGCGCCATCAGCGCGGCGCCGGCGGACGCGTCCCTGCGGGCGGCCGCCGCCTGCACGGCGGGGCATATCTGCGCCAGCCGCGCCAGGAGCGCCTCGCGCACATGCGCGTTGCGGAGCAGCACGCTGCCCGCCAGCGCGAGCTCGCCGCCATTCGGCCACAGCCGCTCTGCGACCGGGCGGACGAGCTCAGCCAGCGATGCGCCGCTGCGCGCGGCGATGGCGAGCGCAGCCTCGTCGCCGCGCGCGCAAGCGTCGGACAGCAGCGGCGCGAGCGCCGCGATGTCCTGCTTGCCGGTGCGCCGGTCGTAGACGAAGCCGACGAGCTCCGGGACTGAGCCGATGCCCAGCTTCGCATACGTCATCTCGGTCAGCACGGTGCCCGGCGCACGGCCGTCGTGAGACCGGACGACCGCAGACAGCACATCGCGCCCGATGCTGTACCCGCTGCCCTCGTCGTCGATGAGATGGCCGAAGCCGCCTGTACGGTGCACGGCGCCGGATCCGCTCCGGCCGAAGCAGATCGACCCGGTGCCCGCGATCAGGATCATGCCGTGCTCCCGCTCGAGCGCGCCGAACAGCGCCGTCTCGTGATCGCCGACGATATGGACGCCCCCGCCGTAGCCCGACGCCCGGAGCGCGGCGGTCAGGCGGCCGGGCACGGTCGGATTGCTGACGCCCGCCGCACCGACGACGAGCTGCGCGCACGAATCCAGGCCGCCGCAAGCCACACCAAGCGCCGCCACAATCTCCGCCAGATGGCGGCTAACCTCCGCCTCGTCCCGCCCGTTGTAGTTAATGCCGCCGGATGCGAACGTGCTTACCGTGCGTCCGGTATCGTCCATGACGGTCACCGCGGTTTTCGTCCCGCCGCCATCCACGCCCGCCACATATTTCATCTTCGTATCTCCTTGCTCGCAGCCGGGTTACTCGCCGCTTCGTTTTTGTAAAATGAATAGGCTTCGGCATGCCGGGCCCTCACAGCCGACGTTGTTCCTTTCGCAACTATTTGCTCCCACGCCGCAACTTTTTGCTCCCACGCCACAACTTTTGGCTCCCGCGCCACAACTTTTGGCTCCTGCGCCGCAACTATTTGCTCCCACGCCGCAACTTTTTGCTCCCGCGCCGCAACTTTTTTCTCCCACGCCACAACTTTTGGCTCCCGCGCCGCAACTTTTGGCTCCTGCGCCGCAACTTTTTGCTCCCGCGCCGCACCCTTTGGCGCCAACCGTCAGGCTAAGCGCTGCCCCAGCCGCAGGCAGAGAGATAACTGCAAATTTACAGTTATTTGCTTCCGAGCCACGACGTTTGGACGCGATAACTGCAATTGTACAGTTATTTTGCGATTCGGCGCCGGGAGGCGGCTGTTTCTGGAGCGATAACTGCATATTTGCAGCTATCGCCCCAAAAATGCCCTCAGCGCCGAGAATTAGCTGCATATTTGCAGCTAATGGCTCGGCGTCCGGCCCGGGGAGCTGCGCGAGCTGTGTCGTGCTGTGTCGTGCTGTGTCGTGCTGCTGCGCATGTCGACTCAGCTGTCACGCTGCCACACGCGCTCGATCCGCCCTGCCGGCGCAACCTCTCCGGCCAGTACACGGGCGACGGACGCCAGGGACAGCGCGGTATATTCAAAAGCCGCAAGCCCGCATGCAAGCCCCGCCAGCGCCTCCAGATCGTACGGCTTGCCGAGCGCGACCGCCGTCACCCGCTTGCCCGCGGACACGAGTCTGCGCACGGCCGCCAGCTGGCCCGGATTGTCGACCCCGTTGTACAGGCCGAACACGACGCGGTCGCATGCCTCCGCTTCGCGCAGCAGCTGTCCGAGCTCCGCCTCGTCCGGGTCGATCCCGGTGAGCAGCTGCGCTCCGCCCAATCTATCCGCCATCGCCTCCGGGAAGGACAGCCCCATCCGCACCTGGCTCGAAGCCCGGTCGGTCCGGTAAGGATGGCTGCCCGCGAACAAGGTGCGGCCCCCGTCAGCTGCTATCGGCGCCAGCTCGCCCGCAACCAGACAGACGCTCGCCTCGCTGATCGCCGCAGCCGCCTGCCGATGCGCCTCGCAGCCTACGACGGACAGCGGCAGCGCTTCGGACGGCTTGCCGTATTTCATTTTATAATACAGCACTTTGTCCACCGCTGCGTCGACCGTCTCCATCGGCAGCTCGCCCGACAGGACCGCTCGTTCGATCACCTGCACCGTCTCCCGGACGAGCGCCGGCGTATGGCTCACGAACAGCAGATGAATGCCGGCCTTGAGCGCGCCCAGCGCGCCCTTCGCGGTGCCGTAATACTGCTGAATCGCATCCATTTCCAGGCAGTCCGAGATGACGAGCCCCTCGTAGCCGAGCTCCCGCTTCAGCAGATCCGTGACGATCGCGCGCGACATCGTCGCGGGCACCCGCTCCGGCTCGATGGCAGGGAACAGCATATGCGCAATCGTGAGCGCCTCGGCGCCCGCCGCGATCGCCGCCCGGAACGACCGCAGCTCCAGCGCCTCCAGCTCCGCCAGCGACTTGGACACCGCGGGCAGGCCGAGATGCGAATCGACCTCCGTATCGCCATGACCGGGGAAATGCTTGACCGCGGCCAGCACGCCTTCCTCCTGCAGCCCCCGCAGCATCTGCAGACCATAGCTCGTCACCGACTCGGCCGTATCGCCGTATGCGCGGACATTGATGACCGGATTGCGCTTGTTGTTGTTGATGTCGAGCACGGGCGCGAGGTTGAAGTTGATGCCCAGCGCTCTGAGCTCCCGCGCGGTCATCCGCCCCGCCGTGAGCGCATGGTCGGGCCGGCCCGATGCGGCGACGGCCATCGCGCCGGGGACGTTGACGGCATCCCGGGGCAGACGCGTCACGCGGCCGCCTTCCTGGTCGATCGAGATCAAGGCGGGATAGCCCGTCGCCCCGGTCATCAGACGCTGCAGGTCGCCGCAGAGCGCCGCCAGCTGCGATTTGTTCTCCGCGTTGTAGGCGAACAGGATGATATTGCCGATCTTCCACTCGCGCGCCAGCTCCCGCAGCTCATCTGTAATCGCGGGACCCGGGAACCCCGTCACGATCAGCTGCCCGATCTTTTCCCGCAGCGACAGCTCCCGGCGATGTTCAGTCTGGTCGTTCACCATGCTTCCTCCATTCAGCAGCTATAAAAGAAATGCGGCAACCGGTCGGCCGCGCGTACGCAGCGATCCGGTTGTCCGCAGCCCTGTTCAATACAAATGAAACTCCGCCTTCATCGCCGCGAACGCCGCGCTCTCCTCGCGGAAGCGCGCGAGCAGCGCCGGCGCATCCCAACCTTCATCTCGATAAACAGTGTCTCCGCCGAGCAGATCGATGAACGGCCTGGACCCTTCCCGCAGCGTCGGCAGGAAGGCGAACGCCTCATAGTTCCGCTTGATCGTCTGCAGGAGGAACACGCCGGTATCGAGCGGCCGGACAGCGCGCGCGTCCGTGACATGCAGCTGCACGCCCCGGCACAGCTCGCCCTCATGCTTGGAAAACGACGGCTTGAAGTACGCCGGCCGGAACCGCACGCCCGGCAAGCCGAGCCCGTTCATCTCGTCCGACAGCCGCTCCGCATCGACGAACGGCGCCCCGATCATCTCGAACGGGAACGTCGTCCCTCTGCCTTCCGACAGGTTGGTCCCCTCGAACAGACAGGTGCCGCCGTACAGCAGCGCCGTCTCGAAGCGCGGGATGCCGAGCGACGGATGAATCCACAGCCGCCCCGTATCGGGGTACAGCAGCTCCCGCTCCCAGCCCTCGCAGCGGACGACATGCAGCTCGGCGCCCCAGCCCTGCTGCGCGTTCGCCATCGTCGCAACCTCGCCCGCCGTGAGGCCGTACCGCACCGCGAGCGGATAGCCGCCGACGAAGGAGCGGTAGCCGTCCTTGAGCACATTGCCTTCGACCGTGACGCCGTCCAGCGGGGCAATCCGGTCGAGCACGATGAACGGCTTGCCGGCCTTCGCGCAGTCCTCCAGCGCATAGAGCATCGTATATATAAAAGTATAATAACGCACGCCGACATCCTGAATGTCGTATACGACGGCATCGACCTGCTCGAGCATCTCCGGCGTGAGGCGCTTGGAATCCTTGCGGTACAGGCTGTACACCGGCACGCCGGTCCGCTCGTCGGTGTAGGTGTCTACCGAGCCGCCGGCCGGCTGGTCGCCGCGCACGCCGTGCTCGGGCGAGAACAGCGCGGCCAGTCGGTACCGGTCGTGAAGCCGTTGGATGGTCGATTCGAAGCCGAGCGTCAGTCCGGTCGGCGCCGTGATCAGCCCCAGCCGCTTGCCCTGAAGCAAGCCGTCGTATTTGCCGCTCGCCAGCGTGTCGACGCCGTTCAGCACCGTCGCCATCGCCGCCTACAGCGCCGATTGACGCAGGCGCAGCGTTTCTTCAGGCACCATAAACGTCTCTGCGTAAGTTTTGCGCGCCTCGATGCCGCGTACTCTGGCCAGATGCTTGTAGTACTCCAGGTAAGGGAACGACTTGCTGCCCGTGACGAACCAGTGCGTCGAGACCGCCTTGACCCACAGGTCGTAAGCCTCCTGATCGAAGTCCACGTAGACGTAAGGACGGTAGTCGACGGCGTCCTCCCAATTTTCCGCATAATACAGCTTGCCCGCGAACGCAGCCGGCAGTTCCCGCTCGATGGACGGCAGGCCTGCGAAAAAGCGCGCATCGTTCACGATGCGGTGCGTCGTCATATGGTCCTTGTGCATACTGTTCTTGAAATGCGTAATGATGATGTTCGGCCGCACCTTGCGGATCACGTCGCACACGCGCCAGCGGATCGCCGCATCGTCCGGCAGCTCGCCGTCGGGGTTGTCGTCGAACACGATCGCTTCGCCGCCAAGCAGGTCTGCGAACGCATGCGCCTCCCGAATCTTCTGAGCCCGGTAGTCCGCCATGTCCTGGCCCGCGGGCACCCCGCGTTCTCCCGGCGTGAGCGCCAGCGTCACGATGCGGTCTCCCTTGAGCGAGTGGCTCGCCAGCACGCCTCCCGCCGTCAATTCCATATCGCCTACATGGCCTCCGATGGCCAATATCGTCTGCTTGTCGCTCATTGTGTTAGCTCCTTCCGCATGATGGCAAATTGACGTACCGTGTTGAAGCCCGCTCTCTCGTAGATGCGAATCGCGGGATTGGTGCTCCCTGTGAAAAGCGACATATAGTCGGCGCCGACATCGCGCAGCGCCTCGCAAAGCTTGAAAAACAAAATGCTGCCGAGCCCCTTGCCCTCATGCTCCGGATGGACGCCGATGCCGGCGAAGTAGCCCCGCCCGTTGTCCTGCCGGACGACCGGTCCGGCGAACCCGGCCGCCTCGGCACCGTGCGCGGCGATGACGAACGGCACGCCGTCCGCGGCGCAGGCCGCGATCTCGCGCTCCCAGGCGGGATTGCCGAGTCCGGCCAGCATCCGCTCCAGGCCCGTATGGCGCACCGGGTCGTACAGCTCCACCCGATAGCCGGTCTCGGCCGCCTGCGCTTCCTTCGCCCGGACGCTCTCCGGAATCGCGAAGTCCGCGAGCGGCCTGTACATCGCGCACTGCCGCGCCCGATCCGCATATCCCCGGCCGAGCAGGAAGGCGTACAAGGCAGTATCGACCGGGACGCCCGGCGCGTTGTTGTGCTCGTGGCCCGGCGTGCCCGGTATGTACCAGGGCAGCTTCATCGGGTTGAAGAAAAGCACCTCCGACTGTCGCTTGCCGAGCGCACGGAATCGCGCCTCCATCGCCGCCAGCAGCGACTCGCGGTTCGAATCCGAGTCAAAGCCTGCGGCCAGCACGATACAAGTGATGTAGCCCGCGACATCGCCAAGCGGCAGATCGTCGCCCGTACATCCGCAGGCGAAGCCGCACGGCTCCCCGTCCTCGAGCAGCACGAATGTGCATGCCGGATCGAAGTACGGGCTCGATGTGAAAATGTCCGCGAAGCTCGCGCGCGTCAACTCCTTGTAGCCGTCGCGGACAGCCGCGCCGTTCCATAGTGCGACGGCCGCGTCCGCGTATTGGTCGTCCCAAGTCTCGATTGTCAACCTGCCCATTCGCCGCACCCTCTCTCCGCTAACTAGCGTTCAATCGAAGCAAATCGCCGTCCGTATCGGGGGACAGTGTCGATACCGTGCAAACTATCGACGTATGTCCACACTTTGATGCGCATGCCGCAACCGTGAGTCCGTTCACGGCCAGGCCACCAGCGCTTAGTAAGAGATCTTGCCCAGCACGACCGGCCGCGACGCGCCCGTCGCCGCCGGCAGATTGCCCGGCTGCCGGGCCATCGTGTACGCGGCCAGCAGCGCGAATGCGATCGCTTCCTTGGCGTCGCTGCTGCCGCCGACTTGCTCCTGCGTCGCAACCTCCACGCCACGCGCGGCCATCTCCGCGGTCAGCAGCCGCATCAGCACGGGGTTGTAGCTGCCGCCCCCGCCGACGATCATCAGGTCTGCGCGGTGCCTGTCCGCGACGAACCGGCCGTACGCGTCGCCGATCGACCAGGCGGTCAGCATCGTGACGGTGGCCGCGAGATCCGCGTCCGACAGACCGAGCGCCCGGCCGCGGCGCACGATCCGGTCCACATAGTCCGCGCCGAACCGCTCGCGCCCCGTCGACTTCGGCACGGACATCGCATAGTACGCATCCTGCCGCAGCTCATCCAGCAGCGCCCGACTCACGCTGCCCCGCCCCGCCAGTTCGCCGCCGACATCCATCTCCCGCTCGCCTTCCGTCAGACGGCTGACGAGGCCGTCGATCAGCATATTGCCCGGGCCGGTGTCGAAGGCGTACACGTCCGCCGGCCCGCAGCCCGCCGGGATGACGGTGATGTTGCCGATGCCGCCGATGTTTTGCAGCAGCAGCGTACGGTCCGCCTCGCCGTACAGCAAATATTCGGTGAACGGCACGAGCGGCGCACCCTGCCCGCCGACCGCGAGGTCTGCGGGGCGGAAGTCCGACACGCACGGGATGCCCGTCCGCGCGGCGATGACAGCGCCTTCGCCGATCTGTACGGTGAAGCCGGCCTCCGGCGCATGATAGATCGTCTGCCCATGGGAGCCGACGACCGAGATATCCGCCGGCGCGAGCCCGGCCCGCGCGATGACGGACAGCGCCGCATCCGCATACAGCCGGCCCAGGCGTACGTTCATCGCGCCGACGCGGTCAACAGTCGCCCGCATCGGATCGAACAGCTCGAAGATCTCGCGCCGCACTTCCGCCGGGAACGGCTTGTTCTCGAAGGCGAGCAGGCGCACGGCAATCCGGTCGCCTCCGCCCGGCCGGCCCGCGATCTCCACGACCGCGGCGTCGATGCCGTCGACGGACGTGCCGGACATGAGGCCGACCGCGTACTGTTTTCCCCCAACCATATCAGCCCTTGACCGCGCCGACGGTGACGCCTTCGAGGAAGTACTTCTGCAGGCTGAAGAACAGGATGAACATCGGCACCGCCGAGATCGTCGCGCCCGCCATCATCGGGGAGAAGTAGGTCGTGTTCGCGAAGCGGAAGTTTTTGAGGCCGACCTGGATCGTCTGCATATCCATCGTGTTGGTGACGAGGAACGGCCAGAAGAACGTGTTCCAGCTGTCCATGAACGTCAGAATCGCGATGACGGCCATGACCGTCTTGGACAGCGGCACGATGATCCGGAAGAAAATCTGGAACTGGCTGCAGCCCTCCACCTTGGCGGACTCCAAAATCTCGGTCGGAATGCTGCTCATGAACTGCTTGGCAAGGAAGATGTTGTACACCGTCACAAGGCTCGGCAGGATCAGCGCGCTGTACGTGTTCTGGATGTGGAAGGTGTTGACGATCAGAATGTACAGCGGCACCTGGGTCACCTGGTACGGGATCATCATCGCGGCGAGCAGGATGGAGAACAGCACGCCCCTGCCCTTGAAGCGGAGTTTGGAGAAGGCGTAGCCGGCCATCGTCGCAAAGAAGACGTTGGTAACCGTGATTGCGCCTGCCACGATCGTGGAGTTGAGAATCCAGCGGTACGAATACTTGCTATAGTTGAAGAAGAAGGAATACGACTCCAGCGTGAACTTGCCCGGCCAGATTGAATAGCTGACTGCGCCCGCTTCGACCGGATCTCCGAACGAGGAGATGACCATGAAGTAAATCGGGAACAGCGTCGCCAGCGCGAACAGCAGGAGGAGGACGACAATCACGGTATTGCGCGCCGCCTTGCCCGCCCGGCTGCCCGTGTGGTTGTTGTATAGTGACATCTGCGGTTGCCTCCTTCCCCTAGTAATCCACGTCTTTGCCCAGGAACTTGAACTGGAACAGCGAGACCAGGGCTATAATAAGCGCCAATATCAACGATTGGGCCGCGGCTTTGCCGAATTCAAAGTACTTGAAGGCATTGTCGAAAATGAGCAGGCCGACCATCGTCGTCGCATGGTCCGGTCCGCCGCCGGTCATCAGATACGCGTTCTGGAACACCTGGAACGATCCGATGATGGCCGTCACGAGCAGGAACAGCGTCGTCGGCTTGAGACTGGGGATGACGATATGCCACAGCTTCTGCAGGAAGGACGCGCCGTCGAGATCGGCCGCCTCGTAGTAGCTGTCGTCGATGCCGAGCAATGCGGCCAGATAGATGATGATGCTGGCGCCGTGGCTGGACAGCCAGGCCATGATGACGAGCGAGAACATCGCCGTGGCGCTCGACCCGAGCCAGTTCTGGTTGTGCGCGCCGAACCAGCCGATGAATTGATTGAAGATGCCGCCCGGCATCGGATCGAAGATCCACAGCCAGACGAGCGACAGTGCGACGCCCGAGGCGACCACCGGGAGGTAATAAACGGCCTTGAATACGGTCTGCAGCTTCTTGCGCAGCGGGAGGATCATGATCGCCACGAGGAAGGACAGCAGCAGCGCGACCGGGACGGTCAGCACCGTGTACACGATGGTGTTCTTGATCGACTTCCAGAACAGATCGTCCTTGAACGTCGCCGTATAGTTGTCGAAGCCGATATAGGTCGAGCCGAGCGGCTTGTATTCCTGAAAGCTGATGATGAAGGCGCTGAATACCGGATAGGCCGTGAACATGGCGTAGACGATGAGCGCGACCGCGATGAACGCGTAGCCCCAGACGCCGTCTCCTTTGATCTTGCGCTTTTTGACCGATTGTGCAGACTGGGCCATGTACAAGACTCCTCTCTTGCGTCGAACGCTATGAAGAAGGATAGCCGCATGCGGGAATCACGCGGCTATCCGTACGCCATAGCTGTATTAATCTTGAACGATGCCGTCCTGGCCGAAGGCGTCGATCGCAGCCTTCTTCACGGCGTCGTACATGTCCTGCGGCTTGATCTCGCCTGCGAGCAGCGCCTGCATCTTCGGCACGATGACCTCGTTCTCGATCTTGATCGCCTTGGCGCCCAGATCGGCCGGGATGTCGGGACGAGCCGGCGCGGCGTGAGAGAGCATCGTCTCGACGGCGGCGACGTTGTCCGGATTGCGGTCGATCTTCATCGAGGCCGCCGCATCGCGTCCGCTCTTGGTGATGTGGGCGGCGAACAGGTCGTTGTTCGTCGTCGCTGCGACTTGGCCGCTCGACAGGAAGTACGCCGCCTTGGCGATGTTCGCCTTGTGCTCGGCGGTCGGCTCCTTCTTGCCGCGGAAGGCGACATAGCCGTCGACAACCGTAGAGGACACCGGAGCCGCGCCGGCGAAGGTCGGCACCGGCAGGACGATATAGTCGACCTTGATGCTGTCCTTGACCGCGCTGCCGTCATTGGCGTCGATCTTCGCGTTGTTCTTCTTGGCGGAGTTCTCGAACGTCGCCAGTCCCTTGCCGGTGATCATCGTCTGGCCGGTCAGGAACATGTTCCAGCGCTTGCCCGCGTCGACCGAGCTCAGCTCCTTGGGCATCGAGCCGTCGTCGATCATCTGGCGCAGGTCCGTCAGCAGCTCCAGGTAGTTTTTGCTCGTCAGCGCATACTTCAGATCCTTGTTGAACGACGCAGGCATGCCCGCGCTCTTGGCCATGATGCCCAGATAGTCCTTGGACGCGACGCCGGCCGTCGCGAATACGAAGCCGTAGCGGGACGTCGTATTGCCGTTTTTGACGACGCCCTTCTTGATCGCGTCGCGGAATTCGTCGTACGTCCAGCCGTCCTTCTGCACCTTTTTCCAGTCGATGCCCGCTTCCTCGAGGAATTGCTTGTTGCCGCCGAGGGCGTGGACTTCCATATAGGCCGGGAAGCCGTACAGGCCGGAGCCGTTCTTCATGTACTCGAGCGGCACGGCGTCATAGTCGCCCGTCATCTCCGGCGTCACGGCGTCCGTCAGGTCGAGCGCCATGCCCTGCTGCACGTACTTGGAGATGCCGTCGGAGCCGATGAACGCGATGTCGGGCGGGCTGCCTGCGTTGACCTGCGTATCGAGCTTCTGCGTCATGTCCTCCCAGCTGGCCGGCTCGATCTTCAGCGTCAGGTTCGGATACTTGGCATTGAAGTCCTTTTCCATCTGGTCGAAGTTGTCCTGGTACGTCGGCGATACGGGCGGCAGCAGCGCCGTGATCGTATCCTTGGCGCCGGAGCTGGCGGAGCCGGATGCTGCGGCAGAACCGGATGCGGCCGGGCTGGACGCGCCGTTGTCGTTCTTGTTGCCTCCGCATGCGGTCAGTGCGGATACGGACAGCGTGGCGGCGAGCATGAGCGAGAGTGCTTTGCCTTTGTTCATCATTCGAATGCTTCCTCCTTGGGATGGCCCCTCTATATGGGCGAATGATTCCGTTGCCTTGCTTGCGCCTTGCGATTCAGACGACTTGCTTGTGCGCGCGGATCGCGGCCTTGAGATTGCCTTCGGAGCGCGCCAGCGATGCCGCCGCCTCCGAGGCCGCGAGCCCCGTCTCGATCATCATGATCGCGAGCTTGCAGCTCTGCGACGCCTGCGCCAGATAATCCGACGCCTGCTCGGCATCGACGCCGGTCGCGGCCTCGATGATGCGGATCGAGCGGTCCTGCAGCTTTTTGTTGCTCGCCTTGAGGTCGACCATCAGATTGTTGTAGGTTTTCCCAAGCTTGACCATCGTAGCGGTCGTCAGCATGTTGAGCACCAGCTTCTGCGCCGAACCGGCCTTCAGCCGCGTGGAGCCCATGATGACTTCCGGTCCGACGACGGGCGCGATGCAGATGTCGCACACTTCGCCGAGCTTGGAGCCCTTGTTGTTGACGACCCCGATCGTGGCGGCGCCGATCTCTGCGGCTCTCCGGATCGCAGCGATGACGAAGGCTGCGCTGCCGCTGGCGGAGATGCCGACGACCGCGTCCTTGCCGGTGACGCCGATGCGCTCGATTAGCGCCATTCCCTCCTCCGCGTTGTCCTCGAATCCTTCCACCGCTGTCCGAAGTGCCGTATCCCCGCCTGCGATATGACCCTGCACGAGCTCAGGGTCGACCCCGAAGGTGGGCGGGCATTCGGATGCGTCCAGTACGCCGATTCTGCCGGATGATCCGGCGCCAATGTAGAACATTCTGCCCCCGTGCCTTAGCCGGTCGTGCAGGATGTCCACAGCCTCCCTGATGTTCGGAATTTCTTCCGCCACCGCGGCCGGAACGGCGGCATCCTCCTTGTTGAGGAGATGCAGCATCTGCTCCGTTGTACACTCGTCGATCGTCCGGGTTGCCGGATTGATCTTCTCGGTGGTTAGACCCGCGAGATATTCGTTCATGGCCATTCTCCTACCCTTTGTTTGTGAGGATCGTCCTTTCATGGATCTATTTAATGTCCCCTCTTGCGATTTATCTTACCGTTACCGCTTACATATCGTCAATAGTTTTTGAAATAAAATTTCATTGTAAAAGTTTTAATTGCGCTTTTATTTTCAGAAAAGCAACAAAAAAAGACACCGCCGCAGTCTCCTGGCGATGTCTGTAACCGTTATCTCCGGTGTTTGCCCGCTAAAATATTGTGAGTCTTCAACAAATACTTCTTGATGTTCGGATATTCGGCGCTGGCTACGCCTGCGAACAAAATGTCGATGACGGTCAGCATCGCGATGCGGGAGCCCATCGCGCCGCTGCGGATCGTGACCTCCGGCGTGGAGATGCTGAGCACGATGTCCGCCTTGTCCGCAAGCTCGCTCTTGTTGAACTTGGTCAGCGCGATCGACGTCGCGCCCGCGCGCTGCGTAATCTCGAGCGCCTCGAGAATCTCGATCGTGTCGCCGGAGTTCGAGACGAAGAAGGCGACGTCGCCCTTGCCGAGCAGCGTGGCCGCCGTCAGCTGGCTGTGGCCGTCCGTGTAGGCGTGGCACATCTTGTTGATGCGGGAAAACTTCTGTTCGCCGTCCATGCACACAAGCCCGGACGCGCCGATGCCGAAGAACACGATGCGGTTCGTGTCGCGCAGCGCCTGGACCGCCTTCGCGACGGCCTGCCGGTCGATGATGCTGAGCGTATCCTCGATCGACTTCATGTTGTTGTAGGAGATGTTGGAGATGACGACGTTCAGATCGTCCCCCGGCTGAATATCCGTATATTCGTCCTTCTGCTCCTCGTCCATCGAGCCGAGCGAGGCCGAGACGCTCACGATGAAGCTGCGGTAGCCGCTGTAGCCGAGCGTCTTGCAGAAGCGCAGCACCGAGGCGTCGCTCGTCCGGCTGAACTGCGCCAGGCTCTTGATGGAGAGATGCGGGATCTCCTCCGTGTTGGCGAGGATGTACTCGGCAACCATCCGTTCGACAGGGGTCATGCTGTCCTTCATGTCGCGGATCTTCAGCAGTATGTTGTTCTGGATCGCCATGGTAGATACCTGCGCATTCTGTCGTATTTTAGTAAATAGTAAGGCCATTTTTTCCAAAAGACAAGGTATTCCTGCGGTATGATCGGCAGTGGCGTGATAGAAATATTATTTTAAAATAAATATATCATACTGAAATAAAATTTCTATATTTTATTGTTGCCAGCATGACCCCGTGCTATAATAGCCGCAAATGAAGGGCCGAGGCTGGATAACGTACGATTCATAGCACAGGGCCCGCAGGAGGAACATCATGAGCAAGCTGAAAATTGCGATCATCGGCTCCGGGAGCACGTATACGCCCGAGCTGATCGAGGGAATCATCAAGCGCAAGCGCGTCCTGCCAATCAGCGAGCTCGTGCTGATGGACATCGACGAGAACAAACTGAATGTCGTCGGCAGCCTGTGCCGCCGCATGATCGAAGCCGAGCAGTTGCCGTGCACCGTCACGCTCACGCAGGACCTGGACGAGGCGCTGCGGGATGCCGACTTCGTGCTCGCGCAGATTCGCGTCGGCAAGCTGTCCGCGCGCGTGCTCGACGAGAAGATCCCGCTCAAGTACGGCCTGATCGGCCAGGAGACTTGCGGGATCGGCGGCTTTTTCAAGGCGATGCGCACGATTCCGGTCATGCTGCACATTGCGGAGCGCATGGAGGCGCTCTGTCCGGACGCTTGGCTGATCAACTTCTCCAATCCGGCGGGCATCATCACCGAAGCGCTGCTGAAGCATACCCGCATCAAGATGCTCGGCCTGTGCAACGTGCCGTACAATATGTACAAGAGCATCCGCGAGACGCTCGCGCTGCCGGACGCCAAGATGACGTACGTCGGCCTCAACCACCTCAGCTGGATCACCGCGATCGAGCACGACGGCAAGGACTATCTGAAAACGGCGCTCGAGCTCGGGCTCAACAGCGAGGCGATGAAAAACATTCCGTCGAGCGGATTCAGCCGCGAGCTGGTCGGCATGGTCGGCGCGATTCCCTCCTCCTATCTCGAGTATTACTACTTCAAAGACAAAAAGCTCAAGCTGCTGGAAGAGAGCGAGCTGACGCGCGGCGAGAAATGCATCGGGATCGAAGCCGATCTGCTGCGGATTTATGAGGACGCCGAGCTGCATGTGAAGCCGGAGCTGCTGTCCTCGCGCGGCGGCGCCAACTATTCGGAGGTGGCGATCAGCCTCGTGGACGCGATCTGGAACGACAAGCGCGAGGTGCATGTCGTGAACCTGCTGAATCGGGGCGCCTTGTCGTTCATGGAGGACGACGACGCGGTCGAGATGTCCGCGGTCATCGGCAAGGACGGCGCAGTGCCGGTCGCGGTGCCGGGCTTCGACAATCGCCATATCATCGACTATATGCGGATGGTGAAGGCGTACGAGCGCGAGACGGTCGCGGCGGCGGTGACCGGCAGCGTGGACGCGGCGATGCGTGCGCTGCTGATGAACCCGCTCGTCGGCGACTACAATACGGCGCTCGCCTGCTTCGGCGAGCTGAAGGAAGCGCACAAGGCGTATTTGCCGCAGTTTGCTTGAAGGCAGGCAGCTTATTCAACGGATGAGGAACGGATGTGATCTCGATGGAAAGGAAAACCGGCGGTCGGGCGGTCGTAGGCGGCATAGGCGAAAGACGGGCGGCGGGACGGAACAGCGAAGGCAGAGCGGCGAACGAGCCTGGCTATGTCGTCGGCGTCGACGGCGGCAACAGCAAGACCGATTATTTCTTGTTCGACCGCGCAGGCGAATTCGTCAATCATATCCGTGCAGGCACATGCAGCCATGAGCGGTTCACCGACGGCTATGCGGGGGCCTATCGCGAGATGGATGCGCGCATTCGCGAGCTGCTGGACGGCGCGGGCGTACGGATGGATCAGGTCGATGCGGCCGCCTTCGGGCTGGCCGGCTGCGACCTGCCGTCCCAGCGCGAGCAGCTCGACCTCATCGTGGCGCGCATCGGCTTGTCCCGCTTTGCCGTAGACAACGATTCGTTCCTCGGCATCAAGGCGGGCACCTCGCGGGGCATCGGCATCTGCTCGGTCAACGGCTCCGGCGCCGTCACCGGCGGCATCTCGCCGAGCGGGATGCGGCTGCAGGTGGGCGGCATCGGCAGCGAGCTGGCCGGGGACGAGGGCGGCGGCTATTATCTGGGCCGCAAGGTCGTGCGTGCGGTCTACGACGGTCTCTACCGGCTGGGCCCGCGGACCGCGATGACCGAGCCTGTCATGGCGCTGCTCGGCGTACCGTCCCGCGAGCGCTTCATGGAGTACGCGGCCGAAGGCGCGTACAAGCGCACGCTCCCCAACACGGAGCTGATGCGCGTGTTGTTCGCCGCGGCGGACGCGTGCGACGAAGCGGCCGTCGCGCTGCTGGAGCACTCGGCCCGGCAGATGGCGCTCTCCACGGCCGGCTGCATCGCCAATCTCGACTTCGCCGCGGAAGACGAGATCGAGATCGTGCTGTCCGGCTCCGTCTGGATCAAGGCGGAAAGCCCGCTGATGATGCGGCGGTACATGCGCGACGTCAGCGAGCTGGTCCGGCAGCGCTGCCGGTTCGTGCCGCTCGCGGTGCCCCCGGCAACGGGCGCCGTACTGTGGGCGCTGGAGCTGGCGCACGGAGCGCCCGTCGATGCGGACATGCGAAGCAAAGTGCTGCAAGGCGTGTTGGCGCGGCTCTGAGGCGGCCAAAGAAAAACGGCCTCCCCTTGAGAGACCGGTAGAAGGAATGCATGGAAAACGATAGTCCCGCGAATGTGCGGCTCACCAAGCGCACTGATCGGCCCCTTCACTCTCTTTGCAGAGAGGAAAGGGGCCGATTGTCGTCTTGGCGGGCTCAACAAGTGAAGTCCATTTCTTTGCCGTTGAAAAAGATGGAGAGCAGCTCTTTCAGATCCGCTCGCTGCTGGGGCGTGAAGTCTCCGAGCAGCGACTCCGAAATTTGCGCCTGATACGCTATGATGCTGTGAACCTGACAGCTCGCTTCCTCGGTAAGCTGGAGCAGTGTCGCGCGGCGGTCGTTCGGATCGGCGATTCTTCGGAGGAGCCCATCGCGCTCCAGCGCGTCCACCTGCTCCGTGACGGTTCTGGGCCGCACGCCCAGCTTGACCGCCAATTCGCTCATGCGGATCGTATCGGCGCTCCACACCGTGAGCAAGAGGCGGGTCCTGGACCCGGACAGTTGAAAGGGTTGCTCGGACGCCGCGAGTAGAACTTCGTATTCCTGTTGTATATAATGGGCGGCTCGCAGCAGCAACTGGACGATTTCCGTTGCCTGCGGCCCGCTCGAATCCTGACCGGCCATGAGGATGCGACGCTCCTTGACAAATAAAAGTGGGCGAGGTAATCTAATAACGAATTAGTGAGGGCCCTCACTTTAACACACCACAATATTTCAATATACTTGTAGTTAGTTTACACGTTTCTCGTACGGTTGCCAATTACACAAGATGGAGGCATCGGCAATGACAACAAACAATATCCGCATCGGTATTATATTGGGCAGCACGCGCGAGGGGCGCGTCAGCCCTCAAGTGGGCGCTTGGGTGAAGGAGATCGCGGACCGGCGGCAAGACGCGGAATACGAAATTGTGGATATCGCCGAATATGACTTGCCGTTTTTCGGTACGACCGCCATGCAGGAGCCCGGTATCGCCGCCTGGAATCAAAAGCTCGCTTCCCTGGACGGATTTATTTTTATCGTTCAGGAATATAATCACAGCATTACGGGTGCGCTGAAAAACGCACTGGATCTGGCGCGCGACGCCTGGAACCACAAGGCTGCGGGAATCGTCAGCTACGGGTCGGCCGGCGGTGCCCGCGCAGCGGAGCATCTGCGCGGCATTCTCGGCGAGCTGCTGATCGCCGACGTGCGTTCGCACCCTGCCCTCTCCGTATTTACGGACTTCGCGGACCGGCAAACGTTCAAGCCCGCGGAACTGCATGTCCCGGTTGTGACCGAGATGCTGAATCAGCTCATTACCTGGAGCGCGGCCTTGAAGCCGGTCAGAGCCAAGTAATTTAACAAGCTTCTCAGTTGCCAGCCATATAACAAAAAGCCCGCGACGCGAATTCCTGTCAGGAATCGCGATTGCGGGCTTTTTGTTGCGCTTTTTCGTCGCTAGTCCGTTCAGCCCTTCTTGGCGCTGAGCCAGTTCACGAGCGTGTTGATCTGGTCGTCGGTCAGCTTGTCCTTGAAGGCCGGCATACCGCCGCCGCCGTTGTGGATGCGCGAGGAGATTTCGTCCGCCGACAGTCGCGCGCCGACATCGGTAAGATTCGGACCGACGCCTCCGCTCAGGTCGGCGGCGTGGCAGGCGATGCACTGCGCTTTATAGATCGTCTCGGCGTCCTCGCCGGAGGCCGTTGTCGTGCCGCCAGGCGAAGCCGGCGCCTCGCTCGACGGAGGCGTCGTGGAGGTGTTGTTGTTTTTGCTGCTTTTACCGCAGCCCGCCGTCATCGTTATTGCCGCCAGCAGGGCGACAGCCGCGGCCGTTGCCGTCCATTTATTCATGCTTCGGTCACCTCGTCGTATGCTTTTTGCTTAGCGTTCTCCATATAACGCAGGACCATGCGCCCGGCGATGACAATTGTGCGGCGGGAATAGCCGGGCGCAGATTGGACACGATAAGGGCAGCATGCAATTTATGCCAAACGGCGGGTGATATCGATGAAAATGAACGGGATGAGCGCAAATCAGGAGTGGATCGGTCATCTGTCCGAGCTGCGCAAGCGGCTGATCGTGACCGGCATTTGGTTCGTCGCCTCGATGGGCGCGGGACTGTATCTCTCTCCTTCGATCCTGCTGCTGTTAAAAAGTAGAGCCGCGGCCGGCGCGCCGATCGATTGGCATGTGTTCTCGTTTACGGACGGCCTGTTCGTCTACCTGCGCTGTGCCTTCCTGCTGGCCGCGCTGCTGACGCTGCCGCTGGCGATGTATCACGCCTGGGCGTTCGTGCGGCCCGGACTGACCGCGCGGGAGGCGCGGGGTACGTTCGGCTATGTGCCGGCTTCGTTTTTGCTGTTTGTCGGCGGCCTCTCGTTCGGCTACTTTCTCGTGTTCCCGATGATGCTGAAGTTCATGCAGTCGATGAACGCCAGCGTGGGAGCCGTGGAGCTGTACGGGATCGAGCGCTACTTCGCCTTCCTGTTCGGCGTGCTGCTCCCGCTCGGGATCGCCTTTGAAATGCCGCTGATTATGCTGTTCCTGACGCGGCTCGGGCTGCTCGATCCGACGCGCATCCGGCAGGTCCGCAAGTACGCCTATGTCGGGCTCGCGATCGTCGGCTCGTGCATCTCGCCGCCCGATCTGTTTTCGCATCTGTCGGTTACCGTGCCTCTGCTGCTGTTGTTCGAATGCAGCGCCCTGGTCGCGTGCCGGCAATTCCGGCGCAGCGCCTCGCCCGCGGCAGGCCCGGCCCCCGGTTAACGCCGTTCATGATCAACCGAGTGTACGGTTAACGGAATAAACGGGCAATGGCAATGGGACAGAGCGGCAAATCCTACGACTCCCCCCATCCCAAAGGAGGTGATTCAACGATGTTCCACAATATCGGCATCTCCGGGCTACTGATCATCTTCGCCATCGCGCTGATCGTGTTCGGCCCGGCCAAGCTGCCCCAGCTCGGCAAAGCCTTCGGCGAGACGCTGCGCGAGTTCCGCAGCTCGACCCGCGGCATCATCGAGGACGACAAGCACGAGCCTGCGGCCGAGCTGCTGAAGGAACGGCATCCGTCCTGAGCCGCCGCCCGCAGCCACGGCAGCCGCAAGTGCCCGCTCCTATGCGCGAAGCGAAGCTCGGACGCGCCGCGCGCGCCATCGACCGCCACCCCTGCCGCACGCGCACGCGTACTTTCGTACAAAGAGGCGCTCATCGCCGGCAATATCAATGAAATCCGAAACGGCACAGGCCAAAACCTGCGCCTTTTCTTTGTCCTTGGCCGATCGGTCGCAACCGTCCGCCGACGGTTGACCCGGCCCGAAGCATTTGATTAAAGACATTTCAGTGTCCGGTCTCAATCCGATTTTTGCAGGTTGTCGTTTCTCCAGAAGTATATCCGAGCGTTGCCGTTCCTCTCATTATTAATAATCCGGACCGGCTAAAGTATCGGCATCGATCAGATTTCTACGCCATTCCAACGAAGTCGCAAAAAAAACCTCACCGGAATACCGGTGAGGGAGATGGGTACACTTACGCTTTGGAAACCAGATTGATGTGATCGAGATCCGTGCTGCTGTTGAAAATAAACTCGAGCTGATAGGCTCCGCGGATATAAACGATCTTTTTCTGATTGACGCTGCCGTTTTTGAAAACAGTGGAGGAATGCGGCGCTCCCCATTGCTGTACGAGCATCTTCACCGTAATGCCGCCGATATTGGCCTGACGCTCCACATTTGTCCCGAAGTAGCGCATTTCCCGGATTTTGTTTTGCTTATACGAGATCGCATACCCGGGGTTGCCCATCTCCGCATGATAGACATCGAATGCACCCGATGCTTTGGCAGGCGTTTCAGGCTCGCCGATCGCTTTGATAACATCCTCGCGCGTGCTTTTTCCTAACGTCAAGCCCTCAAGACGGGGAAATTGCCCTTGAAGCGCCGGCTTGTAAAAGCTGTTCAGCGTCTGCAGAGCCTGCTTGTAGTAATCTGACGATGCAGCCGCGTCATTTTTCACCAGATTGATGTGGTCGAGATCCGTGCTGTTGTTAAAAATAAACTCGAGCCGATAGGCTCCGCGGATATAAACGATCTTTTTCTGATTGACGCTGCCGTTTTTGAAAACAGTGGAGGAATGCGGCGCTCCCCATTGCTGTACGAGCATCTTCACCGTAATGCCGCCGATATTGGCCTGACGCTCCACATTTGTCCCGAAGTAACGCATTTCCTGGATTTTGTTTTGCTTATACGAGATCGCATACCCGGGGTTGCCCATCTCCGCATGATAGACATCGAATGCACCCGATGCTCTGGCAGGCGTTTCAGGCTCGCCGATCGCTTTGATAACATCCTCGCGCGTGCTTTCTCCTAATGTCAATCCCTCAAGACGGGGAAATTGCCCTTGAAGCGCCGGCTTGTAGAAGCTGTTCAGCGTCTGCAGGGCCTGCTTGTAGTACGCTGACGCGGCGGAAGAGCTAACGGACGCGGCCGCGGCCGGATTAGACGAGAATGGTCCTGCTATACCAGCTGCTCCGAGCGTTAGCGCTCCTGCAGCCACGATCGCAACGGTTGCTTTTTGAATCCTTTTCATAAGCTTCATCTCCTTGCGTAGTTTGCTGTGCTCTTATAATTGGACGTTCGGTCCGTAATTAAGGTTTCAACTCCTTCCGGGTTCAAACGGATAAAGGGCCCCCGTCGCCGCCGACGCTGAAGTCCAGGCGCAGCGCTCCGTACTCAAGCGTGCCCGACACCGGCCGATGCTTCATGCCGACAGATTGCCCGCAGCTCGCCGTCCGTGCTGCTGCTGATCTTGTTTTCCTTTGCCGTCTATTACACGCTGGCGCGCATCCTGACCCACCCGCTCAAAAAATTAAAGCAGCTCGACGCCGCCAAAATCGACGACGGCGTGGCGCCGATCGAACACAAATACAAGATGGACGAGATCGCCGTGCGTCTCAAGGACTCGCTGGAGGAGGTGCGCGGCGCCGGTGTTCCCGAGACGCCATAGAAAAGGCGACCCCCGCTGTCCCGGGCGTCGCCTGTCGATTGTATCCTGCTCGCTGTCCGCCTACACCAGCATGCCGCCCTTTTGCCGATACTTGAGGATGCCCTCCGCCGTCCGGTAGGCGAGCGCGCCGACGGTGCCGGTCGGGTTGTAGCCCGAGTTGTGAGGGAAGGCGCTGGCCCCGATGACGAACACGTTTTCCGCGTCCCACATCTGCCCGTACGAATTGATCGCCGACGTATCCGGCGAGGCGCCCATGACGACGCCGCCCGTATTGTGCGTGGACTGGTAGGTCGTGATCTCGTACGGCCCCAGCTCCTTGAGCTGGTCGATATGGCTCGCGCCCATCTCCTTCATAATCTCGGCGCACCGTCCCGACAGGTACAGCGCGAGCTGGCGATCCTGCTCCTCAAAGTCGAACGTCAGCCGCATAAGCGGGTCTCCGTAAGCGTCCTTGTATGTAGGATCGAGGTCGAGAAAGTGATGCTTGAACGGCATCGATGAGCCTTGCCCGCCGATGGACAGGACGCGATTGGCGTACTTGACGGAGTTGGCCTTGAACTCGGAGCCCCAGGTCGCCGTCCCGCCGGGCACGGGATTGTTGGCGATCGGCCGCAGGCCGGTCTGGCTGAGGCTGATCGAGCCGCCGTGAATAAACTTCAGGTCCGCGTGGTCGAAGTTGTCCCCGTTGTAATCGTCGAGCGTCACCCCGAGCGAGCCCGCGCCCGCGAAGGTGTTGAACTGCTTGTCCTCGAAAAAGCCGGCGGCATTGCCCTTGAGCACCTGGTAGGCATAGTTGCGGCCGATGACCCCGGTACCGCTCGCGGGGTCGTAGGGCTTGCCGATACCGGACATGAGCAGCAGCTTAACGTTGTTAAACACAAAGCTGGTCACGACGACGACATCGGCGGGCTGGATCAGCTCCTCGCCCGTCGTCACGTCCGTGTACATGACGCCGGTCGCCTTGCCGCCCTTGTGCAAAATGCGGCGCACATGCGAGTGGGTGCGAATCTCGAATTTGCCGGTCTTCAGCGCCACGGGCAGCACCGTCACGACAGGATCGGCCTTCGCCCCGTACTCGCAGCCGAAGCGCTCGCAGTAGGCGCAATACTGACAAGCCGCGCGGGAGATGCCGTCCGGATTCGTATACGTCTCCGACAGATTGGCCGACGGCATCATATACGGATGCAGCTTGAGCTTGGATGCGGCTTCCCCGAACAGGCTGAGCGCCGGCGACTTTTTCATCGGAGGCGTCGGATAGTCCGCGGACCGCTTGCCTCCGAGCGGATTGGGCTCCCCGGAGATGCCGGTCAGCTTCTCAAACTTGTCGTAGTAAGGCTCCAGTTCGTCGTAGGTGATGCCCCAGTCCTGAATCGTCATGCCGTCCGGAATTTTATTTTTGCCGTAGCGCTCGACCGTCTTGGAATGAATCTGGAAGTCGTAGGGGAGAAAGCGGTACGTCTGCCCGTTCCAGTGTACGCCCGCTCCGCCCAGCCCCTCGCCCAGCAGAAAGGAGCCGTACGCCCGCATCGGCAGCGCGCGGATTTTCTCGTTGCTGCGAAAGGTCACCGTATCCTTGGACAAATCTTGCATCAGCTCATACCGAAAAGCGTAGCGCAGCTCATCGTGCACCATAAAGTAATCTTCCGTCTTGCGCTCTTTGCCCCGCTCCAGTCCGACGACGTTCAGCCCGCCCTTCGCCAGCTCTGCGGCGATGATGCCGCCCGCCCAGCCGACGCCTACGACGACGACATCCGTTTTCGGCAATGTTTTTGCCATAATGCTTCCGTCCTCTCCGCCTAGTGGGCGCTCAGATGATCCTGCAGACTGCTCGGCGCGATGACCGCAAATTCCTTGTCGATGACATCCGTATAGCTCATCTGGTTGCCCGGATAGCTTTTCATCCGCCAGCCGTTCATGTCCGCATTGCCGCCATACAGCGGGTCGCTGTACGCGCCCTCGAGCGTGCTGCTGCGCAGCGCCTTGAAAAATCCGCTGGCCGAGATCGTCGTCAGCTTGACCTCGTCCGCCTCGAACGCCTTCAGCACCTCGTCCTGCTGCGCGGCCTCCAGCTCCGCGAACCCTTTGGAAAACTTCGTCCGACTGTAGTTGTCCATCTCGCGCAGGCCGATCTCGAACATCTCCCGCCGCTTCAGACGGCCCTGATAGCCCTGCACCTTCTCGCCGGCATAAAAGGGCGGCGACATATACTCGCGCGAGTTGAAGCCCCACTCCCCGGCCAGTTGGTGGTCGATAAAAAACGGCACCCCCAGCGCCAGCGCGCCGGGACCGGTGTCGTCTTCGGGAAAGATGCGCTCCGTCGCCGCCGATACGATGCCAAGCTGCTCCTGAGTGAAAAACATCGGCGCCCGGCTGTAGCTTTTCGCCGCCGTCTCGCCCGGCGCGGGCGAAGCCTCCGGCGCGGTCTCCTTTTTGCCGTTTCCGGAGCGGATCAGGCTCCCGATCGCCCCGCCCACGATGACGCCGCCGACCGCATAGCCGGCCTGCACGAGAAATTTTCGCCGCGACGGCTGTTCGACCTGCTGTCCCCGCGCTTCGTCCTTATGATCGTTGTCGGCCATCTCCGCCACCTCATTTCTAAAGTTGCCGCTTTCTTCCGCCTTAGTTTTTTCCAAAATTAAGTCCTTATGCATTCCGTTCGAACGGTCATGCTAAGCGCAACAATATCCGTATAAGGTGGGGATTAAAATGGTCCATGCATTCGCGAATAAACGCCGCCTGCTCGCGCTGACCTGCGCGGCCGGCGTACTCACGCTGTCCGCCTGCCAAAGCCACAGCATGCGCGAGCAATCGGTCAGGCACGCGGTCGACGCGCAGCGCGGCACCGATCATCTGCTGAAGCAGCGGTCGGTGCAGCCCCCCAGCGTCGCCGGCCAGCCGGACGCCGCCGTCATCCCGGGCCTCGACCGGGCCAAGACGCAGACGACCAACCAGTACGGGGCGTCCGGCTACGGCATGGGCACCGGCACGCTGAGCCGGATCGGCAGCTCGGGCCTGCGCGGCGACGATCCGGCGAGCCGGCTGGAGGCCGAGCTGGATTCGGCCGGCATGGCTGACGTCCATGTGCTCGTCGCGGACGGCACGGTGTTCCTCGCCGCGGACGGGCAGCAGGCGGGCTCCGATCCGCTGCAGCGCAAGCTGCTGAGCGGCACGGGCGGCCTGTCCGGCAAGGGCGCGGAGCCCGGGCCGCACGGCGGCATCGGCATCCGGTCGGTGCAGCCGGATGCGCAGGCGCAGGACACGCTGGCCGCGGCCGAGGCGTGGCTGAAGCGCCAGGGCGCCGGCGAGCGCATCGTCGCGGCGGCGGGCCCGGAGGCCGTCGACATCGTCGAGCGGCTGCGCTCGTCCAGTCCGGCCAGCGGCAGCGCCGGCCGGGCCGCCGACCTCGCGCGGCTGACGCATCTGGCGCAGGGAGAAGGAAAGAACAGCAAATAGACAGCAAAAAGATGTCCCGGCTTATCGTCGACAAGCTGCGGGACATCTTTTTTTCGTCAGTTAATAGCCGTAGATTTCGATCTCGTCAAGGAACAGCCAATCCGCGAAGCTGCCGTATGTCTTCGTCGCGGTAATCTTGACGTAGCGCGAAGAGGAATCCGCGAAAATCGCGTTGAACCACCCCGCCGACGGCGCTCCAAGGTCGCCCTTCAGCGTAAAGTTGACGTTGTCCGTGCTTGTGTACACCTTGACGTTATCCGGCTTGTACACGTGAGGAGCGGCATCGTAAGCTTTTACGCGCACGAGGCTTAGCGTTTTGTTCGCCCCCAAGTCGAATTTCACGTCCACCGAAATCGTCTGTCCGCTTGATATCGAATAGCCGTACGACTTGCCGTCGGTATACGGACCCGCCAAGATCCCGTCGGTAGACTCGACATTGCCCGTGTCGGGGAAGTTCGCATGCGGAGCCGCCGATTTCGTATAGGCTCTGCCCGCAGCCAAGTTGCTCGTCGGCATGCCTGACGGTCCGTATGCTTCGATCTCGTCGATGAACAGCCAGTCCGCGGTAGGGGCGTACGCTTTCGTTACGGTTGCCTTTACGTATCTGGCGGGCGCTGCATTAAACACTGCCACGTATTGGTCCCCGCTCGCGTTCGTCTTGTTCAACGTCCCTACGTTTGTAAAGCTGACGCCGTCCGTGCTAATGGAAAAGCTAACAGAATCGGCGGCGTAGTTAAACTGATAGTTCTCGTACCTTTTCATCCGCAGATCGTTAACGAGCTGGACCGAGCCCAGATCGATCGTTACGTTCTGGGTTTGCGTGCCGCCGCTGGACTGCGTGCCCCACGTTCTTCCATCCTGGAAAATGCCGCCAGGCAAGCCGTCCGTCGACTCATAGCCGCTGTCGGGATACGTCCCGCTCGGCGCGGAGGAGGCCGTATACGGTTTGCCGGCCGCGAGGTTTTGTTTGGGCAGCGCGTACCCGCCGATCTCCAGACTGTTCAACGTGTAGGAGGAGCCGCTGCTCGCGGTGGCGCTGATGCGCACGTATCTCGCTTTCGCGTTGATGCCGAGGAAATCGTCGCCGCCGTCGCCGCCGGTCACGGCCTTCGCGTCCGCCCACACCGTTCCGTTGTAGGAGGTTTGCACCTTGTAGCTTGTCGCGTAATTCGCGCCCCACTTCAGCCTCACCGCATCCACTTGATGCTGCGAGCCCAAGTCCACCGCGAGCCATTGCGAACCGGCGGCCGACGATTGCCAGAAGGTTGACGAATTGCCGTCCACTGCCTGGGACGCTTCGTGGCCGCTCGTCTGCGTGGAAGCCGTCGCCGTTTTGCCGGATGCCAGGTCCGGGCCGAAGCTCTGGCCGGACGCGAACCGCAGCAATATTTCGCGCATGCGGCTCATATAAGCCGTATCGCGGGAATAATTGGAGTAGTTCGTTACCAGGCTGCGCACGATTCCGTCAGCCAACGCCGGATTCGTGTTCTGAACGATCTTGAGAAGCTCATAGTCCTCGATTCCGTCCCGCAAGCCTTCATAACGAAGGGAAGCCGCGAGCTTCAGGTTGGCCGGGTCCGGGTAGACGATATACCCGTCGCCCTTCATCGCCTGATCGTCCATTAAGTAATGCCAGCCGTTGTAGCCCCAATGCAGGTATCCGGTCGCTCCGTCCTTGAAGGCGTCCCAGATCATAAGACGGTTGTTCCAGATTTGCTTGTCCAGCGCCCGGTTCATGTACAAACCTTGAGGAGCGCCACTCGTGTAAATCCACAGCTCGTCTCCCGCGGCCTTTCTTCCTTGATAGTAGGCGGCGTTCGCATCGTAGATATCAATCATCGGGATCAAAATATTTGAATACCCCTGCACATCCTCGGCGGCATCCTGGAGAAAAACGGCATCCCCCAGCTTGACCGTCGGCCAGAGCGCGCGAACCCGGTCTGAGTTGTATTTGAACTGGTTCGCTCTGTTCCCGAGACTGACCTCGTCTCCGATATGCATATACCACATCGAGGTCCAGCCCTTGGCGTCCAGATGCGCTTTCAGCGCGGGCACGAATTGGTCGATCCAATTATTCGCCTTGGCGGTGCCTGTCGGCGCGAAGGTTCGAATATTGTTGTTGTTTGAGTCGCGATCGATAATCTGGACGCCGTAGCCGTCCAAGTAATCATTGGCCTGGGCGATAAACAAGCCCTCCAGCCGCTTCACCGCGTCCCGGTCGAGGAAAAACTGAATGTATTCGTCGAATCTGCTCCAATTGAAGGTATAGACGCCGGTCGACGAGTTATAGGCAGAGCCGCCATGCACCAACAAATCCACCATATTGACGGACAATACGTTGTTGCGATAGTCATGCATGAACTGGGCGAAGCTGTCCATGACTGTCCAAAAGTCCGCGCTGTACGCGGAGAAGCCCGGACGAACCTGGGAATAGACATAAATGAGATCGTCGTAAGCCGGATCGGAGGTCAGCCATGAAATCGGAGCGCTGGTCGTCTGCCATAGAGCGGTATTAAACGTCCCGTCCTTGGCGTCCGGAATCGTTACATTATAGACGTCCACTGTGAGATTGACCACAATGTTGCCCGCCGTCGTGTTCACGGTTGCCGTTCCGGTGTACGAGCCCGCCGCCGCCGTCTTCGGCGCGTACGCCCGAATCCAGATCGGCTGCGAGATACCGGGCTGGACAGCGATCGTCGCGGCGTTCGTCAGCCGGTCAGGATACCACCCGGCACCTTCCCGGACGTAGTTATTGAACCCCGGGGAATTGAAGTTCAGCCGAATCGTCTCTACGAATTGGTATTTCAGATTGCTGGAAGCGATTGTGTTGGAGCCGCTGGTCAAATTGCTGAAGGTGACGCCCGTTATTGTGAAAGCCGATGAATTTTCGTTTTTGACGACGATTTGGGCGGCTTCGAATTCGTTCCTCGCGGTGGCGAGCTTAATCGATGTACTGGCGTTCGGTGGCTTCGTCTCGTCCAGGAACACGTTATCGTAAGAGGTCGCCGTCCAAGCGTTGATCGCGGCGGACGCTCTCGAGCCTCCGATGGCCAACGTCCCCAACACGAGCAGAACCGCAAATACAAGGTACACAGTGCTCTTCCAAATCTTCATCGATATTGCCTCCTTTTTCTGAATAGGCAATGCCCTTTCGGAAGTGCGTACTTCTGAGAGCCTCTGATTTTCGTTGGCGCTTCACCTCCCTCTCGTTCCCCATGCCTTAATAGAACCTCGCCAATTCCTCGCTCTGCAGCCCCACGACCAGCCCGGAGGCAATTTCGGCGACGGTCCAGCCCGACTCGATCGCCCAAGGTCCCCAGCCCGCATCCGCCACCAGACCGTTTACCTCCATAAGCTCGACGTCCAAGGCTCTCGTCCAGGTCCCGTCGATCATCTTGTCTCCGCTGCGGATTTGTACCGCGATGAAAAACCGGGCTATCTCCTCCCACAGCTCTCGAAAATAAGGGTCCTTCGTCACCAAAAAGGCTTGGGCGAAGCCCATGGGAAGCCAATTCAGCGAATACAGCATATCGACGACAGGGTCGCCGTTATTCGCAAGCAGCGAGCTTTCCGCGCCTTCCTTGATCTCTGCGGCATAGCCGGTATCCCACTCCAAATAGCCGCCCGAAGCGTGCTTAAACTTCGTCAGGTCCCCGGATACCCGATACAGCCAATCCTTGTGCCGCTGTTCTCCGGTAACCCAATACAGCCAGGACAACGGCAAGATCAGCCTGCACATTTCCTGCGTCTCGCTGTGCTCCCGGATCGTATGGGGATACGCCGCCATCATCGTTTCCATTCCTCTGACGCCCGCTTCCTTGAACTCCTCCAAGCCGGTTACCTTATAGGCCAGCAGCAACGCGCCAAGATAATAAGCGTTATAATGCGCGCTTGGATAACGAGCGGGCGTCGAGCCAAGCTCCCTCATCCTCTGCTCCGTCAAATTGCCATTATCCGTCCGCCAGACGCGCGTGCCGTCCGTCCCCGTGCTCCGCACGAGAAACCGCAGCGCCTCGACGCATTCCTCCGCGTAATCCACGCTGCCGGAATACAGGTTTTTCAGAAGCTGGGGAATCAGTACCCTGGCCGCATCGTCCTGATAGCATACGCCCCATCCGGTCTGCGTCCATCTGAGCATGCCCTTCAAGTGCCCCTCCTCCTTGCATTGAAAGGCATCGAAGCACAGAGACAGCAGATTGTCCGAAATCTCCAGATTTCTGACCTCGCCGCTTCTTAAATAGTTCATATAAAAGACCAATGCCGTCTCGGCGGTGCAATCGTTCCTCACGCCGGCCAGAACGCGCTGGCTTCCATCCGGGTAAATTTCCGTTGCCAGCCCTTCCATCACGCCGTTCTTCCCATCATCGACAAGCATATTCGCGTTCGTAAACCAGGAGATCGCGCGCTCGACGCAGGCATGGACCTGGGCATCGCAAGGCAGCGCGCTGTCAAACTGGTTCAGGCGGTAGACGGGGGGGAGCGAGCCGACATCGAGTTCTTGGCCGCAGCTCCAGCCGAGAATGAATTGCGCGATCGATTGCCACCTGCCGGCGGGCGAGAAACGGGCTTTGACGAAGTTCGAAATGCGGAAATTGCAAATCAACAGATTGGAGGGAAGGTCGAACCACAGAGCCATATTGGAAAAGTCGTCCAGCTGCTCGCTGTCGAGGTCGGCGTTGCTATGCGCCCTCGTTCTGACGTACCGGAGAATCGCCTTTTTTGGCAGCCCCGAGAAATCGTACGGCTTGAGCCTTGTATTGCATTGATCGTCCAGCAAATCTCCGCGCGCCAGCGAGCCGAAGTCCCCCTCCTCCGCGCAGAATGCCAGCTTTTCGAACCGCGTCGATTCCGGGGAATCGCAGTAGATATCCCCGATGCTTTGGCAGTACTCGCTGAACACCCGTTTTCCCGAACGGATGAACGCCTCGAGCTTGACCCTTTCTCTCGGACCGAACACGATCGGTTGCTCCCGATATCCACCGAGAATGAGCAAGGAGTCGAAGGAATCCAGCTCATGCCTGTCGACCTCCTCCGGCTTGATCGTTTGAAACGGAACGGACGCTTTTTCGATGATCGACAAGAAATCGCTCTCGCCGCCCGTAATGACTGCGATTCGTTTTTGCTCCATGACGTATTTGTCCCCTCGCTTGCTTTTTGCTTACATCTTGAGGCCGCCCGTAGCGATTCCAGACGTAATGCGCTTTTGAACGAAAATATAAAACAGCAGCGTGGGAAGCAGAACCATCGTCAGGCCCGCGAACAGCGCTCCCCAGTCGGTTTGATATTTTTGAATGGCAAACAGATTGTTGAGTCCGATCGGAACCGTCATGAGCGACTCGTCCGAAAGGAAGGTATAGGCGTACAGAAATTCGTTCCACAGGCCGAGAAAGACAAACACGGCGACAGTCACAATGGCGGGCATCGAGAGAGGAAGAATGATTTTGAACAAAATGCTGTACCGCGAAGCACCGTCGATGAACGCCGCCTCCTCGTATTCCTTGGAAATCTGGCCTACGAAGCCACTAAGCACAAATACGGAGAACGAGATATTGACGGCGACATAGACGATGACGATCCCCAACCGGGAGTTGATCAGATTCAGGTCGTTCATCATCAGAAACAACGGCACCAAGCCGACGATGCCCGGGAGGAAAAAAGTAGAAATGTATAAGCCCCTCAGCATTTTTGTATAGACGTTGACAAAACGGGTGATGGCGTATGCGGACGTCAGGCTGATGAGCAAGATAATGAGCAGCGCGCTGACAGATACGAGAATCGAGTTGAAAAAATAGCTGCCCAGCTTCGCTTGCACCCATGCATGAGAATAGTTTTCCCAATAAAGCTGCTTCGGCAAGAGAACCGGATTCTCCATAAATTCCCGCGAGGTCTTAAACGAGCTATAGACCAGCCATAGGAAGGGAAAGACGACCGTAGCCGAAAAAACGATCAAAATCAGCCTGACGACGGCGGTCGACAGCCTCCGCAGGGACGTGTTTTCTGTCATGGCGTTCACCTCCCGTCAGAACTCGACGGCTTCCTTTCTGGTCAGCCTGTTCGCGATAAAAGCCAGTGTGACGCCGATCAGGAAAACGACGATGCCGATCGCGGTGGCGTAACCCATGTTGAAGTTTTTAAAGGCTTGATAGTACAAGTAATTAACCAATGTCTCGGAAGCCCAGTCCGGCCCCCCGTTTGTCATAATTTGCACGTAGACAAAGCTGCCGTAGAATACGCCCGAGAGGAGCAGCACAATGGCGACGCGCACAACGCCCCACAGCAAGGGCAGCGTCACCGAGAAAAACTGCCGGATTTGGCCGGCTCCGTCAATCGCGGAGGCTTCATAATACTGTGCGGGAATGCTTTCGATGCCGGCAATGAACAGGATGAGGTAAAAGCCGAGGCCGGCCCAAATGATCGTGACTGCGACGGAATACAAAGCCGTTTCCGGGAGCCCCAGCCAGACGATTCCCGCCAGTCGGTCCCACCCGAGCCATTCGAACAGCGATTTCAAAATGCCCATCGTCGGGTGGTAGATGAAGGACCACAGAATCGAAGTAACGACGACGGACAGTACATTCGGAAAGAAGATGACGGTCCGGTACAAGAATCTTTCCTTCAATTTAAATCGGGTCAGCAGCACCGCCAGAAACAAAGCCAATACGACGGTAATCGCCGGGACGATCAGCATCACGACAAAGCTGTTCTGGAATGAACGCCAGAAAATATCGTCTCGCAGCATCGTCCGAAAATTGTCCAGCCCGATAAACACCTCCGTTCCCTTCGACATACCGCTCCAGCGATAAAAAGCCATAATGAAGGCGCGGAGGATCGGATACAGGAAAAAAACGAGGAAAACCAGCAACGCGGGAACGGTACACACGGCCAGAAATAAAAATCGTCCCTTTTCTTTCACTTTCTCACCTCATGTAAGTTCAGCCTTGGCGATATTGAAGGCCTCCCGGACAAAGCGTAAGCCGGAAGGCCTCGGAGATTTACTTCGCTGCCGCTGCGATTTCTTTTCTTACTGTCGCCATCGATTTCTCGATGGACGCCGACCATTCGTCTACCGTCAGCTTTTTGTTCATGACCGAAGTGAACGGGTTAAAGATGGCCTCGGAAACGTTTACCGACAGCGGAGGCGTGACCTTCCATGCCGTCATGACCGGCTTCGTGCCTTGGTCGAAGACGCTGAGCGCCTCGTACAGCGCCGGGGAAACATGCGGCTTCGCCAGTTCGACGACGCCCTTGACCGCAGCCAGCTCTCCCGTCTTCTCAATGTTGAGGAGGATATTGTCTTCGTTGAACTGATATCTCAGGAATTCCTTAGCGAGCTCGGGATTTTTGCCGTTCTTGGGAATGAGGTAGTAGCCGTTGCTCGCCACCGCGTAGGACTGCTCTCCGGGGAAGGTCGGCGGAGCCATGAAGCCGAACGAGAAGCCCTCGGCGGGAATGGCATCCTTCATCTCGTTCTCGAACCAGGTTCCGTTCGGAATGAACAGCGCCTTGCCGTTCAGGAACTCCGTTTGAGCTTGCGTATGGTTAAGCGCGACTGTGCCCTTCATCAAATAATCCTTCTGGGCGATTTGATAGAAGACATTCAATACTTCTTTCACCTTCGGATCGGTCCAAGCGCCTTCCTCGTAGTTGAAAATTTTCTTCAGCGCCTCGGGTCCCGCATGGCTGGCGATCATCGGCAGCAGAATCGACTCGTTATAGCTCGGGTAAGCGCCCTGGTAGGTATAGAGCGCCGCGCCTACGCTTTTCGCCTTATCGTTCATCGCGTAAAAATCGTCCCAGGTTGTCGGCTTCGCCCACCCCTTGGAGTCAAACAGCGTCTTGTTGAACCACAGCCCCTGCACATTGAATCCGGTCGGCGCGTACAGGATTTTTCCGTCGCCAAGCGGCATGCTCGCCTCCAGGAACCCGTCCAGCACTTTATTTTTGAGCGGCCCCGATTTGTCCAACGCTTCTCCGTCGAATACGTCGTTGAGCTCCAGCAGTTGACCGTCAACCGCGAACGTCTCGACGAACGGCGTCGCGATGAAGTCCGGCGCGTTGCCCGAAAGGAATTGCGTTTTGATGTAATCCCGGAAGACATCGCCTTTCTTCGTATCGAGGTTCACCTTCACTCCCGGATAGTCGGCTTCGAACTTCTTGACGACCTCCTGCCAATACGCCGTGCCGAAGCCGCCGTCGAACGCCGCGACATTCAAGGTCATATTCTCGAATTTGGGCTTGTCGGTGGAGCCGCTCGCGCTTTCCGTCGGCGCCGCGCTCGACGCCGGAGCCGAAGCGCTCGCGGAAGGACTCGATTCGGTACGATTCGAGTTTTTGGAGCAAGCAGATAAAACCAGACTGGCAAGAAAAACAAGCATTAATGCCGACCACATTGTTCTCTTCATTTCTTAACCCTCCCATTTTATGATTCTCTCAACCTGCCATACCCATCGTTACAAGCTTGCTGTGAAAGCCTGGCCGGTCATCTCCATAACAGGATGAAGGCAGAACCCATCCCTGAACCATGCAATGGAGAAAAATACCTCCATATTATGTTGGAGAAGCCCACCATGTATCCGTTTACTTTCACATTTCAATATTAATGGATTTTTTCTCTTTTTTCAATATTAAAAATGAAATATTCCTCTTTTTCTATTCACTCGCATCTAGCCCCAGCTTCGCCGCTCCGACCATGCCCGCCTTGCTTCCCAGCTCGGCAGGGAGAAGAAGCACCTCCCGCTTTACGAAAGCGCCGAGCGCGAACTTCTCCATATAATGCCGTATCGGTCCGAACAAAGCTGCGCCCTGGGCCGTGACGGCCCCCCCGACAATAAACGCGCTCGGATTAAAGATATGGATCAGGTTGGCGAGTCCGGCCGCCACATGCTGGGCGTAGCGATCGATCACCGATAGCGCTTGCGCATCGCCTTCTTGGGCCAGAACGAAAAGCTGCTCCGGGCTGACCTCTCCGCCGATACTCTCGCGCGCGAAGCGCCGCAGCGCCGTGACCGAAGCGTACTGCTCCCAGCAGCCGCGCAGCCCGCAGGTGCACGGATGTCCGCCGAATACGATCGTCTGATGCCCGAAGCCTCCCGCGTAGCCGTCTCTTCCCCGTTCATGCTTGCGATTCCGGATGATGGCCCCGCCGATGCCTGTGCCTAAAGTAACGCAAATCGCGTCCTCCAGGCCTCGGCCGACGCCCAGCCACATCTCCCCGACCGCCATCGCGTTCGCATCGTTGTCGATAGAGACCGGCAGCCGAAGCCGCCGCTCCAGAATTTCCTTCAGCCGCGTCCCGCTCCAGCCCGGCAAATTGCCGGTAGCCTCTGCGATTGCGCCATCCAGCGTGACATAACCTGCCGTGCCGACTCCGATGCCCGAGACGCTTGAGCCGGTACGGACAGCCAGCGCCACCAGCTCCTCCGCAAGGCTTGCGAGCTGCGCGAGCAGCGCGTCCCTACCTTCGAACGCGCGGGTCGGCCTGGACGTTTCATAAAGAATGCTCCCGTCGGCGCTCACGAAGCCCGCCTTTATGTTCGTGCCGCCGATATCAATTCCGATCGCAATTTTCGCATCCATGGTTCCCGTCTCCCCAAGCAGCCGACGATTGTTTTTATTAATAGAGCTTGTCGATAATCCCTTTAGAGGTGCGCTCGATGGCTCTGTACGCCTTCTCTTTGTTTTGCAGCGCGACGGCCGTCGTCATGATATCCAGCACGTGGATTTGCGTAATCTTCGATTTGAAGGCTCCGCCCTGAAGCGGAGATTCCTTTGAGCAGGACAGCAGAACCGCGTCCGCGTACTGTGTGACCGGAGATTTGGCATGGCTGGTAAGGCAAATAAAATAAGCGCCGTTGCTTTTGGCCAGACGCACCGCATCCACAATATCCTTGGTGCTGCCCGTCGTTGAAACGGCGAATACGACATCCTGCTTTTCCATCAGCATCGCCGACATCGCCATAACATGAGAATCCGTCACAAGCTCTGTGTTGAAGCCGAGCCTCATAAACCGATGCTTGGCGTCCGCCGCCGTATTCGCGGAAGAGCCGACGCCGAAAAAGTAAATTTTGTTCGCTTTTCCGATTGCGTCGATCGCCTTCTGAAGCTCCTTCATATCCAGCAGGTCAAACGTATTTTCTAAAAACATTTTGTTTTCCAGCGTTATTTTTTGGGCAATCGTCGTCAGATTGTCGCCTTCCTCGATTTCGCTGTGCACGTTTCTGCTCGTCGTGACAAGCTCCTGCGCCAGCGTAAGCTTGAATTCCTGAAACCCGCTGAACCCGAGCTTCCGGCACAGGCGCAGCACCGACGTGTCCCCGGTTCTCGCTTTTTCCGATAAATCGGTCAATGTCGAATAGACCACCGTGTCGGGCTCTTGCTTGATAATGTCGGCGATCTTCTGTTCCGTCTTGGTCAACGACTTATACATGCTGGACAATATTAACAACGTGCTGGAGCCGGCTTTGACGCCTTCTCTTTTAGACATCGTTCTACTCACCCTTGTAAGAAAATTTTCACCCATAGAACGATTATATTTGGAGAATGCCGCCGGCACAAGGCAGACTAAACCGGTTTGACGGCGCGTTCGGCGATCAGCTCCAATTGATCGGCGAACCTTCTCGTGATCGTCCGCGGCTTCGTAATCGCGGCGCCCACGACGATCGCGTACGCTCCCAGCTTCAGAAGGGAGGCCGCTTGTTCGAGCGTCCGGATCCTGCCCTCGGCGAAGACGGGAATATCGACCTTTTTCGAGAGCTCCGCCACCAATTCGAAGTCGGGATCGTCCGTCTGCTTGCTGTACGGCGTGTATCCGGATAGCGTCGTGGACACGATATCGAACCCGATTTCCGCGGCGTTCACACCTTCTTCCACAGTTGACACGTCCGCCATCAGCAGGCAAGGACATGATGCCTTCATCGCCGCAACGATTTCCTGCAGATCTTCGCCGCCTGGGCGGCGCCGCAAGGTCGCGTCCATCGCTACGATCGAAGCGCCCGCCTGCGCGACCTGTTTGGCATCGGACAGTGTCGGCGTAATGTAAATGTCGGAGTCCGAATACGTTCGCTTCCACAGGCCAATCACGGGAATCTGCACCGCTTTGCGAATCTCGGCAATATCCTCCGGAGAATTCGCCCGAATGCCGGCGGCCCCCCCGTTTTTTGCGGCAAGTGCCATCTTGGCCATGATTTCGCTGCCATACAGCTCCTCGTCGACTAACGCTTGGCAGGAAACGATCAATTTTCCTTGCAGTCTTTGCAGTTGAAACGCAGCATAGCTCATTTCCTCACTCTTTTCGGATGAATAATGGAATTAAATTTTATTTTAAATAAATAAGAAGGATATTGCCTCCAATTATAAAAGCAGCTTTGCCTTGTGTAAAGCTTAATTTCCTGCGTTGAGGCGCAGCAGGCTCTCGAATGGCGGGCTAAGCGCCCATCGAACCGGGCTATCGCTGCGGCTTAATCGTATACGAGAAGCCGCCAAGCGCGCGGAAAGACAGCACGCCCTCGTCCGACTGCACGCCGCTCAGCACCTCCCCGTCCTTCTCCACGCGGAACGGACCGGTCGCCCGGAATAGCTTCACCTGGCAATCGCGATCCAATCGGGTCCGAATCGTCGCCTCCGAGAATCGGCCGTCCCGCCACTTCAGGTCGAGCTCCAGCCCGCCGCGACCGCGAAAGCCGCTGATTTCCCCATCGCGCCAAGCCTCCGGAAGCGCTGGCAGCAGGCGAAGCAGTCCCCGCCGATCTTGAAACAGCAGCTCCGCAAGCGATGCGATGATGCCAAGGCTGGACTCAATCTGGAATAGCTTTCTTCCCCCGAACCAGCTCAGACTGTTGCCGCGCGGCCTCCAGTCGCAGAGCGACATCAGCAGATTATCCATCACATGATTTCTCACCGTATCGCAAAGCAGCTTGTACGCCTCCTCTCCGTCGTACATTCGGGCGAGCAGCTGCGCGTCCCAAATACCTGAGAATGCTACTGAACTGCCGCTGCCATGCCGCTGCCGTTCCGCCAATGCAGCCCTCGCGGCATGAAAATCGGCCGGCGTATCCTCGAGACTGATACGGTTGCCCGGACATAAACCAATCAAGTGCGAGCGATGACGATGGCCCGGGTCCGCCGCCTCGTGTTCCTCCAACCATTCCATCAGCATTCCATCCTTTTGGCGCGGAAGCGGCACCTTGTCCAGCATTTGTCGCCAGACTTCTCTTTTCTCCGCATTCGTCCCCAGGATGGAGGAGGCCTCCAGTGCGCAGGAAAGCATATCCCGAATCAGCTCCAGATCGATCGTCGACGGACTGGACAGCATGCTCCAGTTCGACCTTCCCTTGATCGCCATCTCGGGAGAGCCGCTCGGACAGGGCACGAGCCTCCCTTGATCGTCTTCTTGCAAGAAATCCTCGTAAAACAGAACGATCTGCTTGAGAAACGGATAGAGCGATTCCCTCAAAAATCGTTCGTCGCGCTCGTATTCCCAATGCTCCCACAGCAGCTGGGCGACCCAGGCGGCCGATCCAGTCCAGCTGTACGACATGTTATCGCTTACGCCCTGATGATTCGCATCGACCGACACGTTGAAGACAACGCCGCGGCAATCGTACAGATCGCGGGCCACCCGCTCTCCTTGGGGAACATGCCGAGTCGCCCAATCCATGAGCGGTGCGAACCATTCCCCAAGGTCGACGGCATGCAGCGGCCAATAGCTCATCTGCAGATTCATGTCGAGATGAAGATCGCAATCCCATGCGGGACGCCGATCCTGATTCCATATGCCCTGCAGGTTGATCGGGACCTTCGGGGGCTCGCCCGACGGCTGCGATCGACCGCTGGCAATCGCAGCGTAGCGTCCCAGGTTGAACAAAAGCTCAAACAATTGCGGCGGAACGCGATCGGATTCGCAGGCCTGGCGCAGCAGCGCATCGGAAGCAACGGGTTCGCCGAGCGGCGCAAGCTTCAGCTTCGCGCGCCCGTAATATTTCCCGTGATCTTCGATATGCGCCTGACGGATTTGCCCGTAATCCGGCGAGACCCGGTCCAGCCTGCTTAAGCATAATTGCAGCGGGTCCTCCTGCGTCCCGTCGTCCGTCGCGATCGCAACCAGCAGCAGCACCTCGTCGGCGGAATCGAAGCAGGTCGAAGCCCCGGCAGCTCCGAATGGATTGTCCGGATCGTTCTCGTCGCGAAACACGAACTCGATCCCCTTGACATTTCTGGCCGGCTCCTGCTCGCCGGGCGGTGCGTAGGTTCGCCGGCCACCGGTCAGGCGGCCGCCCCTTTGCGCGATGCGAACCGCCGCCGCAAACCGCTTGCCCTCCTCAAACTCGCCGCTCATTCGGACTTCGCCGAGCTGCGACTCGCCCGTCACGACACATTCCGGATCGGGCAAACGGGATAGCGATACTTCGCCGCTCAGACTTCCCGCCCGATCGGACGTTAGACGAATGACGATCACGCCCTCGCTCCAGCTGCAAAAATAACTCCGCCGAAACGTAATTCCGTTAATCCGATATGTCGTTTCGGCGATTCCGCGGGCCATGTCCAAATGCCTTCGGTAATCCTCGATTGCCCCCTCTCGATGCAGCATCCGCAAGCCTAAATCCCCGACGGGAACATAAGGATTGACGTAGAGCCCCTCTCCGGTCAAAGGCGTTTTCCGCAGCAGCAGCTCGCAGGCCTCGTCCCACCTTCCATCCTTGCATAGCCGGCGAACCTCCGGCAGCAACGAAGCGGCGCCGCGCTCCTGGTATTTCCAGTAATTCCGCCACAGCAGATCGTGATTCAGCCCGATCCGCTCTAGCTCCGGCGCGCCCGACACCATCGCCCCGAGTCTTCCGTTGCCGATCGGGTAGCCCTCCGCCCACTCCGATGCGGGCTTCTCCGACCATAGCACGTCGCCGCTCCGAAAATCCGGCTGTTCATCCTCCATCCAAACGTTCAACATGTTCTCCCTCCAATTCCGGCTCAAAACAGAAATCAGCGCTTGACTGCACCCTGCCCGCCGCACAGCGATGTGCTGTCGGCCCGTCTTCTGTACGGAAATTCATACAAATTGCTCCATCAGCGTGTTTGCGAGCACCTCTTTGTATAAATAACCGTACAGATCATCCCCCCTTCCCCAAAAATAATTTTAAATATAACAGGCCGTTCCTGTATGTCAATAAAAATCGGACGCAGCAGCAGCGCCAGAAAAAAAAGAGATATAACCCATATATTACAAAATTTATTTTTTATCGCTGATGTTCATTTTAAAAAAATAATTAATCGTTCGCACGCGGCTGACGCATCTGACGCGGTAGCGGGCGACGCGTCATGCCCTCCGCGCGCTCGCCTTCGCGGCGCCGCGCGGAGGCGAGCGCGCGGAGGGCATGACGTGCGGGATGCGGGATTGCTTGCAATGGGCCCTTCACCAACGTTGACTTAATTCGCGGACCGTATCACCGCCGATTTCCATATTAACCATACAAATTCCCCCTAGCGGGTCCGTTGCTTCCAACAACGCATTAACGGCAGACGCCGTCGTGACAGGACATCACCGCCCACTATTGGGCGTTCAATGTAGTGTCGGATAGCACTTGCTGGCGGCGAATGCGGCGGTGACGCGGCAACGTCCCCCGCCAATCCCTGCCTGCATGCCGCAGCGGGCGCGAATTTGCCGCAAAAAGGACCTTGTCCGCCAGACCGCCCGCCAATGAAGCGCGAGGGTCCGGCGAGCAAGGCCCGCCCTTCAGTTTATTAAATTCCCTCCCCCGCCTCGTCCGTCTCCCCTTGGCCGGTCTCTTGCCGGTACTCCGAGGGGGTAAAGCCTGTTTTCTTGCGGAAAATTTGCGAGAAATGCCGCACGTCCGGATAACCGACGCGTTCGGCGATGTCGCCGATCTTCAGCTCCGAGCTCCGCAGCAGCTCCATCGCTTGTGCGAGGCGAAGCTGGGTGACGTACTCTTTGAACCCGCTGCCGGTCCGCTGCTTGAACAGCTGGCTGAAATAGACCGGGTTCAGGTAGACGATCGAGGCGACCTTCTCCAGGCTGATCTCGTCGCTGTAGTGCGTGTGAATGTACTGGACCGCGACCTCGATCGCTTTTTCGCCGCCGCTCGTATAATGCTCGTAGCCCTGTGCGGCCATCGACGCCCGCATCCGCCGCACCTCTGCCGGCACCGCGGCCAAGTCCTCGATCCGCGCCGAATGCATCACCTGGAACGGCGTTTTGAGGTAGCGCTTGAGATGGCTGCGAAGCTGGTCGTTCAGCCCGCTCATACCGCTCCCCTCGCGCAGCGTGACGAGTCCGAGCAGGCAGCGCGAGTCGACGCTGGCGACGAAGCCGCGGCCGGACGCTTCCATCAGCTCGGTCAGCACATTTTCGACGATGAAGTGCTCGAGCTTCGTATCGGCGTCGCTCTCCAGCCGCACCATCACCAGGTGAAAATGCGGGTGATCCTCGGCAAACGGCGCCAGCTCCGTGCCCTTCAGGTCGAGCCCGGCGAACCAGCGGGCCAGCACGGCCTCGCGCAGAAAACGCAGATTGCGCTTCATGAGGTCGGCTTCCCGTCCGCGCTCGCGCTCCTCCGCAATCTCGCAGCCCAGCTCCTCGATCAGCGCGATCAGCGAGTCCTTGCCGATCGGCTTGAGCAGGTAGGCGCGGGCGCCCAGCCGCACCGCCTCCTGAGCGTAGGCGAATTCGGAGTAGGCGGAGATGACGACCCATTTGACCTGGGGCTGCTTGGCCCGGGAAAAGGCCATCAGCTCAAGCCCCGTCATGCCCGGCATAAGCACGTCCGTCAGCACGAGATCGACGGGCCGCGACCGCAGCAGCTCCACGGCCTCGGCCGGGCTCCCGGCGAGCAGGACGCGATGCTCGGGGAACTGGCGCGTGATCGTCCGCTCCAGGCCGCTGCGTATCACCTCCTCGTCGTCGACTACGAGAATGTTCATTGGATGCCCCCCTCTCCCCCGGGCTTGGGAAATGAAACGGTAATCACCGTGCCGCGGCCGGGCTCGCTGTCCACGGTCAGGCCGTAAGCCTCGCCGAACATGAGAACGATGCGACGATGCACATTGGCGAGCCCGACGCCTCTGCGTCCGGCCGCGTCCTCCTGCTGCGGCGCCGCGCGGCGATCGTCGGCCACGGCCAGCGCCTGACGCAGACGGGCCAGCGTGTCCGCATCCATGCCGATGCCGTTGTCCTCGACGACGATGGACAGGCTGCACCCGGCCTCGACGGAATAGATGCGCAGCTCGCCCGGCCGGCTCAGCGGCTCGAGGCCGTACTTGACCGCGTTCTCCACGATCGGCTGCAAAATCATCTTCGGCACCCGCGTGCCCAGCCAGCGCTCCTCGACCTCGATCACCGTGCGAACGCGGCCGCCGAGGCGCGTCTCGATGATCGTCAGATAATGCCGCAGCTGCTCCAGCTCCAGGCGCAGCGGCACGCGCGAGGCCTCCTCCCAGTCGCTGCTGTACCGGAAAATACGCGACAGCGCCAGGATGATGCGCCCCAGCCGGTCGTTCTCCCGCTCGTCGAGCATCCAGTAGATCATGTCGAGCGTGTTGAACAGGAAGTGCGGGTTGACCTGGGATTGCAGCGCCTGCAGCTGGGCGTTTTTCTCGCTGATGGAGGACAGCTTCTCCCGCTCGATCAGGTCGTCCATCTGACGCACCATCCGGTTGAAGGAGCCGACGAGCACATTCAGCTCCTGGTACGAATGCACGCGCACCTGGCCGTGGAAGTTGCCGAGCTCCACCTGCTTCATCTGCTGGATGAGCCGCTTGAACGGCGACGAGAACGAGCGCGACACGAAGGTCGCCAGCACGGTAGCCGCCATGACGAGCAGCACGATGACGGTGAGCAGGAAGCGCTGCGTCTGCTTGAGCTCCAGCTTCAGATCGCGCTTCGGCGTGACGCCGATGACCGTCCAGTTCGCCGTGCCGATCCATGAAGCCGTGAGCAGCGCGTCCTTGCGTTCGCGGACGGCGACCTGTCCCTGCTTCAGCCTGCCCGGCCAGTCGGTCGGCAGCGCCTCCGCCTCCGGGTCGCCCTCCGGCTTCGTCTGCACGATGATGCGCCCCGACGGATCGCGGATGACGACGCTGCTGCCCGGACCGATGCTCGCGTTGGACAGCGCCGACAGGATCGGGTCCTCCTCGGTCTCGATCAGCACATAGCCGGCCGACTTCATCGTGCTCAGCTCGAACAACTGCCGGCCGAAGGCGAACACCGGGCTGTCGATGCCGCCGCTCATCGGCGCCTGCGGGAACACGCCGAGCCAGCGCATGTCGCCCCGCGACTGTTGCAGCTCGGCGAACCAGTCCGTCCCCTCGTAGCCGCGCGTCGAGGCGCCGATCGAGCGGTCGAAGCTGTACACCTTGCCCGTGCTGGCGATGACGTGGATGCCGACGATATCACTGCGCGAATAGAAGATGGCTGCCAAAATATCCGTGATCTGCCGCTCCTGATTGACCGCGGCGGCGGCGCCTACGGCCCCCGGACCCGTCTTCTGCTGCAGCAGATGCATCAGCTCGTTGTTGCTGTTCAGCGACTTGGTGACGCTATCGTACCCTTTGAGCATGAGCTCGAACAGGCCGACCGTCTGCGATATGTTTTTTTCGGCGATCACGCCGACCTTGTCCCTGACCTGCTCGCTCGCCCGCTGGTAATAGACCAGGCTGACGATGAGCAGCAGTCCGAGCATGCTGAACAGGAAGATCAGGAACAGGCGGCCGTGGATGGATTGGAAGCGTCTCATGCCATCATCTTAACCTTTAACCGCGCCCGCTACCATGCCCTTCGTAATTTTCTCGGCCAGCAGGAAGTAGACGAGGATGACCGGCAATGCGCCGAGCACCAGGAACGCCCCGATCGCGCCGTAGTTGACCGAGTACTGGCTGACGAAGCTGTATACCCCGAACGGCAGCGTCTTAAGCGCCTCCTTGGAGATGAACGTGGCGGCGAGAATGTATTCGTTCCACACGTTGATGAACGTCAGGATGCAGACGGTCATGATCGGCGGCACGGACACCGGCAGGATGATGCTGCGGAAAATACGGATGACGTTCGCCCCGTCCATAATCGCGGACTCCTCGATCTCGTGCGGGATCGTGCGCAGAAAGCCGCTCATGATGAAGACGGCGATCGGAATCTGGAAAGCGATATACGGCAGTATCATCGCCCAGCGCGTGTTGAGAATATGCATGTGCTTGAAAATGAGCATGAGCGGCAGCAGCGTGCTCTGCAGCGGGATCATCATGCCCATCAGGAAGATAAGCATCACGATCTGGCCGTATTTCCAGCGGAAACGGGTGATGGCGAAGGCCGCGAGCGACGCGAGCAAGATGACGCAAACCATCGTCGCCGAGGTCACGATCACGCTGTTGAGCAAATAATGCCAGTAGCGGCCGCCCGCGAGTGCGTTCGAATAGTTGCTCCACTGGACGGAAGCCGGCAGGGCGAAGAAGCTGCCCGACAGAATCTCCTCGTTGGTCTTGAGCGAATAGATGAGCAGCCACAGCAGCGGGTACAGCTGCGTGACGAGCAGAATGCCGAAGAAGCCGAAGACGATCGTCTTTTTAAGCGAGAATCCGCGTCTGCGGGGCTGGACGGCAGGCTCCCGGACGGCGATGCTGGCGGATTGGCTCATGAGGCGCGCGCCCCCTTTCGTATAATTGCGGGCACTTAGTTGTACCGTCTGTCCAGCCGGTTGAACAGGAAGTTGATGATGACCGTCGCCACGAGGCAGACGACGACGAGGAAGCAGGCGATGGCGCTGCCGTAGCCGTACTTCTGGGACAGAATCGAGATGTTGTACATATGGCTGGCCAGCACGTCTGTCGCATGCGCCGGTCCGCCGGCCGTCGTAACCATGATGAGGTCGAACGACTGCAGCGATCCGATGAACGAGAGCACGACGGAGATCTTGAAGATCGGCACGATCATCGGCAAGGTGATATATCGGTCGGCCGTTAAGCCCTCGGCCCCGTCGATCTTGGCGGCTTCGTAGATATCGGCCGGAATGTTCTGTATTCCGGTGAACTGAATGAGGATGTGATAGCCCAGATACTGCCACAGTCCGATGAAGATGATGGCGTAGATCGCCACCTTCGGCTCCGACAGCCAGGCATGCGTCCACGAATCGAGGCCGAGCTTGATGAGAATCTGGTTGATCATGCCGCCCTGCGAAGCGGGATTGTAGATCGTCTTCCACAGCTGCCCGATGACAGCGACGGACAGAATGACGGGCATAAAGTAGCTCGATACGAGAAAGTTGGCTTTGCGGACATAGCGGCTGATGAGGATGGCGACGAACAAAGCGATCGGCAGCTGCACCAGCATGGAGAAGCCGGCGAGCATGAACGTCCGCCGGACGGACGGCCAGAACACGGAATCGTTCGTGAACATGCGGTGGAAATTGCCGAGGCCGACATGCTTGGCGACACCGATGCCGTTCCAGTTGAGCGTAGCGTTGTAAAAGGATACGATGATCGGCGCGAACACGAGGCCGACGTACAGCAGCAGACAGGGCAGCACGAATGCCGCGATCGTCCAGCGGGATACCTTCAGTACATTCAAGGCTGTCGCCTCCTTAGGGCGGCTTCATCTATACGGCGACAGAGGGAGGCGCCAGGCGTCTCCCTCCGTACCGCATTCGTTAGCGCCGATTATTCTTTGTTGTCTTCGTAAGCTTGCTGATGTTCCTTCGCGACCGCCGCAGCGTCCTTCTTCGCGACGAACAGGTTCTGGATGCTGGACAGATGCGCCTGCGACGTAGCCGGGTTCATCGTGTTGTCGAAGGAGATGTCGCCGCCTTGGACGTCCTTGAACATCGCGAGCACTTCCATCGCCATGTCGGAGTAGCCTGCCGCCTTGAAGTCGCCGTCCACCTTCTGCGCGACGCCTACGGCGCCCTTGACCGCGAACGCTTCCTTCGGGTAGTTCAGCATGAAGTAGTTCAGGAAGTCGAGCGTCTCAGGCAGGTGCTTGCTGTTCTTGGATACTGCGAACGCGCTGCCCGGCGCCAGCATGAACTGGTTCGGATCGCCCTTGCCGCCGACCGTCGGGAACTTGAACACGCCGACATTGCCGTCTTTGTTCGCGTCGGATACTTCGATGCCGCCGGTCGCCCAGCTGCCCATGAAGTACATCGCGGCTTTGCCCGTCTTGAACAGGTTCTCGCCGGCATTGTAATCGAAGCTCGTCGCGCCTTCCTGGAATGCGCCCGCCTGGACGAGCTGCTCGAATGCGTCGACCGCGCCCGTGAACGCCGGATCTTCGAACGTCTTCTTGCCGTCTACGATATCTTGCAGGAAGCCCGGTCCGCCGTTCGTGCGGAGCAGGACGTTCATGAACAGGAACGAGCCGGTCCAGGTGTCCTTCTCGCCGATCGCCATCGGCTGGATGCCCTTCTCCTTCAGCTTCTTCACGTCGGCGACGAGATCCTCGAACGTCGTCGGCGGCGCATCGATGCCGGCTTGCTTGAACAGCGCCTTGTTGTAGTAGAGCAGCGCGATGTTGTTGCCGTCCGGCAGCGCGTACACGTTGCCGTCGAAGGTGTAGTAATCGAGGATGCCCGATTGGAACGTGTCCTTGAGGCCGTTCTGCTCGATCATTTCATTGAGCGGCGCGAACAGGCCGGCATCGACGTAAGGCTTCATCTGTGCGGACGGATTGACGATCGTGATGTCCGGCACTTCGTTGGAGGCGGCTTGCGTCTTCAGCTTTTGCTTTTGCTGGTCGGTGTTCAGGGAGTCGAGCTCGATATGGACGTTCGGGTGATCCGTCTCGTACTGCTTCACGATTTTGTGAAGCATGTTATACTTCGGATCGGTCGGATCGGGATAAATGTTTTGGAAAGTGATCGTGACCTTTTCCTTGCTGCCGGAATCGGAGGACGCAGGCGCGCTGGCCGATGCCGAAGCGGTAGATGCGGCCGACGAAGACGGAGCCGCGTTGTCGTTGTCGTTTTTAGAGCCGCAGGCGGCCATGCCTACCGCGAGGAAGCCAACCATGGCGGTTCCAACTACCTTTTTGCCGGTCGAGTTCATTTCATATCCCCCTTGACTTGGTATAGCCACATTATGATGGGATCTGTAATCGCATACAATGCGCATAATTAGGAGGGGATGTTTGTTTTTTTAAGGTGGGGGGGATTTGTTTCTATGTGAGACTTCTTTGGCGGAGTGGCGGTGCCGGGGGGCGGGTTTGTTTCCAGCCGAGACTTCTTTGGCGGAGTGGCGATGCCGGGGGGCGGATTCGTTTCCAGCCGAGACTTCTTTGGCGGTGTGGCGATGCCGGGGGGCGGGTTTGTTTCCAGCCGAGACTTCTTTGGCGGAGTGGCGGTGCCGGGGGACGGGTTTGTTTCCAGCCGAGACTTCTTTGGCGGAGTGGCGATGCCGGGGGACGGGTTTGTTTCTAGCCGAGACTTCTTTGGCGGAGTGGCGGTGCCGGGGGGCGGATTCGTTTCTAGCCGAGACTTCTTTGGCGGAGTGGCGGTGCCGGGGGGCGGGTTTGTTTCCAGCCGAGACTTCTTTGGCGGTGTGGCGATGCCGGGGGGGCGGGTTTGTTTCCAGCCGAGACTTCTTTGGCGGAGTGGCGGTGCCGGGGGGCGGGTTTGTTTCCAGCCGAGACTTCTTTGGCGGAGTGGCGATGCCAAGCGGCGTGGCACTTTATCGCTGCCATCGGAAGGCGGCGGCAGGGCAAAAAAATCCCCCTCCCCGCTATCCGCGGGCAAGGAGATTATTGGCTGAGCTAGCGCTGCCGCCGGACCGGAATCCAGATCTCGCTTCGGTAGTCGGGCTTGCTCGTATCCTGGCCTTCGTTCCACAGCAGCTCGGGGCCGGGGGCCAGCTCATAGCTCGACGAAGGGAACCATTCGGCGTAGATGCGGCCCCACAGGGTTTGCAGCGCCGTCGGGAACTCGCCCGCCGCCTCGAACACGGCCCACTCCGACGCCGCGACCTCGAGCGCCGCCAGATGCGGCGGGGTATGCTGCGTCGTAGCCGCGCCGATATACTGGTCGACCTCCCCGCCGTCCTTCCTCCCATCGGAGAAGTTCGCCGATGCGCTGATCAATCCGCCCGGCTCGATGTCGGACAGCGCCTTCAGCTCCGCGATCCGCGCAGCAGTCAGGCTGCTCCACATGTCCGCGATATGCGGATTGACGCCGTCGTAGATCAGCGGCACGCGTTGCATGATGCCGACGATGCGAAAAGCTTCCTTTTCCACCAGTCTGTACTTCATCTCGTCGCCTCCCTGAATCGTGATCCGGAAGGTCATACGCGGATACGCCTTGAGCGGATGTCCGAGCTCGCGCGCCTCGGAGGGCGTCAAGCCGTGCATCGCTTGAAAAGCGCGGGTGAACGCATCCGGCGAGCCGTAGCCGTACTTGACGGCAATGTCGATGATACGCGTCCCGCTGCCGATCAGCTCGAAGGCCGCCAGCGTCAGCCGTCTGCGCCTCACGTACTCCGCCAGCGTCACGCCCGCGAGCGAGGCGAACATCCGCCGAAAATGATGCTCGCCGCAGCAGGCCCGCCGCGCGGCTTCCCCGATATCGGGTTCGTCCTCGTCGACCAAGTGCGCCTCCACATAAGCCAGCGCTTCGTTCAGCCGCTCCAGTCCGTTCATGCGACAACCTCCCTTCGCCTACAAGGTTAGCAGGATCGGCAGCGGACGGTCCGACTTTGCCCGGTCGGATTCGGACGGAGTACGAGAGATGCGCCGCCCTTATTCCTTGACGATCTTGGCCGGATTGTTGATCTTGTACGGGATCGGGTGCTTGGCGAGCTTCTTGGCCACGAGCTTGGCCTCGAACGAGAGCTTGTCCCCGACCGCGAGCTCCAGCTTCTTGAGCGTGGCGCTGTGGCTCGACCAGGCTTCGCCCAGCTCGGTCCCGGTATCTGCGATCACGACCGATTCGTAGATGATGACTTCGTCGTCGTTGTCGGCGAAGTGATTGGGCACCGTCGTGAACTCCTGGATGACCGCGGTCAGCTTCACCTTCTCCTCGGGAAGCTGCGCCTTCTTCGATTTGCCCGCCGAAGCTCTCGCCTTGACCGGCGGCTCTGCGGAAGCAGGCCGGTCGGCAGCGGCAGCCGGGTCCGCGGCGTGGTCGGCCGGCGCAGAGACCGACGGCACGGACGGGGCAGCCTCGGCTTCCGGCGCATACACTGCGGCTGCTGCCGCAGACGCCGGCAAGTCATGCCCCGCGCTCGCCTCATCCGGCGATGCTGCGGACTCATAGCGCTGGCCGAAGCTCGCCGCCTGCATCTCCTTCAAGTAAGCGTAGTGAATGCAATGCTTCTGCTTGTTGGCAAATTCGATGACCGCGGTCATATGATCGGCATAGCCGACGAGGCTGCAGGCTTCCTTCAGCCCGTTGCCCTTGTAGTAGAATACTTTGGTTTTGGTCGCTTTCTCCGAGAGCAAGTCCCATTCCTTGCACTTGCCGATCTGTTCGGCCTCGTCCGCGAACGCGATATATGTTGCCGGCTCAATGACAAATGCGTACACCGTCTCATCCCGCCTTTTTATAGACATCTTCGCTTCATTATAAATCGTCCGGCGACATAAAACATCACAAGCGGCCAAGGCATGATTATGGATGGAAAGGTTGATCCCAAAAAACGTTGGCATGACGGCAAATTCGGCAGCGGCAACCTTAGCGTAGCGCTTGAAGCTTTATTGTCAAGGCAGCCGCTGCGCATTACACTGATACAGGCGGGATCGAACGCACCGTGCGGGCAGCAAAGGAGGGAGAGCCGTCTGGAGCCAAGACCGATCGATATCGCCAGACAGCTCGGCATCAGCACAGCCGCGCTGCGGCATTACGAAGTGTGGGGCATCGTTCCTCCCGTGCCCCGGGGGCCCAACGGCTATCGGGTCTACTCGCAGACGCATATCGCATATTTCACCTGCATACGCGCGATGAACGAAGGATTCGGCATGCCGCTGCTGGGCAAGGCAATGCGCAAGATGGTGGCCGGGGAGATCGACGGCGCGCTCTGGCTGGTCAGCGAGGCGCAGGCGCGGCTGGTCCGGGATAAACAGGCGGCGGAGCAAACGATCGAGCTGCTCGATACGGCCGAACTCGACCAGGTGGATACGCGCGGCAGGCGCAGATGGATGACGATCGGCGAGGTGTCGCGCGAGACGTCCGTGCCGGCGTCGGCGATTCGCCATTGGGAGCAGGCCGGGCTGCTCTCCGTGTCCCGCTCGGAGGACAACGGCTACCGCAGGTTCAGTCCGCCCCAAGTGCGGCGGATTCTCATCATCGCGACGCTGCGCAAGGCCGTGCGGTCGCTCGATACGATCGGCAAGGTCATGCGCGAGCTCGACCGCAACAATGTGGAGCAGGCTCGCAAGATCGCCCGAGATTCGCTTCAATTCCTGCATCGCAAAAACAGAGATCAGATGCGGGGGATTCATCATTTGCACCGGCTGGTCGAGCTGATTCAGGCGGATGCGGAGCAGGAGCGAGGCACAGAAAAATAGGCAAAAGAAGTAAGCAAAAGAAAAGAAACATATCATTTTTGTTTATGTTATGATCAAGCAACAAAACGAAGCGTTCGAACGTTTATCTCATGGCGAACCGCCACAACCGCGTACGAACGCCGATATGATTAAGGAGTGTATAAACCTATGAATCCGGCATCCCATGCCGCCCCCGCGAAGCCACCGGGCATGCTGTCCAACCGCTTCCTCCAGACCATCCTGTTCTCCAACGTTCTGCTTCAGATCGGCATCTGGGTACGCAACTTCGCGATTCTGCTGTACGTCGCCGAAAAGACGAACAAAGACCCCTACGCCATCTCGCTCATCAGCGTAGCCGAGTTCGCGCCGATCTTCGTCTTCTCGTTCATCGGCGGCACGTTCGCCGACCGCTGGCGGCCCAAGCGCACGATGGTATGGTGCGATCTGCTGTCCGCCATATCGGTGTTCGTCGTGCTGCTCAGCATTCATTTCGGCTCGTGGCAGTCGGTCTATCTCGTCACCTTCATCTCCGCCATCCTGTCGCAATTTTCACAGCCGTCCGGCATGCGCCTGTTCAAGCAGCATGTGCCCGAAGCGCAGATGCAGCAAGGCATGGCACTGTTCCAGTCGCTGATGGCGATCTTCATGGTGCTCGGCCCGATGCTCGGCACGTTCGCCTACAGCCGCTTCGGACTGGAGTCGTCCGTCGCGGTCATGGGCGTGGCGTTCCTGCTGTCCGCGCTCGTGCTCGTCCGCCTGCCCGCGGACGCCGTAGAGGACCGCTCGGCGGCGCAGAGCAACTTCCGCGCCGAGTTCGTCGAAGGCTTCAGCTACGTATGGCACAGCCGCGTGCTCCGCATGCTGGGACTGGCCTTTGTCCTGGCCGGACTTGCCGTCGGCGTCGCGCAGGCGCTCAACCTGTTTGTCGTGACGGAGCGGCTGGGCAAGTCCGAGGACTTCCTCCAGTACATGCTCATGGTCAGCGGCGCCGCGATGCTGATCGGCGGCGGTCTCGTGGCCGCGTTCGCGCAGAAGGTGCCGCCGCAGGCGCTGCTCGCCACCGGTATGCTGTTCGGCGCGATCTGCACCGTCATCGTCGGCTACTCGACGAGCGTGCCGCTGACGCTGGTCGTCCAGTTCGTCAACGGCCTCGTGTTCCCTTGCATTCACATCGGCATCAGCACGATGATCCTCAGATGGTCCAAGCCGTCCATCATCGGACGCGTCAACGGCGTGCTGAACCCGCTGTTCACCGGCATGATGGTCATCTCGATGTCGGCGGCCGGGGCGCTCAAGAAGCACTTCCCGCTCGAGGCCATCTTCTCGGTCTCCGGCGCGCTCTTCCTGATCGGCACGGTCGCGATGCTGTCGATCGTCCGGCAGCGGCCGCCCGTGCATGCCGAGGAGACGCTCGCGCAGGCGAGCGTCTGACTGCGAACATCGGCCGCCGGCGGTGGCCGAATGCCGGCGGCTCACGCCGGCAAGCTCGCATCGTTCGGGCTGCGAGCGCGATCTAGTCCTGCTGCCGGCGATTGCGCGCATACATCCGCAGCAGTTCGCGCCTGTGCGTGCAGGCGAGCAGCAGCATATTCGCGAGCGCGAAGGCCGCGACCGGCGCGGCCCAGGATCGCGCCGCCGCGTAGACGAACAGCAGCAGCATACCCAGCACGACCTGGAGGGCGTCCGCTTCGGCGGACGTCCTCTTCGCGCTGCGGATGCGAGGCAGGCGGCTCACGCCGAGCAGGATCGCGAGTATGACCGCGTACGCGAGCGCGCCTTCGAAGGCAAGCCCGCACCAGACGCCGAATGTCGTCGCGATCGCCTTGCCGCCCCGTCCGCGCAGGAACGGGGACAATGCGTGGCCCAGCACGGGCATCAGCGACGCGAGCGCGGCACCGTACCCGGACACGCGGCCCGCGCCGAGCATGATCGCGACAGGCGCGCAGCCCTTGGCGAAGTCGAGCGCGATGCCGGCCATGCCGTACGCATATCCCGCCGACCTCCACAGATTGAGGGCGCCGGGGTTGCCGTCCCCCACCTCGCGCAGATTCCGCCTGGCCGCAAGCCCGAGCCAATAGGAGAACATGAGCGACCCGCACAGGAACAGTCCCGCCGACCAGAGAAGAAGCGTCACTCAGCCCCGCCCCCAATGCGGATTTTTCTCCCTTTCCAAGGAACATGGCCTACGAATAGAACGCGATACGACGAATAAAGCATGATGTAGAGGAAAAACGCCGTGCTGATCGGGTGAAGGACCGGAAGCCAATGTCCGAACCTGCCCGCATGACGGGAGAACGAGTAAATCTGCAGCGTATAGAGCACATAGCCGACCGCCCAGACGGGTGCCCAGGCGGTGTGGAGCAAGAACGGCGCCGCCTCGGCGCAGATCAGCCCGACGAGCCAGAATGCGACGAGCAGCACCGTCGGCTTGCTCAGCTTGCCCGTGCTCTGGACCGCGCCTTTGCCGAAGCCTTCGACCTGGCTGCGGATGCCGCCCGGATACATGCGGAACGAGACCATGCCGCGCCCGGTATAGTTCGTGACCGGCATGCCGGCCTCCGCGTATCGCGCGCCGAGCGACAGATCGTCCAGCAGCTCGGACTTCACGCCCTCATGTCCCTTCGCCCGCTCGTAATCCTCGCGTGAAGTCAGAATGCAGGAGCCGTACAGACCTTTGCGCGGATTCGCCCGCTCGAAGGGAGACGTAAAGGCAAAAAGGCCGAGCAGGTTCGGGACCAGCGCCAGCCTCTCGTAAAGCTTCTCCGTATAGTGATAGGGCACGACGGACACGACTCCGCCGGTCCGCGACCTGGCTGCGACGAGCGCGCCGAGCGCGTCCGGCGCCAGCCGCACGTCCGCGTCGAGAAAAGCGATCAGCTCGCCCGTCGACCGCATATACCCGTTCCACACCGCCCAATTCTTGCCCGTCCATCCGTCCGGCAGCGGCGGACATTCGACGAGCGTCGCCCCGAATGCGCGCGCGATCGGGCCTGTCCGGTCCGTGGAGCCGTCGTCCACGACGATGATCTCGTACGGTCGATAATGCTGTTCCCCAAGAGAAGACAGCAGATGCGGCAGGTTCGCCTCCTCGTTCCTGGCGGGGATGACGACCGACAGCCTGGCGAAGGCCATATCCGCCGCCGCAGCCGGCACGGTGTTCCTGCGAAAAAGGATAAAACCCGCCGCGCAAGCCGCTATCATAAACGCAAGCCATATCCACATGCCGCTCCCGCCTTCGCCCGGATCATTCGGCAATGCGCCGTTATATCATCCTATTAATAAACGGGGCAAAACATGATCGATGCGGGAGAAGCAAGCGTGTAGCGCTATGATTTGCGCTTGGCCTTCCTTGGAGACAGCGTGTAGCTGAAGCTGATCAGAAAATCGATGCCCAGCACGATGGACCACACCCGGCCGATCTGCGCGAGCGTCTGCGTGCCGTCCCGGTCGTCGACCAGATAGACCATGCCGGCCAGACAGAGGCAGCCGATCGCCCAGGCCAGCAGATGCTTGAACCAGCCGAGGCGCTCCGCTCTGGCGTGCTCTCGTCCGTAGCGGGCCTTCGGTACCGGCGCCGGGCCTCCCGCGAATCGATGGGCGAACCGTTCGTCCGCCCACTTGACCATCGCATGCCCGAACGCGACCGAGACGCCGATATAGACGGCGGCGAGGCCGTGCGTGTAGCTCGCCTCGGCGCCCCCCCTCAGATGGATGACCGTCGCCGCCAGCAGGACGATGTCTACGACGGGCGTCAGCAGGAGCAGCGCTGCGCCCGTCCTCCGCTGCCCCAGCAAATAGCGGCAGGCGAGTCCGGCAACGATCAGCACCCAAAACGCAATCTCGCAGCCGATAATGAAGCCGATCATGGCGACACCCCTTTACAATACAACCGTATTATTTAAATGTCATTATAACAGCTACATTAAATAATACAATCGTATTATAATGGGGATATGCCAAAAATCGTCGATCACGAAAAACGAAAAGAACATATTGCCGATGCTGTCCTGCGCCTCGTCCGGCGTGAAGGCCTCGACGGCGTATCCGTGCGCCGGGCCGCCGAGGAAGCGAGTATATCGCTCGGCGCGCTGCGCCATTACTTCGACGCCCAGCACGACCTGCTCGCCTATGCGATGCGGCTGCTCGTGCGGCGGGTCAACGCGCGCATCGACAGTCTCGCCTTCACCGGACAACCGCGCGCGGACATGGAAAAAGTCATCGAGCAGCTCGCGCCGCTCGATGACGAGCGCCTCGGAGAAGCGGAGGTATGGCTGGCATTCGCAGGGAAGGCGGTGTCCGATCCCGCCATCCGCGCACTGAGCCAGGAGGTCCACGAGGAGCTGTACGCCGGCTTCAGGCGCTCGATCGACCTGTTGTCCGAACGCGGACTCACCCGGCCGGGCATCGACATCGATCTGGAGGCTCGCCTGCTGCACGCGCTCGTCGACGGGCTCGTCGTCCACTATACGACCTATGCCGAGCACCTGGATCGCGCCGATCTCATGCGGATCGTCTCCAGCCATCTGGATGGACTGTTCAAGGCCGAGTAACCGCCCCCGGTATCACATTGGGTTAAAACGGTAGAATCTCCTCCGCCCCGCCCAGGTAAGGGCGCAGCGCCAGGGGCACGTAGACCGAGCCGTCCTCCCGCTGATGATTCTCCAGCAGCGGGATCAGAATGCGCGGCGTCGCCACCGCCGTATTGTTGAGCGTGTACGCGAATCGCAGCGCCCCGTCCGCGTCGCGGTAGCGGATGCCCGCCCGCCGCGCCTGGAAGTCCAGCACGTTCGACGACGAGTGCGTCTCCCCGTATGCCCCGCGGCTCGGCATCCAGGTCTCGATGTCGAACTGCTTGTGCGTCTTCTGCGACATGTCGCCTGCGCAGACCGCCACGACGCGGTAGGGCAGCTCCAGCAGCCGCAGGATCTCCTCCGCATTCGCCGTCATCTCGTGCAGGAGCGCGTCCGCGAGCGCCTCGTCAGCCCTGCAGACAATGACCTGCTCGACCTTGGCGAACTGATGCACCCGGTACAGGCCGTGGACATCGCGTCCCGCCGAACCCGCCTCGCTCCGGTAGCAGGCGGTCGCTGCCGCGAGCCGGATCGGTTGCTCCAGCTCGACGATCTCGCCGGCATAATACGACACCAGGCATACTTCGGACGTTCCGATCAAGTATTTGTCATCCTCCGCCAAGGCATAGGTCTGGTCGCGTCCCAGCGGGAAAAAACCGGTATGCGCGAACGCCTCGCCGCGCACAAGCGTCGGCACCTCCAGCGGCGTGAAGCCGCGCCGCTCCAGCGCGTCGAGCGCCAACTGCTGCACGGCGCGATGCAGTCGGCTGCCGATGCCCTTCAGCACATAGCTGCGGGTACCTGCAAGCTTGACCCCGCGGGCCAGGTCCAGCATGCCGAGCCGCTCGCCGAGCTGCACATGATCCAGCGGCTCGAACGCGAACGCCGGCGCCTCTCCGACCCGCCGAAGCTCGACGTTGTCGGCATCCGAACGCCCGTCCGGCGTGTCCGGCGACACTGGATTCGGCACGAGCGCCAGCAGCGACCGCCACTCGGCCGTGACCTCCGCCAGCTGTCCCTCGAGCACAGCCAGCCTGTCATTGACTGCCCTCACCTCCCGCTTCGCCGCTTCGACCCCCGCAGCTGCGGCTTGCGATTCCCGCGCCCCCGGCGCTCTGAAGCGCGCGGCGATCTCCTCCGTGCGGCGGTTGCGCTGCGCCCGGAGCTGCTCCACCTCTTGCAGCAGCGCCTTGCGCAACATGTCCTGCTTCAGCAGAGCCGGGATCGACACTGCGATCCCTTTGCGGTCTGCCGTACGCTGCAGCAGCTCCGCATGCTCGCGGATAAATGTCAGGTCCAGCATGCCGCTCCCCCTTTCAGCCCCAGCGGCTCCTGAAGTCGTTCATGAACCCCGCGAGCGCCCTGCATGCCTCGACCTCTACGCCGTTGTAGATCGATGCCCGGATGCCCCCGACACTTCGGTGGCCTGCGAGTCCTGCGAAGCCCGCGCTCCGGGCCTCCTGTACGAATGCCTTCTCCAGCGCTTCGTCCGGCAGCCGCCAGGTGGCATTCATCGCCGAGCGATCCGGCTGCTCCACGATGCCCCGATAGAAGCCGCCGCTCGCATCGATCGCGTCATACAGCAGCGACGCCTTCTCCGCGCTCCGCGCTTCCATCGCCGCGACGCCGCCCTGGGCGGCGGTCCACTCGAGCATCAGCTTCATCATGTAGATGGCATGTACGGGCGGCGTATTGTAGAGCGAGTTGTTTTTGGCATAGGTGCCATACCGGAATATCGTCGGGAGCTTCGCATTCGCCTCCGTCAGCAGATCCTCCCTTGCCACAACCGCCGTCACGCCCGCAGGACCCAGGTTTTTTTGCGCGCCGGCATAGAACATCGCCAGCTTCGTCCAATCGAGACGGCGGCTTAAAATATCGCTTGTCATATCGGCGATCAGCGGGATATCTCCCGTATCCGGCAGCGCCTTGAACTGCGAGCCTTCGATCGTATTGTTGGTCGTCAGGTGCACATACGCGGTATCCCTCTCCGTCAGGTTCCCCAGCGCTGCATCGACATTCGGCAACCTTGCCCAGCCCGACGCCTTTCCGCTCGCCAGCACCTCCGCCGCGCCGACAGCCAGCGCTTCCTCGTACGCCTTTTCCGAGAAGCTGCCCGACAGCACATAACGCCCCGCCTTGCCTCCCGAGAGAAAGTTCATCGCCAGCAGCGCGAACTGCGCGCTCGCTCCCCCCGACATGAACAGCACCCGATACCCCGCTCCCTGAAGCCCGATCAGCTCCAGCAGCAGCCGCTCCGTCTCCTCGACCATCGTCTCCACAGGCTTGCTGCGGTGGGACATCTCCAGGATCGACATGCCCTGTCCGCCATACTCTACGAAGCTGTCCCTTCCTTGCTCCAGCACTTCAAGCGGCAGCGCCGCCGGTCCCGGGTTAAAATTGTACTGTCGATTCATTGCCCATCGCCTCTCTCCAAGTGGGTTAAAAACGCAAAGACGCCCCTCGTCCGAATTGGGACGAGGAGCGTCAGCTCGCGGTGCCACCCAACTTGACGAATTCGCGCTTCTGGGCGCGACTTCGTCCTCTTGGTTCCGCGGTAACGGGCGGGGCCGGTAAACTTAGGATGCAGCCGCGCGCTTCGGGCGCTGCGCGGGTCTGCTCTTGACGGGAACGCCTCCGAGTTGGATGCTCTTCACAGGCATAATTCCGATTTGCAATTGTCTGATTATTCTAGCGTCGAACGGCGCGCTTGTCAACGCCGGCGCCAGGATCAATCATTGCGCGCTCGCAAGCCGCTGCAATTCCCGAAGCCGTGCGCCCGAGATCCCGGTCGCCTGCAGGATGACCTCGTCTCCGAGCCCCAAGCGGATCATCCGGAGCGCGGCCTGCTCCAGGCCTTGCTCGAGGCCCTGCTCCAAACCTTGCTCCAGCCCCTGTTCCTTGCCTAATTGAATGCCTTCCTCCATCGCGCTGCGACGGATCGCATCCAGGTTCTGCAGCAGTCCCATCATGCCGTCCTCCTTATCCTTCAGATCCTCGATCAGAGCCCCGACCTCCGGCGCGTGCGGCGGCAGGCGAAGCGAGACGATGTTCGCCAGCCAGTTGACGAACTGGCTCTGCATATCCTCGGACATCGCGCGGACGATGCCCATCAGCTTCCACAGTCGTGCGAGCAGCTGCTCCCGATCGGCCGTCTGGTCCAGCAGGAAGACGGCGCCGATCGTGTTCGACAGCGACAGCAGCTCCTCCTCGGTGTAGCGCTCCACGTCGATCAGAACATATTCGAAGTCCAGCAATTCCGATCCAAAAGCGCGCTCCCCCGGCATAAGCGTCCGCAGCCGTCTGGCGGCCGTCCACGGCTTCTGCCCGTTGTACAATACGATCGGCACGATGACCGGGAGCGAGAAGCCCTCGCCCTGTGCTGCTGCGCGGTTGCGCAGCAGGTAACGCCATATCTCCGCTTGATAGAGCAGCAGACGGTAAGGCATCGAGGGATCGACCGTAGACTGGAGCTCCATCAGCACATAGAAGATGATCTCGCCTTCCTTCCATCCGCAGACGGTAGACCAGATCGGCCTCCTTGCGCTTGAAGTCCGGCAGGACAAACGAATGATCGATCGTCTCCAGATCGGATTCGTTCATCTCCGCCACCCACTCGCGGACGACGAAGGAGCGAAGCAGCTCGACGAACAGCTTTTTGCTGGACAACAGATAACGGTAGGACGTATCGTGCGGAAAAGCGACGGACGGCGGCTTGTTCTGCTCAGCGTCCATTCGGGCGTTTCGGGCGTCTCCGGCGCATGCGAAGCGATCGGCGAAGCGCCGCCTTCATGCGTTTAAGCCTATTATAATCCAAACCGTTCATACGCAACAGATCGAACCTCCCTTCGTCCCCGGAAAAACAAAACGCCCCGGCGGGACGGTCTGAACCGTCCTGCCGAGGCGTGCTTCGCCGCGGAACTGTATTACGACCATTAAATCACAAACCGGCCGCAAAATAAAGAAGAATGCGCCAAGAAGGTCGGCTTCGCAGTCCGCAGGCGCGCTTAGCCTTATCTCCCGAACGTCACCGAGTCGAAAAACACAAGTTCCCGGTCGCCGCCCAGTTTGCTTGCGTATCTCGCCTGCTCCAGCACGATCTGCTCCGGGGTCAATCCCGGCGTATAGATGCCGATGGCAATGCGCGCGATGCCGGATTCCCGCACAGCGTCCACAATATGCTCGTCGCCGTCCAGGGACAAGCCGAACACCGTGAGCCCGCCGGACCTGCGCTTCAGCGCCTCGTAGCAGAAAGAAAGGTACTCGTTGTCCAAAATACGGGACAGCTTGTGCCGGCTCCGCCCTTCGGAGACGAACAGCGGCAGCGCTTCACGGCTCCGGTAGAGCTGATCGAGCGTACGGGGCAGCGTCAGCTGGCGGCTCTCGGCCACGATCTTGCGGGTGAATCCGTCCGCCGTGTACAGATGCAGCGCGCCGTGCAGGAAGTAGAGCGGGATCCGGTCGATGTACGGCTCCGGCACATGAGGCGAGAACGTGCAGGCTTCAAAATAGAAGTCCTTGAAGGAAGAAGGCGAAGTCAAGATCGCCCAGTAAGGAATGAGATCGTACGAAGTCGTAAAAATGGCGCCGCACCTTGCAAATTGAAGACCCAGCTCGGCGAGTCTGCCGTGCTTCCTGCCCGTCGGCGTGAGCGGCGCGTCCTCCGAGGGCGTGTCGATATCCGTCTTCTCCGGATGCACCCGCTGCACGACGCGCACGAGCGACTGCCGGATATCCGCATAGACCTCGGGCAGCCTGCCGCTGTCGTTGCCGACGAGCCCGTTGAGGGCGATCGCCTGATTGACCTCGCGCAGCGCCAGCTCGAAGTTCGTCGTGCCAAGCGCCTCAAATATGGCGGACACCGTGCGCTCCATGCCGGGTACGGCGGCTTGAAAAAGCGACCCGTAGCTGAACCTGGGCGAAAAAGAAATCGACAGCCCGTTGCCCGCAAGCAGCGCATCGCCGTGCGCCGCCTGAATATCGCGATAAGTATACAGCTCATAATGCAGAGACATGACCGGCTCCCCTTTCCGAAGGGCTTCACCCGACTGCAGAGACCCGGCACGCCGGGCGTTGATTCGAGTATACCAAAGCCCGCGCATGCTTGCCCGGCACCTCTCTTGGCGGGCGTCTCTCTTGGCGGGCCTCTTTCTTGGCAGGCACGATACTGCGGATTTACATCCCTTATTCCCGAAAGGTGCCCCTCCCGACAGCCGGGCCGCTGTCTGTATAATAGTGGAATGGTGTATGAATTGGAAAATCGAGGTGGGGTCTGACGATGAGAATACGCTGGGAAGGCGATTGGACGGCGCTGGCCGACGGCATCGACGCGCTGACGCCCGAGCTTGGGATCGCAGCGGCTGCCGACGGAATACCCGTGCTTGTCAAACGGTCCGGCGACGAGGACGAGCTGACCGTAGGGCTGGAATACGGGCCGCAGGGTGCGCGCGGTTATATCCGGTATGGACGAAGGCATCAGTTCTACCGGGGATTGGGCTTGTTCGTACAGCGTGGGCGCGCCGGGGCGCCTTTTCATATCGAGGAACGCCAGCGGCTCCGCACGGTAGGCCCGATGTTCGACCTGTCGCGCAATGCGGTGCTGACGGTCGAGGCCTGGCGCGAGCTGCTGCGCAAGATGGCGCTCATGGGACTCAATACGGTCATGCTGTACATGGAGGATACCTACGAGATCGAGAACGAACCGTACTTCGGATATATGCGGGGACGGTATTCGGCCGCGGAGCTGCGGGAGATAGACGATTATGCGCACCGGTTCGGCATCGAAGCGTTCCCGAGCATTCAGACGCTCGCCCATCTGGAGGAGTTCCTGAAGTGGGAGCCCGTCGCAGCCTACAAGGATACCAAGGGCGCGCTGCTCGCGGAGGACGAGCGGGTGGGGGCGTTGATCGAACGCATGATCGAGGCGGCGACCGCGCCGTTCCGCAGCCGGAAGATTCATATCGGCATGGACGAGGCGGAGGAGGTCGGACGGGGCAAGTATCTGGACCGGCACGGCTTCAAGCGCCGGCTCGAGATTATGGCGGGCCATCTGGACCGCGTGCTGGCGGTCACCCGCCGCAAAGGATTGGATGCCATGATGTGGAGCGACATGTTCCTCAAGATGGCTTCGACGGACGGCGGCGACTACTATGACAAAAACATCCGTATCCCCGAGGAGATGGCCCGGCTGATTCCCAAGGATGTTGACATGGTGTACTGGGACTACACCCATATGGAGCAGGACGACTACAGACAGCTCATCGACCGGCACCGGCCGCTCGGCTGCAGACTCGTCTTCGCGGGTGCGGTGTGGATCTTCAATACGTTCGGCGTCAACTACGGCATGTCCCTGCGGGCGACGGACGTCGCGCTGACCGTATGCAAGCAGGAGGGCATCGACGAGATCTACGCGACGATGTGGGGCGACGACGGCAATGAGAGCAATCCGTATATCGCGCTGCTCGGCTTGCAGTATTATGCGGAGCACGCCTATACGGACGGCAGTCCCGATTGGGAAAAGGTTGCGGAGCGCGCCCGCTTCGTCACCGGCCTCGAAGCGGACGCCTATCTGCAGCTGCGGTATCTCGACGAGACGCCGGGCGCGGAGCCGGACAATGCCAAGCAGAGCAATCCGTCCAAGTTCCTGCTGTATCAGGATGTGCTGCTCGGCCTGTTCGACCGTCAGATCGAGGGCCTGCCGATGGCCGCCCACTATGCGGGACTCGAGGCCGTCATCGCGGCGAGACGCGATCCGGACGCGGCGCTCGACTATCTGTTCGAGGTGCCGCAGCGGCTGTGCGCCGTGCTGAAGCTGAAGAGCGAGCTCGGCATCGCGCTGAAGCGGGCTTATGACGCGGGGGACAAGGACACGCTGCGGGCGCTGGCGACAGGGGCGCTCCCTGCGATCGCGGCCGGCGTGCAGGCGCTGCGCTCCGCGCACCGCGAGCAGTGGATGCGGATGTTCAAGCCGTTCGGCTGGGAGGTGCTCGACATCCGCTACGGCGGCGTCGCGAACCGTCTGGATACGGCTGCGCAGCGGCTGATCGCCTATGCGGACGGGCGGCTTGGCCGCATCGAGGAGCTGGAGCAGGCACGGCTTGTCTTCAGCACGGCCAACCGCTTCAACAACAGAGGCGCCGGCTGGTGCAGCCATTATTACCGCATGGCTTCGCCGAACGTATTCTATCATGTGCTGAATCCGTTCTGACGAAGCGTCGGTTCATGCGGCCTATCGCCTGCCAGCACGGACCGCATTATTGGCACGATCCCGCCAGGCGCATGGCGGCCGCGCGCTGCCTGGCCGGCTTCATGCAGCAAGCTCCTGCCCGCCGGGACAGAGGCCGCTACAACGATTGAGATTAGCTATTGCCGGTGGGCGGCGGCAGCCGATCATGTTCTCCGCCGTCCGCCTCCAATACTATACCGATGCCCCGCTCCATCGCCTGCTCCGCATAATAGCCCGCGATCGCGATGTCGAAGACGCCGAGTCCCATCGGATTGAAGAAGACGGGCACATCGGCCGGCGTCTCCTCCAAGCCTCCGCGGCATACGACATCCGCCAGTGTCATGGCCTCCGACGCCTCCATCCCCCGCTCGAGATGCAGCCGTTCGATGTCCGTGTTTTCCCGGCATACCTCTGCCCAGTCGTCGACCACCGCGGCCGTCGTCTTGAACACGCTGTCCGGCACATAATCCCGCAGCGACACGTTGAGCAGCAGCGCGCCCGCGGGCGGGCGCTCGTCGATGTACCGCTTCGCCGACACGGTGCAGGTCGCGACCACGTCCGCTCCGCGGTACAGCTCCCGCCAGCCGCCGGCGATCTCCGTGATGCCGCGCAGATCATGGGGCACCGTCTCGGGGTCGATCGGACGCAGATCGCAGAGCGTCGCCCGCGCGAGCCGCTCTCCCAGCAGGTCGGCGCACATCTGGAGATGGAGCCGGCCGACCGGTCCCCAGCCGACGATGCCCAGACGCACTGCCGACGGCCGGCGTGCCTTCATATACGCGCGCAGCATCAGCCCGCTGACGGCGGCGGCGCGCAGGCCGTTCAGCAATCCGCCGCTGATCACGGCGGTCGGCCGCCCCGTCTGCGCATCGTTCAGCACGATCGCGCTATGCGCCCGCGGCAGTCCCAGATCGGGATTGCCGGGGAAGCCCGCCACCCACTTGATGCCCGCGAGGCCGAACGCCCCGCCGACATAAGCCGGCATCGCGATGATGCGGTTGCGCGCATCCCCGTACCGCAGGTACGTCTTGGACGGATGGACGCATTCGCCCGCCTCACGTGTGCGGACGACCGCCTCGACGATATCCGTCAGCCGTCGCCAGTCGATCCCGAGCGCTCTGATATGCCCATCGTGCAAATAAATCATATGCCGCCCCCTCCGTCCCGGTCGTCCGGCGCTGCCGTCTCCGGTCCCAGCTCGCGTCTCGCCCACTCGTCGTCGTATACGGTGTCCAGGTACCGCTCGCCCCGGTCCGGCAGTATCGCCGCGCATACCGCGCCCGGCGGAATCTCTGCACGCAGCCGATGCACGGCCGCGACGATCCCGCCGGACGAGGCGCCGGCCAGAATCGCCTCGTGCCGCACGAGCTCCCGGCAGCCGCGCACGCAGTCCGCGTCCGACACGCGTACGACGATGTCGGCGAGGCCCTCGTCGTGCAGTGCGGGAACCTGCGCCGCGCCCAGCCCCGGGAATCTGCGCCTGCCCGGGGCACCGCCGAACAGGCGGCTTCCCTCCGCGTCGACCGCCACGATCCGCGTCGGCCAGCCCTGCGCCCGAATATAATCCCGGCAGCCGCGTATCGTGCCGCACGAGCTGACGCCGCAGAACAGATAGTCCGCGGCGCCCAGCCGCTCTCCGATCTCGCGCATCGTCGTCTCCGCATGTGCCAGCGCATTGTCCCGATTCGCGTATTGATTGGTCCAGTATGCGCCGGGAATCTCCCGCGCCAGCTCCTGCGCCCGCCGGATGCGGGCCGGCAGATACTCACCCGTCTGCGGGTCCGGCGTCGTCACCAGCTCGATCTCCGCGCCGTAGCTGCGGATGATCTGCAGATGGCGCGCCGTCGTCCGCGGATCGGCTACGCAGACGAACCGCAGCCCCAGATAGGCGCACAGCTGCGCCAGACTGATGCCGAGGTTGCCGGAGCTCGACTCCACGATCGTGCCGCCCGCCTTCACCTCGCCGCGCCGGATCGCCCCGCGCAGCATGTACAGCGCCGAGCGGTCCTTGGCGCTGCCGCCCGGGTTCATCCATTCCAGCTTGCCGTACACCTCGAACGGCTCGTCGCGGTACAGCCGCCGCAGCCGGATCAGCGGCGTACCGCCGATCGCGCCGGCGATGCCTTCCTCGAGCCTCATCTTGATCCGACCTTTACGTATAAAATATTTTTTTGTTCTTCACGGCTCCGCGGTTTTTCGCGTCGTCGTATGTCTCCGCCAGCACTTCAATGCCGCCCAGCATGCCGCCCCGGATCATGGCGCCGATCTCCGGTATGCGCTCCTGCAGCTCCTCCTGGATGCGCCCGAGCAGCCGGCCGTCCGCCTCCGCGCCGTGCAGATGGATGCGCAGCGCGTTGCCCGCCACATTCACGCGCACGCCCGCGTCGCGGACATGCCGGTAGACGACGTCCTCGATGTCGTAGATGCTGATCTTCTCGCCGTGCTTCAGGTCGGGTCCGATCCGCTTCACGATGCTGCGGAAGCTCTGACGCGGCGCGCCGTCCACCACAATCGGGCGCAGGTCGCGCACGACGTCATAGGTGACGTAGCGCAGCGCAGGGAACGATTCCCGGACCGCGGAGGTCAGCACGAGCACTTGCTCATCCGGGTCCGATAGCGGCGCGTAGCCGTCTCCGAGCGTCTCGGCGCCGATGCCTTCGGCGTACAAGCCTTCCGTCAGCAGGTAACGCCCGTGTCGGGCGGAGTAATACGCAATCGTGCCGATCTCGATCGAGCCGTACGTATCGGCGATCCGCTCCGGTGCGATGCCCAGCCGCTCCGCCGTCCGCCAGATCCAGCCCGGGGCCGCCGTCTCTCCGACCAGGATCACCTGGCGGATGCCGAAGGAGGACGGATCGTCCGCCGTGAGCAGAATCCGCTCCAGAATGGAGGGCATCGTATACAGCACTTCGGGACGGATACGCCTCAGCCGGTCGACGTGCATGCCGATCGGCTCGCGGTAGGACAGTGTATGGACGTCCATGCCGAGGCTGCGGAAGACGTCCGCGGCCGTCGCCTCCGCATGGCCGGTCCCCATATCGGAGGCCGCCGTCCGATAGCGCCGGTCTCCCAATAGCGCGCGGAACGCATCCAGCTTGATGCGCATATAGTCGGCCTCGTCCCGGGCGGAATAGTAGATGGTCTTGCGCAGCCCGGAGCTCGTGCCGGAGGTTCTGTAGCCGCTGTGATCGCCGCTGCCGGCGAGCGGATTGTCCGCCGTATAGTAATGCTGCTCCAGCACGGCGGCCGTCATGAGCGGCAGCCGTGCGAACGCAGCTGCGTCCCAGCCCGGCAGTTGCCTGTACCATGGGAAATGCCGGACCGTTCGCTCGGCGACGGTCTTCCAGTTCTCGGGCTCGGACATGCGCTTCCCTCCTGCCCGCAAGCGGCTCGGGCCTGCTTGCTGATGCTGTCAGCATATGCCCGCCGCCTGCGGCGGGTTCGCCGATAAGCGCATCGGGATGCGCCAGGCGCGCCATTAGCGCTTCGCATGCGCAAATATCCGCGCTGCTTCGTATGATGGAAGAGGGATACGGCGTGACAAGGAGGGATCATATGAGCAAGCAGGAGCAGCGCGCGCTCAAGCAGACGGTGTCCAGCAAGCTGGTTAAAACGCGGCTGCTGCTGGAGGGTGGCGGCGAGCTCGCCAGGCGCGTACCGCGCACGGCGGCGCTAAGCCGGGAGCGCCTGAGGGCGATGCTGGAAGCATACGGGATGGTGTACGTAAAGCCGGATACCGGCTCCCAGGGAATCGGCGTGTGCAGGGTCGAGCGGGATGCGGGGGACGGGTATCGCTATCAGACGGGCACGCGGCGCCTCAAGTTGGGGTCGTACGACGCCATGTACCGGTCCTTGCTTCGGCATGTCGGGGCCAGACGTCATCTCGTCCAACAGGGCATCCATACGCTTCGTTACCGGGGAAGACCGTTCGATTTTCGCATCATGGTTCAAAAGAGCCCGGCGGGAAAGTGGGAGAACACCGGGATCGCCGCCCGTGTCGCCCACCCGGCCAAAATCGTCTCCAACGGCAGCCAAGGAGGAACGATATACGACGCCGGGCGGCTGCTCGGACTTGTCGCGGGACGCAGGCAAGCGATGAAGCTGCTCGGCCGCATGAACAGACTGGCACTGCTCGCCGCAGCCAGGTTCGGCGCCTCGTACCCGGCCATGAACGAGCTGGGCATCGATATCGCCGTCGACCGCACACTCGAACCGTGGATCTTGGAGGTCAATACGCGCCCCGATCCCTGCCCCTTCGCCAAGCTGGAAGATCGGACAGCGCTCCGCACCATTATCCGCTATGCGCGGTCATACGGCAGACGCTACTGCCTGAAATGCGGCAAAGCGAAGAAAGGAAGCGGCATATAAAAGGCAGGCTCCATCCGGCAAAGGAGTGGAGCCTGCCTGCAAAATTGCCTCTTGCCTTCCATAACGCGGCTCAGTTCGTCTGCTTGCGCAACTCCCGCAGCCGCTTTTCCGCAATGCCCGTCGCCTGCATGATGACCTCGTCGTCGAGCCCCAGCAGGATCATCCGGTGCGCGGCCTGCTCAAGGCCTTGTTCAAGCCCTTTCTCGAGCCCTTCCTCCAGCCCCCTTTGCCTTCCTTGCTCTATCCCTTTGGCGATGCCCAGTTGGATTCCTTCCTCCACACCGCTGTGGCGAATCGCCTCCAGATTCTGCTGCAGTCCCATGGTGCTCTCTCCTTCCAATTTCAGTTGAGTTACAAGTTCATCGATCGCTTCATGGCCGTTCGGCAGTTGCTTGGTCACCATGTTCGCCAGCCAATTCAGGAATTGGCTCTGCATATCCTCGGACATCGCGCGGACGGTGCCCATCAGCTTGCCCAGCCGGTCGTGCAGCTGCTGCCGGTCCGCAGTCTGATCGAGCAGGAACACGGCGCCGATCGTATTGGATAGCTCCAGCAGCTCTTGCTCCGTGTAGCGCTCTACGTCAATCAGCAAGTATTCGAAGTTGAGCAGCTCCGGGCCGAAGGCTTGCTCGCCCTCCATCAATGCCCGCAGCTGTCTCGGAGCCGTCCAAGGACGTTGGCCGTTATACAGAACGATTGGCACGATCGCCGGTATCGTAAATATGCCGCCTTCCTCGACCTGTCGGTTGCGCTGCAAGTATCGCCAGATCTCCATCTGATATTGCAGCAGGCGGTATGGCATAGCCATGTCCACGGTCGATTGCAGCTCCAGCAGCAAGTAAAAAATAATATCGCGATTTTTCATCCGCAGCCTGTAGACGAGGTCGGCTTCTTTGCGCCTGAAGTCCGGCAGCACAAACGAGTGATCGATCGCTTCAAGCTCTGTTGCGTCGATCTCCTCCACCCAGCCGCGGCTGACGAAGGAACGAAGCAATTCGACGAACAGCTTTTTGCTCGACAGCAGGTAACGGTAGGACGTGTCGTGCGGAAATGGGACAGACGGCTGACGGCCGCCGTTCATCGCGTCGCCTCACCATCCGACCGGAGCGCAGCGATGCGCTCGTTATCCTTATTATAAATCAGGGCGACGTGTTGCAAAAGCATGTTCGGGTCCATTTTCATTGTCTCCTTCCGGAAAAGCAAACACCCCGGCAGACCGTCATGAACGGTCTGCCGGGGTGTGCTTCACCACTGGCATATTTTATTCTATTTAATCATATCCCGGAGGATAAGAGAAGGCCCTCTCTCGTCTATTCCAATCCGATCCAATCCGCTTCGGCGACAGCCTGCCAGCGTTCGCGGATCGCCAGGTATTCCGCCTCGGGCAGCGCGCCCCGCTCCAGCAGCCGGGCGTTCTCGGCCCAGCGGTCCGGCTTCGCCGTGCCGACGATGGCCGTGTGGACGCCGGGCGTCGACAGCGTGAAGCGAAGCGCCCGGCCGACGGTCTCCTCCAGATTGCCTTGCAGGAGACCGTAGTTCAGCTTCTGCAGCCGCTGCCAATATGGATACTCGTATGCCTTGGCATCCGGCTCGGCGGCATGCCGCCAGGCGACGTTGGCTACCGGCCGCTTCGCCACGACGCCCATCCCCCGTTCGGCCGCTTCGCTCAGCGTCAGGTCGATCGCCTCCTGATCGGCGACGTTCAACGACGTCATGAGCGAGTCGAACGCGCCGGTACGGACCGCGTAGAGTGCGTTCGTATGGTCCCCGCTGTAGCCGATGAACCGGGTCTTGCCCTGTTCCTTGGCACGCTTCAGCACGTCGATGACATCTCCCCGCTTGAGCACTTCTTCCGAGCAGCTATGGAGGTGGATGACATCGACGTAATCCGTCTTCAGCCGTGCGAGACTGCGATCGATGCTCTGCTCCAGCATACGCGGGTCCCAGTCGGGCAAGTCGAGCCCGGCCGCATGACCGCACTTGGTGAACAAATAATAGTCGCTTCTTCTGCCCGATATGGCCCGGCCGATCAGCTCCTCGCTGTTTTTGTAGCATTCGGCGGTATCGATCAAGTTAAGGCCTGCATCCAGCGCACTGCCGAGCAGCCTGTCCACCTCGCGCTGGTCCGCGCCTTCGAAGCCGATCTCCGCCCCGCCGAAGCCGAGCACGCTCACTTGCATGTCCGTCTTGCCGTACGTTCTTTTTTCCATGACGATCGCCTCTTTCCATCGCTTTTTTAACAGTTTACCCACTCTCGGACGCGTTTGTCCTGTCGGAGCGACAGACGGCAAAAAAGAAAGCGGAGCCGCAGCCCCGCCTTCCGCATGCTTCTTCACTTGGCGAACAGGTGATTGCCGATCTTCTTGATCGCCTTCACCCGCTTGGCCTTGGCAGGCTCGAGCCGCGGATTGAAGAAGAACAGCGCGCCCGGGACGTTGTTCTCGCCGGACAGGGCGGCCTTCGCCGCCTTCAGGCTGTCCCTGGACGGCCGCTCGCGCTCGAGGCTGCCGTTGCCCGCGGGCGAGAACTGGCCGGGTGCGTAGATGACGCCCTTGACAGTATCGGGATAGTTGTCGTTGTGGAGCCGGTTCATCACGACGCTCGCCACGGCCAGCTTGCCCGCGTATGGCTCGCTGCCCGCCTCGGCCTCCACCAGCTTCGCGAGCATCGTCAGCTCGGCCTGGTCGATCGCAGCTTCGGCTGCGGGCGCCGCCTTGGGCGCGCTGTCGGGATCGAGGAAGTCCGGCGCGACGACCTTGAGCCGCTGGCCGATCTGCAGCGCGTCGCCGGTCAGACCGTTGCGCGCCTTAAGCGCCGCGACCGACGTGTCGTGAGCGCCCGCGATGCTCGAGAGCGTATCGCCGGCCGCGACGGCGTACGCCTCCTCCTGCCGGACGATGGCGACCTTGTCGCGCGGCTCCCAGCCGACGCTCGCATGCATCGACTCGGCGAGAATGCGCAGCGGCGCGTAGGTAATCCCGTCCTTGGCCCTGATCGTGCCACCGATATCGTATGTACGGCCGTTGAAGACTACTTCGGAAGATCCGGCGCGAAAGGAAAGCGAATCCTCCAGTCCGCCGCTTAGCGTGATCTCCCCCGAACCCGCGTCGTGGACGAGCGTCCAGCCCATCAGGTCCGCAAACTCCTTGACCGGCGCGTAGGTCCAGCCGCCTATCGTCCACAGCTCCTGAGTCAGCTCGATCTTGGTGTCCGCTATGTATATCGTTTTATTCGTGCCGCTCGCATCTGCGTACGCAGCGCCCGCGCCCAGCGCCAGAAACAGCGCCATCGCCAGCAAAGCGATTCTAGACAACCGGTTAATGGGCTTCATCTCCTTATCGAACAATCGAGATTCGTCACCTGCACTGCTCGCTATTATACAGTCAATAAAAAGGAAAAATTTAAAAATGAGTGATTTTTCATTCTGGGAAAGCGCTTGCGACAAGAAGGACAACATGCCGAAAAGCCGTTCGGACAGCATGCGCTGTCATCGAACGGCTGAATTCGCCTCTTCCCTAGTCCCTCATCGCGCGGTCCGCAGCGCCGCCAGTTGATCGGCGGTCCGGTCCAGCCGATCGCCGATCAAGATCCGCGAAGTGTATCGCGGGGGGATGCCTCCATAACCGCCATGCACGCCGGCCAGCCCGCCTGCAATCGCGCCGATCGTGTCCGAATCGCCGCCGAGGTTGGCCGCCCGCTGCACGACTTCTTCGAAGGAACGCGACGTCAGCAGCAGATGCAGCACCCAGCGGAACGTATGCACGACATAGCCGCTCGGCTCGCAAGCCGGCTCCGCCGTCAGCATCTCCTCGTAGTCGGTGCCCGCAACCGCCAGTTCGATCGCTTCCCGCAGCGGGACGTCGTCCGCCAGCATGGCGAACGCGATCCGGTTGTAGATCTCGCATGCCTCGCCGCAGCGCTCGTCGTAATGCGTCATCTTCGACTGCATGTGCGACACGCGAGACACATCCTCCCATCGCGGATAACCCAGCGCCGCCGGCAGGCACCGCATGAGCGAGCCGTTGCCAGCGCTCTGTCCGAGATCGAGGTCAGCAAGCAGCGCGGCCTCGAACCAGTTGTCCTCGTATGTGCTCAGTACGCGGCGGATGATATTCCCGATATCCTTGGGATCGGATGCATACCAGCGCAGGAACCGCTCTCCGATCGCCTGTACCGGATCACCCGGCGATGCCAGGATGCCGTCCGCCACGCACAGCGTCATCATCGTGTCATCGGTCACCTCGCCGGGCTCGAGCCGCCATACGCCGCCCCCGACGATCTCGGTCAGATAGCCGTGCCGCTCCGCGATCTCGCGCGGCGACATGAACTCGGTCGTGCCGCCCAGCGCGTCTCCGACGGCTACGCCGTACAGACCGCCCCGTATCCGCTCTGCCAGTTCCATGCCCATCGCCCCCGTCTTTGCTTTCCGCCAATCGACAGCCCTAGCTCTTATCCGTATATCGACAGCTCCGGCGCATAGTCCGTGAACCGGTACAGCTGCGCCGGCCGCTGCGAGTACCGGTTGGACATCATCGGCCGCCCGTCACCATCGCGGACCTCCTCCAGAATGCCCCTGCGGCTCTGCGTGGAGGTGATCTTGCGAATGAAGTTCTTCTCCTCGAAGGTCGGCACGACCGTCGTGATCACCTGGTACAGCTCCGCGATCGTGAACGTCTCGGGCAGAAACTCCCTGGCGATCGTCGTCGTCAGCATCTGCCTGCGGATCCGGTCGACCGCATCGGACACAATCGTCCGGTGATCGAAAGCCAGCTCCATGGCGAGCGCCTCCTCGACCGGCCACAGCCGCACGTCCGACGCCTCGTCCGACGTCCTGCGGTCTGCCACGCACCGCTCCTCGACGAGCGCAAAAAATGCATGGGAGATCATCCAGCCGCGCGGATCGCGGCCCGGCGCGCTGTACACGTTGAAGTACGCCAGATGCACGTCCGCTACGCCCGTCTCCTCCAGCAGCTCCCGCCTGGCGCATGCCTCGACCGTCTCCCCTTCGCGCGTGAATCCGCCCGGCAGCGCCCACATGCCCTCGCAGGGCCATTGCTGGCGCTTGATCAGCATGACCTCCAGCCGGCGCAGCGGGAGCGCCTTCTTGGCCCCCGGCCGCTCGGTCTTGGTAATCGTGAATACGACGATGTCCGTCGGCGCGCCGTCGGGCGTGCGGAACCCCGCGGCCGAATAATGTCCGGCATTAGAATCGTTCATACGCGCATGCTCCTATCGCTTCGTCCTACAGGTTCCCGAGGAGTCTCTGGCGTATGTCGCCAAGCGTGTGCTCGCGCACGAGCCGCCCGTCTGCGAAGACGTCCTCCAGGAGATCGATCCCGCTGTATTGATCGTATTCTTCCTTGTCCAGATTATCAATACAGGCCATCGTATCTCCCTGCGGCACGACGCGCACAAGCCCCGTCTGCGACTTTTTGACTTTGCCCGCGTCCGTCTTCGGGTCCTTGTAAATTTTGCGATGCTCGCCGTCCACGATCGCGTAGGTCGACTTGAGCGCGTAGCCGAAGGTGTCGCGGGTGTTGTACTGGTACGTGAACGAGCCGATGCCGAACACCATGTTGGTCGATGCGAAGCCTTTGGCCTCGAGCCGTTCGCAGATCTCCCGGCAGCGGGCGATCGTGATCGCGTCCCCGTAGATGGCGCCGATGTGGCTGTCGAGCTGCCTGTAGCCGCGCGCGGTCGTCGTCCCGCCGAAGATGTCCCACAAAATCTCGATGACGCCCCGCCGGGCGAGCGGCTCCTCCGCGTCGGGATCGCCGCAGATGATCTTGACCGGATCGCCGCTGTCCGGACGGATGACGACCTTGCCGTCGCGGCTCATGATATCGTCCTTCAGTCCGCGGATGACGACGTCGAGCACGGTCCACAGATCCCACGTATCCGACACGATCGAGACAAATCCGCTCGGATAGACGTCCTTGATCAGGTACCGGTACGACGCCGCCTCGTCCCGGCCGTGCGCGCACATGACGCTGTGCTCGGTGGCGGGGATCGACGTGCCGATCAGCTCCTTTTCCATATCGGCGCCGTAATGATCCTCGAGATAAAGGATCGCCGGTATCGTATCCGTGCCGGTGAACGAGAGCAGATGGCCCGCGCCGCTGGCCTTGGCCGCCTCGAGCGAGCCCATGCCCCGCATCGAGAAGTCGTGTCCCTGAAACGGTACACCCGAAGCGTCGCCGTTGGTCCGGCGCGCGAAGTCCTCGAGCAGCTTGCGGTATTCGAAGGCGAGCGTCGCGCTCGTCGCAGGCCCCCACAGCTGGCACGATATGAGCGTCTCCAGGTAATTGGTGAGCCAGAAAAACGCGGGCTGCGTGTTCTCGATCGTCAGCATCGGCACCTTGACCGGCACGAGGCTGCCTTCCTTAACGGCCTTAATCTTGATCGGCAGGTAGCCCAGCTCGTGCAGGCGCTCGATATGCGTCGCGTCCGGGTTCGGATCGCCGAGTGCATGGCGGATGACGCGCTTGTATTCGTTAACGACCTCAACCTTCGTTCTGCCGAAGAAGTTCGCATCGAAGTAATCGATCAGATATTCCTTGATAAAAGCCTGGAAGCCGAATGCCACGATCCGATCGACGTCCGCAAGCCGGCTCGCGCGTGCCGTCCAGGTCGAGTAGACGAGCTCCGTGCCTTGCGGATACTGGTTTTTGTGGCTCACCTTGTAAAAGTCGCAGAGCAGTGTGGCGGGGTAAACGTAATTGTTGGCGATAGCGGTCATGGCAGCAAACCTCCGATCGGATAAATTTGGATAAAGTCCGTGCTTGGCCCGTCCAGAATCGTGTCCGTCGTGTATACGCGGTCGATCAAGCCCGAAGCCGGCAGCTTGCCCTGATGAATCGCGTTCTCGCAATGCGTGACGAGCAGGTAAATGTGCGCAGCCCCCAGCTCGCGCAGCCGCTCGGCGCCGAGCAGGAACGTGCCGCCGTACGAGCACAGATCGTCGACGATAACCGCCTTGAACCCTTGCCGGTCGACGCCGCCCGCGATATCCAGCTTCTGAATGCGTCCCGTCCGGAAGTCCCGCTCCTTGCGGCCGACCAGCTGCCTGAAGCCCTCCACCCGGCCGTACCGCTTGTGCGCCCCCGCATCGGGGAAAAACAGATAGTCCGCCGACGGATCGAATCCCGTCTCCGCCGTCACCCGGCCCAGCAGCTCAAGCGTCGGGTAAACCGCGCGGCTGCGGTCGAGCAAGGCCAGGGTGACGTCCGAATGCGGCTCGACGACCGTCACCTGGTCGAAGTTCATGGCGTTAATCATTCGCGCCGTATACTTCAGTGTAAAAGCCGACGCGCCTTCCGTCCGGTCCATCCGGCTGTACGGCATGTAGCAGATGTCGAGCGCCGCCGGGCCGGGCTGCCGTTCGTCCAAAAAGCATTTGACGAACATCAGCTTGATCAGGTCCGCGTCCGTCTCATACTTGAAGCCGATGCGATGAACCGCTCCCGCCTCTGTCAGCGCGAGAATCTGCTCTCCGTCCACTCGCGTCTCTCCGTTCGGATACGCCTCGAAAACCAGCGTCTCCCCGTTTAACCTGATCATGACGTCCACGCTCCTCGCTTCGTGTTGGCTGTGCGGCAAAGATGCTTTGCGACATTTAATATTGTCATTTTGATATTATAATATTGATAATATAAAGAATTGTCAAGTGGCAGTCCGCCCTGCGCAAAAAAAAATGCTCCGCATGACGTGTCAAACGAGACATCGCCTTGCGGAGCGTTTATTATCCATGCGCTTGCAGCCCTATACTAATCTCTTCGCGTACCACTTGTCGCCCCGGAACCTTCTCAGGAACAACCATCCCCGAACGCCCCATTCGCAGTTCATCGCCAGCCAGACGCCGATGATGCCGAGACCGAGCACGATGCCCAGCACATAGCCGAGGGCGATCCGGAACAGCCACATGGACAGCATTGAAGCAATCGATGTGAAGCGCGCGTCTCCCGCCGCCCGCAGCCCTGCCGGCAGAACGAAGCTGATGGCCCAGAGCGGGATCTGGGCGATTGCATTGATCAGCGTAACCCAGAAGATATCGTCGACGATGTCGGCAGGCGGGTTGAACAGGCTCACCATCGGGTGGAAAAGCGGGAGCAGGATGGCAGTCATCAAAATAAAAGAATAGGTTGAGAGCCACAGAAACGACTTGATGAACTTGCGGGCGTCCTCGACGTTCCGGCCGCCGATGCATTGGCCGACGACCGTGACGAGTGTCAGCGACAGCGCGCCGGCGGGAATCTGATAGACCAAAGCGATCGTGCCGCCGATTGCATTGGTCGCGATCGCGTACGTTCCCATGCTGACGATGAACACCTGGGTCAGCATCTTGCCGCCGTTAAAAAACATTTGCTCCGCCGCGAACGGAACGCCAATCGCCATAATCTTCTTCAGCATGCTCCACGGCACGCGGAGCAGCTGCCCCAGACGCAGACGCAGCGACACATCGATGCGCAATATGTAGACGATCGCGCACAACGCAGCCGTGTAGCGGGCAATATTCACGGCGATCGTCATGCCGAGCACGCCCATGTCGAGCACATTGATGAACAGAATGTTCAGCAGCACATAGAGCAGATTCATGATCAGCGACAAGATCAACGATACCCGCGACCGGCCGATCCCCCGCATCGCACCGCATACCGCCTGCACGATGCCGATGCCCAGATAAGACAGGCTGCTGCCGATCAGGTATACGCGGGCATTGTCCAGAACATCGGCAGATGCCCGTCCGAACAGCACTTGGAGCACGGGCGCGTGCAGCGCTGCCACCGCGAGGCCGATGCCGAGCGACAGCAGCGCGACCGAAGCGACGGTGCCGGCGGCCGCCTTGGCTACCATCGATTCATCGCCGCTGCCCTTGTACTGGGCCACGACGACCGTACCTCCGGTCGCCACTGCGACGAAGACATTGATCAAGAAAATATTCAGCGAGTCGACAGAGCTGACCGCGCCGACCGCAGCGACGCCGGACGAGCTGATCATGGCCGTATTCACCAGATTCAAGCCGACGATGAAGGCCTGGTCGATCAAGATCGGGATAAACAGCGCGATCACTTTGCGGTAATCCATGGACGCCCCGGTCAAGCGCTTGTCCAGGTATGCATGCGTTCGCGCCTTTAACCGAAGCGGTCTCACTTCATCACATCTTTTCTGATATTTTGTCATGACATGCGAATGGATGCGGTTGCGGGTCTTATTCTAGTGGCAAATGGAAAAATCCACAACCTCTGCAGGTTGCGGATTGGGAGGGTATGCCCGGAGCAAGCGCCGGTTTACGCGCGGGTTTCGGTTACAGCGCGGCTTTCCGTTGGTTTCTCCGGTGCTGCTTGAGCTGATGATCCGACGAGATCAGAATCGGCAGCACCTTCTCGCTGCGTTCCATGACCGACTTGCAGATCATGCAAGTCGGCACGTCTTCGAACGAAAAGTTGTCCCGAATCCAACCCTTGCAGCCGTCTTTCGTACAGGACCAGATCGTGGTCAGTTCCTCGGGCAAATTGTCCAGCGGTTTATTCCAAGAATAATTCAATGGATTGTCCCCCTTAGAATGGACGTACTGTTATCTTTATCCGCGTACAAAGTCTCGCCAATTAAAAATCCCCAAAACGATACGTTCGGGGATTCGGAGCTCGTTTACAGTTTTACGACGTTCTCGGCTTGCTGGCCGCGATTGCCCTGCACTACATTGAACTCGACGCGCTGGCCTTCGTCCAGCGACTTGAAGCCTTCGCCGGTAATGGCGCTGAAGTGTACGAACACGTCTTCGCCGCCTTCAACCTCGATAAAACCAAAGCCCTTTTCTGCGTTAAACCATTTTACAGTTCCGGTTTGCATAGAAACACCTCCAATTTTTACATGAGCTTCTCATTTTAGGTACAAAATAAAAAATTCATATATTGCACAAGGTTAGTCATTAAAATAATAACCCTCTGCAATAGATGAATTTAAGGTCATAACTCTAATAAATGAATTGTACCACAAAAGGAGCACCAATAGCAAATCGGAACTCATCCCCCGCTACCAGCGAATCCGTCGGAGGCGTTCGATCATGGCTTCCCGCTCGTCGGGGCCGATCGGCCATCCCTGAATCTCCTTCAGGACGGGCGCCAGATTCGCATACCCTTTGGCCACGCCGTTGAGCCGCGCCGCCAGCGTCGAGCGCAGGAGCGCTTCCTCCGAGCCGTACAGTCCGCCCAGCTTCTCCAGCGCATCCGGGTATCGTTTCAAATAATACTTCTGGTGCCGCGCCTCGGCCGGGTAAAATGCCGCGCAGGGCGCGATCTCGGTATCTAGCCGATGCCCCTCCTCCTCCTCCATCCGTTCTTTAACCCGGTTAAACGCCTCCGCCTGTCGCTCGTCGCGGTACAACAGCAGGGACTGATACTGCCTTCCTTTATAGCCGTTAATATTAACGGGATTATGGTTGCTCCAGAATGTCTCCAGCAGGGTGTCGATCGAGATCAGATCGGTGTCGAACTCGACCTCAACCGTCTCGGAATGATCTCCCATATCGCGATAAGTCGGCTGATTCGTCGTGCCGCCTGCGTACCCGACCGATGTCCCGTCCACCCCGGGCAGCGCGCCGAACAGCGCCTCCGGAGACCAGAAGCAGCCCATGCCGAGCGTGAGGGTTTGTTTACCGCGCATTGCGCCGCCTCCCTTGAAGTGTGCACATAATCCGGTTCGAGAAGTGGAATGCTGGAACAGTTGTCAATTACTCACGGAGGTGCCCTATGACGAACAACCACAACGAACCGACCAAAGCGGAAGTCCAGACAACCAAGCTGAACAAGCTGCCGGTCCCCGGACAGGACGATACCGAATTCTCCGCAGAAGAAGCGGCCGAAGCGTTCGAGCAAGGTCAATCCGCCGGCGACAACCGGCATAACGACCGCTCGTAACACGGACTGCCTTCTCCAATTGCCAAGACACCGGGCTACCTTCATGCGAAGGGGTTCCTGTGTCTTATTCGGCATGCTCGCCGCGCGGTGACGATCATTGTATCATAGCGCAGCGGGGCTTGCTAATCATCCACATGTGCATAACACTGTGCACACGCTGTGGGTATCTTGTTAATAACGTCAAAAAAATCCACAACCTCGTCGGGTTGTGGACAAGAAATGCATGTTCGGTTGTCGCATCGTCTCCTGCTATCGCCGCAAGTAAACAAGGCCGTCCGGCACGGCGCCCCTCCATGAACGATCGCCGCAACGAAGCCCACCCTGCCCGATCTTAGACGCGGGTGTCGGTCATGCTGCGCCCTCTGCCTGTGCGTCAGTCCTCGTATTCGAGAATCTGCTTGATTACCGATGCGATAAGCTTGATCTTGGCGGGCGGGCAACCGTCCAGCATCTCCATGATCTCATTGCGCAAATAATCGCCCGACGATTTGTTCGTCCCGCTCAGAATATATTCGGGGGGCTTCTCAAGCACGGTACATATTTTATTCAGGTTTGCGAGATTGACCGTCGTTTTGCCGCGCTCAATCTTGCTTATGTATGCGTTGGATACTTCGAGACGCTCCGCAAGATAATCCTGCGTTATCCCTTTTTCTTCTCTAGCCTTGCGAATTCTGCTGCCTATGGCTTGATCGTCGAAGCTCAATCGTCATCACCCAACCCGACTATAGCAAGGCAGGACGGAGGTTAACATGCACGTTGCGTCAACATCTACTTATAGGTTGATTAATTCGCAACATAAGACGCCAGGCTCCCATTCAGGCAGGACTCCTGGCGTCTTATCGCTTTTTATCCATGAAACCGGCCGGCCTCCCGCAGACGAAAAGCCTGGAGCACTCGTGCGTGTGCGAGCTGCCGATCAATCCTTGTACGGATCGTATTCGTCCGCGCCCGCCATGCACACGCCGATCGGCTTCAGAACATGCAGCACTTCGATCGTCCCGGCATGCGCGTCCAGCACCTCCTGCAGCTTGCGGTACACAAACGGGCTCTCGTCTGTGCCCGCGCCCCGCAGCTCTACGCCGTAGTCGCGGACCGCCTGCAGCATTCGCGCCGGCAAGATTTGGCCTCCGGTACGGGTGCGGGTTTTCCAGTTCATCTTGCCGGCGGCCTGCGTCCGGCTCATGATTCGGCCCGCGCCGTGCACCGTGCTGTAGTACGCATCGCGATTGTCTGCCGTATCCTTGCCGCGCACGACAACCGAGATATCGCCCATGCTGCCCCCGATAAACCCGAGCTGGCCCGGAGCCGAAGGGGTGGCGCCTTTGCGGACGACGATCGTATCCTTGCCGCCATGCGTCTCGCGCCACGCGTAGTTATGATGATTGTGCACCTCGAAGTCGGCCTCCGCGCCCACAATCGCCAGCACCTGGGCGAGCACATAGTCGCGGCCGGCATATGCGTACCGTCCGGCGAGCTTCATCGCGCGGTAATACATATCCCCCAGCTCGCTGTCCAGCTGAAGCAGCACCGGCGGCTGATCCATCTTCTCGCCGGGCGCATTCGCGAAAAACGCGCGCCCTGCCGCCAGATTCAGGAATCCGCTGGCCGTCCGATGACCGAATCCCCGGCTTCCGAAGTGATTGCCGATCCACAGCCTGCCCGTCTCCGGTTCCTCGAACAGGTCCACGAAGTGATTGCCGCTGCCTACCGTGCCGAGCTGGTCGCGCGCCAGCCGCTTCAGCTTGTCGTGCTCCTGGCGTCCGACCGCCGCGTATACGTCCCAAGCGGGATCGTCGAACAGCTCGTGGTCTACTCTCTCGCTGTTGACGCGCCCTACGCCGAACGACACTTTACGGGCAACCTGATCCATAATCGCAGACAACCGCGGCATCACATCCGCTGCCATAAGGTTCGTCCGCACCGCCTTGTTGCCGCAGCCGATATCGTAGCCCACGCCCGAAGGCGAGATTTGCCCGTCGTATACGACCACGCCGCCGATCGGCTGGCTGTAGCCTTTGTGATGATCGGCCATGAGCAGCGCCTGGACGACGTTCCCGTGCCCGGCGCAGGTTACGGCTTGCGACAGCGCGCTCTCGTCGGGCTTCCCCCAGACGCGCACGCCGTCTATCGTTTGATATGTCATTGCAGTTAGCTCCTTTTACGGGCGTGTTCTATGCTCCCCGCACCGTCTGCTCGTCATCGATGTTGGTTAGCTGTCGATAGCGATCGCTTCGATCCGTTCGACCATGGACGCGTAGCCCTTGGCCGACTGCGCGATGTAGCTCAGCACGGTGTCGCTCCAGCCGTAGATGTAGAATGTCCCCGCATCCCGCTGCGGCACCATCGCGCCGCGATAGGGCGAGACATCGACGATAAACGCCTTCACGCCGGGGTTCACCTTCGCCCTGTACTTCGCCAGCGCCTCGTAAAACGGACTGCCCGTATTTTGCTGCTCGTCCGTGATGATGACGATCTGCTCTACCTTGCGGCGCTCCGCCAGCAGCTTGCGCAACGGCGCGCCCGTATCCGTGCCGCCTCGGGCATGAATGCGCTCCGCCTGCGACAGAATGCTGTCCCTGCGCGAAGGCCTCGCATCCTCGGCGACAGTGTCGAACAGCCAGAACAGAGAGTCGCCTTCGGTCTTCTTGTACAAAGCCAGCGCGAATACCGAGCCGATCTGCAAGTAATCGCCGTTCATCGAGCCCGAGATGTCGAGGAAGATCGCCGTGCGGCCCTCGAGATCCGGCAGATGGTCGAACGTATACTCCGCCGCGTCACGCAGCGCATCGCGCAGCACCGGGTTCGCCACCTGCCGGTACGCCTTGGCGAACCGGAACGGCATGATCCTCGCCTTGCGCAGCGCGCGCCGGTCGGTCAGCCGCTCGATCACCGTCTGCAGATGGTGATTATCCTCCAGCACGCCTGCCCGCTCGAGCGCGTTCAGGTGCCGGAGCAGCGCGAACGTCGGCAGCTGGGCGATCAGCGCTTCCCAGATCGCCTTGGTCGGCTTCACCGCCCCTGTCACGACCTCGTGCGGCAGCTTGCCCGTCTCGATCCAGTACAGCCGCTCGGCCTCGGTCGCCGCCCGCTTCAGCTGCTCCAGCGCATGGACCTGCGGCAGCAGCGACAAGTTCGCTTCCATGCCGCGCAGGTAGCGGTAGAGCGCCTGCTGCTTCAGATCCGCCGGCTTCGGATGCGCCGTCGCGATCGCGTCGCCGAGACTGTAGCCCCGGCCCCGGCCGTTGTACTTGACGGCCCAATATTCGGATACGCCGGCCAGGAACCGGTTCACCTGCCGCTTCACCGCCCGGCCGCCCTCGCCCCGTCCCATTCCCTGAAGGATGGTCAGGAAATCGGACAGGTCGGAAGGAATCTGCACGACCTTGAGGAAGATTCTCGCGAACAGGTCGGGCCGGTACAGCGACATAATCGCCAGACCGTGCAGCGGCTGGAGCCGCATGTAGCCTTCGCCCCGCGCATAGACGAGCGCCTTGGCCATGAACTGCGGATCGCGCTCCGCCATCTCGCGGTGGAGCGCTTCGGCCTCCGCCAGCAGCGTTTGCCCGTCCGCGTAGAACGTATTGCCCATCGTATTGGTGACCAGCGTCTGCACGTACCGCTCCTCGGGGGAACGTTCGTGAGCCGGGTAGCCTTCTCTGTTGAGCGTCGTCGGCCTGACGGCCGAGAACAGCTTTTTTGCAAAACTCATGGAAATTCAACCTCCTAAAAGAGAGCGGAGACGAGGAAAGTGGCCGAGAAGGTTCACGGAAGGCCTGCTAAAGGCCGCGTCCGTCCCTTATACCGAAGTATCCCTCTCGTTCGCCTCGCTCCGTCTGTTCATTACAATCGTTGAGGAAAAGGTGCGGAAAGGCATGCTGCTCTACCATCTGAGCTATCCCGCCGCAGCGGGAGTTGGACTCGAACCAACGACAGGCCGATTAGAAGTCGAAGTAGCCCTTCCATACGCCTCAACGAATGCGTACCATTTTGCACTTGCCTTGCTCTTATCATCGCGCATGCCCGGCATTTCGAACATGGCGCAAGTATGACGACTGCCATATTTATGTGCAATTCGCTGCCGCCTTCGGGATCGACGATCCTCTGTACGGCGTTTTCGTATAGCGGTTGGAAACGGACGAAGCCGCGATCGCCTCCGGTTTCACTCTGGCCGACAGCCCCATCGCCTCAATCCTTCCGACCAGCTCCGCGACCATCGCCGATGTGCGGTTGCGCCTCGCGTCGGTACCTGCATCGATATCGACGAACATCGCAAGGCTCGCGCCGTGGTAGGCATAGGGCAGCAGGATATCCTCCAATGCCGCCCGTCTCCCGGTATCGAAGTAGGCTGCAATCTCCTGGCTGTACGTCGTCTCCAGGCTCAGCTTTTCCCGCAGCGAGCGCAGCTCTCGCGGGACGATGACCTGGCGGTAGCAGAACCAGGCGCCCCGGCCCGGCCGGAGGATGACGACGGATGTCACGAACTTCGTATGTCCGGCGTGCACCTGCGCGTCCGTCCCGACGACGAGCTGGTACGCTGCGCGCGGGTCGCGCGCCATGAAGCTTCGGATGCGTTCGAAGACTTCGTCCAGCGGCAGATTCTGTTCGGAGAGATTGCGGAAGACTTGCTCGTGAAGCATGGGATAGGCGTGTCTTTTCATAAGAGTCACCTGTAGCGCAATGCGGCTTCTTCCTTTCTTGTTTGTCATATTGGCAGGGTTGGCAGGGCTCGAACCTGCGACCGTCCGATTAACAGTCGGGCGCTCTACCTGCTGAGCTACAACCCTATGAAGTGGAGGCGTGGACGGGGCTCGAACCCGCACATCCGGACTTGAAAGGCCCGTGTGTTCAACCAGTTTCACCACCACGCCGCGGCGGTCTTGCATAAATCAAGTGGCTGCCCGGGCAGGATTCGAACCTGCGGTGGATGAGTCAAAGTCATCTGCCTTGCCGCTTGGCTACCGGGCATCGTATGGGGAGACCAACCGGACTCGAACCGGTACTGGCGGATTCACAGTCCGCTGCGTTCGCCTTTTCGCCATGATCTCCATAATAAAATGCGATTGCTGCCGTCGGCCCCGCCCCTGCCCGATGGCAGGAGCGCGCCGCCTCCTTTCTACGTTTTTAATATCGCTTGGAGCGGTATGTACTTTGCAGGGGCCATTGGGTATGAAAAAAAGACCCCTGTCGCCCTCGGATCTTCCTCTAAGGCTGGATTCAGCCATAGAAAAAGACCGCTCGGCTACAAGCAGTCTTTACGGGTACGCATATGTATGCCGTCGCCGGAGGCGTCAGGCTGTAGATAACAACCGACGAACCGAAGCGGGGCTGCGCCTGTAAAGAATGCCCTTATGAGATTGGAAATCAAAATTGTGCGGGTTCCATTCATTGGTCTCTCGCTGGCTTCCGTTGATGCGGGACATCTGGCTGAGATGATCGTGATGTTCGTGATGTTCGTTGCGTTCATAAATAAAGTTTGGCTCGCGCATGGTTTGCACTCCTTTCTTTAATGAAATTAACAATGGATTTAACGGATATCACGGAGGAAATAGGTTGGAAAGGTGGTGCGCGCCTCGACCTTGCAACTGCGATCGAAGCGGTTAGGGTGTCAAACCTAACATTGCCGGTGGACGAAGTAACCCTTCCGTGCGCCTCCATGATGCCGTGACCCCGCTGCCTCTCGGCCCGGCTTCACAACCTGATTTTCTCAGCATTCGTATCGTTCGAACAGGGTGAAAGTATGGCAACGCGTAAAAAGTTTCCATATTCCCCTGATCTTCCGCTTGTTACAATGGAGCAAAGAACGGCTGGAGGTGCGCGCATGGCACGGGAAAGCTTCGACAAAGAGGTTCAGTTTCTTCGCATGCTGGCGCTGGCGGGCGGCGCCTACAGCAGGCAGCAATTCGCAGACCGGCTCGGCATCTCGGTGCATACGTACGACAAGACGCTGCGCTATATCAAGGATATGCGGACGACGCTGTCCTCGGACGCAAGCGGCGACCTGGCCGAAGGGCTGCGCTACAACCATTACGAATCGGCGGACCCGGTGCTGCTCTTCCTGTTCAGGTCCAAATCGCTGAAGGATTCGGAGAGCGTCCGGCTCGCGGTGCTGATCGGCTTGATGCAGGGCGAAGCGCTGACCGCCAAGCAATTGCTGGACGCCTGCAGCGACGGCATGCCGGACGAGTATGCCTGCCCGGACGAGAAGACGGTGCGCGGCGACCTCAAGTATCTGGAGGAGGTCGGCGTCATCCGCCGCCTGGACGGCGGACGGCCGTACAGGTACCGGGCCGACATCGATCTGATCGATCGGCTGGCGGACGAGGAGCTGCTCGATCTGTACGACTTCGTCGATGTGATGGCCAATACGCAGGTACCGGCCGTACAGGGCTATCTGCTGAGGGATACGCTGAAAAAAGCGCTGGCGAGGCGTGGCTTCGGCCCCGACGTCTTCGATGTCCATCTGTACAAATATCACTATCACACGCGGATTCTCGACGAGGCGCATCTGTACACGGTGTTCGAGGCGATTCGAGAACGCAGGCAGCTCACCTTCCTCTACCTGTCGCCCAAGAAGGGGAAAAACTATGCCTCCAAGAACACGAATCCGCTGTTCGAGCGAGAGACGGAGGGCCGGGTGGAGACGACGCTGCCGCTGCGCGTGATCTACGACCATCAATACGGACGCTGGTATCTGATCGGACATAACGCAAGGCTCGGCACGATGAAATACCGCATGGAAGGCGTCACGCAGATAGAGTTGGGCGATGCCGCGGATGCGGAAGCCTTCGACCGGCGGCTTGAAGTCGTTGAGCAGGAGCTGGCGCACAGCTGGGTGACGGACACCCACCGGCGCGTGAAAATTCGGGCGCGGTTCTACAATCCCGGCCGGGCTGGCGCGAACTTCGTGCGCGAGCGCGTCGAGGCGCAGGGCCAATGGGGCGTCGTGACGGACGAGTCGGACGCGACATTCCTGTACGAGATCGAGGTCAACGGCATCTACGAGATCAAGCCGTGGCTGCGCAGCTTCGGCTCCAGCTGCGAGGTGCTGGAGCCGGTATGGCTGCGTCGGGAGCTGATCGCCGAGTGGAAGGAGATTCAGGCTTATTATGAACCCGTTCGAGAAGATCTTTAACTATCAGATTCTGTCGCGGCTGGATGCGGCCGATTCCATCGCGCTCACCGCCCACGAGCGTTCGTGGCTCAAGACGATGCTGGAGCATCCCGCTTCAAGCGATGCCTTCGCCGCGGAGACGCTGTCCGGGCTGCGCGACCTGCTGCGGGGCGAGACCGCCATCGACAGCCGCGAATATATCGCGGAGAAAGCCAGAAGCCGGGAAAGGCAGGTCTATCATCCCCTGCTTCGCCCCCTTCGCCGCATGATCCAGGAAGGGCACGGCATACGGCTCACGTCAAAACTCAAGCATGGCGGCGTACAGGCGAACCAGAGCGGACTGCCCATCAAGCTGGAGTACAATATGGTCAAGCGCGAATGGTACCTGCTCTGGCTCAGCATGCGCGGCCGCGGCCTCATGTCGACCAAGCTGCAGCATATCGTCGCCGCTGAACCTATCGTGCTCGAACCGGCACGCGCCGCGGCGCTGCGGGACCTGGCATCGGCTATTCTCGAGGAGCGCCGGACCTGCGCCGTGATCGAGATCGTCCGCGAGTACAACGCGGAGCTGTCACGGATTCTGTATGCCTTCTCCTGCTTTGACAAAACCGTCAGCTATGACGAGGATCGGGATCTGTATCATATCCGGATCTCCTGCCTGGCCGACGAGAGCGAGTTCCTGCTGTCCAAGATCCGCTTCCTCGGACGCCGGGTCCGCATCGTCGAGGGCGAGCAGCTGCAGAGGCGCATGCGCGAATCGGCTGCATGGGCGCTGGCGAGGTACGAGGGGTCGCCTGACTCCCAGCCTGACTCCCAGCCGCAAGGAGATGCCGGCTCCGCATCATGACGCAACGGGTATAGCCATACCGCACGCCTCCTCACAATGTCCCGGGCAAAACAAAACACCCCGACAAAACGTCCGCAGACGTTCTGTCAGGGTGTGCTTCACCGCTGGAAATATTAACTACATCAAACCTTATTCGCCCGCGCTTCGCCCGCGCTTGGAAAGCTCAAATTTTATAAGCTGCGAAGCTGAAGCGTCTTTCTATTTCTTGTTCGCTACGCCAACCTTCAGCAATTTGCCTTTGATTGTCGTCTCCTGCATCTTGTTCAACACCAGGCGGCCTTTGCCGTTGAGAATATCCACATAGGACATGTTGTCCTCGATCGTGATGATCCCGATATCCTCCGCCGCTACGCCCTCGATCTTGGCGATCGTGCCCACGAAGTCAACCGCGCGGATTTTCTTTTTCTTCCCGCCGTTGAAGTACAGCTTCAGGATCTCCTCGTCCAACCGGGATTTCCCGTCTTTTTTGACGCCTGCTTTGCTCCTGATTTTCGCTTCAAAAGACGCCTTGGCATACGCGACCGCGTCCTTGGAGGGGTTGTTTCTCCTTGGAATTTCAAAGCCGACATACCGCTCCGTGTTGGTTACGAATTTCTCTTCGTTCGGCGTGGCGAAGGAGATCGCTTTCCCCCGGTTGCCGGCGCGTCCGGTTCTGCCGGTCCGATGCACATAGCTCTCGTTTTCCTGGGGAAAGTCGTAATTGATCACAAGACTAATATTGTCGATGTCGATTCCTCTCGCGGCAACGTCCGTCGCTATAAGATAACGAAATGCTCCGCGTCTGAACTCGCTCATTACCTGAGAGCGATTGTCCTGCTCCATGCCCCCGTGGATTCGGTCGCAGGGGTATCCGTGCTTCTGCAGTTCCTTGAACACGACGTCAACCCTGACCTGCGTCCGGCAAAAAATGATGCAGCTGTCCGGGTTCTCAACCGTGGCGACGTCCCTGAGCAGATTCAGCTTGTCGTCGTCCTTCACCGTGTAGAGTGCGTGTTCGATCTGGCTTGTCGTTCTGCCTTCCGTCCGAATCTCGATATCGAGCGGCTGCTTCATATACTTGTGGCACAGGCGTTCGACATCCTTCGGCAGTGTCGCCGAGAACAGCAGCGTCACACGATCCTTGGGCAGCTCGCGAATGATCTTCTCTACCTGTTCGATGAACCCCATGCTCAGCATCTCGTCGGCTTCGTCGATGACCAGGTATTTCACTTGCTCGAGGTCGATCGTTTCTCGCTCGATGTGATCCATGACCCGCCCCGGCGTCCCGACGACGACATGATTTTTATGCGCCAACTGAATCTTTTGCCTGGCAAAGGGCTGTTTGCCGTAAATCGCGGTCGCCTTGATCCGTTTGAATCGGCCGATGTTCATCATATCTTCCCTGACCTGGTCGGCCAGCTCGCGCGTCGGCGTCAGGATCAAGGCTTGCGGACGATTCTCTTCCCACTCCACCATCTCGCAGATCGGAATCCCGTACGCGGCCGTCTTTCCGCTGCCTGTGTGAGACTTAACGGTCATATCCTTCTTCTGCAGTGCGACGGAAATGACTTTGCTTTGCACTTCGGTCGGCTTGACATAACCCATGCTGTCCAAAGCCCGGCGTATGTCATCGCTTAGTTTATAGTCGTTAAAGCTGGGCTCGCTCATACTGATTCCCCTTTGTAAATCTACGATTGTCGGTTCCTCATGATACGATAAATCCCTGTGCTTTACCATCTAAAGACGGACAAGCTGCTGCTTAACGATTACCACCGACTCTGCCGGGCCTGTTCGATCAAGGCATCCCAGTGCTCCCGGGGCGCCCCCGCTCGCCAGCTTCGCCGAACAGGTGCTGAAGCGGTACGAACATCGCCGAGTAGCGTTTCGCCGGTTCTCGCACGATCTGCCGGTATGCCGACATTTTCGTTTCCCAGGCCGCCAACTTCTCATCAAGGGAACCCGTACGCAAAATAAAAGGCTCACACAGCACAAGCCGCGTTTGCGGGAGGACCTTTCTCGTTTTTACGAGGAGATGCATATTGGCCAGCTTGTAGCGGTCCGAAGCGCCTCAATCGCCGATGAATAAAATCGTGTTTTTCGCCGACGTAGTCGAGTTTGTAAGGCGAAGAATGGATAAGGCGTACACAGCTGAAAGGAGGCGGCGCTTTTAACTGCGTCCACATGTGCATAAGTCTGTGCACAACCATGTGCATAGGCTGTTTATATCCTGTTGATAACGTTGCATGGTCTACTCGCGCTCTTGCGACATTTGGGCGAGCAGCATCAGCACCAGGCCTTGCCCGTACAGCGTCGGATATCTCGGGACGTCATTCTGATAGGCCTCGATCGTCGGCATTACCGGCGTGCCGCCGGATACTCCCGTGACCAATCCTTCTGTCGTAATGTAAGGAACAATCGCGCGATAGGCATGCTCCGCCCGGGCCGCGTATTCCTCTTCATGGAGAATCAGCTCCACCTCGATCGCCTTCAGAAGGCCATAAGCGATGCCGGCGCTGCCCGACACTTCCCTGTAAAAGTCGGGCCGGTCCAGCACCGTGCTCCACAGCCCATCCGGCTGCTGGCAGCTGATGAGCCCGCTCATCAAACGGCCGAATCGCTCCTTCAGCTCCTGCGGCATGTCCACCAGTCCGGCAATCTCCGCTACGATCAGCGGGACGCCTGCGGCAATCCAGGCGTTCGCCCGCGTCCAGCGCGCGCCCGACATATGGTCGCCCGAGGTGCAGTTCCAGCCGTGGAACAGCACGCCGGTCTGCGGGTCCTGCAGCAAGCGCAGATGGATGAGCACCTGCTTCAGCGCTTCCTCGGCGTAAGCCTTGCTGTCGAGGAGCGAAGCGGTTCGCGCCAGGAACAGCACGGCCATGAAGATCGTATCCGCCCACACCTGCTCGGAAAATGCCACGTTTTCCGTCACCGTATGCTCGAACGCTTCTTCACGCGTACGCGGCGCTTCATGCAGCAGCCATTCGGCGACGCGCACCGCTTCCTCCTTGAATCCGGCATCGCCCGTCAGCCGGTACAGGCCCGGGAAGATGGCAAACGGTGCGATGGCGTTGATGACCGCTTTTCCTTTGGCCTTCGCCTCATTGCGCTGCACCCAATCCAGCAAGTACGCAAGCACCCGCTCGTCGCGTGTCGCCTCGTAATATTCCAGCAGCGCGACCACACCCACGCCCGGGACCCAATCCCAGTGATCGATATCCATGCCCCAATTACCCGAATGATCCTGTATCATTTGCCGCCATACTTTTTCCGCATAAGCTTCAACCATCATGCCCACCGTCCTTCTTAATATTGCGACACTTACACCAACAGCTCAAGACGACTGGCCGGTTTTTTGGCTAATTCAAGACTTAGAGCAGTCTGGCCTTCCGGCATTTGTCTCGTTGCCTGCACGGTAAGTTCGCGAGGAAGAAGGAATACTTCCGGACCCGCCGGCCGTTCATTCGCTTCATTCGCTTCATCCGATAAGGACAGTGCAAAAAGAAACAGCGCTTCGTTCATGCCGTGGAAGTCAACCTCTCTGACGCTTCCCTCGTACAGGACCAAATCGAGACATGAAGTCCCGTTTTCCGTACGCGTCTCCCACCGGAACGGACCAAAGCCCGACATCGCGCCGTACAGCCCGCTGACGATCAAACTCGTCTTCCCGATGACCGTCTCATACATGTCTTCACCGCGCTGCGTCCACGCAGGGGCCCGCCCCGTACAGCCGATCTCCAGTCTTATTCGCAGATCGGCGGCGTTCATCTTCCCGTGAATCGGATCGAGATTGACATGCGTGTCGCCGCCATCGAGCGCGAACTGAATGCCGTACAGCACGGAACCGCCTTGTTGCGTGCCCTTGAATACAGCCGAGCAGAAATCGTAGCCGTCATGCAGAACGCGCAGACGAATATAGCTGCGTTCGTTATTCTCCGCTCCCGCATAAGCCAATAGATTGCGGCATTGATTCCACATGACATTATGATTGAAGGTTCCCAGCGCATATGCTTCGGCCATATACGTGTAAGCCGTACGCGTCCGGAATTCCGGGCTCGGCGGCAGGTCCTGGCTCAGCTCGCGTGCCGAGGGCAAGTCGGTGAACAAGCTTCTGAATGGGTGCGGACAATGCACGCCGTGGCCGAACCATTCGGGATTGTACCGGAAATCCGCCTCGCGAATAAGCGGGACCTCTCCGTCGCAAGCCGCGTACAAAAACGACAAATGCGTCGGATCCAAAAAGGAGGAATACGAACGCGCATGAGGACCGGACCATTCCTTGAGGATGGGGTGGAAGTGTTCGGCAATCATCTGCCATGTCGATTCCAGCAGCTCGGACGTCATGCGGTAAGCCGACTCCGTCAGCGTATACGTGGCAAGCGCCGAGAGTTCAAGGATGGCGATCGTACTGTAGGGCGGGCTATTGTACTCTAAAAAAGCGCCTGCTTCCATCGTATACGCATACAATCGCTGCAAACGGGCTAAGCCGTATTCGAAATAACGGGAGACACCCAACCTTTCTCCGGCAATGAGCGTGACGAATGCCCCCATGATCGCGATATTGGTATACGCGGGACCGACATTGCGTCTTATGATGGCTTCGCAGCTATGGCAAATGGCCTGACGGACCGCAGCATGCAAATCTTCCGGCAGCCGCTCGCCATGACGAATGAGCACGAACAGCAGTCTTTTGCCGATGAAGTCGGCCCAGTTCCAATCCGGCGGCGCCATGCGCGCGAGCGGCTCCTCCCAGAACCATGACCATATCCCATAGGTAGGGGACTCGGGATTTTGATCTTGCAGGCCCACAATCTCATTAATGATGTCGAACGCGCGCTGTTCGTACTTCTCCCCGCCCGCATCCAATAAAGCAAGCGCATAATCCGTCGTTTCTCTCGTCGGATGAATATGCTCCGCGCTCTTAATCGTCGTATGGTAGCCCGGACTGGAAAAGGGACAGCGCAGCATCCGGTTGTCGGAATTGTACCGATCGTGCAGCTTGACCAGCTCTTTTTCAAAAAACGGCAGCCATTTTGCATCGGATTCAAGGTTTTCTATATTCCCGTTGTTAAATGTCATCTTTGGCTCCGCTCCTATAGAAAAGTGAGCCGAAGGGCAGATCGGCTCACTTTCTGGTTTACTTTATTGGTTTACTTCAATTGATCCTTATTGGCTTGATACCATTCGTTCACGAGCTTCTCCACATTCTCGCCGCCCAGCCGGTTCCATTCCTTGCGGATCTCGGTCATGCCGGCATCCGGGGTCATGGCTCCGGTCACGACCTTCGTCTCGATCTGCACGGCGATCGGCGCGAAGGTGGCGACCAGTTCGCTTACTTCCGGCAGAGACGGATTGTACGCGATATCGCGGCGATATTTGTTTTTCATGGCGACGCTGAGCGAATTGGCTTTTTCCTGCGCATATTCCTGGGAGATCGCATCGGCAGCCGCCATCGTCGGGAACCATTCGGGCTTCAGCGCATACTGATTGACGACCGCGTATTCGGACGCATAGGCGACCTCTTGTTTAAACTTCGCGGCATCGATCGTTTGAGGCACGCCGTCGACCAGCTTGTAATGCACGTTTTCCTCGCCGTACTTCAGCGGCTTCCAGCCCTCGTCCAGCATCCAGTCCAAATACTTGATGGCAGCCTCGATCTTGTCTTCCTTCATCTGATTGTTGAAGGTCACATAGATGTTGGCAGGCGTCTCTTGATACAGGCCGGACTTGCCGTACTTGGAGGCGACCGGCTCCATGGCCGTCATCTTGGCGGTCGGCACGTTTTTCTTCAAGTCCATAAATTCATTTTCCATGTTCCAGGCGCCCAACATGATGCCCGCTTGCCCGGTCGTCCAAAATTGCGTGGCGCGCTGGAAGTTTTTGTCCGTAATGTACTCTTTGTCGATTAAGCCTTCGTCGAACAATTGCTTCTGGAATGCCAGATAATCCTTGGTCCGGTCGTTTACTCTGCCGAACTCCAGCTTGTCCCCTTCCAGGTACCACTGGTTCTCGTGGGTTTGGAAAAACGATCGCATAATGGTGTTGCCGTTGCCGTTGAACACGATCGGAACGGTATTTTTCTTGCCGTCGCCGTCCGGGTCCCCGTCCCTGAACTTGCGGGCGACTTCAATCAGTTCCTCGATCGTCGTCGGCGCCTTCAGGTTCAGCTTATCCAGCCAGTCCTGCCGAATCCAAATTCCGTGATTGGCGATCGATTCCGGTCCGCGAACGCTTGCAACCGCATACATTTTGCCGTCGATGTTCAGATACGATTTAAGCTCGGGATGCTCATTCAGGTAGCTCTTATACGTCGTGCTGTACTTCTCGATATAATCGCCGATCGGCTGGATGGCGCCGTTGTTCGCCAGCTGCGCGATGTAGTTCCGGTCATAGTCCCACATCAGATCGGGCGCGCTGCCGGAGGCGATTAACGTATTTAATTTGGTTTGCGCTTCGTTGCGGGGGACGGGCACCCACTTGACGGCGGCGGGCGCATTTTCGTTAATCCATTTGGTCCAGCGGTTGTTCTCGTAGCTTCCCTCGTCAGCCGCAACCTGGCCTCTGTCGAACATGGAGACGCTGATATCGACCTTTTTGCCGCTTGCCTTTCCCCCACCGCTCGTTGCCGCGCTGCTTGCTCCCCCTGCGGACGGCGAAGACGAGTCATTGCCATTCGAATTCGAACTGCAGGCTGTCAGTGCCGAAGCGGTCAACCCGGCAGCCATCAGCATGGTGAGCACCTTTTTAGAAGTCTTCAAACCCTTCATCCCCTTTAAATTTGTTAGAATCTATATCTAGTGAGGAGATTATCCTCATCATGATATCAACCTTTGACAGAGCCGATCAATACGCCTTTGACGAAGTGCTTCTGCAGAAACGGATAGAGGCACAGGATCGGGGTCAGCACGATGACAACAGCCGCCGCCTTGATCCCTTCGGGGGTCAGCATCACCTGCGCAGCGCCCTCGCTGCCCGCTCCGCCGTTCAGCAGGCTGGCGTCTACTTGCTTGATCATCTGATACAGCTTGAGCATCATCGTCTGCAGGTTCGAAGAGGTGATGTAGAGCATCACATTAAAATAGGAGTTCCACCAGCCGACCGCATAGAAGAGCGACAGGGCCGCCAGAATCGGCTTGCATAACGGAAGGACAATTTGCAGCAGTATTCTCCAATCCCCCGCGCCGTCGATGGAGGCCGATTCCATAATCTCTTCCGGCAGGCCCTCCATAAACGACTTCATGACGAACATGTTATAGGTGCTGATCAGCGCAGGCAGCCACAAGGCCCAGAAGGAATCCATCAGCCCAAGCGACTTGACCAAAATAAAACTCGGAATGATGCCCGCGCTAAAGATCATCGTCAGGGTAATGAACATGAGCAGCGGACCGCGGCCGTACAGTCTGCGGCGGGACAACGGAAATGCGGCAAGCACGGTCATAATCATATTCAGAAAGGTGCCTACGACGGTAACGATGACCGTGTTCACCATGGAGCGCAGCAGTTGACCGTCTTCGAAAAGCCGTTTGTACGCCTCTACGTTAAACTCGACCGGCCTGAACAATACCTCGCCCGAGGAGATCGCGCGGCTGCTGCTGAACGATGCGGAGATTTCGTACCAGAATGGAAATAGTGCGATTAAAGAGAGCAGACCGAGCAACACATAGTTGCCCCATTCCCATAGCGACACGCTTTTTCTCGATAGTCCCACGGTCACCATAGCCCCCTTTCACCAAACAAACGAATAATCTTGTTCACGCCGACAATCAGAATCAGTCCGATCAGCGACTGGAAGAGCCCCAGAGCGGTCGTATAGCTGTAGTTCATATTCTGAAGACCGATCCGGTACACATAGGTGCTGATGACGTCCGCCACATCCAGAACGGCATCGTTCTGAAGCGCCAGCGTCTGCTCAAGCCCGGCGTCCATCATGCTGCCCATGCGCAAGATCAACAGAATCGCAATCGTGCCTCTGATGCCGGGCAGCGTAATGTGGAAAATCTGCCGCAGCTTCGACGCGCCGTCGATACGGGATGCCTCATAGAGCTGAGGGTCGATCGAAGCCATCGCAGCCAGATACAGGATCGTGCCCCAGCCCGCTTCCTTCCAGATGGAAGACGCCGTATACGATACCCGCCACCAGGTCGAATCCGCCATAAAGTAGATTTGCTCGATCCCCAGCAGCTTCAGGAGACCGTTCACGACACCCGTACTCGGGGACAGCATGGCGATCAGGATGCCGCCCAGCACGACCCAGGAAATAAAGTGAGGCACGTACAGCAAATTTTGCACGATTCTTTTGTAGCCTTCGATGCGGACTTCATTGAGCAGCAAGGCCAGCACGATCGGAACGGGAAAGCCGAATACGAGACTGTACACATTCAGCAGCAGCGTATTGCGCAAAATTCGCCAGAAGTCCGTACTATGGAACAGCGAGCGGAAATGCTTCAGGCCGACCCAATCGCTGCCCCAGATGCCGTCCGCGAACCGGTAATCCTTAAACGCGATGATCTCGCCAGCCAAAGGCGCGTATTTGAAAATGAAGTAGAACGCGACAACTGGCAGCAGCATGAGATACAAGTTTTTGTCCCGCATCAATCTGCGCCGCATGAGCTGCCCTTTGGAAAGCGTGGAACCTTTATGTATGATCAACGATTCTTTTGTGGATACAGGCAAGCCCTCTTGCATGCATGATCCTCCTTTCGGCTGGTTGGAATTCCTCTGCCAACGAGCCTAATCATAGGCAAGATCGGAGCTGTGCGATACAGACTTGTTATGAGGTCGGTCGCAAAAATTGAATAAATGGCGTGTAACAAAACTTACGCTAGGTTCATTTTTATCGTCTGACAAAAAAACAGCCCTTCTTTGGAGAAGAGCTGTCCCGCAAATATCGTTCAGTTCGCTTTGTCGCTGTGGCTAAGAACCCATTCCCTGTACTCCGTAGGCGTCATCCCCGTGACCTTTTTAAAGGTGCGCATGAAGCTTCGGCTGTTCGCGTAACCCACGGACTCCGATATATCATTGATCTTGATATTGCGATCCCTCAGCAGCAGCTTGGAAGCTTCAATGCGGATCTCGATGAGGTAATCGATAAAGTTGCCCTCCGCATGCTCTTTGAACAGCTTGCTGATATACGTCGGATTGAGATTGAATTCATTCGCCAGCAGATCGAGAGAGAGGCCGCTATCCTGATAATTCGCTTGCACGTACGCCAATATTTTGGTCATCGTATCGTTTTTTCCGCGTTGACTGCGCCTCTTCTCGATGCTGCCCGACAAGTCGGTCAGGACGCCGCCTACGAATTGCTCGGTTTCCCGCCAGCTCTCGCATTGCAGGATTCGTTCGTACATATTGCCGGCCTCGGCCAGCAGCGCCCCCGGATCGATGCCGACCGACTCCGCCGTCTGCATGGAACGCATGACCAATTCGAAGGAGAACTGGCGAATCAGGTCCGGAGAGAGATTGACCCGCACGGCTTCCTGGTACATGCTGCCTAGCAAAGACAACAGCTTCTTCGCGTCGGTCAGCTTCAGCGCGTCCTGGATCTGGCCGATCAACTGCATGATTTTGTAGTAATCCTGATTGTCCGGCACCTGCAAGTCCTCAATGGAGACGACCGTGTGGCTGCCTGTCAGCATTTTGTACCTCAGGGCCTGCTGAGATTCCTCATAGGACAAGGGGACATGCTCCATCTCCTTGTAGCATTTGCCGACGCCCGCCGTTACGATCAGACCGAACTGCTTGTGCATGACATCCAGAATCTGCTCGAGGAGCGCGATGGCCCGGAGGTGGTTGTGCGCCTCGTCCCCGTCCGGAAAGCTGAAGACGATCGCGGCGCGCCCTTCGCCGACGTCGATGGCCGCGCACGACACTTCCCGGTTAATGATTTCTTCGGCGACGTTGCAGGCCGCATACGTATACAGGGCTTCGTCCTTCGATTTCATGCCGCCTTCTTTGGTGATCTCGATCGTACTTACGACGAACCACTCGGGCAGCAGACGAACGCCGATATAATCCAACTGATGCTTGACTACCGCGTATTCTTTCCGGTAACCGACCAGAATGTCCATGATCATTCGCCATTTTAAGATCGGCCTGGAGTTCCGCACCTGATGCTCCAGATTCGCCCGATCCTCGAACATTTGCTCAAAAATATGCTCCAGATCGGACATCCGTTCGCCATACTGCTTCCCCGCATGCGTCTTCGACAGTTTGCGAAGCAGACGATCCACCGGTCTGAACGTCCAGCGGTTGACGTAAAAAAGCAGACCGAACGCAAACACGCATATGATGGCCGCAAATACGAGCAGAAAGTTTCTCATCACCGTTAACGGACGGTAGGCCTGGTTCTCGGGCACGATGCTGACAATTTTCCAGCCCGTCTTCAGAGAATGGTGATAAAACACCGATTGGTTCACGCCATCCAGCTTAATATTAATCGAGCCGTCTTCCGGTGCAGCCAGCAGCTTCTGTATGTAAGGCAGTTCCTTCATATTGCTGTACAGCTTGCTCTTGTCGTCATGGGTGACGACATTGCCCTTGTTGTCCAAAACAAACACATGGCCCTCAAAATTGCGGTCGAAGACGTCGTGAACCAATTGATACAGTACGTCTTCCTTCATATTAAGCGCCAGCAAGCCTTTTCTGAATCCGGGCGCGCTCAGCGCGGGATACGGGCGGATGAGCGTGACCACATCCTGCTTCACCGCCCCGTTCGAGATCGGATGGGTCGGCAGCCATTTGAAATAGCCGGACATATCGATATAGTCGGTCAACCATCCGTATTCGGACATTTCCTTCTGCTCGAACGTCGTCTCCGTCAAGATCTGACCGCTGACATCCGAGTACAGCATGATCGACGAGAACCGGAGATTGCGGTTCATGAAGGTGCCGATCTTCGTGTTCAGCGCGTAAAAGTTGGTGTACCGATGCGAGTCGTCGTTGTAGCTGTTGTTCATGTAATAGACGATCTCGAGCTCGTTGCTGAGCTGAAGCAGATCCTCCTCCGCCCGTTGAAACTCCATATCCAGCTTCTGATCGATCTGCTTGAGCAAAGCGATATTCGTGTTTTTTAGCTGACCTTGCAGGGGCCCGACAGCCCCCCGGTAAGACAACAAAAACGTCAGCGAAATGATCGTAAAAAGTACGATGCCGTAGATGAGCATGCTTTTGCTTGATATGCTAAGCTTCAATGAACAAAACCTCGATTCTACAAAAGTTTGTCAAATCCAGGCGTGATTTAAATATAGATCATTGTAATCACTCTAATGCGGATGATGACCGTATGGAATAGACTCATTATGAGGCGTGTCCCATAATTTGAAAATGATCGATTCACAGAACTTGCACTGCGTGCATTATTTTTAGGTCATAGACATAAAGAAGGTACCGCTCTCTCCATGGAATCGAGGAGCGGTACCTTCTCTGTTAAAGGGTTCTGCGGCGCTGCTTAACGGATCGTCAGCTGCTGGAGCATGCCCAGCAGCTTCGCGGCTTCTTCGCGCGAAGCCATATCCTTCGGTGCGAAGCGGCCGCCGGACTTGCCGCCGATGATGCCGGCTTGCTGCATCGTCCGGGCCGCCTCCGCTGCGAAGGCGGCAATGTCGGCGCGATCTGCGAAGTCGCTCGCAGGCACCGCCTGCGGCAGGCTCAGCTTCATCAGCGCCGCGTAGCGAACGAGCATCGTCGCCATCTGCTCGCGCGTGATGTTCGCTGTCGGCGCAAACGTGTCGGCGGTCACGCCATTGGTAATGCCGTTGGCGGTCGCCCATCGCACGGATTGGGCATAGTAGCTGCCCGGCGCCACGTCGCGGAATGCGGACGCTTCGGTGCCGTCCAGCTTCGCGCCGGCCATGCGCGCGAGCATCAGCGTGAAGTCGGCGCGGGTGATCGAGGCCGCAGGCGAGAATTGACCGGCCGCCGTGCCGTTGATGATGCCGCGTGCCGACAGATACGTGATGAAGTCTTGGGCAAAGCTTGCCGCCGTATCGCGGAAGCGCACCTTGTCGTAGCCTACCGCATATGGCGAGAAATGAGTGACGTTAAACATCAGCATGCCGCCGGCTGCGTCGTAAATGCTGTTCGTAATTTTGACGAGCTCGCCGTTTGCTGCCACATAGTAGGCCAGGATCGCGTTGACATCTTCGCCGGCTGCCGGCTGATAAGGGATGTTCACCTTGACCGAGCCGCCGTTAAAGGAGCTTACCTGGGTGCCGCCGGCGGTAATCGTCAAGTCGAAGATCGGACGGCCGCCTACGGCCGATTCCAGCGCTTGCTTCGCTTGCGGCGTCCATCCTTGCGCGACGGCGGCGGCATCGACTTTCTGAATCGATACGTCGACCGTGCCGCTGCCCGCACTGCTTTGAACAGCCTTCAGCGCGTCTGTGTCCAGCGACAGCCGGGCAAGCCCCGCGGATATCGTCAATGTGTCCGCATCGCTATCGGCGATCTTGGTCCATGCTTCCGCGGGCACGCGCACGATGGCCTGCTTCGCGGCCGCATCGACCGTCGCCTTGATTTCCAGCACGGCGGCTTTGTCTTTGTTGCGTACGGCGGCCAGCTTCGCTAGGGCATCCGTAATTTGCTGATTGGAGACGGCTGCCGTAGCTTTGCCTTCGGCATCCGTCGTGCTCTTGACTTCGGTTGTCGTGATTACCTGGTCCGGCTGCTCGACGCTGGTCGGCGCATCAGGTGCAGGCGTGCTTGCCGGGCCGCTCGAGCCTGGGCCAGGACTGCCGTTATCCGGGTTGCCGTTGTCCGGATTACCGTTGCCGTTATCCGGGTTGCCGTTGCCATTGTCCGGGTTGCCGTTGTCCGGGTTTCCGTTGCCATTGTCCGGGTTGCCGTTGTCCGGGTTGCCGTTGCCGTTGTCCGGGTTGCCGTTGCCGTTGTCTTCGCCGGCTTTACGGTTTACGGTGATTGTGTAGGTTTTGCTTGGCTGCCCTTGCGCCGTGACGGCAACGGTAATCGAGTTGTCGCCCTCTTGCAGGTCGACCTGCGCCGTTGCCGCACCGACGGCCGGGCTGGCGCCATTGATGCCGATCATCGCTGTAGGATCGACGCTGCTCGCCGATACGCTCGTTTTGTCTACGTCGTTCGCTACGCTTAACGAGTAGCTCAGCTGCGCCGCGTCGAAGGCCGGCGTCAACTCGCCCGCCGAGACGGACAATGCCTTCAGCTCGGCGCTATGCTCCGTCTCGGGCTCCTTGCCGCCGACTGGCGCCATCAATTGAAAGGCACGGAACAGTGTCGGGTCCTTCCCGCCTCCGATTCCGGAGCCCCATTCGTAATAGCCGTCCCGGATGCCGTTATCGTTTTCGTTGACCAGCATCGAAAAGCTCAGCGTGTTGCCTGCTGCGGGCACGATCGGCGTGAGCTCCCGCCAAGGCATTTTCAGCCGATACTTTGTAATATGCTGCTCCTCGTCGCGGGTAATTTTCAGATCCATATCGCCGTTGTCGTGTACGCCCAGCGTCGTGCCCGCAGGTCCGTTAAAGAAGTAAATTTGCGGCCCCTGGTTCGTCATCGAGATCCCGATCTCGTAGTAGAAGGTCGCCATTCCCGGAATGCTGTCCTCTACGCCGAATTGAATGCTGTCGTTTTTCCAAATCTCCTGCCCGACGAACGGATACTGGAACGTGTCATCCACGATATCCGCGTCCAAGTAGAAATTCGTCTCGTCGTAGGACAGACTGAAGGTACCGCTCAAATCGTCCTTGCCCGTGTAGCTGTCCGCCGCAATCCGATTCGTGCCGGTCGTCACATCGATCGGAGCAGGCACCGCGCCCTCCTCTTTATAGACGACCCGGTTGAAATCGATCGAGCTGACGATATGGACCGGATTGTAGCTGTCCAAATAGACGGTCACGTCCAGCGGATAGGACTTCCCTTCCTGAAGGCCCGGCAGGACGACGGTGTGCACGTCAACTTGGGTCGGCGCAATCGTCTTCGACGGAATAGAACCGGATGCGCCGCCGATCGACCAATCGATCTTGGCCAGTCCGAGCGGCATATCGGCCGAATTGTTGTCGATCAGGATCTGCACGGACGGATCCGCTCCCGGCGTTGCCGCCACGACCGGCTTCACCTGAATGTTGTAAGGCTTGCGGAACGGAATGTCCGCGGTAAGCAGACCGATTTGTTTCCCCTCTGCGGACATGAGCTTCCCGCGGACGGACAGACTGCCCTCCCCGTCCATGCCGGGTACGCGAATGTCAATCGTCTTCACGGCGCCCGCCGCCACATCGAACGGATAGCTGTGTCCGCCGATGTCAAACGTTCCCGAGACCGCGGCACTCTCTTTGTTGTCGACGGTCAGCTTCAGCTTGCCGTCTTCCCGCATCAGGGACGACTCGCCGGTCAGCTTAAAGGTGCCGTTCTCCGCGATGCCGTCGATCGCGCCGCGAATGTAGGACGGTTCTCCGTTCAGCGTCATATACACCTTGCCTTGAACCGGCGTATAGACCGTCTCGTTGCCCATAAAATCGACGACGCGAACCGGAGACTGCGAGCGAATGACGACGGATTTCGGCTGTGTCGCCCAGACGACGCGCACATCCTCGCCTTTTTGCTTGAACAAATAGTGATAGTACGAGCCCGCCGCCGACAGATTTTTATCGAATACAGCTTCCGACAGCTGACGGATCATGACGGCAAATGCCGTGTACGACGGTTTAGGCGTGTAGACGCCCAGCTTATCGTTTTTATTGCGCACGAGCCCGAAGTTGTCTTCGTTGTACGTCGCATTCGTACCGTCGTTCATCAGATCGTACCAATATACTTTCTCGATGCCGTTCGCGAGAGACAGCACGAAGGCGCGCACGAGATCGTCGGCCGATTTTTTCTCGCTGACGCCCGATAGCGTCGCGTGGGTCGGCCAGCCAATTTCGGAGATCCAGAGCGGCTTCGTTTTCCCGCCGTTGTATTTGCGGACCAGCGCGTTCACATCGTCAATCGACTTCACGATCAGCTCGGGATCGTTCGGATACACATACGGATGGAACGAGACGACATCCATATAGTTTAATCCGCCCAGCTTCATGACGGACTCCATCCAGGACAACGGCACGCCTGCCGTCGACATCCCCACGACGGTCGTATCCGGATGAGAGGCCTTCACCGTTTCATAGGTTTTTTTGAGCAGCGGGAAGTAATACTCCGGCTTGGAATCTGCCGGCCCCGTCCCTCGGTCCCCGAACCCGATGTTAAATTCATTGAACACCTCGATTTGTTTCAAAAAGCGGGTATATCCCGGATCTGCGGGATTCGCCCCGTTGTACGCGTCCAGAACCGCTCTGGCATGATTCGCGAAGCCCTCGCGGCCTTCATCGGTATACGGCGTGCTGTTCTGGTCGTACAAAGGATTGTTAAAGGCTACATCCCATAGCTGATCGATTTTTTCTCTGCGGAAAGCGTCCATGTACGCGGCTGCCGCGGGCGACGACGGGACGGTGTAGACGCCCTTCTGCGGCTCGACGGAATTCCATTCGGAGGCGTCTCTGACGTTTTTGATGCCGGCTCTGACGACCAGCTCCGTCAAGCTCGCATCCCAGCCTGTCGACGTTCTCGCCAGATGGGAGTTCACGCCGAACGGGGAATCGCTGAGTTGACTCATATCGAATGGCGTCAATACCGCAAAGGCTGTCTCCAGCACGATCGGCGTGCGGCCGTCCGCTTCGGCCGAAGCCGTCAGCGTGAAGTAGCCGCGAAGCGTCGACGGGAAAGTGATCAAGGCTTCACCGTTCTGCGTCAATGCGACGCCGGATGCCGCTGCGCTCCCCCACACGTCGGTTGCGGTCCACGAGACGGACGTCCTGCCTGTCTGCACCTTCATGCTCAGCGCTTCATTGCTCAGATAGACGTTGCCGAGATGGCTTTGCAGCAGCTTCGTTTCCAGCGTGTTCACCGTGGCATACGGACCGTCGGCGCTCCAGTCCGCGCCTTTGCCGGCTTCCACCCTGATCGTATACGACTTGCCGACGGCAAGACCGGATACTTTGTAGCTCGTCGTGTCGGCGCCTACCGTGTCGACCAGGATGCCGTTCGCATACACGCGGTATGCATCGGCACCGGTTGCAGGCGCCCAACTGAACTCAATCAAGTCTTCTTCGACATGGTTCATCGTCAACTTCGAGGCTGCGCCCCACACCGGAGCCGACGGATTCGCTTTTGTCCTGGTGATGCGAAGATAAGGCTTGTTGGCCGCATTCTCCTTGCTGTTGATGCCGACATTGAGTCCGGCCTCCACCTCTTGGCGAATGAGGAAGCTGGCAGCCTTGTTCGCCGCTCGCTGCCCCTTCACGTACGCGGTGACATCCAGCGCATACCATTGAGGCGTGCGGTTCGCGGTGAAGGCCTGGAGATAGTCGCGCACGCCAGGCCGCGTATTCCAGGTTACCTCCTGCTCGCTCCACTGCTCCGTATCGGTGCTGTACAGATGGTTCACGATATCCGTACCGGCGGAATCTGTTAATGTAGCATAAACGTACAAGACGGCCGATCCCATGTCCTCCATGGCGGAGTCGAGATCGAATTTCATCAGCGTTTCCCGGGTCAATTCCGCGTTGTTCTTTTTAACGATCATCGTCGGCTCGCTGCCGAAATTGAGGTCCGCCTTGGCACCGGCATTGACGTAGGCGTCATCCGTCGGGGACAGCTTCTGCTCCGTGAGCGACAGAGAGACTTGCTTCTGCAGTCCACCCTGCGTCCAGTTCCAGGCATAGTCGGCAGCCTCGATGCGGAAGCTGTAGTCCGTGCCTGTCAGCAGGTCGGCGACCGTATATGTGTTGACCGACGCCGGAACGCTGGCCTTCAGCACATCGTTGGCATAGATGCGGTAACCGGCTATTCCCGATGGGTCATCCGCCTGCGGCCATTCCAGGCGCACGGTGCTCGTCCCTTGAAGGACGGCGCTTAGCTGAGCGTTGTTCGCCCAGGTCGGAGACTGAACGTCCCCCGCTGCGGCCGGCAAGTATGTAACCGTCAGGTAAGGCTTGTTCGCAGCCTCCGAGCTATTCAGCGAGATCAGGCAGTTGGCCACGCTCTCGTCGATCAATCCGATGCTTGCCGTCATGTCGGCGAGCTGCTGCGCGCCCATATAGGCCGACACGTCGGTGGAGTACCATTTCGCCGCTTGCTTGTTCAGCAGCGTCATCGGACTCGCGATCGCAGCGTCCTTGGCAGGTTTTGTTCTCCAGGTAATCCCGGCTCCCGACCATGTATCGTCGGCTACGCTGTAGACGGCCAAGCTGACCGACTTGCCGGTCGCTTGCCCGCCATCGTTGACCGCGCCGTACAGGTTCAGGCTCGCGCCGGTGATCAATCCCGGAACGGCGCTTAGGTCAAATTTCAGATACGATTCCCGCTTGTCATTGTCAATGCTTGTGTTGATGTTCTTGACTTGCAGCTCATTGGGCGTCGTTGTCCCGAACTTCGTATCCGCATTGGTGCCGCCTCTGACGAAGGCATCGTCCGATGCATAGACTTGCATGGTGACAGAGGTCGGCTCCGCTCCGCCTGCAGCAGCGGACACCCGGCCTGGATATGCGCCGAACCAGCTTGCGAACAGTAAAGTCACACAGAGCAGGACTGCGATTCTCGCTCTTAACGCGCGATTCAGGTGCATTTGTTTGATTGCCGATAATGGCATCTTTTATTACCTCCTTTTTGTAGTAGCTTGCTGGTCAACCCGCGGCAAAGGAAAATTTAACGGCAAACGCTTACATAAGCGCATTTTCAAAGATGAGCCGACCTCCCTCCTTTTACCGTGAGCCACGCCTTCCCTGTTGTGCGGTACGAGATGAATTGTATGGCAGGCTCCGGCGCTGCGAGAAGAGACGCGTTATGCGCTAGGTTTCATTTCATTGAAAAGTAAGGCGACAATTTCTATGGTTGGTGGCTTAATGTGATGCGCAGCAGCAAAAAGAGGCGCCCCAGCCATTCCGATGGCGTGGGCACCTCTTCTTCGTATCGCTTATACTGAAAGCGTCTTATTTGTGATCCATGTGTGCCAAGGTCGCCTGGATGATTTCCTCGATATGTGAATCGTCCAAAGCATAATAGACGGTTTTTCCGGCCTTTCGCCTTTTGACCATTCGCATATTCCTCAGATACCTCAGCTGATGCGAGACTGCGGATTGTCCCATTTCAAGCAATCGCGACAAATCGTGAACACATAATTCACGGCGAATTAGCGCGCTTATCATTTTAACCCGGGTAGGATCGCTGAGAACCTTAAACCAATCTGCGATATCGTGAATCCGCGATTCCTCGATCATCTCAGATTTTATTTGAGCCAGGTCTGCATCAGAGCCTCCGCATGGAACCTCGCACTCATCCGCTATATGCTGCTGCATGCTCATCACCTCTTGAATTTCACAAGCGATGTTTCATTATAACAGACGGTCATTTAATTAGGAAAGTTTACAATTAACCGCGTTTATCGCGGGGCTTCATTCAAATGATTATTTGTTCATGCTTGGAGTGAAATGTTTGACATCTTCATTTATTCAGCATATTATATGAACATATACTCATACGTTGGCAATGAGAATGGAGTTGGGCATAGATGACGATGGAGCTTCGGGTAAAAGGATTATCCTGTCCGAATTGTACGAACGAGCTCGAACAGGAAATCAAGCAGCTTGAGCACGGGCAGACGGCAAAGCTAAGCTACAACTCCGGCAAACTGACAGTGGATGAGCAGATCGACCTGGACCAAATACAAAAAATCCTGAAATCGGACGGTGCTTCTCTGGAGCTCCCCCCTAAGAAAGACCATACCCATAATCATAACCATAACCATCATCACGACCATGGACAGCAGGCCCATGCAGATCATGAAGGCCATGATCACGGACACGACCATGAACATGGCGCCGGTGGCACCATACGAATGATCCGGCTGCTGGGCATCTCTACCGTTCTGTACATTGGCACGATGTCCACACAGGACATGCTGCCGACGGCCGTTTCCATCTCGCTTTATATCGTTGCCTCGCTCCTTAGCGGTTACTCGACATTTTGGCGCGGCTTAAAAAATCTTGCGAAGTTCAAGTTCAATATCGACACGCTCATGACGATAGCTCTCATCGGAGCGGCGGCAATCGGAGATTGGAAAGAAGCGACGTTGGTCGCCATCTTATTCGGACTCAACGAGCTGCTTGAGGGCATGGGCATGGAGAAGGCGCGCAAGTCGATGGAGACCCTGCTGCAAGTGGCGCCCAAAGAAGCTGTGAAGCTGGAACACGGCATCGAGACCGTGGTGCCTATCGCCAGCCTGATGGTCGGCGATATCGTCATCGTGAGGCCCGGCGAGAAGATACCTTCCGATGGCACCGTCGCAAGCGGCAAGAGTTCCGTTAACGAAGCCGCGATCACAGGCGAGTCCCTCCCGGTGGAGAAAACAAACGGACAGTCCGTTTTTGGCGGAAGCATCAATAACGAAGGCGTCCTCCAAGTCCGTATTGATAAAGCTTATCAGGACTCCTCGCTGGCCAAAATACTGCACCTCGTCCAAGAGGCACAGGAGACCAAGACGCCTACGGAATTGTTCATCAACAAGTTTTCGAAGTATTATACGCCCCTGATCATTATGGTGGCTCTTCTGGTTCTGCTCATTCCTCCCCTGCTGTTCGGGGGCGATTGGCAAAAGTGGCTCTATCAGGGCTTGGCGGTTCTGATTGTCGGATGCCCGTGCGCACTGATTCTGTCCTCGCCGATAGCGATCGTGTCCGGCATTACCCGCAATGCTCGGAACGGAATCTTAATTAAAGGCGGGGTTTTCCTGGAACAGCTGGGCAAGCTGGACACGCTCGCCTTCGACAAGACCGGTACGCTGACCAAAGGAGAGCCGCATGTAGAGAAGACTGTCGTATACGACAAAGAAAAGTTCTTCGTCATCGCTGGCGCGATCGAGAAGTCCTCTATTCATCCGCTGGCCAAAGCCGTGATGAAGGAAATGGATCGGCTCGGCATAGCTGCCGGCGAAGCTGACGACATCCAAACCGTCTCCGGCCAAGGGATAACGGCGAAGTATGAAGGGCGCAAGTACTGGCTGGGCAATGAGAAGAGCATCTCCCATCTCGCCTTCACGGAAGAAGTGCGCTCCGCCGTTCAAAGCCTGAAAGAAGACGGATTGACGCTCGTCCTGCTGGCTGACGAAAGCAATGTGCTGGGCATGTTCGGCATTGCAGACGAGATTCGCGAGGAGAGCGCCGGCGTGATCAGAGCGCTTCACCGAAGCGGCATCCGCCGCACCGTCATGCTCACCGGGGATCACCAGAGAACCGCAGAAAAGGTGGCAAAAGCAGTCGGCGTGAGCGAATACTACGGCGGCCTGCTTCCGGAGGACAAAGTAACGAAGGTTAAAGCGCTGGCCGCCACGGGAACGGTCGGCATGATCGGCGACGGCATCAACGATGCCCCTGCTCTGGCCTCCGCGCAGCTCGGAATTGCCATGGGCAAGGGAACGGACAGTGCCATCGAGACCGCTGATATCGTACTGATGCAGGATCATCTGGGCAAGCTGCCGGCAGCGGTCCGTATCGCGCGCAGAGTGAACTGGATTATTCGTTTTAATATTAGCGTGGCATTGGGACTTAAGCTGATTGCCCTGCTGCTCACCATCCCCGGATGGCTGACGCTGTGGATCGCGATACTATCCGACATGGGCGCTACGATCTTTGTCACCCTGGTCAGCCTGACAATCTTAGTTCAGAAACGTTCATAAGACAAAGAGCCCTGGCATGCGTAAGCATCGTCAGGGCTTGCTGTTTCTATTCATTCACCTTTGGACACAACAATACGTTCGATACCATTTGGGGAATTGATTCATTTGCTTGGGTCGTTGGAATCCGGATATGATATCCGCATTTTTGATTACATCATTAAATGCAGTTCGATCCTCTTGGGCGGAGGTATTCCCATCGACGGTTGTATGAAGTGAATCATCCTTATATGGATTGTAAGGCGATTTGTCCATACGGATCACCCCTTTTATTTTAATTGCCCCAGACGCAGTCTCATAGTCTAGGATCAATCTCCTTCTCCTTGGCGACCTCGAACAGCAGATTCGCCGCGATTTGCTTGTAGGTTTCATTCCCCGGCGTGATGTCGCTCAGCTTGACCGCCAGCATTTGCCCGCCCAGTCGATGCTCGTTCATGGAGGTACGCAGTTTGGAAGCCGTATTTTTCTGCTTCAACAGCTTCCCATACTTACGCGGGAACTTATAATCATACCCGTAAATGATCGACAAATAGCCGGGATTGCGAACTTTCAAGTAAGGAGCTACGCCTCGCTTTTCCTGTTCCGGCTTAATGACGATACCCTCCATCCCGTTCTCCAACGTTAACCTGGAGAAGAAGCGTTCAGCCTTTTCATATGCGTCCGACTCCTGCAGATCAAGCACCAAATATTCGTCATCCGTCAGCAAACGGTACATCTCCGACGTCCGGCCATCCGCCATGCGTTCTTGTCCATCCGCCAGCACTTCTTTCAGAATCGCAAAGGGCTTGTAGGCAAGCTCCGCCTCCCCGGCGTACAATTCCAATTGACGCTTGTATACCTCGTACGCCTCATCATGCCGATCGAGCGGAACACTCGCCTCGCGAATCTCCCGCACATATTTATAGTTCTGATAGGCATGCGCGCCGTACTTGTCGCTAAGCGCCGCCTTGGACAGATGATGCTGATCCTTCTCGAATCCGCTTGCTTCGGCATCCCTAGCGAGCTTGCCGAATGCTTCCTCAAAGCCATGCTGGCGTAAGAAGCCCAACTCCGTCTCCAGTGCTTTCCCGATCGGACGGAACTGCCTTTCAATAAGCCCGTCTCCAAGCGCTTTCCAAGGCAGCAGCTCTCCATCGAGCAGCAGCACTTCAATTCCCCGTTCAGCCATGTACGTCCCGAACTTCCGCTGCAACTGCTCGTACACGGGCGTCATATCGACCGCCTGCACTTTATACCCATTGCGGCTGACCGCGCAGCACTGATCGATCTCCCGATACAGGTACACATTGCAACGCGACCCCATGTACTTCGGCTGCAATATGACTTCAGTGACGCCACGATCCGCGAAGTAGTCGAGCCCCTTGCGCAGCGACTCCAGCTCTTCGGCCGCAACATCCTTGTCCGCCGGAGACATCGTACCCGAAATAAAGTTGATCCGGTTCCGCGAGCAATAATTCAACCGGCGAATCGCCTCGTCATCCAGCTCCTGTAGAGACACCTTCTTCTCTTCCCGGAACAGTACCGGCAGTTCCTCCTGAACCGCTGCGGACTGCGACTTGTGACTTCTGAAAATCGGCCTGTTCGAAATACGTACAGCCGTCAGCACATTGCCGTGCGCGCTGCCCGTGTCGAGATGAATCTTGTTCTTGATTCGAAAGGCTTGCTTGGCCGCCACGTGACCGAACAAATGAAACGGGTGATTACCCACAGCCTCTTCCCGCAAAAACGCAAGCTGCTCTTCAATGGACACATCGCGATCAAGCCTGAAGCTGCGCTGGTGGCGGGCCGAATTGGCATCCAGCTTGCCGATATACTTGTTGCGGCAGGGCGCATGCGTGACATAGAAGGATGGCCCGTTCATACCAACCAAGCGGTAGAATGGCTGTGACCGTTCCACCAGCTGCGCGAACTTCCCGAACAATGCAGGATCACTCATGAGCACCTGCGTCGAATCGAAATACGTCTGCAGCAGTTCAGGATCCACGCCCGCTATTTCACCCTTCACATACTTGTAGACGAAGTTCTCATGGTTGCCGAGTACGAACAGAAAATGCTCCCGGTTCTCGTACAGAAACTCGACGATCTCGCGCGTCTGCTTCCCCTTATCGATCCAGTCGCCGACCAGTACGATTTGCGTATTCTGCACCTTGTCCGTAGCATACAGCTTCCCGTCCTCCATCCGATAGCCGTAGTCGCACAGCAGCCCCTGAAGCTCGCGAACGCATTCGTGCACATCGCCAACAACGATATACGCCTGTCCCTGCGGCAGCACTGCGGCCAAGTAGTCGCTCCAGTTCTCAACCGTCACCCGGTAATCCGGATTGGCCCCTCCATCCTCGAGAGAGTAGAAGTCCTTGGCCCGCAGCTTATGAATCTTGCCGTAGCCCTCGCGGGACAATACGGGCAGAACGTCCTTCCGCAGTCGGTTCAGATGACTCGAGATCAGCTTCTTCGACCGTTCCGAAGCATAATAATCGTCGCGCTGGCGGTAATCGAACAGAATAACCTCCACATTGTAGTTGTTCTCCTGGGCAATCTCGCGCACCTTGCTACGGAAGTCTTCCGCAAGCCCGATCGTGTCTACGACGACAAACTCGGCATTCAGCGGGAACGAGGTGACCAGCTTCAGCCGCTCGAACAGCAGTTGGAACGTATGCGAGCTTGCCTCCAGCATCACCTGATCGTATTTATCGTAATCATAGCCCAGCAGCTCCTGACGAATGCTGTCCGAAGACAAGTATTGCACATTCGTACGTAGTCCTCGCGACGCGTCCGCCAGACGAAGCTGAGGAATCAGCACTTCCTTGGCAAACGTAGACTTGCCGCACTCTGTTGCTCCGACAAGCATAAAAATGGTGTGTACTCGAGTTACAATTTCCATCCGCTATTCCTCCTTCCCTTGAACGATGACGCCTTGTGTCGTGTGAACGCCGTCCACACAATCGCCCATCATCACAAACGTATAAACCATATCCACTCCGCTAACCGTGACTGCGAACCATTGCCGGAACGCCTCCTGGTCCATCTCCCACTTGTGATCCTCATGCCGGAATCCGTCCAGTTCATAGTAACGGTTGAAATCGGCATTCGGCGTTGTGATGATCAGTCGGTCATAATTCACTTGACTGCAAACTTGGCGAATAAGCGCCGCTGCCGCTGCCGCGTCCATGTGTTCGATGACTTCCGTCAAAATTACATCGACCGTCTCCCCATTGTAGGACTCCAGAAAATGATCGAGAGAGCGGAACAGCGCAATGTTATCGACCTGTCTCGCTGCCGCCTTACGCGCAACAACCTCCAACAGTTCCTCGTTCACATCGACCGCATAGTATGTGCTTTCGATTTTTCCGGCGAACGGGATCGCATAGAAGCCTTCACCGCACCCCACATCCAATATCGGCTTATTGAACGGCAGCACGCCGGAGATATAGTTGCGCCGCTGCATCGCCGTACCGCCATACTCGAGCGATATCGCATAACGACTCGTCTGCTCGATATCCGCCTTGTATTTTTTATACCGCTCCCTGGAGGACAAGAAGTTTCTCGCGAACAGACTTCGGATATAGAACGGCGCGTCGATCACATTCAAGCTTCGAATGTACTTATCGAGAATGGCGTCCGAAATATCGATGTACTCATCGCCGAACATGGATAAGAACAGGCATAACACGCTCACGACATGCAGCAGATGGTACAAGCTTTTCCGCGTGGTCACGGTTAGAGCGTAGCTCTTGTGCGCCCGATGCTCCAGAGCGAACGTGTATTCCTTCATATGCTTGGCGAAAAAATCGATATAGCGGGTGCGATCGACATGAATCATATTGATGAAAAAGGAATGCTCGTACCCCGGCTCATCCCGCTCATCCTGCGCCTTGAACGGCGCGGAGAAAAACTCGTTGATCGCATTCAGCGAGAACAACGGCGTATTGTAGCGGGACACATTCAAATATTCAAAGCTCTCGTCTTCACGCTGTTTGTATGAAATCTCATTGTCCGCGTCTTTGAAGTAAACATTAAAGGTCGCATCGTCCGAATACCACCCGTACGCCATCCCTTGCCGAACGGGACGAAGCTGCATGCCGGTACCCGGATTTTTCTTAATCAGAAACGTGAACTTCGGATTGGCGGACCTCACCTGTACAATTGCCACCGGAATCTTCCTCTCGCAACATCGTCTACAGGGGAATCACGCTCCCCCTATTTCCTGCCTGATTTACTTCATCAGTCCGGGCTTGAATTGGCACCTCGGACACAAGTCCGTGCCGTCTGTCCGGTCAGCGTGTGAGTCTATCTTCGTTTATTGCAATCGGATTGAACATGGTGAAAGTATGGCGACGTTTATTCCAACCGGACCCAATCGGCATGAATGGAAGACCGCTCATGGCCGCGCCGAAGTACAACGGAATGGAATCCATATATTTTTAATATAAGAGAAAGCTTCTGTTGGCTTGTCGCACTCTATTAATTTCTTGGCTCTCTTCACAATAATGGCGGCAATGGCATCTCGAAGCAGTGTCGTCAGGGCCGGGGCAGACTGTTCAAAATCTCTTCTTGCTGCTCTTCCGATCCAACTCATACTTTTCCGGATATAACCAAGGCAGATCAGCATCGGAACGTAAGAGAATCGTTTCTTCTCCGTGTTCGACAGTATACGGTGTAAGATACTCAAGCTTATGCCACGCCTGCAACTTCTGCTTAATGCTCGTGTATATGATCTTTTCATCTGTCTTCTTATCGTTGTATTACATTGTACCTGGCAGGCCCTCTGAAAACCTCCCGAACGTGCCACTCGATAAACTTCTCCTTAGGCTGATAAATCGGACGAATGGGCGCACGAATTCGTTTGCCGTGAAACCGCATCAACCACTCCTCGAACCCCTGCGTTCCATGCGCCTCCTCGGCAACAAGCATCTCTCGATTACCGGTTATCGTAAACACGCCACGGTCAAACAACTTGTGATGCAGTACGCACAAAGCGATTCCGTTCTCTTCGCTGTCCGGCCCGCCGGCCTGGTGCCATTGAATATGTGCCGCGTCGACGGCAACCAAGTTATGGCCCAATCGGACGTTGAAACCGCAAATTGCACAGCTAAACTCGTACGCTCTCAGAATCTTGTTGCGAAAATCCGGATCACGCCTTCTCCTCGCTACCGTCAGAGACAACTGCAACGATTTATCATCCCTTCATTATTCCAGAATTATAATAATTCCACACTTCATCCACGTTCATCTCTTTCAAAATTATAGCAAGAATCTACGACCTCGCGCAGTTGTGGATTGATGCGATTCTAAAGGAATGCGTCGCGAGTACATGGAGGACTATGCTCCTCGCTGGAGGGAATCAAGAAATGAATTGTTCGGAATGAAGCAAGATGCAATTTAAGCGAAATCAAAGACAAAGCCGACCATCCGCAAGCGAAGGTCGGCTCAAAGTACTATTTCTCCGTCGACAGTTCCAGTCCGCCAAGCCAACCCGGCAACAAGCTGGCTTTATAGGTCATTTTAACGTTTGGAAGGATTCAGATTTTTGGCGATGAGATCCGGGTTCACAACAATGTCAAATGCTTGCCCGTAATGCTCAATAAGCGTCGATTTGCCCGCTCCGTTGCACCCCGCAAAAATGGAAAGCTCCGGCCCCTTATTCAATTGGAAACTCCAATGCTTTCCCTTCACTGTCTACTACAAGAGCATATTTTCGCCCGTCCGCATCTTCACGAACCCGGTTCCCGTTCTGCATATAAAACAGCGGTGCTCCCGCCAACTTAGCTTTTTCGCGTACGGACTTGCTTGCTGCCTTGAGGACCTCCCGCAGTCCCTGACCAGTTTTGGCGCTCATGGTAACCACCTCAACATCATTTATTATGGCTTCATATGTACAGTATAGCAAAAAATCCACAACCTCATGCGGTTGTGGATTTACATGGTGGAGCCGAGGGGAGTATATGATTCCTGATTGAACTTGCTGACGAAGCCAACTCGACGAAGTAGAGCGCAGCGGTAGAATCAGATGCCGTGCTCGTCCGCTTCGCTCCCTGCGCGCGGTCGAACCCCTGTCCTCTTCGGACTGGGGGCAACGCCTGGCCCCTCGGTTCCACCATAACAAAAAAACTCTGACCTCATGCGGTCAGAGTCCTTATGGTGGAGCCGAGGGGAGTCGAACCCCTGTCCGAAGATAACGCAACATAAGCTTCTACGGGTGTAGTGACAGATTTGATGTCACCCTAGAGACTCCCTGTCACCGGATTCCCTTCGGGTCAGCCTGATTGTCTTCTTCAGCTAGCCCCAGGCGGAGACTAGACAGCGTATCCCACTAAAGTTGAGCCCCTAGCCCGCCACATGGGCGATGGAAGGTAGGAGCACGAGAGCAGTTGTTTAGGCTGCTACAGCGTAAGAAGTTTGTTGTTTGCCAGTTAATTGGCTTCCGCGTTGATGAAGCAGCCGCAGCCCTACTACCCGCTACTCATGTCCGAACTATCCCCGTCGAATCCATAAACGGCCCCTAAATAAAAGCGAAGCCTTCGCGGCGGACCGAAAACACGAACTCAGTCGGCCAAGCGAACGGATCTTCAGGCGCCCATCTTCCTGTCGCAGCAGTGAAGATCGGCAGGTACGAACAAGGTGCATAAAACAAATCGCATCGGTGGAACTTCTATAGTATAGCACATCCCGCCGCCGAATACTGCACGGCATTGCTGGGACGATTGGCGATGACTGCCTGGGACGGTCGATCAAACAATATGAGCTGCCCGAATCGCACCAATCTCGCCTGAACGGCGCGCTACGCCGGCTTGCGAAGTCCGCTAACTACGCTCTTAACGCCGCTCACAGTCCGTCTTACCTCGCGACCTTCTGCTTCTCCCGGAGCGCCCGCTGAATGTCGCGCTGCGCATCCTTTTTAGCGGCGGATTCGCGCTTGTCGTAGTTCTTTTTGCCTTTGCCGAGGCCGATGAGGCATTTGGCGTACCCGTTGCGCGTGTATACCTTGAGCGGCACGATCGTGTAGCCCTCTTGCTTGGAAGCGCCGACGAGCTTGCGGATCTGGGCCTTGTGCATGAGCAGCTTGCGTGTGCGCGTCGGGTCGGTCGGATTGTGCCGGTTGCCCTGCTCGAAAGGGCTGATATGCATGTTGTGAAGGAATATCTCGCCGTTCCGTATCGTCGCGAACGCATCGCCCATATTGGCGCGGCCGCCCCGCAGCGACTTGATCTCAGTCCCGGTCAGCACCATGCCCGCCTCGAACGTATCCTCGATGAAGTAATCGTGCGAAGCCTTCCTGTTCTGTGCGAGCGGCTTGTCGAACTGGTCCTTGCTCTTCACCACGCTGCATCACCCCACGTTCATTCCATTGCAATCGGACCCTCATTATATCATGCGCTTCCAGCCGCTCACAACTCGACATGCTAGAACGGCAAAATACGGTCGGTGGAATAAAAACATCGGCGCAAAACGGTATTACCGCGTAAAAATCGAGACGATACCGGCTGCCCACCATCCGCAATCAACATATACCCCAAGGCTGCATCGAAACAACCGCCGGGGCCGCCGCAAAAAATAATCGCAGGCTCATCACGAGCCAAACGGGCGTCCCAATCATATCTGCCTTGCGACGACCTCCCCGTCTCCGAATCTTCAGCGACGCCGGGACATCGAAAAAGCTCGTGCCCGGCTTGTCCGCGCAGCCGAACAAGGAGATCACTGATAATTAGCAGGAGATAGGATCGCAACTCCGAAATGTTTAAGGAATAACGCTGACGACGTTAAGACCCAAACTTTGTACGCACAAGGAGATAAAACGATGGCAAATAACAAACTGCTCAGAATGGACAATGTCGGCATTGTGGTGGAATCCCTGGATGACGCCATTTCTTTTTTCGAGGAGATTGGCTTGAAGCTGGAGGGGCGAGCTGTTATTGAAGGTGAATGGGCCGGTCGCGTAACCGGGCTTGGCTCTCAGCATGTAGAGATTGCTATGATGATTACCCCGGATGGCCACAGCCGAATTGAGCTCTCTCGCTTCCTCACCCCGCCTGCGATATCCGACCACCGAGCCGCCCCGGTCAATGCCCTCGGCTATCTGCGCGTCATGTTCACCGTTGAAGACATCGACGAACTGGTATCCCGACTCATCAAGCATGGTGCTCAGCTCGTCGGCGAAGTGGTTCAATACGAGAACTCGTACCGGCTCTGCTACATCCGTGCAAAAGACGGACTGTTAATCGGTCTGGCGGAACAGCTCGGCAATAAATAGTGACGTCCGATGAAGTTGAATAATCGGATTCGTCATCGCATTTACAGGATAAGACAACGAACGCCGAAGGAAGTCCTTCGGCGTCCGCCGTGATCGATCGTTTATAGGCGCCGTTCGCAAGCTCCGTGAGCTGGCGCGATTCACCGCTTGCTCCCGAAGCCGGATCAGGCGCGCAGCGCCCGGTCGATGAGCGCCATGCGGATGTAAAGGCCGTTCTGCGCTTGGCGGAAGTAAGCGGCCCTCGGGTCGCTGTCGACCTCCTCCGCGATCTCGCCGGCCCGCGGCAGCGGGTGAAGTACAATTGCATCGCGGCGCATGCGGTCCAGAAGCGCGGCGTCGACGATATATTGGCCGGCGGCCTTGTCGTACTCCTCCGGGGACGGGAAGCGCTCCTTCTGGATACGCGTCTGATAGAGCACATCAACCGAACCTGCCACCGCGTTCAGATCCGTCGTCTCCTCGTACCGTACGCCCTTTTCGTCCATATAATGCTTGACCGAAGGCGGGATCGGCACATTCTCCGGCGAGATGTAGTAGATCGTGACATCCTTGAAGTTGGCCAGCATGTAGCTCAGCGAATGCACCGTACGTCCATAAGCCAGGTCGCCGACCATCGCGATCCGCAAACCGTCGAGGCTGCCGCATTCCTTCTGAATCGTATAGGCGTCCAGCAGCGCCTGTGTTGGGTGCTCGCCGGCGCCATCGCCCGCGTTGATGACCGGCACGCCAGCGACAGCAGCCGCGCGCTTCGCGGCGCCAACCTCCGTATGCCGCATGACGATGACATCGCTATAGCCGGTAATGATGCGGATCGTATCCTCCAGCGTCTCGCCCTTGATCGCCGACGAGAACTGCGCCGCGTTCTCCGTCCCGATGACGCTGCCGCCGAGCCGATTCATCGCCGATTCGAACGACAGCCGCGTCCGCGTGCTCGCCTCGAAAAACAGCGTCGTCATAATCCGGCCCGTATGCCGCCGATCGCCGCCTGCCTGCACGACGTCCTCCATCGCCCGCGACGCCGCGAACAGCTCCTCCAGCTCGCTCCGCGAGAACTGCTTGGCTCCTAGCACATGATACAGCTTGTCCTGCCCTGCCATCCCTTCGTATCCCCCCGTCGGCGCAGCCCTGCGCCCATGTTTACCATGATCTATCCTAGCGGATTGGCCTGCGCTTGTCTAATGGGTTTTGCGGAAAATCCGCCAGTGACGCTCGACGCCTGCCGAGGAGATAGCGGATGCGAGGAATGGGGGCGAGATTGGTTGGTACGGGCGGCGTTTGTTGATCTATGTGCATACTTGGGGCGAGGGGCGAGGATCGAGGGTGCGGCCGGATGGTGTGCTGCCGAGCGGATGCACATTGAGGTGGGAAAGAGGCCGAGCGAGTAATGTAATGTCAATCGAATGTACATTGGCGGGCGGATGCGCAGTACGACCCTATTCATTTGAAAAAGAAGCCCCCCGCAGCTGCGGAAGGCTCCTCTATTATCGTTTATGGCTGTTCAGGCGAAGGCGTCGGCTTGGCGCCGGGCGCCTTCGGCTTGCGCCGGCGGCGCGGCTTGGCCGCGCCTTCCGCCCCTGGGGCGTCCTGCGCAGGCTTGCCTGCGGTCGAGGCCGCGGCCGTCTGCGCAGCCGCCTTGGCGCGCGCGCTGCGCCCGCGATCGCCGGGCGCGCCGCTGGCCTGGCCTGGGCCGCCGCCCTGCGGGCGTCCGCCTGGCCCCGGCTTGCCGCCCGCTCCGGGCTTGCCGCCGAAGCGGCCGCCGCGGCCGCCCGGCCCCCCGCCCGGCCTGCCGCCGGAGCGATTGCCGCCCCGGCCGTGGCCGAGCGCGCTGCGCTCGCGGCGCAGCTGGCTTTTCTCGCCGTAGAAGCGCTCCTCGTCGTCATCGTTCGCATACTTGCGCGTCGTGAACGGCAGGCCCCACATGTCGAGCCGCGGACCGCGCTTGCTCTTCTGCGTCGGCGCCGGCACATAATCCGGCGAATCGCGGTTCACGTCGACCGGCTCGCGGTCACGCTCGTGCCGCGGCGGGATTCCCGCATCGCTGCCCAAGCCGATCTGCTCCTCGCTGGCGAGCCCCGCGCCGCGCCGCTGCGGCTGCGGCAGCTGCACAGCCGACTGCTCGAACTCGCCGAGCTCGCTCAGCCTCGGCGACTCGTCCCGCTCGTCGCTGGCTACGCCGCCGTGTCCGCCAGGGCCGCGCTTGCCGCCGCCCGGCTTCGCCTCGGCGGCCACATACGGCGGCGCCGCATGCCCGGCGCCCGCATCCCCGCGCGCGCCGCCGCGCTTGCCGCGGCGTCCGCCGCCTTCGCCGCGCGATGCCTCGCCGCGACCGCCTTCCGCCGACGGCGCTTCCCCGCCGCCGCGGCGTTTCTTGCCCTTGCGCGCGCCCGCGAATCCGCCTGCGCCGCCATCGTGGCCGCCGCGCTGTCCGGCCGCGCCGCCGGCGCCGCCTCTGCTCTCGCTTCGCGGCTTCATGCCGACCACTTCGAAGTCGATGTTATAATCGTCCATGTTCACCCGTCCCACTCTGATGCGCACTTCATCCCCCAGCCGGTACACCTTGCTCGTGCGCTCGCCGAGCAGCGCCATCTGACGCTCGTCGAAGTGGTAGTAGTCGTCGGTCATCTCGCCGAGGCGGACCAGACCTTCTACCGTATTGTCGAGCACGACGAACATGCCAAACCCCGTCACGCCGCTGATGATGCCCTCGAATTCCTCGCCGACCTTGTCCAGCATGAATTCGGCTTTTTTCAGCTTGTTCGTATCCCGCTCCGCATCGACCGCCACGCGCTCGCGCTCGGAGGATTGCTGCGCGATGTCGGGCATGCGCCCCGCCCATTGCGTGAGACGTTCCTCCGGCAGCGTGCCGCCGTTCTCGAGCACCTCGCGCATGACACGGTGGATGACCAGGTCCGGATAACGCCGGATCGGTGAGGTGAAGTGCGTATAAAATTCAGCCGCAAGCCCGAAGTGCCCCAGGCTCTGGGCGTCGTACTTGGCCTGCTTCATCGAACGCAGCATCATCGTGCTGATGACGTTCTCTTCCTTCGTATCGCGGATCTGCTCCAGCAGACCCTGCAGCGCGCGCGGGTGCACCGAATTGCCCTTGCCGCGCACGGTATAGCCGAGGTTCGAAGCGAACTGCACGAACGTCAGCAGCTTGTCGCTGTCCGGGTCCTCGTGAATCCGGTACAGGAACGGTACCTTCAGCCAGTGGAAATGCTCCGCAACCGTCTCGTTCGCCGCCAGCATGAACTCCTCGATGATCTGCTCGGCGATCGAGCGCTCGCGCTTCACGATGTCGACCGGCTTGCCTTCCTCGTCCACAATGACCTTGGACTCCTCGAAGTCGAAGTCGATCGCGCCGCGGCGCATCCGGCTGTCCTGCAGCGCCAGCGCCAGCTCCCGCATCGTGCGGAACGTCTCGACGAGCGGCGCGTATCGTTCCATCTGCTCCGGATCCTCGTCTACGAGAATCTTGCGGACGTTGGTGTAGGTCATGCGCTCCGTCGTCTTGATGACGCTGGTGAAAATGTCGTGGCGGACCCGCTTCATCGTGCCGGCCTCGAACTCCATCTCGCAGGACATCGTCAGCCGGTCCACCTTCGGATTGAGCGAACAGATGCCGTTGGACAGCCGGTGCGGCAGCATCGGGATGACGCGATCGACGAGATACACGCTGCAGCCGCGGTTGTAGGCTTCCTCGTCGAGCCGGGACTTGTCCTTCACATAATAGCTGACGTCCGCGATATGAACGCCCAGGACATAGTTGCCGTTCGGCAGCCTTTCCACATTGACCGCATCGTCGAGATCCTTGGCATCCTCGCCGTCGATCGTCACGATCGTCTTGCCCCGCAGGTCACGCCGGCCCTGGCGCACGATCTCGTCTTCGGTGATCGCATCCGGCGCGGCATCGGCCTCGGCTTCGACCTCCTGAGGGAACTTCTCAGGCAGGCCGTGCTTGCGGATGATGCTGAGAATATCGACTCCCGGATCATCCTTGTGCCCGAGCACCTCGACGATCTCACCCTCGGCGGCCGCCTTGCCCTCCGGATAATGCACGATGTCCGCGACGACCTTCTGCCCGGTGACGGCGCCCTTGAAGTTCGCGGGCCGGACGTAGATCTCCTTGTTGATCCGCTTGTCGTCCGGGATGACGAGCCCGTGGCTCTCATGATGCTCGAACACGCCGACGACCTGCGTGACCGCGCGGCTGACGATCTTCACGACCTCGCCCTCCATGCGGCTGCCGTCGTGATTCTTCGACGTGATCCGGGCCAGCACGACATCCCCGTTCATCGCGCCTTTGAGATCGTTCGCATTGATATAGAGATCCGGATGTCCCTCTTGCTCAGGCAGCAGGAAGGCGAATCCCTTCGCATGCGCTTGCACGCGGCCGCGCAGCAGGTTCATCTGCTCGGGCAGGCCGTATCGCTGGGCGCGGGAGCGCATGATCTTCCCCGCCTCTTCCATCTCCGTCAACAGACGCAGGAAGGCTTTGAACTCCGTGGCGTCCGTGATCTCGAAGTGCGCTTCGAGTTCCTTGTACGTGAGTGGCTTGTAGTCTGAATTCTTCATCATCTCGAGCAACTCCTGCTCGCTCCACGATGGCACTGGCATCACCTCATCTTCCAATAGTATACACGAATTGTCGGTGAGCCAATCGGAGCGCAGCAAGTTGCCGCTCGAAGGCCGCGCCTCCCGCGGAGGGCAGCCCGACCGTAATGCCGAATCCGCTGCGTCAGGCGCGGAGCGGCCGTGATGCAATTCATGCGGATGGCACAAAAAAAGCGGGAAGCCCTCGCTTCCCGCCCGAACGACGTTGGAATTACGACTTCACGACGTAAGCAACGATCAAGGACAATACGAAAAATCCGACTGCCAGCACAATCGTGAGACGCTGAAGGAACAAATCCAGGCCGCGTGCCTTCTGCTTGCCGAACAAATGCTCCGCGCCGCCGGAGATGGCGCCCGACAGACCCGCGCTCTTCCCACGCTGCAACAAAACGGTGCCGATCAGGCCAAGCGAGAAAATGATCAATACGATTTTCAAAGCGATTTCCACTGCTTCCACCCCCCGCAATGCCGGAACACTGAAAACGGTTCAATAGGCATAGAACGTTAGTTTCATAATAGCACAAGCCCAATGGCGTGGCAACTTGAAATGAAGCTGGGCCGATTTACGCGATTGTACCGCACTTCGCCTCGTCGGCGCTCCGAGCGCCTGCGTTATGCGATTCTACCGTACAACGCACGCAACAACGCACGCAGCTTCACCTCTCATCGGCATCTCGCACTACAACAAGCAGAACGGGACGCCCCCGGCATCGCCGCAGAGAACGCCCCGTGAGCCGCAATCTCAATACCCGTCCGTATCGCCGCCCAGCCGCTTGGCTTCTTCAACCGCCGCGTCCGCCGCCGGAGAGCTGGTGTGCGGCGCGCCGTCACCCGTCAGCCCCGGCACCGCATCCAGCCCCTCGCGCACGCGCCTGCCATAGTCCGGATCGGCCTGCGTGAAGTAGCCGATCATCCGCTCGCGGATGTCCGCCTTGCAGATGCTCAGATTCGCCACCAGGTTCGCGATCAGCTCGTCGCGCTCCCAATCCTCGAACGCCCGGTACGTCTCGCCCGCCTGCTTGAAGTCGTTCGGCCGATCGAGCTTCTGCCGCACGAGCTTCGCTTCATAATGCGGCTCATGATCCTTGCCCGCCTTCGGCGCTTCCTTCAAGCCGCCCAGGGAGGACGGCTCGTAGTTGACATGCGGGCTCTGCCCCGGCGCGGCGTCGACGCGGTACGCCATCTGGCCGTCGCGTTGATTCGTCGCGACAGCCGTCCGCGGCGCATTGATCGGCAGCTGCAGGTAGTTCGTGCCGACGCGATGGCGCTGCGTGTCCGAGTACGAGAATGTCCGCCCCTGCAGCAGCTTGTCGTCCGAGAAGTCGAGTCCGTCCACCAGCACGCCGGTGCCGAACGCCGCCTGCTCGACCTCCGCGAAGTAATTAACCGGATTGCGGTCGAGCACCATTTTGCCGACGGGCAGCATGGGCGCCGCCTCCTCCGGCCACAGCTTGGTCGGATCGAGCGGGTCGAAGTCCAGTTCGGGATGCTCGTCGTCGCTCAATATTTGCACGCGCAGCTCCCACTCCGGATATTCGCCTTTCTCGATCGCTTCGTACAGATCCTGTGTGGCATGACTGTAGTTCATCCCCTGGATCGCGCTCGCGTCCGCCTGCGTCAGATTGTGGATCGGCAGCTTGAGCGGCTCCCAATGGTACTTCACCAGCACGCCGGCGCCGTCCTTGTTGACCCACTTGTATGTATTGACGCCCGAGCCCTGCATCTGCCGGTAGTTGGCCGGAATGCCCCACGGGGAGAACAGGAACGTCGCCATATGCGTCGCCTCCGGCGTGAGAGACAGGAAGTCGAACATGCGCTCCATATTGTTGATGCCCGTCACCGGATCGGGCTTGAACGCATGCACCATGTCCGGGAACTTGAGCGGATCGCGGATGAAGAAAATTTTCAGATTGTTGCCGACGAGATCCCAGTTGCCGTCCTCCGTATAGAACTTGACCGCGAACCCGCGCGGATCGCGCAGCGTCTCCGGCGAATGCCCGCCGTGCACGACGGTCGAGAAGCGGACGAACACCGGCGTGCGCTTGCCCGGCTCCTGGAACAGCTTCGCCCGCGTGTACTTCGAGACGGGCTCCTCTCCGGCTTTGCCGTAAGCCTCGAAGTAGCCGTGCGCCCCGGCGCCGCGCGCGTGCACGACACGCTCCGGGATGCGCTCGCGGTCGAAGTGCGTGATTTTCTCGAGAAAATGATAGTTCTCCAGCGTCGTCGGCCCTCTGCTGCCTACCGTCCGCACATTCTGGTTGTCCGTAATCGGGTGTCCCTGCCGATTGGTCAGCGTCATCTCCTGCCGTCCGTCGGCTTGCGCTTCTTGCCCGTCATTCCGATCGTGTTCGTTCGCCATCACGGTCACCTCTATAAGTAAGATAGAATCGCTATTCTTACTCTATCCCGGGACGGGCCGGATATGCATGAAGATGGCATGAATAGCGAATGAAGGATGGATGAAGCTTGTCTGCCGCTCAAGAAAAAAAGCCCGGCCAGCGGCCGAGCTTGACATCCCGTTTATAACCGGTCCTGAATCTTAGACCCAACCGCGCGCCTTGAACCATTCGAAGTTCAGCTTCGCGCTCTCAAGCGAGCTCACGTCGTACTGCTCCTGCTCGATGATGACGTACTCGACGCCCGCCTTCTCGGCTGCCGCGAGTGCGGAATCCCAGTCGACCGAGCCCTTGCCGATCTCGGTGTCCGTGCCGTCTTCCTTGAAGTCCTTGGCGTGCACGAGCGGCAGGCGGCCCGCATACTTCTCGATGTAGGCAGCCGGGTCTTGGCCGGCGACCTTCACCCAGCCCAGGTCGAACTCGGCGACCAGTTCTTCGGCGGACAGCTGCTCGAACAAGTGGTCGATGACCAGCTTGCCGTCCTGTGCCGGCTTGAACTCGAACGCATGGTTGTGGTAACCGAACTCCAGACCGGCGGCGCGAACGATCGCAGAGGCGCGCTTCAGCGTCTCGACGAACTGGTTCACATCTTCGACGGACGGGTTGTCCGCCAGCGGGAACCACGGCACGACGAAGCGCTTGACGCCGAGCTCCTTGTAGTAGGCGACCTTCTCGTTCAGATCGTCCTCGAACTTGTCCGGCTCCTGTACGTTCAGTCCGACATGCGCCGAGTTCGCGTTCAGGCCGGCATCGGCGAGCGCCTTTTTCAGATCGGCGGCGGACACGCCATAGTTGCCTGCCAGTTCTACGTTCTTGTATCCGATATCGGCGATCTCGCGGATCGTGCCGAGGAAGTCCTTCTCGCTGCGGTCGCGTACGGAATACAGCTGAATACCCAATTGCGGCTTGCTCATCATTATTACCTCCAACATGGGATTTGCGCGATCGCGCATGCATGAGACGCTTGCTTGCCTTTATTATAGGCTTGCGGAGAGAACGCTTACGAGTCCGATATTGGCTGAATTTATATGGCATTTGGACTTTCGGGCGAGCGGATGCGGCGTACGGTGTCATAATTCGCAGCACAAGTTTTTATCTTGATCCATGGCCGCCTCGGCTCACACCGTTCCATTGTAAAAAATCCCCGAGAAAACGGCCGCATAGGCAGCGTTCCCCGGGGATCGGTCGATCATGCTATTGGCGCGGCCGCGGTGGGCCGGGCCGGTCTTACTTGAACTTCTTCAGGTTGTAGAACGCCTTCTTGCCCGCGTATACGGCGGAGCCGCCCAGGCGGTCTTCGATGCGAAGCAGCTGGTTGTACTTCGCTACGCGGTCCGTACGGGACGGCGCGCCTGTCTTGATCTGGCCGGCATTGGTCGCGACGGCGATGTCGGCGATCGTGCTGTCCTCGGACTCGCCGGAGCGGTGCGAGATGACGGCCGTGTAGCCGGCGGTCTTGGCCATCTCGATCGCTTCGAACGTCTCGGTCAGGGAGCCGATCTGGTTGACCTTGACGAGGATCGAGTTGCCGATGCCTTGCTCGATGCCCTTCGACAGACGCTCGGTGTTGGTGACGAACAGGTCGTCGCCGACGAGCTGGATCTTGTCGCCGAGCTTCTCGGTCAGCAGCTTCCAGCCTTCCCAGTCGTCTTCGGAGCAGCCGTCTTCGATCGTGATCAGCGGGTACTTGTCAACCCAGCTGGCGAGCAGGTCGACGAACTCGGCGGACGTGTAGGACTTGCCTTCGCCCTCGAGGTGGTACTTGCCGTCCTTGTAGAACTCGGTCGAAGCGACGTCCATGCCCAGGAACACGTCGACGCCCGGCTTGTAGCCGGCCTTCTCGATGGCCTCGATGATCGTGGACAGCGCTTCTTCGTTGGAGCCGAAGTTCGGTGCGAAGCCGCCTTCGTCGCCTACGGCCGTGTTCAGGCCCTTGGCCTTGAGCACGCCCTTGAGCGCGTGGAAGATCTCGGCGCCCGTGCGGAGCGCTTCCTTGAACGTAGGCGCGCCGACCGGCAGCACCATGAATTCTTGCACGTCGACATTGTTGTCGGCGTGCGCGCCGCCGTTGACGATGTTCATCATCGGCACAGGCAGCGTCTTGGCGTTGAAGCCGCCGAGGTAAGCGTAGATCGGCAGGTCGAGAGCATCGGCGGCTGCGCGCGCGACGGCGATCGAGACGGCCAGGATCGCGTTGGCGCCCAGCTTCGCCTTGTTCGGCGTGCCGTCGAGCTCGATCATCTTGCGGTCGATGGCGACCTGGTCGAGCGCGTCGTAGCCGATGATCTCCGGCGCGATGATAGAGTTGACGTTGTCGACAGCCTTCTCGACACCCTTGCCGAGGTAGCGGTCTTTGTCGCCGTCGCGAAGCTCGACAGCTTCGTATGCGCCGGTGGAAGCGCCGGACGGTACGATGGCGCTGCCGAACGCGCCGGATTCGAGGCGGACTTCGACTTCAACCGTAGGGTTGCCGCGGGAGTCCAATACTTCGCGTGCATAGACGTCGGAAATAATCGTCATGGGAATGAACACTCCTTAGTTAGTTAAATGTAATCGGTTCGTTCGAGTCGGTTGCGTCGGTTGAGCCGATCGAGTCGGTTGCGTCGATCGAGTCGGTTGAGCCGGTTGAGCCGATTGGCGCCGGATTTAGCTGCAAATATGCAGTTGATCCGGCAGCTACGGCCGGCTGCGACGGGGATAGCTGCGAATATGCAGTTCATTCCCCTGCCACGAGCCCGATTGCGGCTGATTCTCGATAAATAGCTGCATATTTGCAGCTATCGCGCGATCTCCCGGCCGCAAGACGACGAATAGCTGCTTTTTTGCAGCTATTCGTCCAGACAGGCGCGGCGGCTGCCACGCCGTCTCCTGCGAGCTTACTCGCCCAGCGGCGCGAGCAGCGTGCGGCCGGTCATCTCGGCCGGCTGCGGCAGCTCAAGCAGCGTCAGCAGCGTCGGCGCTACGTCCGCCAGCATGCCGCCGTCGCGCAGCGAGACGCCGTGCTTGGTCACGATGCACGGGACCGGGTTGGTCGTGTGCGCCGTGAACGGGCGGCCCGCAGCATCGATGACCATGTCGGCGTTGCCGTGGTCGGCGATGATGACGGCGGCGCCGCCCTTGGCGAGGATCGCGTCGACGACGCGGCCGAGGCAGGCGTCCGTCGCTTCGACGGCCTTGATCGTCGGCTCCAGCATGCCGGAGTGGCCGACCATGTCCGGGTTCGCGAAGTTCAGGATGATCGCGTCGTGCTTGTCGGACTCGATCTCCTTGACCGCCGCGTCCGCTACTTCATAGGCGCTCATCTCCGGCTGCAGGTCGTACGTGGCGACCTTCGGCGAGTTGATCAGCACGCGTGTCTCGCCCGGCAGCTGCAGATCGCGGCCGCCGCTGAAGAAGAACGTGACGTGCGGGTACTTCTCGGTCTCGGCGATGCGCAGCTGCGTCTTGCCCTGCTGTACGAGCACCTCGCCCAGCGTGTTGTCCAGTTCCTTGGGCTTGTACGCGACGAACCCGCCGACCGTCTCGCTGAACAGCGTCAGGCAGACGAAGTACAGGCCGACCGGGCGTCCCGCGCCGCGGTCGAAGCCGCGGAAGTCCTCGTTCGTGAACACGTTGGACAGTTGGATCGCACGGTCCGGACGGAAGTTGAAGAAGATGACCGCGTCTTCGGACTCGACCAGTCCGACCGGCTTGCCGTCCACGCCGACGATGACCGTCGGCAGTACGAACTCGTCGTACACCGACGCTTCGTAGGACGCCTTGACCGCCTGGATCGGATCGACCGCCGTCGGGCCGTCGCCGTACACCATCGCACGGTACGACTTCTCGACGCGCTCCCACCGCTTGTCGCGGTCCATCGCATAGTAGCGTCCTTGCACGGTCGCGATCTTGCCGATGCCGAGCTCTTCGATCTTCGCCTGCAGCTGGGTCAGATAGCCGACCGCGCTGTCCGGCGCCACATCGCGTCCGTCGAGGAACGCATGAATATATACGTCGCCAAGGCCCTCGCGCTTCGCAAGTTCAAGCAGGGCGAACAGATGCGCGATATGGCTGTGCACGCCGCCGTCCGACAGCAGGCCGTACAGATGCAGCTTCTTGCCGTTCTGCTTGGCGTGGTTCACCGCGCCGCGCAGCGTCTCGTTGTCATAGAAGTCGCCCTCGCGGATCGACTTGGTGATCCGAGTCAGGTCCTGATACACGATGCGGCCCGCGCCGATGTTCAGGTGTCCGACCTCGGAGTTGCCCATCTGGCCCTCGGGGAGGCCGACGGCCTCGCCCTGAGCGGTTAATTGCGTATGCGGGTAGGTCGCCCACAGACGGTCGAAGTTCGGCTTGTTCGCTTGGGCCACGGCGTTGCCGTGCGTCTCCTCGCGCAGGCCGAATCCGTCCAGAATGATGAGCGCGACCGGCTTCGGAGCTGCCATCTTACTTCGCCCCCTCGACGAGGGCGATGAAGGAGGCCGGCTCCAGGCTGGCGCCGCCGACGAGCGCGCCGTCGATGTCGGATTCGCCCATGTACTCGGCGACGTTGTTCGGCTTCACGCTGCCGCCGTATTGGATGCGGATCTTCGCCGCGACTTCGGCGCCGAACAGCTCCGCCACGACGCCGCGAATCGCCTTGATCGCGTCGTTGGCATCCGTCGCCGTCGACGACTTGCCCGTGCCGATCGCCCAGATCGGCTCGTAAGCGATGACGACCTGCGCCGCCTGCTCTGCCGTAAGGCCGGCCAGTGCGGCCGTCGTCTGCACGCGGTTGACCTCATCCGTCTTGCCGGCTTCGCGCTCTTCGAGCTTCTCGCCGACGCAGACGATCGGGGTCAGACCGTGCTTGAACGCCGCATGCGTCTTCTTGTTCACCGTCTCGTCCGTCTCGGCGAAGTACTGCCGGCGCTCGGAGTGGCCGATGATGACGTAGTCGACACCCAGATCTTTCAGGAAGACGCCGCTGATCTCGCCGGTGAAGGCGCCGTTGTCTTCGAAGTGCATGTTTTGCGCGCCGACCTTGATCGACGTGCCCTTGACCGCTTCGACGAGCGCCGGCAGCGCCGTGAACGGCGCGCAGACGACAGCCTCGACGCTGGCGACTTCAGCTTTGCCCTTCACCTCGGACACGAATGCAGTCGCTTCGGAGACGGTCTTGAACATTTTCCAGTTGCCAGCGATGATCGGAGTTCTGCTCATGGGTTCACCCTCACTTGTCGTTCAGGGCGACGACGCCAGGAAGCGCCTTGCCCTCCATGAATTCGAGCGACGCGCCGCCGCCCGTGGAGATATGATCCATCTCGCCTGCCAGCTTGAACTTCTCGGCAGCCGCAGCGGAGTCGCCGCCGCCGATGACCGTGTATGCAGAAGTATCCGCGCACGCCTGCGCTACCGCACGCGTGCCGTTCGAGAAACCTTCGACCTCGAATACGCCCATCGGTCCGTTCCAGACGACCAGCTTGGAGTTTTTGATGACGTCCGCGTAGATCTCGCGCGTCTTGGGCCCGATATCGACGCCTTCCCAGTCGGGACGGATGCCGTCGATGCCGACGATCTCGATGTTCTTGTCGGACTTGAAGTCATCGGAGATGACGAGGTCGACCGGCAGGTACAGCTTCTTGCCGAGCTGCTTCGCCTTTTCGACGAACTCCTTGACCTTCTCCAGCTTGGACTCGTCGAGCAGCGACAGGCCGATCTCGTAGCCCTGGGACTTGAAGAACGTGTAGGAGATGCCGCCGCCGATGATGATGTTGTCCGCGATCTCGATCATCTTGTCGATGACGTCGATCTTGTCCTTGACCTTGGAGCCGCCGATGATCGCCGTGAACGGACGGTCCGGATCGTTGAGCGCCTTGCCCAGCACGTCGAGTTCCTTCTCCATCAGGAGACCGGAGACGGCCGGCAGATGATGCGCGATGCCTTCGGTGGACGCGTGCGCGCGGTGAGCGGCGCCGAATGCGTCGTTGACGAACAGATCGGCCAGCGCCGCGAATTGCTTCGCCAGCTCGGGATCGTTCTTTTCTTCGCCAGGGTAGAAGCGGACGTTCTCGAGCAGCAGCACGTCGCCGTTTTGCAGCGCGTCGACCTTGGCTTGAACGTCGGCGCCTACGGCTTCGTCGGTCTTGACGACCGGCTTGCCGAGCAGCTCGGACAGACGGGCAGCGACAGGCGTCAGACGCAGCTCTTCTACGACTTCGCCCTTCGGACGGCCGAGGTGGCTCGCCAGGATGACCTTCGCGCCATTCTCGATCAGATACTTGACGGTAGGCAGCGTTTCGCGGATGCGCGTGTCGTCGGTGATCGCGCCGTTCTCGAGCGGCACGTTGAAGTCGACGCGGACGAATACCTTTTGACCGGATACATTAACGTCGCGGACACTCTTCTTGTTCATAGGACAGACTCTCCCTCCAATATTCGTTGAAGCCCGTACGGACGGAAAGAGGAGCGCACAGGTCTCCTCTTTGCCGTCGTCTATCTTCTATAAAGAATAAGTCTTACAGGCCCTTGGAAGCGATGTACTTCGCCAGGTCGACGACACGGTTGGAGTAGCCCCACTCGTTGTCGTACCAGGAGACGACCTTCACCATGTTGCCTTCGACGACCATCGTGGACAGCGCGTCGATCGTGGAGGAAGCCGGGTCGCCGTTGTAGTCGCTCGATACGAGCGGCTCGTCGGAGTAGTTCAGGATGCCCTTCAGCGGGCCGTCGGCAGCTGCCTTCAGCGCTGCGTTGACTTCGTCGACCGTGACGTTGCCCTTAACTTCGGCTACCAGGTCGGTGACGGATACGTTAGGCGTAGGTACGCGGAACGACATGCCGTTCAGCTTGCCCTTCAGCTCAGGCAGTACGAGCGATACGGCCTTCGCAGCGCCCGTCGTGGACGGGATGATGTTTTCTGCAGCGGCGCGGGCGCGGCGCAGATCCTTGTGCGGCAGGTCGAGTACGCTTTGGTCGTTCGTATAGGAGTGGATCGTCGTCATCATGCCCTTGACGATGCCGAACTTTTCATTGATAACCTTCGCAAAAGGCGCCAGGCAGTTCGTCGTGCAGGATGCGTTGGAGATAACGGTATGTTGAGCAGGATCGTACTTGTCTTCGTTGACGCCCATGACGATCGTGATGTCTTCGTTCGTAGCCGGTGCGGAGATGATAACCTTCTTCGCGCCGCCCTTCAGGTGAAGCTCGGCTTTTTCCTTCGCCGTGAAGATACCCGTGGATTCGACGACGATCTCGGCGCCGACGGAAGCCCAAGGCAGGTTGCCCGGATCGCGCTCGGCGAATACCTTGATGGTCTTGCCGTTCACGATCAGCGCGCCTTCGCCCGCTTCGACCGTCGCGTCCAGCGTGCCGTGCGTCGTGTCATACTTGAGCAGGTGCTTCAGCGTGTCGACGCTCGTCAGGTCGTTGATCGCCACGACTTCTACTTCCGGGTTGTTGAGAGAAGCGCGGAATACGTTGCGACCGATGCGACCGAAGCCGTTGATACCGATTTTGACCGTCATTGATAGTTCCTCCTTGGGTTTGGAAAATAAGATTTGATCTATGTCAGGCGCATAAAGCGCCGAGACCACATGTTCTGCCGGACCGGGCGGGCAGCGCCCGGTCTGGATGTGCAGGGCCGGGGAGGTGTCGCCCGGTCCGGCAGCGCGGGGCCGGTTGGTCCGGTCCCCGCGGGGTGCCGGCGGCAGCGTCAGCCGCCGGCGTGCCTGAGCGCTTCCTCGGCGGCCGCCTCGTCGGTGACGAGCACGTCGTCGTGTCCGAAGCGCATGACTGCGGCGATCGCCTCGCCCTTGCTGCGCCCGCCGGCGATGCCGATGACCGACTCGGCGGCCTCGATGTCCTCGAGCCGAAGACCCGCCGTCGCCATCCGGTGGACGACCGCACCCTCGCGGTCGAAATAGTAGCCGAACGCCTCGGCCAGCGCACCGTCCCGCATAATCTCCTGCACGGTGCCTTCATTCAGCTTGCGCCGGCGCGCCATAGCCGTAGCGTCCCCGATGCCGTGAACCACGATACGCGCGCTGCGGATCATGTCCACGACCTCCCGCACGTTCGGCTCCTGCATGATCGTCTGGTAGGCTTCCTCGCTCAGATGATCGGGCACGTGCAACATCCGGTACCGCGCGCCCGTCCGCTTGGCCAGCTCCGAGGCGATCGTGTTCGCCTGGTAGTCCACGCTCTCGCCGAGACCGCCGCGCGCCGGCACGAACCAGTTGTCGCGCAGCGGCGAAGGCACCGAGAACTGCGCCGCCATGCGCGCCATCGTCGTGCCGCCCATGACCGCGACGACGTCGCCGGGGCCGATGACACGGCGCAGCACCTTGCTGCCGGCCCGGCCGAGCTCGCGGCCGGTCTCCTCCGACGTGTCGGAGTCGCCGGGCACGACGACCGCCTGCTTCAGGCCGAATCGCTTGCACAGCGCCGTCTCCAGGTCCGACAGGCCGAACAGCTCCCGCACCATCGGCTCCATCTCTTCGAGCAAGCGCCGGCCCCGATCCGTCAGGCTCACGCCCGTCGTGCCGGCTTCGATGAGGCCCTGCGCCCGCAGCAGATCGAGCTCCGCGCGCAGCGTCCGCTCCGTCAGCTCCAGGCTCGCCGCCAATGTGCGCCTGCCGCCCGTACCGGTGACCGAGATCCGGCGCATGATGTCGTAGCGCTTCTGCAGCACCTGCATCAGATCGGGCACCAGCTTCTTCTGCATCTCTAGAATGTTCCGCATCCTCTTCCGTCTCTCCCTTGAATGCCGGATGAATAGGGCCGGAATGCGACGGGGATTCACGGTGTGGGACTTAATTCGTCCCACTGTGACATTTTAAGTCCCACTTCCTGATTTCATTTTATCGGATTCGGTTGTTAGTTGCAAGCCCAACAATCGTCGAGAGCACTCTTTTATTTTCCGTTGTCCCTACTCATGCCTGGCGTGCGGCTATATGCGGACATGGCAATACCCTGTACCCTTTATACCCCTTTCGAAACCTTTTCAAAGCTCTTGCTTTTCATATGCCTATCGCATATAATGAATCTTGCTGTTGTCGACATGCGCCCGTGGTCCAACGGATATGACGCAGGCCTCCGGAGCCTGAGATTGGGGTTCGATTCCCTACGGGCGCGCCATATTCCTTTCATTTTCAGCACCATTACAGCACCATTCATACCGCCATTTAGGATACAGCAGACGCGTCCGTGCCATACGGGCGCTTTTTTTGATCTCGCGTTTGACTTTCTTTGACTTTGGGTTCATGATCCATTAGAATGGATTCACAGTCGATCCGAGCTTCCCTGGATACGGAATTCGGGCCGTCATCAACATTCACTATCACCTATCACCCCGAGGAGGGATCACGCAATGAGCTTTGTCCCTATGGTCGTCGAACAGACTAATCGAGGAGAGCGGGCTTACGACATCTATTCCCGTCTGCTCAAGGACCGCATTATTTTCCTGGGCACCCAGGTCAACGATGTGGTCGCCAATTCCATCATCGCGCAGATGCTGTTCCTCGCGGCCGAAGATCCGGAGAAAGACATCCACTTATACATCAACAGCCCCGGCGGTTCCATCACGTCCGGCATGGCGATCTTCGATACGATGCAGTACATCAAGCCCGATGTCTCCACCATCTGCGTCGGCATGGCCGCCTCCATGGGCGCGTTCCTGCTCGCGGCGGGCGCCAAGGGCAAGCGCTTTGCCCTGCCGAACGCCGAAGTCATGATCCACCAGCCGCTCGGCGGCGCCGAAGGACAGGCCAGCGACATCGAGATTCGCGCACGCCGCATCCTCAAGCTCCGGGACAAGCTGAACCGCATCCTCTCCGAGCGCACGGGCCAGCCGCTCGAGCGCATCGAGAAGGACACCGACCGCGACAACTTCATGGAAGCCGAGCAGGCCAAGGAATACGGACTGGTCGACAAAGTTATCGAGAAAATTTAACGCAGCAAAAGACCGCCGGAGCGATGCGCTTCGGCGTTTTTTTGCTGCCGCGACGACGGACGTCACGGGATCTGCGGCTGCATCGCGATCGCTTATGGCGTTAATGGTGAACGGGGCGAGATAGCGATGCGCGGCATTCTTATTTACTCGAAAAGCGGTCCGTGACCCGCGATAGCGATGTGCGGCATTCTTATTTGCTCGAAAATCGGTCCGTGGCCCGGGATAGCGATGTGCGGCATTTTATTTACTCGAAAAGCGGTCCGTGACCCGAGATAGCGATGTGCGGCATCCTTATTTGCTCGAAAATCGGTCCGTGGCCCGAGATAGCGATGTGCGGCATCCTTATTTGCTCGAAAAGCGGTCCGTGGCCCGGGATAGCGATGTGCGGCATCCTTATTTGCTCGAAAAGCGGTCCATGGCCCGGGATAACGATGTGCGGCATTCTTATTCACTCGAAAATCGGTCCGTGACCCGCGATAGCGATGTGCGGCATCCTTATTTGCTCGAAAATCGGTCCGTGGCCCGAGATAGCGATGTGCGGCATCCTTATTTGCTCGAAAATCGGTCCGTGGCCCGAGATAGCGATGTGCGGCATCCTTATTTGCTCGAAAATCGGTCCGTGGCCCGAGATAGCGATGTGCGGCATTCTTATTTGCTCGAAAATCGGTCCGTGGCCCGAGATAGCGATGCGCGGCATCCTTATTTACTCGAAAATCGGTCCGTGGCCCGAGATAGCGATGTGCGGCATCCTTATTTGCTCGAAAAGCGGTCCGTGACCCGAGATAGCGATGTGCGGCATTCTTATTTGCCCGAAAATCGGTCCGTGGCCCGAGATAGCGATGTGCGGCATCCTTATTTGCTCGAAAATCGGTCCGTGGCCCGGGATAGCGATGTGTGGCATTCTTATTTGTTGCTTTGACCTTATTTACCGCATTAATCCTCCTGGCTCCGGCGCCAGGGCGAATCGGATCGCCCGGCTGATCAGAGCCGGCAGCAGCGATACATGGTTGTCGTCCTCGAACAGCCGGAACTCCGCGTGCATGCATGTGTCTTGCAGCAGCGCCATCCGCTCGTACATCTGGCGCGCGTTGGCGACCATCGGGATGCGATGGTCCTGCTCCAGCTCGCCGACGCCGATCAACAGCCGGATCGGGGCTGCCGCACCTTCCAGCAGCAGCGCGGCGAACTTGCTCTCCGCCTCAGCCAGCGGCTCCCGGTTCCAGTGAATGGACGGGCTGCCGGCCACATAGGTCCCGAATGACCCGGGACGCGCGAAAAGCGCATGCAGCACGAACAACCCGCCCAGCGAATGACCAAGCAGTGTCTGCCTGCTCCGATCGATCGGGCAGCGGGCCTCGATCGCAGGCTTCAGCTCGTCTTCGATGAAGCGGAGAAAGTCTGCCGCGCCGCCCTGCGCGGGCCAGCTCCCGCCCTCCGGGTGAGCCGGCAGTTGCTCCGGCGGCACTGGCAGCGTAAAGTCATAGTGGCGCGCCTCCGGAAACGGTTCTTCCCCCGGATAGCCGATGCCCACGACGACGGCGGGCAGAACGCCCGTCTTCGCCGTGCGCCGGCTCTGAATCCATACAGCGTCGGCTGCCGTACTGAACAGCGCGTTGCCGTCCAGCACATAGAGGACCGGATAGCCTCTACGGGGCGCCTCTCCCTCGGGTACGGCCATGCGAATCCGGTAGGTCCGCCCGTCGTCCCCGGCCCCGGTCCCGGCTCCGGCCCGCGAACGCATCTCCCACTCCGTTATCCTCATGTCGCCGCGCTCCTTGCCGTCCGCGCGCTCGGCGCCCTTTGCGCCAATTCTAGTTCCGCCATATCGACATCCATCCTCTCATTGCCCGCTTCCGGACCGCTGTTCCCTTTTCCCCAAACATCCCCATCATACGCCCATCACACGTCCATCACACGCTTCTGCGCCCGCGCGCCCACAGATAGATGAAGCTCGGCCCGCCGATGATCGCGATCACCATGCCGACGGGCAGCTCGCTCGGCGCGAACGCCGTCCTGCCGATATAATCGGCCGCGAGCACGAGCAGCGCGCCGATCATCGCGCATGTCGGCAAGATGCGACGATAGGAGTAGCCAGTCAGCCGCCTCGCAATGTGCGGTGCCATCAGGCCAACAAAGCCAATTCCGCCGGATACGGATACGCATGCGCTCACAAGGCCGATGCCGCAGAGCAGCAGCAGCGCCTTCTGCAGCTCCGACCTTGCGCCCGCGCTGCGGATGCTGTCATCGTCCAGGTGGAACAAATCCAGCGTGCGCGACTGGAGCCAGATGAGAGGCACGCACAGCGCGAACCAGGGCAGCATCGCCGCGATGTACAGCCAGTTTGCATTGTAGATGCTGCCGGAGGTCCAGACGGCGACCATCTCGAAGTCCCCGGCGTTCATCCGCAGCGTCAGGAACAGCGAGATCGCGCTCAGTCCCGCTCCGACCGCGATTCCGGTCAGCAGCAGACGCTGAGATTCCAGGCGGCCGCCATGCCAGGAGAACAAGTAGATCAGCACCGCCGCCAGCAGCCCGCCGAGCAGACCGAACAGCGGCATCGCCATGACGGAGAATATGCCCGTGCCCTGAACCTCTCCCTGGAAAAAATACAGAAAGATCACGACGGCCGCACCCGCTCCGGCATTGATGCCGAGAATGCCGGGGTCGGCCAACCCGTTGCGCGTCACGCTCTGCAGGACGGCGCCGGCAATGCCGAGTCCTGCCCCGACGAGCAGCGCCGTGACGATCCGGGGCAGCCGGAATTCGAAGATGACGAGGTCCCAGTCCGGGTTGGGCGCGATCCGCAGCAACGTCTTGACGACGTCCCGCAGCGGGATGTCGAACGCTCCATCGGTCAGGCTGACGTACGTCGCGGCCGCCAGCAGCGCGATGCCGACGGCGAGTATGCCCGCGTACTTCGCTCGTCCACGTCCTCGGCCGTGTCTATGAGGCATGCCGTCCGCCTCCCTTCGTCCGGATCAGGTACAGGATGAAGGGAACGCCCAGCACTGCCGTCACGACGCCGATCGGCATCTCGAACGGATAGTTCAGGAAGCGTGCCAGCACATCGCACAGTGTCAGGAAGACGCCGCCTGCGACAGCCGCGCAGGGGATGAGCCGGGCATAGTCGATGTCCCGTGTCGCATAGCGTACGATATGCGGCACGATCAGGCCGATGAAGGCAATCTTGCCCGCGATCGCGACGGAGATGCCCGTCAGGATGACGACGCTCGCCATGGCGGCGAACTTGACCAGACCGGTCCGCTGTCCCAGTCCCGACGCGGTCTCTTCCCCGAGCGACAGCAAGGTGACCGGCCTCGCGATCCACATCGCCAGCCCGAGTCCGACGACGGCGAACGGCACAGCGAGCTGTATCAGCCCCGGATCGAGCTGGTGGAGCCTAGCATTGTACCAGAAGCTGATATTTTGGGAGATCTGAAAATAAGTCGCCACTGCCGCCGATACCCCGCTCAGGAAGGTGCCGACGACCGTGCCCAGTATCGCCATGCGGACAGGCGATAGACCGCCGGGCAGCGCGAACGACAGGCCGAATACGACCGCAATGCTGGCTGCCGATCCGATCAGCGAGCAGGCGATCATCCCCATCGACGACGCGTTCGGCGCCAGCACCATGCACAAGGTGATGGCGAATGCCGATCCGTCCGTGACGCCCAGCACGGAGGGAGACGCGAGATAGTTTCTCGTCATGCCCTGCATCAATGCGCCGGATACGGCGAGGAACGCGCCGACGAGCATCGCCCCGACCGCGCGCGGAATGCGGGAATGACGGATGATCTGATGATCGACGTTGCCCGGATCGAAGCGCAGCAGCGCGTCCAGCACCGTGCCGGTGCCGATGTCCTTGGACCCGAGCAGGACCGAGAGGATCAGCGCTGCCGCGATGGCGGCCGGCGCCAGCACGAGAATCCATAGGCTGATTTTGTTGCGGCGATATTGCATGCTGTCCATACCCCGATTCCGCAGGACGGCGGCCCGGCATCCGAAGAGGATTGCCGCGGCCGCCGTCATAGCGCGCTGACTTCGCTTACTTCCAGAGATTCGTCTTCTTCAATGCCTCGAGGAAAGAGATCTTGCTGTAAGCAGTGCCGCCTTGGGAGAGCGGATCGACCAGATTGACGTAGACGTTGCCGTTTTTAACGGCCTTGAGGCTCGTCCAGATCGGGTTGGCCTTCAGCTCGTCGAGCGCCTTGGGATTATCCTTGTTCTCGTCTGCGGAAAATTGCAGGAAGATATAATCCGGGTTAATGTCGGAGAACTGCTCGAGCGAGATGTTCTGCTGCGCCTTCGCCTTCAGCACCTCGCCAGGGGCCGTAGCGCCCAGCTCCTTGTAGAGCGACGGATTGAAGAAGACGTCCTGCGGATAGACGAACAGATTGCCCGAGCGGACCCGCAGCGCGACCGCCGTCTTGCCCTTGAACTTGGGGCCGACCTTGGCCTGTGCCGTCTTGACGTCCTTCTGATATTGATCGAGGATCGCCTTGACTTCCTTCGTCTTGCCCGTCAGATCGGCCAGCAGATACAGATTGCGCTGCCAGTCCGTCGAGATGTGGGATACCGGGATCGTCACGGCAATCTTGGCCAGCTTGGCGTTCGTCGCCGCCGGGAACTTGGTGCTGCTGAGGATGACGTCCGGCTTCAGCTTCAGGATTTTCTCCAGGCTCGGCTCGGTCTTCTCGCCGATGCCGACCGTCTTCGCGGTGATCTTGGCGTACAGCACTTGGAACTTGCCGCCGACCGTCGAGGCGCCGAGCGGGCTGTAGTTCAGGACAAGCGCATCCTCCAGCGACTCCAGCGCGCCGACGACCACGATCTTGTCGGTCTTCGCGGGCACCGAATACGTCTTGCCGTTATAAGTAATCTGCCGCTTGGCCGGTGCGGCGGATGCGCTCGACATCGCCCCCAGGCTCAGCAGCACCACGCACACCATCATCAACAGCTTGAAGCTTTTGTTCATTACGATGATCCCTCTATTCTTCATTTTTTAGGAATGATAATCATTCTCAAATGTATTATAGAGGAGCGGCGCTCGACGGAACATGGACTAAATCCGGAATTGATCTGGACGATATCCCTGGGGCATGCGCAGCAGATCTTCCAGCTTGCGCTCCATCGCGCAGGCCGAGTATTCCCGCCAGGGATCGGAGGACAGCAGCCGGACCCGGCGCCTCCGCACGGCGGGCAGATTCTGCCACGCCTCCGACGCCTCGATCGCGCGCCAGCGGACGAGCGTCGCCGACTCCTGCTTGATATTCATCCAGAGCCAGTCTGCGTCTATCGCCGCGATGTCCTCCAGCGTCATGGCGCGCCCCGCCTCCGCCGGCGCCCCCGCCAGGCTAAGGCCCAGCTCCTCGCCGAGCAGCTCCGCAATCCCGCGAATCGGCCATGCGGTGAATCGGTCCCGGCGGTAGCTCAGCACGAGGATGCGTTCGCTGCCGAACGCCTCGCGAAGCTGCCGGCCTGCCGCTGCGCGCCGGCGCTCGTATCGGTCGAGCCATGCCTCGGCCTCCTCCCGCTCGCCCAGGCGGTCCGACAGCTGCCGCAGCTGATCACGCCAGCCGTCGCTCTCGCGAAGCTGCAGCACCTCCGCTATGGAGGCCAGCGCCGCTCGTTCTTCGGACGACACGGCGTCGGTCGCTACGATCAGATGCGGCACAGACGCCGCCAGCGCGTGAATGTCGGACCGCCAGTCGCGATCGGCCATATACGCGTTCAGATGAAGCGAGATGTCGTGCCGGTGCTCGGCATAATAGCTCGGCGTCCACTTCGGGTGCAGCGGAGCGGCGTGTGGATGCCGGTTCAACGCAATGAGGTGGCCGGTGATATGCGGCATATAGGCAGCAATCTTGAGCCGCTTGCTCTTGCGGTAAGCTGCCGGCGGCATGCCCGTGTGCTGCTTGAACTTGCGGCTGAAGTAGAACTCGTCCTGATAACCGATCCGGTGCGCGATATCGGACAGCCGCGCTTCGCTCCGGGCGATCAGCCGCTTGGCCTCGTTCAGCCGGACCTCCGTCAAGTAATCGATGGCGCTTCGGCCGTACGCCTTTTTGAACAGATCGACATAGTACTTCGGGCTGATCTCCGCCATCTGCGCGAGGCGCTCGATCGTCAACGGCTCGGCGTAGTGCGTCTCCATGTACGCCAGCGTCCTCTCCAACGCTGCCCTGGCCCCCGCCTCCGGCCGCACGTCCGGCTTGGCCCACACCAGGTGCAGCATCTCGTGGAGCAGCGCTTCGCCCCTATATCTCTCGATCGCGCTGCCGCTGGCCATACACGCTGCCAGGAGGGAGCAGCGCTGACGCAGCGCGCCGTCCTCGTCGCAGGAGAGCATGCCGCAGAGCGGCAGCCGCGCCGGCTCCCCGCTCTCAAGCCGCGCATCGAAGCGCACGATATACAGCTCACGTGCCCGTCCGCCGCCCGGCCTCAGGCCGAGCGTCTGGCCGGAGGCCGCGAGATACACGCTCTCCGGGCCGAGACGATGCCGGGCCAGGTCCAGGTACAGGTCGCCCTCTCCGCCGCAAGCGACGATCAGTGCGTGGGTATCGAGCAATTCCGTGCTGTCCGCCGCCAGGAGGCGGGATTCCGCGCTGCGCAGCTTGAACCATAGCTGATCCGGCGCCGATGCTTCGGGCAATCGGTTTAAAGGCAAGTGCGGGTTCATTGACTTGCCCCCCTTAACTGAGAATGATTTTCATCTGAAATTGTTATCATATAATCACTTCTATGTCAATAACAATTTAACGACTCGAGTTCCCCCTCTGCGAATCCGACTGAACATGTTATTCTATATTCATAGTCGTACCATTTCCCTCCATATCTTGTTATGGAATAGGAATTGGACAGCAAGACAGAAAGGAGATTTACCATGAACCAATCCTATCATTCCTTGCATCTTGTGCCGCGCCATACGCCTGAGAGCCTGCACGCGACCCACGCCTTTAACGATGATTCAAGCCATATGATCGCACGTACGCTTAAGGATAAGGCATCCCTGCTTCGCCCGCTCAAGGACGATCATCTGCTCGAGGTCTATCGCGAAGCCAAGAAGATGAATTTGTCCAACGAATTCATCGAGTTGCTCGAGGACGCCATCGAGCTGCGCAATCTGGAGCATCGTCTTAAAGCCTAGTTTGCAGCGCTGCTACTCATTCACCAAGCAGAGCGCCTCCCTGACGCTGATTACAGCGGTCAAGGAGGCGCTCTTTCGTTTTAGACCGGACGCTCCGCATCCGCAGCGTAGCTCTCGGCCGCCAGACAGAGATAATAAGCAAGACCGGTCTGCATCGACTCCAGCATCTCGCGATGGAACCCGTCCCCCAGGAAGAACCTGGTCTGGAGAGCGAACTCGGCTGGCCCTGTCGGGACGCCTTCCTCCCGCTGCGCCGCGAGATGCCGGCCGATCCGGCTTCGGGTCTCCTCATCGTCGTGTGCCAGCCCCTCGCGCAGCGCGCCGGCCATCTCGTTCATGAATCGCGCTGCCTCTGCCGCCTGGCGGTTCATCTGCGCGGGATCGATCGCTTCGGCCCCCGGAAGCTCGTAGCCGTACGCATCCTGCAGATGACGACGCTGCTCGGCCAGCGCCGCCTCCCATTCCTCCGCCGTCCCGAAGCCGGCGAACAGCTCGGCCTCCGGCAGCAGGCTCCCCTCCCGCTCCGAGGCGATCGAAGCCGCCAGCGCAGCGGACAGTCGCTCCAGCCGAAGCTGCCGCTCACGAATGAGCGACTGCTGGCTCTCCAGAATCCCGAGCCGGTCAGGGGCTTCATCCAGCAGGCGCTTGATCTCCTCCAGCGGGAAGTCCAGCTCACGATAGAACAGAATCTCCTGCAGCCGCTTGACCTCCTCCGCCCCATACAGACGATAACCGCCCTCGCTGATATCGCACGGCATGAGCAGCCCGATTTTATGATAATGATGCAGCGTCTTGATCGTCACCTTCGACAGCTCCGACATCTCCTTGACCGTGTACGGCATGATGCCACCTCCTCTTGTGATATCCGGATCGTACAGTCTCCTCTCGGGGGAGAGTCAACAACGTTTTTCCTACAGGCAAGACCCCGTTGTTCATGCTCGGCTCTCCTCCGACAGGAGGGCTGACGCAGAATTCCGTTCCGATATCCATGCAGAACGGAGGGCCGCATATAGGAAGCGCGGAATGCGCTGTTACGCGGAGCAGCCTCTGCTCTAAGCGAGAAAAGCGCGGCTACAGCGGGGGGAGGCTCGGTTTGGTGGGCTGTAAGCGCGGAATGCGCTGTTACGCGGAGCAGCCTCTGCTCTAAGCGAGAAAAGCGCGGCTACAGCGGGGGGAGGCTCGGTTTGGCGGGCTGTAAGCGCGGAATGTGCTGTTACGCGGAGCAGCCTCTGCTCTAAGCGAGAGATGTGCCGCTACAGCGGGGGGAGGCTCGGTTTGGCGGGCTGTAAGCGCGGAATGCGCTGTTACGCGGAGCAACCTCTGCTCTAAGCGAGAGATGCGCCGCTACAGCGGACCACCCGCTGCTCTCCAAGCCCCGCTACAGCGGCCCGCTCGCTGCCGCAGCCCCCGCTACTGCGAGCCGCCGACAGCCGCCGCCCGCCCCCCCCAACACGAGCCAGCCCAAACCAAAAGCCGCTCCCCGACGGAGAGCGGCTCCTGACTCACTAAGCGCGCGGCCTATTTCAGTTCGTACTGCACGGTCACGTTCGCCGTAATCTCAATCTGCCCGGCCTGCAGGGAGGAGGACTCGCCGGCAGCCGATGCGGCAGCCATTTTCATCATGTCCCGGCTCTGCATGACGATCGGCACGTCGGCCGCATCGCCCTGCACGATATTGATGACCGGGCCGAGCGAGCGGCTCGCGGACGTCGCGAGCACCGACGCCTTGGCGCCTGCGTTCGCCATCGCCTTCTTCAAAGCTTCAAGCTCGTATTGGTCTTGCTTCTCGGTGCTGAACTGTACGCCGTCCACGCGGTTCGCACCCGCGGCGGATACGGCGTCGAGCAGCTTGCCGATGCCGGCGAGATCGCGGTACGTCACGCGCACCGTATGCGTCGCCAGGTAGCCCTTCAGCACCTGTCCGTCCTTCTCGGTGTAGTTGTACTCCGGCTGCACGCCGAAGCCGGTCGTCTGCACGTCCTTCTTGTCGATCTTGTACGTCTCGTACAGCGCCTTCTCGACGGCGGCGAACTTCGTTGCCGCTGCTTGCTGCGCTTCCTGCGCTGTCTTGCCCCGCGCGTCGACGCCGAAGTTCAGGTACGCCACGTCCGGCTCCACCTTGATCGAGCCCGCAGCTCCCACCGTCACCGCGTTCTGAATGCTCGCCGCCTGCACGGCTGTCGTCGTTTCCGCCATAACCTGATCAGCCCCCAGCTTCGCCTGTCCGAACCAACCCGCTGCGACCATCGTTACCGCCAGCACTGCGACCTGCACTGTCCTTTTACCCATCATAGACCCCTCCATATTCAGGTTTGTCTACTCGACGCTCCCCATAGGAAAAAGGTTGCAACGAGACCATTAAATTATAGGCCCCCGTTCAGGCTGTCCATACGCCCGCCGCTTGAAAACAATGGCTGTAAAAAGCAAAAAGCCCCCATCCGGGAGCTCGCGCATCTGCCTGTTATTGGTTCTCCAGCTCTTCCTTGCTGACCAGTTGGACTAAAGCGGTTACAGCTTGCTCTGCGTCCGAACCTTCGGCACTAATGGATACTTCGGTGCCCGAGCTGATCGCCAGACTCATGATACCCATGATGCTCTTCGCGTTAACGCGCTTGTCTTCCTTCTCCACAAATACGTCCGAGGAGAATTTATTGGCTTCTTGCACGAATAAGGCCGCCGGTCTGGCGTGAAGCCCCGTCTTAAGCCGAACAACAACCGGCTGTCTCGTCATGGAACGAATCCCCCTGTCTTTGTTCTCATCCCGGTACACGGGACCCACCGCACATGGTTTGTTATCTATTATAGCATTAGAGCGCGCGGTTGTGCCACAGGCTTATAAAGCGCCGCCCCGGATTTTTTCCGCCCACTCGTCGATCTTGCGCAGCCGGTGGTTCACGCCCGACTTGCTGACCTGTCCCTTGAGCATGTCGCCGACCTCTTTGAGGTTCATATCGGGATGCATGAGCCGGATCTCCGCCACCTCGCGCAGCTTGTCGGGCAGATTCTCGAGGCCGACCTCTTTTTGCAGCAGCTTGATGTTGTCGATCTGTCTCACCGCCGCTCCGATCGTCTTGTTCAGATTGGCGGTCTCGCAGTTGACGATCCGGTTGACCGAGTTGCGCATGTCCCGCATGATGCGGACGTCCTCGAACTTGAACAGCGCCTGGTGCGCGCCGATGATGCTGAGGAACTCGATGATCTTTTCGCCTTCTTTAATATATAAAATAAAGCCCTTTTTGCGCTCGATGAACCTGGCGTTCAGATGAAACTTGTTGGCGAGGTCGACCAGCGCCTTGCAGTGCTCCTCGTACATGGAGGCGATCTCCAGATGGTACGACGAGCCTTCGGGATTGTTGACCGATCCGCCGGCGAGAAATGCGCCGCGCAGGTAGGCCTTTTTGCAGCACGACTTGCGCACGAGATCCCTGTCGATATCCGAGTTGAATTGGAAACCCGCGCTCGCGATCTTCAGATCGCCGAGCAGCTGCTCGACAACCGCGGGCACCCTTACGATATAAACGTTGTTTTTTTTGAGTCGCATCTTTTTGCGTACGAGCAGCTCGGTCGGCACGGGATAGTGCCGCTTCAGCAATGTATAGATCCGACGGGCGATGGCTGCATTCTCTGTAGAAATGTCGAGTACGATCCGCTTGCTCGAGAGCGACACGGATCCGTTCATGCGAATCAGCGCAGACAGCTCGGCGATGTCGCAGCAGCCTTCGGACTCGATCAGGGTCAGTTCTTTTTTGGTCTGTGCGGCGAACGACAAGTCTTGCTCACTCCTTCCTCAGCATCCAATCCTCCACCAGCTGGTAGATGTGCTCGCTCAGCCTGACGGCATCATGGCGCAGATAGGTCCGGAACAGCACCAGACGATCGGCGATGACCTTGTAGCCGCGCCGCTCCACCTCGTCCAGGTCCAGATGGACGGCCGCGGAACCCTGCTCCGCATACATGCTGTGCACCTGCGGAGGTATCTCTCCGTTGTTGACGATGACATAATCGAACAGATGATGACCGATATGCGCATGAACCGCATCCAGATGATCGCCCACCGAGTAGTTGTCGGTCTCGCCCGGCTGGGTCATCACATTGCATACGAAAATCTTGACCGCATTCGAATTCAAAATGGCGTCCGCGAGCTTCGGCACGAGCAGATTCGGCATGATGCTGGTGTACAGACTGCCCGGGCCGATCAGAATCGCATCGGCTTCCTCGATCGCCTCGACGGCTTCCTCCAGCGGCTCTACATCCGCGGGTTCGATGAACACCCGCTTGATGGCGAGCCCCGACTTCGGGATCTGCGATTCGCCCTCGACGATGCTGCCGTCCTCCATCTCCGCCTTGAGCAAGATCGCCTGATTGGCTGCCGGGAGCACGCGCCCCCGGACGGCCAGCACGCGGCTCAGCTCTCTGACGCCGGTGACGAAGTCGCCGGATATGTCGGTCATCGCAGCCAGTATCAGATTGCCCAAGCTGTGACCGGCCAATCCCGCGCCGCCCATGAACCGGTAGGACAGCATATCGGCGAGCAGCGGCTCCGTATCGGCCAGCGCCGTCAGCACGTTGCGGATGTCGCCCGGCGGCGGCATCTGCAGCTCGGAGCGCAATATGCCCGAGCTGCCGCCGTCGTCGGCGACCGTGACGATGGCCGTGATGTCGAGCGGCTGATGCTTCAACCCCCGCAGCATGACCGACAGGCCCGTGCCGCCGCCGATGACGACGATGCGCGGCTGCCTGACGTCTCTCCGCGCCTTAGCCATGACGATCTCTCTCCGCGTCGCGGTGGCTGACGCGAACCGCCTCGGTCTCGCCCGCGCTCAGCATGCGGCCGAGATATTCGGCGAGCGCCACCGAGCGGTGCTTGCCTCCCGTGCAGCCGATGCCGATGACGACCTGGCTCTTGCCTTCCTTGTGGTACAGCGGGATGAGATACTGCAGCATATCGAGCAGCTTCGCGATGAAGGTCTGCGTCTCCGGCCACTTCATCACATAGTCGTACACCTCGGCGTCCTGCCCGGTCTTGGGGCGCAGATTCTCGACGTAGTGCGGGTTCGGCAGGAACCGCACGTCGAAGATCAGGTCCGCGTCGATCGGCACGCCGTACTTGAAGCCGAACGACGTGACGTTCACGGCGAGCGTGCTGCGGTCAAGATCGGTGAAGCGGGAGACGATCTTGTCTTTGAGCTGTGCCGGCTTGATATTGCTCGTATCGATGACCTGGGTCGCCCAGCCCTTCAGGTCCTCCAGCAGCTTGCGCTCGGCATGGATGCCGTCGAGCGGCATGCCCTCGGGCGCGAGCGGGTGGCGGCGGCGGGTCTCCTTGTAGCGCTGTACGAGCACGGAGTCCGTCGCGTCGAGGAACAATATCTCGTAGTGCAGCGTATAGTGCTCGCGAATGTAGCTCAGCGACTCCGACAGCGCCGTGAAAAACTCTCGGCCCCGCAGATCGATGACGAGCGCGACCTTGCCGATCCGCCCCTGGGACTGATCGATCAGCTCGGCGAACTTCGGGATCAGCACGGGCGGCAGATTGTCGACGCAGAAAAACCCGAGATCCTCCATGCTCTGTACCGCAATCGTCTTGCCCGCGCCCGACATCCCGGTGATGATGACCAGCGTCGGTCTTGATACCGTGCTCGCATTGTCCACGTGCAATCCTCTCCCCCTGCAATGCGAAGCGCCTGACCGCCGTTGACCGGGCAAGCAGGCGCTTCTTAGTCGTCCCGAACCAGCCCGGGACGGGGTTAAGCGTATAAAAAGAGTCCGGCGGCGCCGACGACGCCCGCATTGTTGCCCAGATCCGCAGGCACGATATCCACGCCGGCCTGAGCCGTCTCCGTCGAAAACTTGCTGAACGTCTCGCGGATCTGCTCGAACAGATACTCGCCCGCCTTGCTCACGCCGCCGCCGATGATGAAGCGCTGCGGATTGACGATGACGGCGAGCGCCGCCATGGACTTGCCCAGGTAAAATGCCGCGCGCGACACGATGCGCTGGGACACCTCGTCCCCTGCCTTGGCTGCGTCGAAGACGTCCTTGGCCATAATCTTGTCGACGAGGGAGAGCGAGGTGCGGTCGCCGCGGGCGACGGCGTCGTTCGCCATCCGGATGATGCCGGTCGCGGACGATACCGTCTCGAGGCATCCCATCTGTCCGCAACCGCACTGGATCGCCTCCAGATCGGGGACGACGGCCATGTGGCCGAGCTCACCCGCCATGCCGCTGAAGCCTTCGATCAGGCGTCCGTTCACGATGATGCCGCCGCCGACGCCCGTGCCGAGCGTGTAGCACACGCAATTCTGCACGCCGCGTCCCGCGCCGCCCCACACTTCTCCGAGCGCGGCTACGTTGGCATCGTTGTTGATCTTGACCGGCTTGCCGAGCTTCTCCTCCATGATATGCTTGACCGGCACCTGCCGGAAAGGCAAATTCGCGGAGAACTTGATGATCCCGCCGGGGATGTCGAGGAAGCCGGCGATTCCGATGCCGACGCCCTGTACCTGCTCCCACTCCGGCGTGCCCGGCGGCACGAGCGAGTGCACGTAAGCCGCGATATTGTCCAGGATGCGGTCGGTGCCGAGCTCGGTCTCGGTAGGCCCTTCATACGTGCGGAGCAGCTCCCCGATGTTGTTGCACAGCCCGATCTTGATCGTCGTACCGCCCAGATCGACGCCAACGTATAGCGATTGAGACATAAGGTTAGACACCTCTTGAATGTATTGGATGATTCCGTTCACGAGACGCGCCGGCACTGCGGCCGGCGCGCTCGGGCTTGCCGATTCAGCCCAGCGACTGGCTCCAGTCGTGAACCATATGGCCCTCGAGATACTTCTCGCAGTCGAGCGCGGCCATGCAGCCGCTGCCGGCGGCGGTGATCGCCTGACGGTACTTCGTGTCCTGCACGTCGCCGCAAGCGAACACGCCCGGGATGCTCGTCTCGGAGGAGTCCGGCTTGGTCACGATGTAGCCGTGTTCGTCGGTCTCGATCTGACCGCCGAGGAACTTCGTGTTCGGCGTGTGGCCGATGGCGATGAATACGCCGTCCGTCGGCAGAATCTCCTCCGCGCCGGATGCGTTGTCCCGCACCTTCAGGCCGGTGACGCCCAGCGGGCCGGCGACGACCTCGAGCGGCGTCTTGTTCAGGCCCCAGCTGATCTTCTCGTTCTCGCGTGCGCGATCCTGCATGATCTTGGACGCCCGCAGCTCGCCGCGGCGATGCACCAGCGTCAGCTCCGACGCGAAGCGCGTCAGGAAGTTCGCCTCCTCCATCGCGGAGTCGCCGCCGCCGACGACGATAATCTTTTTGTTGCGGAAAAAGAAGCCGTCGCAGGTCGCGCAGGTGCTGACGCCGCGTCCGACATTCTCCTTTTCGCCCGTAATCCCGAGGTACTTGGCCGACGCGCCGGTGGAGATGATCAGGCTCTCCGCCTGCAGCTGCTCGCCGCCTTCGAGATGCAGCGTGAACGGCCGCGCGCCGAGCTCGACCGAGTTGATCCAGCCGGTGCGGAACTGCGCGCCGAAGCGCTCGGCTTGCTGGCGCATATTGGCCATCAGCTCGGGCCCCATGATGCCTTCGGGGAAGCCCGGGAAGTTCTCGACCTCGGTCGTCGTGGTCAGCTGTCCGCCCGGCTCGGGGCCTTCGACGACGAGCGGGCTCATGTTGGCGCGCGCCAGATAGATCGCGGCCGTGAGGCCCGCCGGTCCTGTTCCGATTACGATGCTCTTGTGGATCGTCATATGTTGGTCCTCCTCGGCCTGTTGAGTTTGTTGGTCCTAGTCTTACGTTTGCTCCTGGAACGCCCGGTTCGTGAGCTTTACCTTCTCGCGGATGCCGCACGCCTCGTCGATCCGGCCGGCGTAGCGGCTGATGCTCGCCTGGGATGCGCCGTACACGTCCACCAACTCCGCGTATGTAATGCTCCTGCGGTGCATCTTCGCCGTCCAGTATTCCAGCGCGGCCGCCCAGCCCTGCGCATTGCGCAGCTTGGGGACGTCGGGGTAGACGCGCGACAGATAGTCGACCCACAGCGTCATCATGTCATGCTGCTGCACGACGTCGTATCTGCCGGCCATCCGCTCCATCGCCTGCTCCAGCACGCCCTGCCATGCGCTGTCCCATACGGGCAGCCGCGCGGACCGGCGCCTCGCGTCCAGCCGCAGCGTGCGGCCGTCGAAGACGACGGCGAGCGCTTCCTCCACGCCGATCGAGCGCAGCACCAGCACGGCCACGCGCTTGAGATCGTCCTCTTCCTCGGTGTCCACGAGGAACGCCTTGAGCGCCTCGATGACCTCCTGGTCGGCCACCAGGCCGAGCGCCTGGATGACCTGCATCTTCGTGCGGCGGTCGCCGTGGCGGAGCGCCCAGAAGAACGAGGAGCGCACGAGCGGGTCCTTCTTCAGCGTCTCCGAGATCCGCTCGGGATGCGACTCCCACTCGCGGAATTGCTCGTCGAACGGCATATGGTAGTGATATTGCGTCGGCGGGCTCGCCTCGCCTCGTCTTACTTTGGCCAATTTGCCCAGATAGAACTCGGCGACGGCCGGAGACGTATCGAGCCGCTTGGCCTGCAGCCAGTGCCGCTCGGCCTCGTCGTAGCGGCCGATGTTCGCGGAGGCGACCGCCGCGAAGTGATGCAGGCTCGGCTCGCCGGACAGCTCGCCCTTGCGGAGCAGGCGGGTGAAGTGGATGTACGCCTCGCGGTGCTCCCCGACGATGCCCATCGTCGTGCCGAGCTTGAAGACATGCTCGGGGTGGATCGGGATCGTCTTCTTCAGCAGGGCGAGCAGCGCGGCAAGCTCCTCCCGCCGGTTCGCATGCTGGTAGAAGATCGCCAGATTGCACAGTGCATGCAGGTTGCCCGGCTCCGTCTTCAGCACTTCGCCGATCGTCTGCACGGACTTGTCGAACAAGCCCATATAATAGTACGCGAGGCCCAGGTTGTTGCGTGCCGCGAGGAAGTCCGGCTTTTTGACCAGAATCTCCTCCAGCAGCCGCACCGCCTCGGAGAAGCGTCCCGCCTCCAGCAGCTCCCTGGCTCTGTCGTGCTCGTACAGACTCTCCTTGGCCTTGATCGTCGACAGCTTGGTCGGACGGTTCAGCTCGTAGACCAGCAGGTCGAGCAGCTCGTCGGCCTCGTCCAGGAACTGCCCCTCGGCGTCGTTCTCCAGATAGGCGACCAGCGACTCCTCCGCCGCCTCGTACTGCTCCATATTGGCGTAGTTGTTCGCCAGATAATAGTGGCACTCCGTCATGCCGGGATCGATGCGCTCAAGCACCGAGCGCAGGATGTCGTTCGACTCCTCGTAGCGCCCCATCTCCGATAGAATGCCCGCCATGTTGCAATGGTTCACCGGATTCTCCGGCTCGTACCGGACTGCCTGCCGGAAGTACTTGAGGGCCTTGTCGTAATGGTAACGATCCAGCGACTGCACGGCCTTTTCAAAGAAAAACGTGGCGTCCAGTCGCATCGGCACCACCTTGGAACGTCGGCTCTTCGGCTTGGCCGCGCGTTTCCGCTGACTCATTGGCAAGGCACCTCCCCTCTGTTGTATTTCTAAATCGTCATCCCGCGCATTAACGTCAACCACGATTATACCACAGCGGACCGGAACCTTGAAACGAATAACCGCAAGGAAGCTTGGCCCATAAACATTATCGCTGCAGTCCGGACGGCCAGAAATGGCGGGACGACACAGGACGGACAAGCAAAAATCCCCCCGGCATCCACGCAGGAGCTGCGTGTCTGCTGCAGGGGGATTCGGCCCGCAATCGCGAATCCGGCGTCAGACGCCGGCGGTCTTGAACAGCGTGCTGATCGAGCCGCCTTCGGTGATGATGCGCGTCGCCTCGGCCAGCATCGGCGCCACGGACAGCACCTTGAAGCGGTCGGAGCGATCGTTCGGCAGCAGGATCGAGTCGGTGACGACGACCTCGCGGATGCTCGGGTGATCGAGCTTCTGCAGGGCGCTGCCGGAGAAGAGCGGATGCGTCGCACACACGTAGACGTCCTCGGAGCCGCGCTCCTTGAGCCCCTCGACGACGTTCACGATCGTCGTACCCGTGTCGATCATGTCCTCGATGATGATCGGAGTGAAGCCCTCGACCTCGCCGATGACATGCGTGATGACCGATTCGTTGTGGGCGGGACGCTTCTTGATCATGATCGCAAACGGAGAGTCGAGCTGGTTCGCCAGCTTCTCGGCGGTGGAGGCTCGTCCGGCGTCAGGCGATACGATGACCGGGTTGCGGATGTTCTTGGCCCGCAGATAGTCGCTGATGAGATCGAGCGCCGTCAGGTGATCGACCGGGATGTTGAAGAAGCCTTGGATGGCCGGCGCATGCAGGTCGATCGTGACGATCCGGGTCGCGCCGACCGTCGTCAGCACATCCGCGACCATCTTCGCGGAGATCGGCTCACGCGGCGCGGCCTTGCGCTCTTGGCGGGCATATCCGTAGTAAGGGAGCACAATGTTGATCGTACGCGCCGATGCCCGCTTGGCCGCGTCGATCATGACCAGCAGCTCTACGAAGTAATCGTTGATCGGATGTGACAAAGATTGCACGAGGAACACGTCGCAATTGCGAATCGTCTCCTCGTAGTGCACGTACACCTCGCCGCTCTTGAAGCGAGATAGCGTGATCTTGCCTAGCGGCAGCCCGAGCTGCTCGGCGATCTTCTCCGCCAGCACGGGATTCGACGATCCGGAAAAAATACGAAGCTTGCTGCTGTACATTGTGCGCCTCCAAGATTAATCAGTCGCGGCGTCGCCGCATTTTTGTCTCTTCTATTATACATGACGTCATTGGTTATCCAAAGGGGTATGCGACGCATGTCCGACTTTAATTCGAGCGTTTTGGCACATTTTCGTCACTTTTTGCAGGACGCGAAGCCAGCATTTAGAATCTCGCGGAGCCGTGGCGCGCGAAGCCGCCGTCTCCCCGCGCCAGCACGGCGTCCGGGAGACCGGCGGCTTCGGCGTCGCGTCGGTCAATTTTTTTTGGTCGGCTTGCGGTGGCGGAATTCGAGCTCCTGCAGCACCTCGTCGAGGGGGATGCCCTCCTCGCGCAGCATCACCATCAGGTGGAAGATCAGGTCGGCCGCCTCGGCGCGCGTCTCTTCGCGGTCGTGGTTTTTGGCGCCGATGATGACCTCGGCCGTCTCCTCGCCGATCTTCTTCAGGATCTTGTCCAGGCCCTTGTCGAACAGGTAGGTCGTATAGGAGCCTTCCGGCCGCTCGGCCTGGCGCCTGGCGATCGTCGACTCCAGCTCGGAGAGCGGCGCGAAGCGGTCTGCCGCGGGCAGCGACGCCTCCGGCAGTTCGCCGGACGCGTCCCGGTAGAAGCAGGAGTAGCTTCCGGTGTGGCAGGCGGGGCCGTTTGGAACCGCCAGCACGAGCAGCGTGTCGCCGTCGCAATCGTAGCGCAGAGACACGACCTTTTGCGTATGACCGCTCGTCGCCCCTTTGTGCCACAGCTCCTGCCGCGACCGGCTCCAGAACACGGTTTCCCCTTTTTCCAGCGTCAGGTTGAGAGAATCCTTGCTCATGTATGCCATCATGAGCACTTCCTTGCTGACCGCGTCCTGCACGATTGCAGGCACGAGGCCGTCCGCATCCCACTTGATCATATCCAGCAGCGTCTCGCTCATCTTACATTCACTCCTTGGCTCCGCAGCACGTCCTTGACCTCGCGGATCGTCACTTCTTTATAGTGGAAAATACTCGCAGCGAGCGCCGCATCCGCGCGCCCCTCCGAGAAGGCGTCCGCGAAGTGCGAAGCGTTGCCCGCGCCGCCCGAGGCGATGACGGGAATGCTCACGCTGTCCGATACGGCGCGGGTGAGCGCGTTGTCGAAGCCGTCCTTCGTGCCGTCGGCGTCCATGCTCGTCAGCAGCAGTTCGCCTGCGCCGCGCCGCGCCGCCTCCTGTGCCCAGGCGATCGCGCGGATGCCGGTCGGATTGCGCCCGCCGTGGGTGAAGATCTCCCATTCGCCCCACTCCGCGTTGTACTTGGCGTCGATGGCGACGACGATGCACTGCGCGCCGAACACGCGCGAGCCGTCCGAGATCAGATCGGGGTTGCGGATCGCAGCCGTATTGATCCCGATCTTGTCCGCGCCGGCGCGCAGCAGCCGCTTCATGTCGTCGACCGTGGAGATGCCGCCGCCGACCGTGAACGGGATCGTGATCTCGCCCGCGGTGCGGCGGACGACGTCAACCATCGTCGCGCGGCCTTCGACCGAGGCCGAGATGTCGAGGAACACCAGCTCGTCGGCGCCCTCGCGATCGTAGATCTCGGCCAACTCCACCGGATCGCCCGCGTCGCGCAGGTTGACGAAGTTGACGCCCTTGACGACCCGCCCGTCCTTGACGTCGAGACAGGGGATGATGCGTTTGGCTAACATAGACTTGCCTCCTTCGCTTGCTTGGCATGTTCCGGCAAGCTGCCATTGCCGCCGCCGGGCCGCGACATACGGTCGTTGTGCGGTACTGCCGCATAACTCCGGCTCATTCGCCGCGATTGGTGGCCGTTGTGCGGCACTGTCGCATAACTCCGGCTCATTCGCCGCAATTGGTGCCCGTTGTGCGGTACTGTCGCATAACTCCGGCCCATTCGCCGTGATTGATGGCCGTTGCGCGGCACTGTCGCATAACTCCGGCCCATTCGCCGCGATTGGTGGCCGTTGCGCGGTACTGTCGCGTAGCTCCGGCCCATTCGCCGCAATTGGTGGCCGATGTGCGGCACTGTCGCATAACTCCGGCCCATTCGCCGCGATTGGTGGCCGTTGCGCGGCACTGTCGCATAACTCCGGCCCATTCGCCGCGATTGGCGGCCGTTGTGCGGCACTGTCGCATAACTCCGGCTTATTCGCCGCGATTGGTGCCCGTTGTGCGGCACTGTCGCGTAACTCCAGCCCATTCGCCGCAATTGGTGGCCGATGTGCGGTACTGTCGCATAACTCCGGCCCATTCGCCGCGATTGGTGGCCGTTGCGCGGCACTGTCGCGTAACTCCGGTACAGCATATTAGTTTGCAGCTTTGTGGAGCTGGCGATTATGCGAGTATACCCGTACTTAGAGCAAATTTACTTGTAAGCCGCAACCGCCTCGGCCAGCGAGATGCTGCCCGTGTACAGCGCTTTGCCGACGATTGCCCCGCCGACGCCGTCCGCCGCGTGCTTCGCCAGATTCGCGAGATCCTCCGGCTTGCTGACACCGCCCGACGCGATAACCGTACGGCCGGACACCTGCGCCAGTCGCACGATCGCCTCGACGTTCGGCCCGCCCATCATGCCGTCGCGCGAGATGTCGGTGAAGATAAACGTCTCCGCGCCTTCCTCCGCCAGCTCCTTCGCCAGATCCTCCGCGCGCACTTGCGAAGTCTCCAGCCAGCCGCGCGTCGCCACATAGCCGTCGCGTGCGTCGATGCCGATTGCGACCTTGGCGCCGTGCTTCGCCAGTACTGTCGATACGAACGCGCGATCCTCGATCGCCGCCGTCCCCAGGATCACACGCGACACGCCAAGCGACAGCAGCCGCTCCACATCCGCCTCCGTCCGCAGGCCGCCTCCGACCTGCACCGGCACCTGCACCGCGCACGCGATCCGGCCGATCAGCTCGTCATTCACCGGATGTCCCGCCTTTGCGCCGTCAAGATCGACCAGATGCACCCACTGGCCGCCCTGCGCTTCCCAATCCTTCGCCGCCGCTACCGGATCGTCGTTGTATACCGTCTCGCGATTATAGTCGCCCTGCACGAGCCGGACCGCCTTGCCGCCCCGAATATCAATCGCAGGGTAAATAATGAACTTGGACAAAAGAATGCCTCCCACCGTCAATATCCGCTATTGCTGGCGCCTAAGCCCTCGTCTCACGGGCTGAAAACGACCGAACCGCCCGCACCCGAAGCAAGCCAGAAGCCGCTCGCACAGCAGCTGCTCTTGCCACTCGCGCTCCCGCAGCCGCTCAGCCACTACAAAGTTACTTAGAAAACCGGCGCGCACGCGATAACTGCAAATATGCAGTTATTATCTCCCGACACACACTGCTTGACGACGATAACTGCGAATATGCAGCTATATTCCGATCCTACGCCGAATTCCGGCCACTTTTACGAGATTAACTGCATATTTGCAGCTATCCCCCCGAACATGCCGCCTCTCCCGGGATTTAACTGCATATTTGCAGCTAACACTCCAAGAGTACCACGCAGGTCTCGCAACTAACACTCCAAGAGTACCGCGCGGCCTCGCAGCTAACGCGCCGAGAGCGCCTCGCAGGTCTCGCAGCTAACGCGCCGAGAGCACATCGCAGGCCTCGCAGCTAACACTCCGAGAGCACCACGCAGGTCTCGCAGCTAACGCGCCGAGAGTACCGCGCGGCCTCGCAGCTAACACTCCAAGAGTACCACGCAGGTCTCGCTGCTAACGCGCCGAGAGTACCACGCAGGCTCGCAGCTAACGCGCCGAGAGCGCCTCGCCCCGCCGCCTCCTTGCAGCCACACCCGACGCTCAGCCCTTCGCGCCGCTCTCCGCCAGCTCCACGAACCGACGCAGCAGCGCCATGCCGAGCTCGCCGCTTTTCTCCGGATGGAACTGCATGCCCATCACGTTGTCCCGGCCCACAATCGCCGTCACGGGCTGATGATAGTCCGTCGTCGCCAGCAGGTCCTCCCGCCGCTCCGGCAGCGCATGGTACGAGTGTACGAAGTACACATGCCCCGGCGTCAGCCCCGCGAACAACGGATGCTCCGGCTGCTCGAACCGCAGCTCGTTCCAGCCCATATGCGGCACCTTGTAGTCGCCCTGGAACCGTACCACCCGACCCGGCAGCAGCCCGAGCCCCTCGTGCCGGCCATGCTCCTCGCTCTCCGCGAACAGCAGCTGCATGCCGAGGCAGATGCCGAGCAGCGGCTGCCCCGCCGCCGCCGACTCGCGCACGACCGCGTCCAGACCGGTCTCCCGCAGATTGCGCATCGCATCCCCGAACGCGCCGACGCCCGGCACCAGCACCCCGTCCGCAGCGAGAATGTCCTCCCGCGACGACGTCACGCGCGCTTCCCGGCCGAGCCGCTCAATCGCCTTGCTCACGCTGTGCAGGTTGCCCATGCCGTAGTCGACGATCGCGATCATCCTACAGCACTCCCTTCGTCGACGGCACGCCCTTCACGCGCGGATCGATCTGCGTCGCTTCGTCCAGCGCGCGTCCCAGCGCCTTGAACACCGCTTCGATCATATGATGCGTGTTCTTGCCATAGTGGACAATGACGTGCAGCGTGATGCGCGACTCCAGCGCCAGCTTCCACAGAAACTCGTGCACGAGCTCCGTGCTGAAGCTGCCGACAGTCTGCGACGGGTACTCCGCGCGGTACTCGAAGTGCGGACGGTTGCTCACGTCGACGATGACCTGCGCGAGCGCTTCGTCCATCGGCACGGACACGCTGGCATAGCGCTTGATGCCGGCCTTGTCGCCGAGCGCTTCCCGCAGCGTCTGCCCGAGACAGATGCCGATATCCTCCACCGTGTGGTGATCGTCGATGTCCACGTCCCCGCGCGCCTCGACCTTCAGGTCGAACTGGCCGTGCTTGGCGAACAGATCGAGCATATGGTTGAGAAAAGGTACGTCCGTCTCCAGGTTAACTTCCCCTGTGCCGTCCACGCCGAATGCGAGCTTGATATCGGTTTCGTTCGTTGTGCGCGCGACTTCAGAGCGCCGCCCGCCGCCTGCCGCCGCCGTAAGTTCCTGTGTCATCTATTGATCTCCGCCTTCCCTCATACGAATCTCTACAGCCCTCGCGTGGGCTTCCAATCCTTCGTGCCGCGCCAGCGTCGCGATGCCCGCCGCATCCCGCAGCAGCGCCTCGCGGCTGTAGCGGATCAGGCTCGACTTCTTCACGAAGTCGTCGACGTTCAGCGGCGAGGAGAACCGCGCCGTCCCATTCGTCGGCAGGATATGGTTCGGACCTGCGAAGTAGTCCCCGACCGGCTCCGAGCTGTACGGGCCGAGGAAGATCGCGCCCGCGTTCTCGATCCGTCCGAGCAGGTCGAGCGGGTCCTCGGTCATAATCTCCAGATGCTCCGGCGCCAGCTTGTTCACGACCGCGATCCCTTCCGCGAGATCGCTCACGGTCAGGATCGCGCCGTACTGCGCCAGCGACCGCTCGGCGATCTCGCGCCGCGGCAGCGTGGCGACCTGCCGCTCCAGCTCCGCCTCGACCTCGCGCGCGAGCCGCTCCGACGGCGTCACCAGCATCGCCGACGCCATCTCGTCATGCTCCGCCTGCGACAGCATGTCGGCGGCTACATAACGCGCGTCGGCCGTGTCGTCCGCCAGCACGACGATCTCGCTCGGCCCGGCGATGCTGTCGATGTCGACGGCGCCGAACACGGCGCGCTTCGCCAGCGCCACATAGATGTTGCCCGGGCCGCAAATCTTGTCCACGGCCGGGATGCTCGCCGTGCCGTAGGCCAGCGCGGCCACGGCCTGCGCGCCCCCGACCCGGTACATCTCGGTGACGCCGGCCTCGGCCGCCGCCACGAGAATGTACGGGTCGATGCCCTCGCGACCGCCGGTCGCCGGCGGCGTCACCATCGCGATCTGCGGCACACCCGCGACCTTGGCGGGCAGCACGTTCATCAGCACGGACGACGGATACGCCGCCTTGCCGCCCGGCACGTACAGGCCGACGCGCGCCAGCGGACGCAGCGACATGCCGAGCATCGTGCCATCCGGCTGCACGTCGATCCACGACTGGCGCTTTTGCTTCTCGTGGAACGCCGTGATGTTGGCTGCCGCCCGGCGCAGCGCCTCCAGAAACGAAGGCTCGACCCGGTCGTACGCGGCCTGAATCTCCGCCGCCGTCACGCGCAGCTCCGAGGCGTCCAGCCGCACCCGGTCGAACGCCTCCGTATACCGCAGCAGCGCGGCGTCTCCCTCCGCCTTGACCGCGGCCACAATCTCGGCGACGGCCGCGTTTTGCACCGGCGAGCCGTACTCGCTCTCCCGCTCCAGCTTGAAGCCGCTCGCTGGTCCTTTGTACATGCCGATTCCTCCCCGACGCTTACTGATTGTGTTGGCGCAGCGTTGCCGCTTGCGCCGCTTTCCGAGCGTCCCGGCCGCGATCTCGCCGTTCTCGAATGAGGCGCGCCTTTAGATTCTCGCCGCCAGCATCTCCGACAGCCGGTCGCACAGCGACTGGATCGCTCCGTTCTGCAGCCGGTAGCTGACGCGGTTCGCGATCAGCCGGCTCGTCACCTCGAACATCGGCTCCATCTCCACCAGCCCGTTTTCCACCAGCGTCTTGCCCGTTTCGACCATGTCCACGATCCGATCCGCCAAGCCGATGAGCGGCGCCAGCTCGATCGAGCCGTTCAGCTTGATGACCTCGACCTGCTGGCCGCGCTCGCGGAAATATTGCGAGGCCACCCGCGGATACTTCGTCGCTACGCGCGGATGGATGACCGGCTCCCAGCCCGGCAGCCCGATGACCGACATCCGGCATCTGGCAATGCCCAGGTCCAGCAGCTCGTAGACGTCCTTGTTCTCCTCCATGAGCACGTCCTTGCCGACGATGCCGATGTCCGCCACGCCATATTCGACGTAGGTCGGCACGTCCACGGGCTTGGCCATGATGAACTCCATGTTCGCCTCCGGGACCGGGATGATGAGCCGGCGCGAATCGTCGAAGTCCTCGGGAATCGGCAGTCCCGCCTGGCGGAACAGCTTGCTGGCCTGCTTGTAGATACGCCCCTTGGGCATCGCAACCTTGAGTACCGTGCCGCCGTCCGTCATACCGGATCTCCTCCGCCCTCTTCGAATGTCAGCACCCGGTCGTACGCGTCGCCCCGATGCCTGGAGCCCGGCGCCGTCGCGGCCGCATGCGCGCGGTCGCCGTCAGCAGCCGCCGAGCCGCCGTTGAGGCCGGCCGCGACCGCTCCAAGCTGCCCGATCCCCTCCGTCACGACCGTCTGCCCCTCGGCGCGCAGCCGGGCCGCCGCCTTGAGCGCGTCCCCTCTGCGATTCGGCGAATATCGGATCAGCACCCGCTCCGGCGTCTCCTGCTCACCCACCGCGACCTCCAGCATCCGCGTCGTCTTGAGCGCGAAGCCGGTCGCGGGCGCCGGTCGGCCGAACTGCGCCAGCAGGTTGTCGTAGCGGCCGCCGCTGCATACCGGGAATCCGAGCTGCGAGGCGTAGCCCTCGAACGTCATGCCTGTATAATAGGAAAAATCACCGATCATCGTCAGGTCGATCAGCACCTGATCCTGCACGCCGTAGGCGCCGAGCACGTCCCACATCTCGCACAGATGCCGGATCGCCTCCCGCGCATCGTCGCTCACGCGCAGCTGCAGCGCCTGATCGCACACTTCCTGTCCGCCGCGCAGACGCAGCAAGCCTTCAAGCTCCCGCAGCACATCCTCCTCCAGCCGCAGCTCGCGAAGGACCGCCCGGTAGCCGACATAATCGCGCTGCAGCAAGCATGCCTTCAGCTGCTCCTGCGCCTCGGTCCGGCCCGGCAGCGTATCGCCGAACAGCCCGTTCAGGAAGCCGACATGGCCGACCGCCATCTTGAATGCGGGCACGCCTGCCGCCTTGAGCGAAGCGATGGCCAGCGCGATCACCTCGGCATCCGCCTCGGGCGACGGATCGCCGATCAATTCGACGCCAGTCTGGAAAAACTCCGCTTCCCGTCCGGCCTCCTCCTCGAAGGCGCGGAATACGTTGGCATGATAGCTGAGCCTCAGCGGGAATGCCTGCTCCTTGAGCAGCGACGACGCGACGCGGGCGATCGGCGCCGTGACGTCGGAGCGCAGCACGATTGTCGTGCCGCGCTGGTTCAGCAGCTTGAACAGCTTCTGATCGGAAGTCGCGCTCGCCACGCCGACCGTATCGTAATATTCGATCGTCGGCGTCATGATCTGTTCGTAGCCCCAGCCCCTCATGCAATCGAGCACCTCATGCTCGATCCGCCGCAGCTTCGCGACCGCATGAGGCAGATAGTCCTTGACGCCGATCGGCTTTTCGAAGCCTTTGGGTTTGGACATTGGTAGACACCTCGCTATAATTGAAGCGGACCAGCCGCCAATACTTCATCGCGTTAAAGCGATACCATGTTACCATACTGCCAAAATAAAGATATTGTTCACTTTATCACGACCGTCCTCAGTCGTCAAGTTGACGGCCCGGGGCATAAAAAAAACCGAAAGCCGACGAAACATCGCCTTCGGTTCTAATACTTGTCGGGCTGCGCTCGCCCTTCGGACGCATCATGGACAACGAGTTCCTCGCGGATGCGGCTACAGCATCGCCGGTTCTTCGACGTCCCGTCCGCCCGCACCGTCCGGCACATCCCGGGGAGGCTCATCTGCGGTCCCGAGCATGCGCAGCGGATTGCCGCCGACGCGCGCATGCGCCGGCACATCCTTGTGCACGACCGAGCCCGCCGCGATCACGGCGTGGTCCCCAATCGTCACGCCCGGCAGAATCGTCACGTTGGCGCCGATCATCACATGCGAGCCGATGACGATGTCGCCGAGCCTGTACTCCTTGATCAGGTACTCATGCGTCAGCAGCGTGGAGTTGTAGCCGACGATGCAATTGTCCCCGATCGTGATCCGCTCCGGGAAAAAAACGTCGACCATCACCATCAGCGCAAACGACGTCTCCTTGCCGACCTTCATGCCGAGCACATGTCGATAAATCCAATTTTTGACCGAGAGCTCCGGGCAGTATCTGGCGATCTGGATAAAAACGAAGTTACGGACAGCCTTAAGCCGCGATACGGTACGATATACCTGCCACAACGCATTGGGCCCTTCGACCGGATACCGCTCGACTCTCCGCACCGTTCATCCCTCCAACCCGCAAAGCGGCAGCAGCCCGCGCATATCGTGTATGATGCGATGCGCGCCGGCCTCCCGCAGCGGCGCTTCTCCCTTGAGCGACCAGGAGACGCCTACCGCATAGCTGCCTGCGGCCAGCGCCGATCCGATATCGACCGTGCTGTCGCCGACCATGATCGCCTGCTCCGGCGCGACGTCCAGCGCGCGCAGCGCCTTCTCGACCGGCTCCGGATGCGGCTTGGCGTGCTCGACATCGTCCAGCGTCACAATCGTATCCATATAATCGTACAGTCCGAGCAGCTTGAGCGCCCGCTCCGTCGTCGGCCGCATCTTGGTCGTGACGACGCCCAGCTTCAGGCCGGCGCTCTTGAGCATCGGCACGACTTCAAGCACACCCGGGAACAATGACACCATGTCGTCGTGATGCGCCATATTATAAGCGCGATAGCCGGCGATCAGATCTTCCACCTGCTCACGCCCCGAGAACTGCTGCAGCTGGGATACAAGCGTCTGCCCCATGATCGGAATGATCTGCTCGCGTCCGAACTCCGGCGGCACGATTCCTTGCAGGCAGGACAGGAACGACTGAATGATCAGCTCATTCGTATCCACGATCGTGCCGTCGAGATCGAACAGTACCGCCTCAATCTTCTTTTCGGTCTTGCCGGTTGTCTGACTCATCTGCAGGCTTCCTTTCTTCCTCCCGCTCCTGTTGGACGGGGTCTTGCACGGGAACAGCGGGAACGGCGGCAACGGCGGGGGAGGCGGTCGGCCCGGCCTCTCCATTCGGCGCGTCGTTCGTCTTGTAGCTGATCAGCGGGTCGAGGTAGCGCTCGCGATTCGGCTGCAAGATGCGCCATACGACGATCGCGATGATGCCTGCGATGACGATCAGCAGCGCGAGCAGCTGCGAGCTGCGCACATTGCCGTAAGCCGGATCGAGCGCGCCCTGCTCGCCGAACATCCAGCCCATCGGCGTCCACAGCGCCTTGAGCAACGATGCGAGCCAGTCCGGTCCCTTGAAGGCCAGGCTGTCCGTGCGCAGCGCTTCGATGAAGAAGCGGCCGATCGAATACCAGATGAAGTATGTAAAAAAGAGCTCGCCTTTGCGCAGGAACTTCTGACGACGCAGCACGAACAGGACGACCAGCCCGAGCAGGCTCCACAGAGACTCGTAGAGGAAGGTCGGGTGATGATAAGCCGCCGCTCCGTTCGCGTCGACGACATACATCTGCCTGACGATGAAGGCCGGCAGATGTAGCTCGCTGCTCAGAAACGTCCCAGTCACCGGCCCGCCGTACGCCTCCTGATTGACGAAGTTGCCCCACCGTCCGATCATCTGGCCTGCGAGCAGGGAAGGCGCGCATATATCGACGACCCGCCAGAACGAATAGCCCTTGTGCCGGAAGTAGAAAAATCCGCATAGCAACGCGCCGATCAGCGCGCCGTAGATGGCGATGCCGCCGTTCCAGATCTGAACGATCTCGCCGGGGTGCTTGCTGTAGTAGTCCCACTTGAACAATACGTAATACAGCCTGGCGGCGATGATCGCCGACGGCACGCCGTACAGCATCAGATCCAGGAAAAAATCGGCGGACAAGCCGAACCGCTTGCCCTCCTGGATGGCGAGCAGAAGCCCGACCAGCGCACCGGTGCCGAGGATAAGCCCGTACCAGTGCACGGGGATGGGACCCAGATGAAATGCAATCGATTCGAGCCGCATGGGCAGCAACATGAGTATCCTCCGTCTCTAAAGCCTTATTCCGAATAGAACCGCCAGCGCGGATTATTCGTTGTCTTCGTCGGCGATCGCTTCGGTGAGTTTGTTGGTGAACTGCAGCGCGGCGTTGTAGCCCATCCGCTTCAGCCGGTAGTTCATCGCCGCCACCTCGAGGATGACAGCCAGGTTGCGGCCCGGACGGACGGGCACCGTCACGAGCGGCACGTCCGTATCGATGATCCGCGTCGTCTCCTCGTCCAGCCCCAGGCGGTCGTATTGCTTGTCCTGCTGCCAATTCTCCAGCCTGATGACGAGCCCGATCTGCTTGGTGTTCCGTACGGCGCCGGCACCGAACAGGGTCATGACGTTCAGAATCCCGAGTCCCCGAATCTCCAGCAAGTGCTGGATCAGCTCCGGCGCGCTCCCGTACAGGAAGTTATCGGCAGTCTGCCTGATCTCGACGGCATCGTCCGCCACGAGCCGGTGGCCGCGCTTGACCAGCTCCAGCGCCGTCTCGCTCTTGCCGATGCCGCTGCCGCCGATAATCAGCATCCCGACGCCGTAGACGTCCACGAGCACACCGTGGATCGTCGTCGTCGGCGCCAGCTTCTTTTCGAGGAAGTTGGTGATCCGGCTCAGCAGCGTCGTCGTCGCCGTACCCGAACGCAGCACCGGCAGATGCCGCTCCTCCGCTACCGCGATCAGCTCCTCCGGCGCATCAAGGCCGCGCGTGATGATGATGCACGGCGTCTCCTCGGCACAAATATGCCGCATCCGCTCCAGACGCTCCTCGCTCGTCAGCCGCTCGAGGAACGCCAGCTCCGTTTTGCCGAGAATTTGCGTCCGCTCGCCCGGATAATAATCATAATAGCCGGCCATCTCAAGGCCCGGCCGGTTCAAGTCGTCCGTCACGATCGTGCGCCGCATGCCTTCCGAGCCGGCGACGACCTCCAGTTGAAATTGCTGCACGAGCTCGGATACCTTCACTTTTTTAGCCATCGTACAGCTCCCTCCAACGCACTCTTCATCTTCATCATCGTAACGAAAATAAGGGAGGAAATCAATGCAAACCGCAGGCGGCGCGGACAGGCGGCGGCATGAAGCGCGATGCGGACGCGAGCGCCGTCCGCATAAAAAAAACCAGCGCTCTTCATAAGAGGCTGGCTCGGTCTGTATCGTCGCTATTCGGTTCGGCTGCCGCGGCCGGGGCGCGCCGGCCGGTTCAGGTCCCCCGGTGCTGCGCGGTGAATGCCTCGAAGAACGGCGTCGTATCGCGCTCCGCCATCGTCGACTCGGCCTCTCTGGACCAGCCGATCTCCGCTCTCCAGCTGCCCAGCAGACCGGTTGCGGCCAGCGCCGTTTGCGCTTCGGTTGTCATGGCAATTCCTCGCCTTCATCTAATATATGTGTCATAACTATCACGTTCGTTTGTTCCTACCCGAGACTACTTGGCACGCTCGCCGTCACCATCACGCTCGTTTGTTCCTACCCGAGACTACTTGGCACGCTCGCCGCCACCATCACACTCGTTTGTTCCTACCCGAGACTACTTAGCCCGCTCGCCGTCACCATCACGCTCGTTTGTTCCTACCCGAGACTACTTAGCCCGCTCGCCGCCACCATCGTGCTCGTTTGTTCCTACCCGAGACTACTTAGCCCGCTCGCCGCCACTATCACGCTCGTTTGTTCCTACCCGAGACTACTTAGCCCGCTCGCCGTCACCATCGTGCTCGTTTGTTCCTACCCGAGACTACTTAGCCCGCTCACCGCCACCATCGTGCTCGTTTGTTCCTACCTGAGACTACTTGCACGCTCGCCGCCACCATCGTGCTCGTTTGTTCCTACCCGAGACTACTTGGCACGCTCGCCGTCACCATCACGCTCGTTTGTTCCTAACTGGGACTATATGACCCACACGGAAGCGCCCCGCCTGCTCACCCTGCGTCAAGGCAACCGCCGGACGCGCAGGAAGCCGATGGTCTCGACCAGCGCCTTCTCTAGCTCCGGCGTCGTCCCTGCATACGGATGCGTGACGTTGAACGTATGATTCGCTCGCTCGATATCATGGAACTGCTGCTGCGGCGCGACGGCTCTGAAGCTTCCGTGCTGCGCGAGCAGCGTCTCGCGGTCCGCACCGCCCTGCACGATGAGCGCGTCTGCACTTACCTCGCCCAGCCTTTCTTCGAGGGCGAAGCGGCCGCCATGGCGCGGCCAGATCGTCGTCGAGCGCCGCCTCAAGCAGGGTGCGCCCCCCTTCGCCCGGACCGCGGGCGGAAGCCGAGCCGCCGTTCCAGACGACCAGCGCGCATATGCAGGAGGAGATACTGCTAGATATCTGACGCACGAACAAGACGACGATGATCTTCGTTACGCACGATATCGACGAAGCGGTATTTCTCGCCGATCGTGTCGTCATCCTCAAGCCCCGTCCCGGCGAGATCAGCACCATCGTTCCCGTCGAGCTCGCCTATCCGCGCAAAAAGACCGGACCTGACTTTCAGTCGCTCCGTCTGAAGGTGTTGAGCCAGTTCGAATCCGGCGAGGAGTTCCAGTTCGCCGACGGCGCGGGGATATAGGATTGGCGTTGCCCGCATGCAAAAGAGGCCTGGCATCCTGCCCCGAAGGGTGGATGCCAGGCCTCTTTTTATAATAGATCCGATAATAGCCGTAAATTAAGCTTCGAGAATGTTCAGCTCGGTGTCTTTGTCGAACAGATGAATCTTGTTCATATCGACCGCAAGCTTAATGTTCTGGCCTTCTTGCAGCTGGGAGCGGCCATCGACACGAGCGATGACGTTGTCCTTGCCCAGTCCGTTCAGATACAGGAACATCTCGTGACCGAGGTTCTCGGAAACTTCAATGCTGGCGCTGATGACGGAGTTCGGAGAAGCTTCGATGAATACCGGCTCTTCGTGCAGATCTTCAGGACGAATGCCGATGATCATCTCGCGGCCGATATAGCCCTTGTCGCGAAGAAGTTGTGCCTTGCCAGCCGGAATGACGACGTTGAAGCCCGTTGCCTTGAAGCGAACGGCGCCGCCTTCTTCGGTCAGTTGACCCGTGATGAAGTTCATCGCAGGAGCCCCGATGAAGCCTGCTACGAACAGGTTGACCGGGTGGTTGTAGAGCTCATCCGGCGTAGCTGCTTGTTGGATGAAGCCGTCCTTCATGACCACGATGCGGTCGCCCATCGTCATGGCTTCCGTCTGGTCATGGGTTACGTAGATGCAAGTCGTCTCAAGACGCTTCATCAGCTTGGAGATGTTCGCCCGCATCTGCGTACGCAGCTTGGCGTCGAGGTTCGACAGCGGTTCGTCCATCAGGAACACTTGCGGTTCGCGTACGATAGCGCGGCCCAGGGCAACACGCTGACGTTGACCGCCGGAGAGCGCCTTCGGCTTGCGGTCGAGCAGATGCTCGATCTCCAGCGTGCGCGCAGCTTCGCGTACGCGGCGATCGATCTCGTCCTTGCGGAACTTGCGGAGCTTGAGGCCGAATGCCATGTTCTGATATACGTTCATGTGCGGGTACAGCGCGTAGGACTGGAACACCATCGCGATATCGCGGTCCTTCGGCGCGACGTCGTTCACGACGCGGTCGCCGATGTACAGCTTGCCTTCGGAGATTTCTTCGAGGCCTGCGATCATACGCAGCGTCGTCGACTTGCCGCAACCGGACGGGCCGACCAGCACGAGGAATTCTTTGTCTTGAATGTCGAGATTAAAGTCGGTTACCGATGCCTTGTCGGAACCCGGATATTTTTTGTATACATGCTCTAAACGTACGCCTGCCATTTGCAAGTTCCCCCTAACGCTTCGTTTAAGGTACGTTCTTATCTTACCTTAGACCGTGACGACTGACTATGCACAATCCGTACAAAAAATTCATTTCCTTTTCGTAACTTTGTACAATAGCATGAGGAGCCGCACCAATATGGCATCGTTGAAGGAACGGACGTCCAAGCCCGCCTCTTGCTTCAACTTATCCAGCCGGTACAGCAGCGTGTTGCGGTGAATGAACAAGCGCTTGGCCGTCTCGCTCACATTGCAGTCCATCGCAAAAAAAGCGTCCAGCGTCGATACCGTCTCCGGATCCGTGAACAAGTCCTGCCTGCCCGACATCTCGTCCATGAATCTGGCCCTGACGGGCTCCGGAATGCCGCTCAGCAGCCGCTCCAGGTGAACCAGCCACGGCATATGCACGTGCATGCCTACATGGAACTTGCGCCCCAGATAGATCGTCTCCCTCAGCATCGCGACCGCGTAGACGAGGCTCTCTGTCGGGATGATCGGTTCGCCGACCGCGACGTGGCAATCGCCGCCCCATTCCTCCGTGAGCATCTGGTGCAGCCCCGTAGCGAGGGATACGAGCGCCTCCTTGGTCTCGCCGCGCTCGATCAGATCCGCTTCGTTCGTCTCTACTTCTGCGAGCAGACGATCGGTGCCCAGGATGAGCCATTCTCTCTCCCGGAGCGGTATCAGCAGCATATCGTCGGATAGATAGGAGCGGAGCACCTTCTCCAGTTCACCGTAGGAGGGCTCCCGATTTTCCGCTTGCTCGCTCATCAGCAGAAACGGAATCATCCCGTCGAACAGCCGGTGGTGGAGCTCGAACCTCTCCGGTATTTCCAGCCTCCACTCGCCGGCGTCGATCGACTGCTGCAGCCATTCTCCGAGCCGACGCGTCTGACGCTCCAGCTCCGAGGCGCTGACGTTGCCCGCCTTCGACATTGAGCCATATTTGGCCAGCCAACTGAGCAGTTCCTTCTCCAGCGGCGTCAGCTCAGCCTGCGCCCGGAGCACCTGCAGCTGATTGCTCTCCGTCTTCGTCACGAGGAGGAATAAACGTTCGAGCTGCAGATGATCGCCCGCCTCCGGCAGCTTCGCACCGCCGGCCTTGGTCCATTCCGCCTTCGTCATGGTAACGCTCTCTACAGGCGCGTTCATCAATTGCTGCAACTGTTGAAGCCTAGAATTGTTCATCCTGCGAGCCCCTCGTCTGCCTGGCGTTAGCCACATTGTACCACATCGGACTCCGGACGGGCCAAGCGCATGCTTCAGATAGGATGCAGCAGCAATACAATAACGACGGACAACAGCGCAAATACGGCAGCAATCAGATAAAGAAACGACACCGTCTGCACCTGCGACAATCCCCACTTCATCAGACTGTGGTGCGTATGGAGGTTATCTGCATGATGAAGCCCTTTGCCCTGGAGCAGCCGCCTTGCAAAGACAATGGCCGTATCCAATATAGGGACGCCCAATGCCAGCAGCGGCACGAGCAGCGATAAAAATGTCGCACCCTTGAGCGTACCGTCCATCGCGATCACCGACAGCATGTAGCCCAGAAAAGTAGCGCCTGCGTCCCCCATAAAAATGCGGGCAGGATGGAAGTTATACGCCAGAAAAGCGAGACATGCCCCCGCGATGGCGAGCGCTGCAAGAGAGGTGACTTCTTGGTGGCTGACGAGCGAGGCGACGAACAGTGTTAACGACGAGATGACCGTTATGCCCGAGGCCAGCCCGTCCACGCCATCGATGAAGTTCAGCATGTTAATGAGAGCGAACACCCAGAGCATCGTGAATATCATGCTCCAGCTATCGCTAAACAATATCATCGACGCCGCTGAGGGGGAGGATACGCCCTTGATGGCAATGCCGAACGCATACGGAATATAGGAGACGATCGTGTAAAGGATCAAGCGGGGCCATACCGGAAAATCGCGTCCTCTGGACTTGAATGCATCATCCGCCAATCCGATCAGCACCAGCACCGCACCGCCGGTCGCTACCGCCTTAAATAGTAAAGTGTCGTGCATAAAGACTGCCGCCGTTATAATAACGCCCGCATAAATTGCGACGCCGCCGCTGAGCGGAATGGGGACTTTATGTATTTTGCGCGCGGTTGGCCGATCGACGAATCCGATGTTTATGGCCAGCAACCGGACGAGGGGAACGAGAGTGAACACGCATAAAAAGGCTAATACGAATACATAGGGATATTTCATACCGATTCCTCCGAATGGACGGGATGCGCTTAACCTTCCCTGCATATCACGCCTTTCATACGGAGATATCCGAATGTTCTTGAAAACACAAAAAAACAGACGACTACGCGTCTGCTTCGTTTTAAACTGGTGAGCCATGAAGGACTCGAACCTTCGACACCCTGATTAAAAGTCAGGTGCTCTACCAACTGAGCTAATGGCTCGGGTAACTGGTGGAGGCTGATGGAGTCGAACCACCGAACCCAGAGGGAGCAGATTTACAGTCTGCCGCGTTTGGCCACTTCGCTAAGCCTCCACGTCATGAACCCGATCCCCGGTAGCTTGCGCACCAACAGGCTTGCATATACCGGAAATGAATGGTGGCTCGGGACGGAATCGAACCGCCGACACGAGGATTTTCAGTCCTCTGCTCTACCGACTGAGCTACCGAGCCGTAAAGATTGCCATTTAAAATGGCGGAGCTGACGGGATTCGAACCCGCGGTCTCCTGCGTGACAGGCAGGCATGTTAGGCCTCTACACCACAGCTCCATGTGGTTAAATCTAATGGTGGAGGCTGAGGGGATCGAACCCCCGACCCTCTGCTTGTAAGGCAGATGCTCTCCCGGCTGAGCTAAGCCTCCACGAGAATTAAAGAGATGGTAGCGGCAGAGGGGATCGAACCCCCGACCTTTCGGGTATGAACCGAACGCTCTAGCCAGCTGAGCTACGCCGCCACGCCACTTTGCGACCGGAGCTTGTCCAGTACGCAGCTTTACAGAGCTTGCGCCCTGAAAACCGGATGCGAAACGAAGATGCGCTTAGAAATTCTCTTGCCTGTGCGGCTTGCCGTCTGTCCGTCAATTGAACGGACAAGTTAGGATAAGCCCTCGACCGATTAGTACTCGTCAGCTACACACATTGCTGTGCTTACACCCCGAGCCTATCAACCTCGTGTTCTCCAAGGGGTCTTACATACTGGGAAATCTCATCTTGAGGCGGGC